>NZ_CP025096.1:8182044-8794837 GCF_002831565.1 Spirosoma pollinicola | reverse complement strand
TGTTTCAATAGGTGGCATCTTCCTACTCTCCCGCTTATGACAGCAGTACCATCGGCAGTACGGGGCTTAACGACTCTGTTCGAAATGGAAGAGGTGAACACCCGCCTAAATTACACCAACCTAATTGACTCGTCAGTGATGCCGACACATTCCTGTCTACTTACACCACAATATCAGTTGTCTTTTTTCCTACAGAGAGAGACCTGGATATTCCACTTCGTATGACACACTTCATCAACTCATTCAAATACCGCGCAACTGTAAACACGCGTCCGGGGCCATTAGTACGGCTCGGCTAAACGGCTCTCACCGCTGACACCTGCCGCCTATCAACGTCGTCGTCTCCAACACCCCTTTATACCGGAACACTCATCTTCAGGCCAGTTTCGCACTTAGATGCTTTCAGCGCTTATCTGATCCCCACGTAGCTACTCAGCCATACCACCGGCATGATAACTGATCCGCCAGCGGTGAGTCCATCCCGGTCCTCTCGTACTAAGGACAGACTAGCTAGCTAGAAGATTTCGATGAAAATAATCTCTAAAGGTTAATTTATGTAGTTCAACTAAAATAGAGGAAAATTCTGCAACAATATCAGCAGTAATTCCTGGGTAAGCATTGTTATCAAATTCCCTAGCATTTACTATTTCTACCCAATCAGTAGGCAAATCACCAAAACCTACAGCATTTATTATAGTCGTAAACTTTTTATTTCTTTTAATAAACTCATAAGAATTACACGATAAACAAAAGAAATTCTTATTATTAAGAATAGAAAGTTTATCTTTTGAAAGAAATTCACTTTTTTCATTTGATGGATGTGGAGAGCCATATAAACAATTGCTAGATCCATGCCCTAAAAATAAAATCACTTCCCCATCATTTATATTCTCGATAATACCATGAATAGCTATATAATCGGTACTTTCATCCAACAATATAAAATTTATGTCATCAGGAAAATTACTAATTAAAAATTCAGGAATTTCCAAAAGAAACTTAGTTGAACTATCAGAGGGGTAAATTATAGTGAGCATTACTTGTTTAAATCTATCATGTGAGATACAGCTAGCTGAATAAGATTTTCTTTAAAATAAAAACCTTTAGCTGTCTCTGCTTCAATTTCTTTTGCAATATCTCCAAGTGACATACCTTCAAAATCCGGATAGGTACTGTGAAAGGTTAAGTCAGAGTATTTAAACAGTTCATGTATCAAAGTTGAATCTAAATTAAATTTTTCATCTTTCAATATTCTAAATATCACACCTTTCCTATCATCTCTAGGTATTATTTCCTCAATATTAGTAATAATAAGTTTTTTAATTTCTGCCGGGGTACGACTAAAATTATCTTTTACAAATTCAGATTCAAATTCACCATGACCAGAATACAGGACTAATTTTGATTTCTTTTTCTGGCCCCTTAGCCAAATAAGCAATTTAAAGCCATCCAAATCCTTATCACCAAAACTATAATCACAAATTATTAAATCAATCCTTTGATCTAATATTGTTTCCTTTAAATTATCTTTAACCAAGTCAAAGTTTATTGATACAGTCCTAGTATCAGTATCACTTTGTTTAAGAAAAACTCTCTTTCGAGGATTAAAATAGACAAACTCTATACTAAGTCCTAGTCGCCTAGCTTCTATCTCACATTCATTTATTAAAATATGAGGACTATCATCATCAATAATTAGACACCTTTGCATAGCTATTTAGGAATTATAATTTCAAATGATGCCCCTGATGATACAACTTTGTTTCCAACAAATCTGATAGTTCCTGAAAAGCTCTCCTCTAAAATTTTTCTTATGTAATAAAGGCCTATTCCAGAACCTCCAGTAGCATTTTGATGAGGAGGCGTTGCTGTCACCCCCAATTTAAATATGTTATCTGGTGAGTCTAAAAAATTATCTGATAAGCCTAAACCGTTGTCAGAAAATAAAATTATGAGTTTGTCATCAATACAACTAATGTTAATTTCTATATAGTTAGCTTGCCATTTTTTCGAATTAGAAACTAAATTATCCAAAATGATTGATAAGTGTAGAACATTAGCAATCGTTTTAAATTCATTACATGTGATATTTATATTAAATGTAAAACCTTTATTTTCACTATATATATCATCATAATATGTGAAATATTGCGATATATAGCTTGGTATATCAAGTATAATATCTTGCATTTCCATTTGTATATCTGCTCTTGTAGCTAACTTAGCAACATTAAGACACTTTTCCGCTTCATACTTTATTTGACCTAAGTAGTCAATAAGTTGATTTTCATCTAAATTTTTTAATTGTGCCTGTTGAACCACAGTATTAACAAGAGACAAAATATTTATCGTATTTATTTTTATATTATGGATAAGTCCGTCTGCCTCAGAACTAAGGGTTTTTCTTGTAGCAAGCAAGTATGTCGTTAATTGCCTTTCCGTTGTAAGTTCAACTTCTACTTGCTTACGAGCATTTTCTTCTTGTTTTTTTATCTCTTCTGCAAGTCTTTTCTCTTCGAGAGCGATCTGCAAATCTTTTCTAACGCCATCTAAAATTGTATTTGTATCTTCAAATATTAAGTCAGATTTGTTTGCTTGTTCTGTATTTTTTTCGTTATTAGAATATTTGGAGGTGGCGATCATTTCTTTATACAATTTTGATAAAGTAATCTTATTGTATTCGAGCTGTTGCAATGCCCCTTCAACTTCGTATGATGGGGCTGTTTCTATTTGCTCAATGAGCTTCTCAACTGTCTTTTTAACTTTTTCCTGCTCCTCACGCAGTAAGTCAACTATTATATCGTTGTTGATATATAAATCAATAATATTTTCTTTTTTTACATCTATGATATTACCAATTATAGAGAGTATTCTTCTAGTTTTAACCTTTTCGTTCTCATAGTATATTTCATTTTTCTCTGCATCTTTTATAGAAATGGATGAAAGATTGTCTTCAAAGCTCTTTGTAATCCTGTTACGCTTTGTAGATAGCGTCTCTTCATCATCCTCTTCTTCGGCGGTAACTTTATCCCATTTCAACCCATCTACAACAAATTTCTCAAGCCTTTTTAAAGTGTAGTAAAAAAAACCATCCCTTTCTACAAGCTCAGAATAATACTTATCCTTAACTATACCTTCTCTACTTGAAACAATACTAAAATTATTATTCAAATCTTTTATCTCGATTCTGCCTATAAGATCCCTAGTTGAAAGAAACCGTCTTGTTCCTTGGCCTTTTCTCAACTCTAGTCCTAACCAATCATCTCCTTCTTCCCCATAAGGAGGAATCATAAAGCCGTTTATAAACAAAAAAATTGATCCAAAATGTTTGGATCTTATACCCGTTTGTTTTGTAAAATACATTTTCGAATATGTATTCAAAAAATATATAACAATATTAATATCTTTTAATAATTTAAAATCTGCGTTTTTCTCTTCAAGAATAAAAATATCTCTACCTTTATCATTAATGGTAGTTGTAATTGTCTGACCATATTTATCAATATTCGAAGTGATAGTTGTAGAAGTAAAATCTAATTTATCAAATATTTTGTTTTTTATCGGTCCATTTAACTTGTCATGATCACTTAAAAGTTCGTCTTCTTCAACAAAATCTTCTACTTTTAAATTTATATTAAATGTTGATTTAAGAAAAGATTGATTTGGATTAATTAATCTCTCTAAATATTTTCTTAGTTTTTCAATCTTAGCCGTATTCCACCATTCGCTTTTGGGAGTCTTCTCTAAGTATGCCCACTTGCTTCTAAGTTTTGATATTTCTAAGATCAAACCATTATCAAAAGATTTATATTTAGTTATATCTTCAAATTTTTCTTTAGGAATTATTGTTAGATATACTTTAATCTGTTGTATTTCTAAATTTTGCTTTTCTTTTTCATCAAGGTTTTTTTCTTCCGTCTCAAAATCATTCCAATTTACAGCTAGGTGGCAATAATCACCTTTATCTTTTCTCGTATAAAGGTCTAGAAACTGACCCAATCTATCACATGAAAACCTACCTACACCTTTATTGCCAGCTAAAATTCTATCGTAAGCTTCTTTAATTTTTCTCTTTTCTGAGTAAGCTATATTTAACCATTTACCTTCTATATCTTCTTTATTCATTCCTACTCCAAAGTCTTCTATAATAATTTTTGAAGTGTTTTTTGAGTAAGTATTATTTAACTCATCGTCATTTTCTTTTAAATTTTTAAACGTTACGTTTACTGAACTTGATCCTGCATCATAGCTATTTTTAACTAATTCAAGAACAGCAATATTATCGTCGTTAATCAGATCCTTCCCGATTATACTTTTTAATAACACATTGGTCTTAAAACTAAGCTCCTGTGGACGTGGCTGCATTATCAATTATTTTCTTAAGAGTTAATCCACTTTGTTCACCAAATAACGGCGGAATTGCATTTCCTATTTGGGTATATCTTGGCACTTCATTCACTCGCCTTTTTCCACCTGTTGTATACTGTCCAAGAAATTCGTACCAATCGGGGAATGTTTGAATACGTGCATATTCCCTTACAGTTAATATTCTTGGTTCAGAGTAGTGAATAAAATCGTCAGGTAAAGTTGTTAAAGTAGGGCATTTCTCTGTTTTAGATAATGGAACTACTCTGTGTTTTTTAATATTAAATTTTTCTCTTAATTCTTTATTAATACTTATATTTTTATTTGGTGATTGAAGAATCATTTCAAATTTTTCTATGATTTCTTTTTTATGATTTGCAAATCTATGACTATTTGGAAACAGGTTTTCACAATCTTCTCTTATATATTTTTGGTAACTAGATTCTGGATTTCCATAGATACCCGCTTTGAAATTTTTATTTTCACTAGAATCTATGTAACCATTACTTTTCTGTATATCCGAGATAGCTTCCGAAAGGTTTGTGTTAATAGATATTCCTTTTTTTCTTAGGAAATTTGCACTATTTTTTTTTGTTATTTTAAAAAAATCGTCAACATCTATTGTACTTTTTACATCGCTTCTAACACCCGCAAGTATAAATCTTGTTCTCCGTTGCGGGACACCATATACGGAAAGTTCTGTTAATTCTCCTTTTACTTTGTAGCCCAAATCTCTAAGTGCCTTAAGAACAAATTCAGAATATTTTATTCCACCTTTTTTGTTCTTTTTAAATTCCAGTGTAAAACCTTTTACATTTTCAAAAAAAATCATTTCAGGTTTAACGATTTCTATGAATTTAATGTATGAGTGTATTAGATTGTTTCTTTGGTCTCCTTCTTTGCGTAACCCTGCCACAGAAAATCCTTGACAAGGCGGTCCACCAACCACTAGGCTTATGCTTCCCGCCAAATTTTCTAAATTTTCTTTGTGATCTTTAAGTACTTGATCTATGTCAAGGTTGGTCTGTGGCAACCAATCAGGCCATATAAAATGCTTTCTTTTATCTATTAGATTATGTTTTAATGTTAAAAAAGCATCTTTATTTTTTTCTACCGCGAATACACCCTGCCAGCCTGAATTGTGCAAGCCTAATGATAGCCCCCCGCATCCAGCGAATAAATCAATATAATTATATTTTTTATTCATTTTATCAATAAAACGTTGTTTTTTTGTACAATATGAACAGTTTTTGCTTTAAAAACATATGAATAAGTTATAATATGATCGTCTGTTAGTTTTATTTTAGTCTATTTATCTTTGGCAATATACTTACTTTTACTTTAGCCTATTACCTTGACTAGTAAGGCTTTAAGTATAAACTGTTGTAACAATTTTGTGATCTAAGTCTATTTTTTAAAATTTCTTGGGTTTATGAATATTATATTGGTCTTTGAGATTCTGAGCAAACAATAATTTGAATTCTGGGATTGCCATTTGAATTTAATTGACGCTACTTTGAATAATTATAATTTTCTTAGCCAACTTTGATCGAAAGAAGACCTTATTAAAAGCACACCAAAGCAATGGGGATAGGCAATAAATTGCCTATCCCCATTGCTTTGGTGTGCTTGCTCCCCGCTAAGGGGTCGCCGAAGGCCATATAGTTATTTTTAAAAATCGTCGGCTAAGTCTGATTCTGGTCGGTTCGTTTTAGGAGTAGGTGTAGCCGCAGGGACAGGTATTACCGACTTGAGCGGTTCCAGTGGTAGCCGCTGCATGAGCGTGGTAATCTCCTGCTCAATGCGGCTAAAATTCTGCTCAATCAGCTCGTCGGTTACTTGACTAAAAGGTTTCCACTCCGCCCCGGTTGGCCGCTCGACCGCTTTGATTCTGGCCTTGAAGGTGCTGAAATCGCTTTGAAACAGCTTCCCGTAAAACTCGCCCTGTTTGAGATTCGATACGTCTTGCACTTTGATGCGCTGGCGTTCCGTCAAACTCACGGACTGGCCGGTATTACCCCCTGGGCGGGTGCCGCCAGTCGCTTCGCTTTGACTGGTCGAAGTGGCTTGTACTTCCTCTTTGCCCCACAGTTCAGAGACGTATTTAGCGGATTCTAAATTAGCTTGCATCCCAAAGAATTGATTGCCTAATGTGCCCATGATGGCGTTTTTCATGTTGCGCCCGTAGCGCTCTTCCATTTGGGAAAAGTCCTGAATACCAATCGTTACTTCGACCCCGTTACTCCGACACGTCGCCGGGTAGGTTTCAAAACGGGGCAGGTAAATGGTCGGGAATTCATCCACCATAAAAATACTCTCGGCCTTGCCGGGTTGGTTCATTTCTTTTAGGGCGACGCTGGCCAGTAAAGCCAGTACCGGGCTGTACACTTCATCCAGGCTCGAATTGTTACCCAGCACTAATACTTTCTTCTCGTCGGGCTCATTCAGATTCAGCCGCACATCATCCCCCGATAACACCCAAAAGAGTTTGGCCGAAATCAACGTTTGAAGCTTTTGCTGTAACGTGCCTTCAATGGCGGCTAACTGCTTACTCGATTTTAAAGCTGTACGAATGGGCCGTACTGAGGTGCGGGTGACCGGGTCTCGGCTAGTTTCTAACAGCCCAACGACCTGTTCAGTATCTTGAAAGGCTAACAGAATGGCGTGGGGAATGGTACAGAAAGCCGGGTGTTCGGTGCGTAAATACCAGAACAGCAAACTCAGGTAGCCAATAGCCGAATCAATAAAAAAACCGTTCGTGTCGCCACCCTGCCCGGCTAAGTTTTTAACCACGGTCGTAGCGAACTGCCTGGCGTAAGCCATTTCGGTCATCACCTGGGGGTGAATCGGGTTAACCCGGTGCGAATAGGTCAAATCATCAAAATTGATGTAAAAGGGGGTTACCCCTTTGGCAACGCTGGCAGCGACCAGTTTGGCGAAGGTGGGAAACTTATAATCATACACTAACCCCGCTTTCCCCTGTTGCATAGCTTGTAGCAGCATGGGTTCAATGATGCTGAAACTCTTCCCGCTGCCGGGTGATCCGGCAATTAAATTATGGTGGGTGGGCTTAGTAATTTTGATCATGGGAATATCCCCTTCCAGCGTAGCCAGATTGTACACGCCCCGCGCCACTTTTAAACCGGTGCGCGTGGTCACGCTGGCCTGGGCAATGCTGGGTTTACTCAGCCGCCCCCCGGCTAGTAGGTAGAGAAAAAATAGAAAGAGTGCCCCATAAATCCAGAGTTCTGCTTTTCGGACGAAGGCCGGTTTAGCCTGGTGCAGCATGTCTTTTAGAACGACTTCGATAGCCACATCTAACAGTAAATAGACCACAAAGGCACACACTGCCGGTAGGATGATATACTTGAAAACGTTAACGAATAAACTGCCGTAAAACTGGCCGGATTCATACCCTTGTCGAAAGCCCATAAGTGAGTTGATTAAGTGATTTAGTAGCCGAGATATTCTTCAGCGGATCGGTCAATTTGTTTGGATTTATTTAATTCCTGGCTGCGGCTGGCTCCTATTGATTGGCCTATACTGCGGTCCTGTTGTGCGGCACTCCGCTCGTATTGGAGTTGCTTCCCGCTGGTAATGCCGTTGCAGTAATCATAGGACTCTTCCCGGCTACGCTGGTAGCCGCTCATTTGGTCAAAGCTGCGTTCGTTGGCTCGGTAAAAATCCTCCCGGTCGAAGCCGCTTTTCACGGCTCCCTGCCCGGCTCCGCGCTGGTTGGTCATGGGGGATAAACTCATCGTTCGGTCGGCGTTGGTTAGCGTCCGCTCGGCTTGCAGAACGTGGCCGTTCTCGCGGGTGGCACAACGGGAAACCAGGATATGAATATGCCGCTGGTCGCCTTCCTTCAACTCGCCCGCTTGGGACAATCCGGCCTTTACTTCGGGGTTGTCAAACCCGTGTTTACGTTCGTGCTCGATCTTGGCGTACCAGACCAGGTCTTGACTGCTCACCCCTTTATTAAAGTTGGCCGCGTAGTTCTCCATCACCTGACGAGTGTACGCTTTGAGCTGCTGCGGGTCGTTGCCGATCTGGGCTAGTTCGGCCTGGCTGGGACTAATTACCAGGGAATAAAACCGGTCGTCTTTGCGCTCCAGACCCTGACCTTTGGCGTTGTTATCAATCTGCTGCACGACTTCCCATTTATTACAACGGTCTCGGTCAACCGAAAAAAAATAACTTTTTTCTAATTCAGCTTTTTGACCGTTTTCTTTTTCTAAATACGTGGCTAATCGTAAACAACTTCCCTTATTATTTCCTTTAATTGGGCTGGTAAATTTAGTCTGCATCCTCACGAATCTATTTTAAGGTGCGTAATGATTTTTTTAACGTTCGCGTTAACAATTCGCAGTTCATGTTTACGCGTGGCTCCTTCCGAACTCGCTAAATCAAATAAGGCTTCTTTGATGGGGTTTAAGGTCTTTTTTTCCTGCTCTTTAATAAAAGAAATTAACCGTTTATCTAATGCTTTAATGGCATCGGTTGGATTGTCGGCTTTAGGATCGCGGGGGTCGGCTTTGGTAGCTTGGAAGTAAAGCAGCATGGCCTCTACTAGCCCTTTATTGGTGAGTTTGTAGCTATCGGCCATTCGACTGAACGCCTCAAACGTATCTGGCTCGATACTAATCGTTTTATACTTTTGCATACTTTTAATGTGATAAAATAATTATTTTAACTGTTGATTATCAATATATTACGAACTAACAATCATTTTATAATGATTTATGTATACAGGATTAAAACATAACCTATTGATTGTCAGAGCGAACCCCGAAGGGGCAAGAGAGAACGGCGGCGTTAGCCCCGTTCCCTCTTGCTATTATCGAACAGATAATACTTTGCGCCGAGACCGTAGGGCGAAGGCGAGATAACCCCCGCCAAGGTGCAGACTGATCAGGGCTAGGACAGGGGTTATCTTCATCGACTTAGTTACTATTGAGTTGGTAATTAAAGCCCCTTGGATTCTTCACCGTTTTGTTCCGGTTGTAAGCTTTAAGATAGTCTTGTACGTCTTCGCTATGGTTCAAATCTAACGCACTAATCAACTCATCTAGCCGTTGAATAGCTTGTAAACAAATACCGCATAATTCAGTATGTCTTTCATGAAGGTGATACTCTTCCGCAAAGGTATTCTGTTGCCTTTCTAAAATAAATTTATGCAAGGCTAATTCATTCAAATAAAATGGTAGTTCGACTTTTTTACGTTCGTACAAAGTAGTTAATTCTTTATGCCGTGATTTCTTAGTGAAATAACGAAGTAGAGCATTAAATTTTCGTTCCATGGTTGCTAATCTTTAGTTAGTAATTACTCAAATGATTGTACAGCTAAAGTACGTCAGGACACAATCTTTTTTTTCGTAAGCCACAATTATTTTTTTTCGGTCACACTTTTTTTGTGGTAAATAATCAAAGATATAATCTGGCCAGGTAGGCAGCTATTTTCGTTATCAAACGGTGAATTCGAAAAAACAGCCTTTAGGCGTTCGATTGATTAGGAGACACACAAAGCATTGTCTTTGGCCAGTTCGTGGCCTGGTGAGCCTGAAATCAATCCAGAATGGCTTTATACATGGTCTCTCCTAAGTGACCTTTCCCGAATGCCGTTTTAGCACGGATTGAAGATAGGTGGCTAGGAACGTAACCTTTTTACGTTGTTGATTCAGTCTTAGCGGCTTCTCTGACTTTTGAAGGTAAATTCTTGCATCAGAGTATCTTTAGACTTCATGATGAAGGTTTCCAAAGATCAGGTAATTGATTTTGTTATTCTGCTGCTACGCTGGTATTTGGCTTACTACATGGTCAGCTATGGCTGGGCTAAAATGACCGGGGGACAATTTCAGATCCATGATCCCAAAATTCTAACCAAGCCCATTACCCAAATTGACAAGTTCTATATTGCTTGGTACTTGTTCAGCTTGAGTAAAAGCTTTGACATAATCGTTGGCCTGACTCAGTTAGCCGGGGCTGCTTTGATTGTTTTTAATCGAACCGCTTTGATAGGGGCCTTGCTGTTGCTGCCGGTGCTGGGGCAAATCTTCTTAATTGATGTAGCGTTTACAACGTCTATGTTTGGAGAGGCATTACCGTTGCGGCTGGCTGGTATGATTGCTTCTGATCTGCTTATCCTGGTATATTATCGAGAACCAGTCCTATTAGCCCTGAAGACGTTGACCACTAACATCAGAACCCGTTACTGCTACCAGTGGTGGGTTTACCTACTACTGCCCCTTTTAGGGTTACTAACCGACTTTGCTATTGCCCTTCTGACCTCCCCTCTACGCCGGCTGTTCAATCAATTCTAAGGAGTTAGTAAAATTTGTGGATTCTAACTAAAAATATAGTTGCAGGCCTCTTTCGCTTTTTTTAGCAAACGCGCGGTCCTTTTTGTTTTTTGTTTTTTCGCTCCTTCCTATTCGGATTTTCTTTAGTCTTTTCGACCTTATCCACATTTTTTTTAGCAACGCGCGCTGCACAACTATTATAGTAGGAAATTTTACTTTATAGTTAAATATTATATAAGGAGTGAAAGCGAATAAAAGGAGATATACCCCCACTTTATAAGTTGAATAAAAGGAGATATACCCCCACTCATACAGTTAATAAAAGGAGATATACACCGGCTTTAAAGGGGTTGTATTATATAACTCCTTTTATTATGTTTGCACATACTTTAGGGGTATGTAACAAACATAATGAAGGGAGAAGATAAGCGCAATACTCAATTAGTCTTACCGCTCGATCTGACTTACGAGCCGAAGCACAAAGACTTAGTTAAACAGCACTGGAACGTAACCTTTGCCCGACAAGGGCGTATGAGCGTAGCGGCAAAACGTATCATGGCCCGCGTCATTGACCAGATACGCGACGACGATTTTAAGCTACGAGCCTACTATCAGTTCCGTATCGTGGACATCATTACTGATGCAGGTATTACGAAGGAAACAGCATATAAAGAGGTACAGGGGTCATTACGAGAACTAACGGCGGCAACCTGGGAGTTTGAGAGTTTAGATAAGTCAGAATGGTACATTCGACACCTATTAGATACTACCAATTATGAAAGGCCAGTAGGTTATAAAAACGGAATTATCACGATATTACTTAATCCGGCATTAGAACCATACTTTGTTCAGATTGCTCATTATTCGACTTACCAGCTTAGTAACTATATGGGGCTAAAAAGCTGGTATTCAATGCGTTTTTTTGAAATCCTTTCTGCTTTTAAAGATACAGGCATATGGTGTCCGACAGTCGAACAGTACCGGCAACTTATGGACTGCTGGCACGAAAAGGACAAGCGGGGAAAGGTAAAAAGAGGTAAAGAGGGAAGCCCAAAAATGAAGTATCCTCTTACCAAAGACTTAATCAAATACACTATTGCCGAACCTTTAGAGGAATTAGCCGGTACAAACTTGGCCTTCAGTTACCAGCCAGTTTATGAAACGGACCGTATGACTAGGGGCCGAAAGAAAATAACCGGCTTTAAATTTATTCTCAAACGTAAGCAAGATGGAAAAATTCCGGAATTTTGGCTACAGCATAGTGTTATAACTCAGGTGATTGCAAATCTCCGATCCTGGAAGGTGACAGACAAAAATATTGCTCTGTATTTAGAGGATGTTGGCACAAAAGCCGCTAACAAGTTGGTCTATGATTGGCAATTGAAGGATAATTCAGATGACCGTATAGAGGACCGAGTAAAGTACTGCAATGCCGTGTTCGTCAAGATGGGCAAAGCCGCTCAGGAACAACTAAAACAGGAAGTTGAGGCAGCAATAAGTGGCACCGAAACTTTGTAAAAGCTCAATAAATTAATTATATTTACTGTATAGCATGTCTGACGGACCTGCCCTAAAAGGCATTTATTTAGTAGAAACCGGTGACAAGTTTGCTAGCAAACTTGTTAGATTAACTGAAAAGAATAAGCGCCAACTAAAGAGTATTGAATGGGAGTTCAACTGGCACAAAGAGTTAGAGGATATCAACCGTGAGACGTATAAGCTTGTTACATTGGCTGAACCTAATGCAATTCAGGGCCTCGTTAGTCTCTCGGTAATGTCAGATCACGTCTTTGTACACTTGGTCGAAAACGCTGCTTTTAATCGGGGTGGACAAGGCCGTACAAAAAAATTCGAGGGTGTTGCAGGTATGTTATTTGCCTTTGCCTGTAAGCGTTCAGTGGAGGAAGGATATGAAGGGTTTGTCGCCTTTCAGTCAAAGACTGATTTAATCGGTCATTATAGACAAAAGTTTAAAGCAGAAGTGTTATTTCATAGCAGGATGATCTTTGACAGTAGATCGGCCCAATGGTTAATAAATCAGTTTTTTTAAAAGGAACCGATATGATTAAGGAAGGAAACATAGACTTCGTGGTGGAAAACGTTAATCCTACTGAGGAGGATCGTAGATTGACCAGTGCTTGGATTCAACAAAGAAAGGCAGAAATAAGGGCTGACAAATCTACCTTAAAAAAGAAGAAACCTGAACAGCACAAAGAACTTGTACACGAGTAGCATTAAAGCCAAAACGTTCAGACTTAAATGTTATACAAATATATAATTAGTTAATAATCTGATTATTAAATCTAAAATAAAAGATTAATTACACCTATTTATTAACCTATAATAAGGTGTAAAAACAGGTGTGTTTATTCACCTTTAGGAGTTTTGCCGTTTCGTACAAAAATCGTCACTTGGCGGTCTGCGATGCATCATCTACTCATCAAGTAGCATGAAAATGAAACGTTGATTAGCGAGATGGCAATTTGAGATAGTAGCCAACTTTTATAAATATCATTTTCAGCTTAAACAGGGCATCTCAAAAAAGGGGGCGTTTCAAGAAACAGTTGTACAAAGTATTCTGGTCCTATTTACCGTTTAAAATTGGTAATGGTAGTTCCATCGTAACGATGCACCCCATCTAAAGCACCAAACCAAATACGCCCATCCCGCGCTTCTAAAATCCCAAAAATCATCTTTCCTTCTTTTGTCTCTATTTCGGTTACAGTGGGCTTTGTAGTAGACAACGTGTTCGCCTCATAGCGGGAAAGTACCCAACCCCAATGCGTTTGTGAATTCGTCCAGATATTGCCTTTTTTATCTTCGTAGATATAGCCAACAAAATTCTGGCTAAAATTGGTAAATCTACTGCCGTCATAGCGCCAAAGGCCATCAGCGCCCCCCAGCCAGATAGCCCCTTTTTTATCTTCGATGATCGAACGAACATTCGTAAACGGTTTGCCATTGTGGGTTAACATGGTAAAGCTTTTCCCGTCATACGTACTGGCATGGCCTCTGGTGCCAAACCAGAATTTTCCGGTTTTGTCTTCCAGGATCGAATTAACATCAGTATGGTCATTTTTGGGGACTCCTCCTGTCGTTGCAACTGTCACAAAAGAGGGTGCTGCTTCATTCATCCTGTAATTTTGAAAAGACACTCCATTATAACGGCTCGCTCCTCGATCCGTGGCAAACCAAATAGCGCCAGTCTTATCTTCATAAATATCCGTAACCTGATCACTGGCAAGGCCATCCTTGGTGGTAAAATTCTGAAAGGATTTCCCATCGTAATAATAAACGCCTGAACCAACCGAACTAAACCAGAAATTTCCGTTTCGATCTTCCAACACTGAAAAGAAGCGGGCTGAGCTCACCTCACTCACCACATTGATGAACGATTTGTCATCGTAGCGATACACACCATCAAATGCAGCAATCCAAATATTACCCTTGCTATCTTGCTTAATGGTACGCGTGATATTGTCAGGTGCCGTGGAGGTAACTACGTCTTTGGTTTGGGGGCTAATCGTCTCAGTTAGCAGATCCGTTTTGGTTTGTCCTTCGCAGGAAGTGTAAAAAACAACTAGCCACAACCAGGCATACAAGGATACATATTTCATCGTTTTACTTTTTTGACACCAACGAATTTCAACCACTGCGGTGGGCCGCAACCCTACCCGTCTTTTTGCTAAGCGTATTACAATGAAATAGCTTGACGCAACATAGCCTCAGTTCTTTAACTCCTTTTGGCCTTAATAGTAGTAATAACCTTTTTAGCGACCTGCTGCCGCTGCTGAAATTGAATAAAATCCTCGATTTGCGCGGCAGGAAGACGATGGGCCAAAATCCGTTTATGCTTATCTAGTACGTTCACCGTGGGTGTTGTAAACACATCGTAGGTATGATAGTAATCCGTTTTATGGGTAAAATCATAGCCGTTGATGGCCTTACCGAGTTTAAACTCTTTAATGAAACTCTTCCATTCTTTGGGGCTTTGATCGATGGCAATGGCTACCACCTCAATGCCTTTGCCTTTATAGGTATCGACAAATTTTTGCAGCATCGGCGCACTCTCTCGGCAATGACCGCAAGTAGGCGAGTAGAAATAAACGACGGTGTAATCCGCTTGAATAGCCGAAAAATTAATGGGACGTTGAAGCGTGTCACTGATCAGGGGAGACACGAGTATTTTGCCCGCTAAGTTGGGTTTCATTGACGCGACTCGTTCCCCTATTTTTTTTAATGTGGACGAATCGGATACGGTCATTACGCCCGTCTGGTAGTATTTTTCAAACATATGGACAAATAGGCCATCGGTACCGACTACCTTGGGTTGTTCGTACTGACTAGTGATATAATAGATCGTGTAATATTTTATCTCTTTATTTTTTCCCGCTAGGGCTTTATTGACCAGAAAGTCAGCTTCTTTGATCAGTGAGTCAGGAATTTGTACCGTTAATTCGGTAATATATCGCACAATCTTGGCTTGTAATAGCTGGGTCCGAATGAACCGCTCATCCGAAAAGTCGAAATCATCCCAGTAGTGTTTTTTGTAATAAGTAAAGGTCCAGCTCGAATCCGGGCGGCCATTAGCGGCTTTGGGAGTTGGTGGGATTTCTGGATCGGCACCGGCTTTAAATAACTTAACAGCAAACGAGGTGGGATTTTCTTTACTAAACTGGGTGCGGTACTCAATGGCCTTCTGCTGCAAATCCGCCATTCTTTTATTCACTAGAGCAATCGAAGCAGTATCATTATGGCGCTTTTTTTCGGCGTTGATAGCCTGGGCTTGCTCATTAAACTTGCCAAGTTGCTGCTGATAAGTATAAAACAGTTCGTTCTCCTTTGAGCCGTTTATCTTCATGGCTGAGATGACGTTGGCCGTGTCAGTCTCGAAGGAAAACTGTTGATTATTGGTCATTAAAAATTGGATGTATGGGTACTTGATCGGAGCGACAACCATATACAATCCTTCGGGTAGGCTCTTTTTGCCTTCAAAGGTCATGTTGCCATTGGCATCTACCCGGGCGGTATCTTTAGGAATATACTGGGTAGAACCGAAGTAATGGGCGAGAATGCAGGTCGTATCTTTAACCCCTTTAATATGGCCTGTGATTTTATACCCCTCGGAAGCGGATTGTGCCCATAGGAGCGGAGTAAGCCCGCAACTAAGCAAAACCATAAAAAGGAGAGAAATTTTTCTCATCATGAGTGGCTTTGTATTGACTTGACAAATAGCACTTGCTTGTAATCAATTAACTGTCAACCAAAGAACGAACTTCAAGCTAGATACTTGTGAGTGTCCGTCTCCTGAAACGCTCCTTCTCCTGAGATTGAGAGCTTTCCACGAGCCATACAACGAATTAGCTACATCTCAGTGGAAGTATTCATAGATCCTATAGGTAATTCAGCAACGCCCTACCCTAATGGTCTGACCAATTAGTTAATGAGTCAAGGTAAGGCTGTAATAAGTTAGTTATCCGCTTGGCGGTGTCAGCATCTGAGCTTTCAATTTCTACCTTGTAAATTCCATCTTTATCTTCAGAAACGGTGACCGTTCCCGTATATAAATCAGGGTTCAGCAGTCGTAAACGGCGCTCAAGCTCCTTAATGATCTCCTCATTAAAGTTATTAAGTGTGTGTCGAATGTCCCTAGTTGGATATTGAGGTCTATTGCGTAGATGATTAATGATGGTGATCATGTTAGGGTAAGTAGACGTAAAAACGCTCTTCTTATATTACACAAAATCTCAATTAAGGCTAGACGACGAATTTTATAAAATTTAAATAACATGTCTATAAACGCACCTATTTTTACACCTTTTTCTAGGTTGGCAAACAGGTGCATTTATTCACCTGCACTATACTTCTTTTTTTCTCTCTGAATTTTCTCTTCAATCGCTTCAATTATCCAATCTTGAAGAGAAACACCCAACTTAGGGCTTGTCGGCTTGCGTGGCCGTTTGGCCCGTAACTGGTCAACCTCAGTAAGCTGGCTAGACATGATTTTGATATTGAAGTTCTTGATTTGATCCTGCGGCTCAGCTTGGCCAACAGTTGTACTACCTCGATTTATAATATCCTCTATTTTCTTTTCCTGGCCCTTAGTTGTCTGTTGCACGTCAACTTTAGCGGGTGCCACTTTCTTAGGTGGTGGTGATACTGCCATAGGATTTATTTTTTAATACCTGTAACGTGGCTAAATAATGCTTCTACCTCGGTAACTGCTTTTTCATCGATAGGCATCATTTCAAAAACGGACAACCCTTTACTGGCTGCGGTAGCAAAAGCCTTGCGGTTGATCACTGGGTAATCCACAAAGTTCAGTTCTTCGTTTTCCCGCAAAACCTCAGTTGCTTCATTGTTATCAGCTCCACGCGTATCAGCTTTGTTCAAGAAGGAATAAACCTGCAATGGGATGGATCGGCTTCCCTGAATTTCACTTAACAAGGCTTGTACTTTAGAGAGTGTCCAAATCTCGTAACTACGGGGAGCAAACGGAATCAAGTATATATCCGAAACAAAAAGTGCAGCTCGTTGGCTAGCTGTGTCACGCCCTCCAGTATCAATAACAATGTGATCATACTTAGGCCGTAACTGTTCTATCTGTCTGCGAACGGTTGGCCCGTTAAGCTGCACAAGGGTATAACCTAACTGGCCTTTTCTAGTCTCCTCTCGCCAAGCAGTAAAATCACTTGCGCTTTCTTGCTCATCAGCATCTACTAATAAAACATCAGCTCCTCGCTGAGATAACCACACAGCTAAATTTGTTGATATCGTTGTTTTACCCGTACCTCCTTTTATGCCCCCAACGGTGAAAATCATACAGTTACATATAATATAAAGGTGTGTTTTTTAGTGTAAACTTACACCTTTTTTTAGGTGTAAGTTTACACCTTTTTTAAATATTACTCTAGACGCTTTAAAACTGCATAAACATTCGGAATATGCCATTTGCTGCCCGCTCTGTATGTAGGAATCTGTTGGCGATTTAGTTCATCCCGAATAGCCCTAACAGTGGTAAAACCAGTGGCTTGTAAGTGTTCAATAGTTGGGCGTAAACGTGTGGCAAACTCTACCGCTGCGGTTGCATTCACCTGGCTTAATATCTCTTTCCCATGCTTACCAAGTTGCACACCGCGCCGTTTCGCTGCGGCTAATGCATCCTTGGTCCGAGTACTGATCTGCTCCCGCTCATGCTCGGCAAAGGCTGCTAATAAATGAACCATCAACCGGTTGGCGTGAGGATTATCGACTGCTTTAAAGTCAACTCGGCTTTCCATCAGATTGGAAATAAAGGCAACGTTACGACTCAGCCTATCCAGCTTAGCAATAACCAACGTAGCCCGTTCTTTGCGACACTGAGCGAGAGCGGCCAATAATTCGGGGCGTTGACTTTTCTTCCCACTCTCGGTTTCCGTAAAAATAGCTACGACCTCATAACCCTCGCGCTCGGCAAAATTGCTGACAGCTTCGGCTTGAGCTTCTAACCCTAAACCACTTTTGCCCTGGCGATCTGTAGATACCCGATAATAGGCAATCGCTTTCTTCATAGTAGATAAAGGCAAAATGGCTCTTCTGTTACTATACATACGTTGGTATGTATAGTAACAAGCCGGTTATGAATGATCGTCAACGTACATAAAATGTCAAGTACATAATTTGGCTTTTGTATTTTAACGTCGTCTTTAAGGTTCTTAACCAAAAGTACGAATTCGATTAGAGATGATATTAATTGTAAAAAATATAACTATGTGACATAGAAATTAAAGTAAACTCAATTCGCATTTTACAAGATATAGCAAATCAGCTAATTTTCTATTATGGATAGAAGTGTTATCTCTTAAAATAATTTTACTTATTTCTTTATTTAAGTGTAGCTCAAAATGTGAAAAAAGTTGTTTAAAACTAAGATTTCGATGAAAATAATCTCTAAAGGTTAATTTATGTAGTTCAACTAAAATAGAGGAAAATTCTGCAACAATATCAGCAGTAATTCCTGGGTAAGCATTGTTATCAAATTCCCTAGCATTTACTATTTCTACCCAATCAGTAGGCAAATCACCAAAACCTACAGCATTTATTATAGTCGTAAACTTTTTATTTCTTTTAATAAACTCATAAGAATTACACGATAAACAAAAGAAATTCTTATTATTAAGAATAGAAAGTTTATCTTTTGAAAGAAATTCACTTTTTTCATTTGATCTAGCTAGCTAGATATGTGTCAGATATTATTCAGTTTCCTAACTCTTCGAAAAAGTTATATAAAGATATAAAACGTGCTGAACAAGACCAAAACTATGACCTGATGTATGAATATATTGTGCAATATGAACGTCAATTTGAACTCACTGAAGTAATAGCAATGATGAAATGCCGTATGTTATATGAGACGGGGTCATTTCTTGAATTAAGAGAAGAAACAATTGTCTTATTGAAAACTGGCATACAACAATATGATGCATTGATGATTTATTACGTGAAAAGTTTGATTGGTTTGGGACAATATTTTGAAGCGGTAGAAGTCATTCATCAAATTATTGATGAAGTCAAAGATCACAAAAAAAGAATGGCATTACATCCTCTTAAAGAATTTGCTAAGTCAAAATTAATTGAAGATGAAAAACGATTGACTCAGTCATTAACTGATTTTGATACGTTATCAATGAGGGAACAGACGCACTTGATTTTGAAGTTAATAGACAATGGTCATTTTCAATTTCAAGAAACGGTATTATATATATTAAAATCTAATACGTACAGTTATAACCTCATTAGTTTAATGATTGAGTATTTAAGGTTTGCAAATTGTACACAAGAACTGACAATTGAAAAGTATGGTATGGATGTAACTTTTGTACCAGCTAATTTAAATGGGCTAGAACATACAACACTGAAAGAAAAAGTTATACCTAACGTTATGGAAACATTAAATGATGGTGCATTACATATCGCTGAAGAAGCACACCATATTATGAATAATCACTCTATCATGATTTATCCAATTGATATTGAAACTTTGTTTGAAACGAATAAATGGATTAATGCATACGAATGTTATTTCAAAAATATGTTAGGACTTAAATGTGAATTACAAAGTATCGATGCATTTAATTTTATTCAGCAATTAGATTTGAATAATAATAGTTAAATTGTTGCAAAATAATACTCAGAATTTTAATATAGTTTTGACGAAAAAAGTTGATTTACAAATATATAAACGTTGTGATTTCAATGTTTGTATAGGGAATAGACCTATGATATAATAGGGAAGTTGAAAAAATAACTAGCTAGCTAGATTTCCTTGTCGAGTTACTGGATGAGAAATATCAGGTTATTCGAACGGCCTACAACACACCAGCTTATAGCTTTGGCCGACTTAAACCGGGATTATACCGACTTCGATTAATTATCGACGCCAATAAAAACCGGAAACGTGACATCGGCAATGTGCAGAAGGGCATCCAACCCGAACGAATGATCTACAATCCCGGCACCGAAGAGAACGGGACTATTCGGGTCAAGCAGGATTTCGAATTGACGGATCTGGATTTTTGAGGGGGTGGTCATTTACCAATCAAACACCTACAAAACAATGCGCAACGGGCAGTTGAACAATTTGAAAGTATTGACATTTATCCGCCAGGAGCTACGGAACGGCGCAACCGATTCGGAGAAAATTCTTTGGGAGCAGTTAAAAGGTAGTAAACTAGCTGGCCGAAAATTCAGGAGACAGCATAGTATTGGGTTGTTTGTATTGGATTTTTATTGCCCATCTGAACGGCTTGCTATTGAAGTCGATGGAGGCAGGTTAAAAAGAAAGTTTCAGGTTCAGACCGAGGCTCCGGTTCGATGGCAGGGTACCGTATTCAACGCCCTGGAAGTTACCGTTACTAATGTTAACGTCAGGATCAAACCACATCTTGCGTTTGCCAATACCGGGAATATCCAGCTTGCGTTTGCCAATACCGGGAATATCCAGCTAGCTAGCTAGAAGCGCCGTTCCAGGGCTTTGACATAGGCATCTTGGTTGTGCTTCTTCATGGCTTTATAGGCTTTATGAGGATACAGATAAGGGGCTAATCGGTGTCTAAAATACCACCGGTTTAGCTGGCGAAGCTCCGTGAGGGAAATGTGTAGATAACGTTGGATATCAGCAGGCTGAGCGATTTCAGCCCGATAGACCTCCACGATCCGTCGCTTAAAGATAAGCGAATTTCTATTTTTCTTATTTCGTTGTAATCGCTTAATATACATCAGCTTACGGGTTTACTGTACACAGAAACCAGTAGCATACGAGCTGTTATATAAGTGGTGATTATGTTAAGTTATGGTGATGTATGCATCTAAGTGTATATCCACACCATAAGAGAGCAAATTTTCTCTTATGGTGTGGATATAAGCGGAAAGCGGACTAACGTTGTTGGTCTGCTTTTTTGTTGTATAATCTAGATTATGTTATGTAGAGCCTCCCGAAAGCCTACCGTAACCAAGTAAAAAGCCTGCCTAAAGCCTCCTGAAAGCCCTTGTATACAGTGAGTAAAATGGACCGCTTGAATGGTTTTACAGCTACTCAACTTAGGCTATCCATGCGCTTAACCTTCACACTGATTATTGGCTGTCTGGCCGTTCTTTTCCTGCCGCTGGCCTGTGTTGATCCCGAAGATATACTTCTGCATGGAACGGTAAATGTGCTGGTCGTAGACGGCACGATTACGAACCTGGCTGAACCCCAGATGATTCGAATCAACCGATCCAAAGCCGATCCGCTCACCGGACGATTTGGCACTACACCCATCACCAAAGCCCAGGTGCAAGTGGTGGTTGACTCTACCCAGATGATTGATTGCCACGAGACTCAGGACGGAACCTATCAACTGCCCTCTGACTTCAAAGGCCAGATTGGCCACGCCTATCAACTTCGGTTTACGCTCTCCGATGGCACTCGATACCAGTCCACCACCGAAGTGATGGCCAGCGTGCCTCCATTCGACCATTTGTCTGCTCAGTTTAATCCTAATAGCCTAGAGCCAGCCCAGCGATTAGCCGGAAATTATGCGGCGGCTCATGACTTCTACCTCGATACGCAAGACCCCGTCGAAACACGCAATTACTATCGTTGGAGTTGGGTCTTATGGGAAAAGCAAGACTGGTGTCGCACTTGCGAGAATGCCGTTTACTTGATTTGGGATCCTTCGGATACGTACCTCTATGAAAACTGTTACGATGTAAGCCAGCTGATACGTGGACAGTACTTTGTTTACGATTACGCTTGTCGTACCCAGTGTTGGGACATCTTCTACAGCCCTGATATTAATGTCTTTTCTGACCAGTTGACCAATGGTGGGCCTATTCTACACCGGCGGGTGGCCCAAATTCCGTTCTACGACCACAACGGGGCCTTGGTCGAGATTCGCCAGACGGGGCTTACTCAGTCGGCATACACGTATTTCAAGCTTTTTCAAGACCAGACCCAAAACACGGGCGGGCTAGCCGATACACCCGCAGCGGCACCGATTGGCAATGTGCACAATGTGGCTAACCGGCAGGAGGCCGTAGTGGGTTATTTTACAGCCGGGGCCGTCTTTGCCCAGCGCTACTGGCTGGACCGTAAAGACAGCGAAGGTATCCCACCGGGTCTATTTGAACTGGTTCATGGCCGTGTCCCTCAGCCGGAACCCGTTCCTTCATTAGTTTATATTTATAGTAAATACTACGTTCGCCCGCCAACGGCGGTTTGTGTATCGAGTGACAGTCGAACCCCTTCAAAACCGGTAGGTTGGCAAGATTAATTGACGCTTTTTTAGGGCTCGTCAGGTAGGGTCAAAATAAGGTTTTTTTAGCGGGTTTTTCCTCGCAGTCATAAAGGCCTGATTCTGAGAAAAACCACATAACATAAGATAGCTTATACAACAACCCTCAGAAAAGTACAAAAAACAACGGGGTAAAAAAGGGGTGGTGACATCATAGGTCATTACCCTTTTTTTACCCTGATCATACGTCATTTTTTTATCTTGGCTGGCATCGGCTGAGCCCTAACCTGGTTGGTAAACTCCGAACCAGGCTTGAAGGAAGGGATTATCTGGGTCGGAATTGTGACCGCCGTATTCTGACTGATATTGCGGGCTGTTTTTTGGGCTCGCTGTTTAAGGATGAAGCTCCCGAAGGTGCGGATATAAATGGGTTCGCCCTCGACTAAGGACTCTTTTACTACCGTGAAAAAGGATTCGATTACCGACCGGGTGAGCAAGGGGTCGACGCCGGTTTTCTCACTAACTTGGTTGATTACATCTTGTTTTGTCATACTTAATTAAGTCATTTTGAGACGATTAAAATAAAAGAAACGTAAAAGGGCTGGCCATCATCTGTCTACCCAAGGCTATATAAACAGTTATTATAGCGCTTGAATTATCTACCTTAAATGCGGGCTAAAGTATATCTATTTTGCTAATTATCAGTTAGTTACCTGTAATTATTTTACTAAATATATTAGTATTCCAAGCGTTTAATAACTAAATTTGTAGTTTGCCCCCTTCTGCCGTTTTTCCTTTTTTGGTGTTTTTGTTTTTTCTGCTTTTTTTATTCCTTTAATACTTTTCCGGCGTCAGCTATTTTTTGGATTTCGCGTCAGCTCCCTAAATGCCGTTTTTTTCGACAACACAATCTTTGTGTATTTGTAAAACTTTGTTCTATTTGTTATCCTATATATAAGCTAAAAAACAGGTTTGATAAGCTAAAAAACAGGTTTGATAAGCTAAAAAACAGGTTTGATAAGCTAAAAAACAGGTTTGATAAGTTGAAAAAACAGGTTTGATAAGCGAAAAAACATTATTTTTAAACATACTGTGAATTGAATCTGTTTTTTTGACATTATAGAGTATATAACCCCTCAAAGCAAGGAATTTAGCCATGAATCAGGCCGTGGAAGTGCGTCAGCATAACGCTATTACCAATGCACGTTATGAGTACTCAGAGATGCAATTAGACATCTTTCTATACCTACTTGCCAAATTACGGAAAGATAAATCAGACGGAATTTATGAAGTGTCGGTGATTGAAATGGGGAAACTAACAGGCAAGAAGTACAATTACCAGCAACTGCGCATAGCCACTGAGGGCATGGGGAGCCGTATGTTTGAAGTCTCAACACCTAAGAGCTATATACAATTATGGATGTTCCAACGCATTGAGTATGTTCATGGAACGGGAATCATTGAGGTTGAGTTTGCCAACCCAATCAAACCCTATCTATTCGATTTGAAAGATAATTTCACTTCCTTCCAACTCTATGCAGCTCTGCGCCTGAGTAGCAAATTTGCTAAGCGAATTTACACTATATGCAGCCAATGGAAAGACAAGGGACAAACTCAAACCTTTAGCCTAGACGAACTCAAGAAGATGCTGTCCTTGCTTGATGACAAGGGGAATGAGCAGTATAGACAGATTGGACAATTGAAGCAGTTTGTACTTGATGAATCAGTAAAGCAAATTAATCAACACACCGATTTAAAGATCGGCTATACCCTCGAAAAGAAGGGCCGTAGCTTCAAAAATATTACCTTCACCGTCAAGGCTCAACCCTTAGCCGTAGTCTTGCCTGTGGAGAACGGAGCAGTCAAAACAGGAGCTAACCTAACAGGTGTGTCAGACGCCCAATACCAAAACGTCCGACTCCTATTGGAAAAATGGAACATTAAGCGGGCTGACGTAGTGAATCAGATTATGAACTCGGCGGATCTGATTCAAGAAGTTAATAAGTTTGCTTACGAGTTGCAGACCGGAAAAGTCAAAGTCGAAAAGAACGTAGCCGGTTATCTGCTCACCCGATTGGGCTTGAAACAACCAAAAGGGATAAAAAATGATTGAATTTCAGTGGGATATGGGAAATGAAAATCATATTATCGACCACTATCCACTTCGGGCCAATACCATTGAGGAAGTAGAAAGCTTATTTTACGATCCAGCTCCGCTGGCTCTGCGTGATCCCCAACACAGTGACCAGGAAGAACGCTTCAAGCTGGTAGCCCGAAGCAACCAGAATCGAATATTGCTTGTTGTGTATGTCATTAGAAATGGTCAAATTAGGCCCATTAGTTGCCGACCAGCCAACCAAAAAGAACGCGAACACTATGCTCAAATCGCTCAAAAACCCCAATAAGAGGACGGCTTCAGAAGCCGCCCCTAAGCTGATTGCTGTCATCAAGAACGGAATGACCGAACAGGAAATGAACGAGTCTGGTGAACACTGGGTCAATCATAAAGGGCCTTACATGACCGTAGCGGAAACGTTAGCATATGCCGCTGAACGAGATAAAATACTTGCTGGGAAGAAACAACCCTGATCAGAAAGGTTGAAAAGGGGAGAGAAAGCAACCAGCCGCTTGAAATCGGGTTTCATTGGCTTTCTTTTTTCTTCCCCTTTGTCATCTGTTTTCCTTCCAACTCATTCGCCTGGCGAGATAAGGCTTTGGCTTGCTCGGCAGCCTGAACCGCTAAAGCGCGCTTCTCGTCGGCCTGCTCCTGCTCGACAATCCACTTACTGACGCCTGCCGGGTCTTTGGTGAATACTCCTTCGACGTGGCTGTAGAAGGTAGGATCTGCTTGCTTAACGTAGCGCACCCGCCAATCTGCCGTCCAGTAAGCGTCTCGAAACCGGTCCCGTTCCCCTTTCCAATCTAAGGCTAGCCAGGTTAGACCCGCCACTAACATCACCATCAGTCCAAATACATAGCCCCCATAGCGCACGTACTGACTGACCTTATAGTCAGGCTTTTGGCGAATTAGCTGTTCTAACCGGCTGAATCGCTCGAAAACTTGATTCGACTCGCTCGAAGCAGGACCTGGTTGGTGTTTCAACGACTCGACCGCCCGAGCTAACGTTTTTAACTCCTCTCGATAGTCAGGTTCATCTTTAGTAGCCAATTGGTTGACCGACTGTTTTAGGCCTTTGATATCATCGAGGACCCCTTGTAACAATTCACTCACTAACTCATCACTCGATTGGGCTTTCTTAGTCTCCATCTCACATGCTCAGGCCACGCCCTTTTTTAAGTCGTTTTTCTTCGTTTTGCAAGCTTATCGTCAACTCTTGCGCCTTCGCTAGCTCTCGCTGCTGAGAAAGCTCTAAGGCCCGTTTATGACCGTTTTCTAGTAACTGTTCCTGGATATGGCATAAACTTAGACTCTGGTGTAGCTTGGAGCCTTTGAAAGCCACTTTGATTTCTTCCCCGTTATCGGTTTGGCTCACACGCTCAAAGCTCAACCCACGGGCTTTACCTGCCTGATCCCGATTCACGATCACCTCGATACCGCGTTGGGCCAAATCCGCTTTCAGCTCCGCGCTGGTGGTCGAACGCTCTAAGCTCTGCCGAACTTCATTCCGCATCTCCAACCGGTGACGATCCCGCTCTGGTAAGTGCTCCAAACTCAGCCGGTAGCCTTGCTCCTTCATCAGCGTGAGACTATGCTTTTGCTCAATCTCTCGGAGCAGTTTCTCCGAGCGGTTATAATTGTGACTATCACTGATGCTTTGGCCATTACTGGCTACCCGGTTGGCAATAATGTGAAAATGACTGTGGGCAGTGTCCTGGTGCTGAATCACCACGTATTGCGATTGATCCAGACCCATGCCTTTTAAGTACTCACTAGCCACTTGGTTCATTAACTCCGGCTTGAGTTGTAACCGGGCCTCGTCTTGAGGATCAAAGCTGATAGCCGTATGCCAGACGCTACGCGTTAACTCGGGATTCATTTTGGCCTGTCGGGTGAAGTCAGCCACCATCGCCCTCAACTCGTAGTCCCGCACGCCTTGGCTCAGCAGCACTTGGCCCTGGCCCATCTCCACTTTCTGCATGTTATAAGCGCAACAGCCCTTAAAGCTGCGGCCAATACTCGTTTTAGCAATCATAGGGGCAAAGGTTTACCATTGACGTACAGCCGAAAATCACTCGCCGTGGCCCGCTTATAGGCCCGGTAAAACTCCAACTCATCGATCATCTCCCAAGCCTCAAATAAGGCGTCAAATTCGATTCGATCACCCGCCTTCAGCAGATTGTACTCCCGATGCTCAAGGATGGGGATAGGATTGAGAAAATTCAGCACTTCACACAGAGGCGGCTCGCGGTCCACCCACAGCTTACCGTAGTGGTAACGCCCCCCATATTGGTATTTTTTCAAGTAGACCACCACACTCATACATCAGCCGGTTTATCTAATAACTGACTCAATTGCTGAAGCAGTCGGTGGGCTTCCAGGGCAATACTACGGATACCGTCGGCATGGGCTTTGTGAGCGATCTGATTGAGGTTACTACCTAGACGCGCAACTTGGTTCAGGGTGGCGTTTTCCTCCGGGCTTAGTCTGGCCTGGGCTTTGCCAGTAAGGATTATTTGTCGGCCATAGTCCGATAGATTCAGACCCGCCTTCTCAGCTCGCTTCTGGATGGCCAGCTTCTCCAGCTTGGTCAGCAAGACCGTCATTTGCTGGTCGCGTTTCTGGGTGCTGGGCGGTCGGCCGCCCTTCTTTTTAAGGGGTTCAGTTGGGTTCATAGCGAACAGAGTGAGCGATTTTTACCCCCCCGACAGTCGGAGGGGGGACAGGCGGTTTATCCCCTAAAAGACGGACCGAAGGGAGGTTTTTTAGGGGATAAACATGGCTGGCTACTCAATCAGACTAGCAAAGTTAGCACGCGTCAGCTTTTTCGCAAGCAGACCTGTAGTGTTCTTAAAAATAAAGGTATAGAACTTGATCGATGACGGTAAACGTCACCACGCGATTGAGGTTGTAAGGCTGGCTACCCACTTGAATATATTCATGGCCAAAGCTCCACTCCTCACTCTGATCATGGAGTTTAAAATCACCCAAACGACAGATACGAATCTGTCTAATTTGGTGGTCGTTAATCAAGCGCTGTAGCCGTTGGACCATATGTTCACCTGGCATTGGAAAGGGGGAAGAGGGTATTTACTTTTTACCAAATAACCATTCTCGGAAACTGGCTGGGCGTTGCTGGATAGCTTCTCGGATAATGCGAAGTTCCTCGTCTCGTTGATTGTCTAATTCGGTACGTTGAGCTAATTGAACAACAACTGACTTTAAATCATCAATCTCAGTCCGTAAATCTTCCTGACGAGCTGGCGGTTGATTTCCTTTCTTAAGTTGTTCTTGGGCGTACTGGCGTAGATCCTCGTTTAGATACTGGCCAATGGTTTTACCGCTTCGCTCGGCAGCTTTCTCAAAGGCTGTACGGGTTTCAAACTCGATACCACGAATTGACCAAACCCCAACATCAGGCGCATGACGACGACGGCCTCCTTTGCCCTTCTTACCGCTCTCTTCCAAGGTGTCAGAGGGTGTACTACTTAATAGCAGTTCTGTAATCGTATTTTCAGACTGCTGTTTACTTAATTCGAGTTCTGTAAGCGGGTCTTGGTCAGCCATTGAGAAAAGTCATACATTTAGTATACAGCAAACTAAACGCTTTTTTCAGACCGAATCAATTGTATGACATATAGTATGACTTTTCTCGATCTTACTTTAGCTTATCATAAGTGAGATTATACAACAGTTTTGACATAGTGTTTTACCAGCCATATAAGAAAACCCCCTCTTCCAAACAAGCTCACTACCGTTACTACAGCGACTACTAACCCGCTTACCCCCTGAATAATCCGTATCGGCTGTCTAGCTAACCAAACAGGAGTATTGCGCCAATTAAAGCGGTAAAGCAGCCAGAGTGAGCCTACGAACTCAATTAACACAATCAGCACTTGAGCCGTGAACCATCCTATCGGGTTTGCTCTTAGGCGGTTGTTATCGTCCCACCGTAGGCTGTCAGGAATAAGAAATCCGTTGAGATAAATATGAGCGTAGTCGAGGAAGAAGGGAATAATCAGGCAGCTCAACCCATTAACCGCCACGAATAGGACAAAGTAGAATAACTTAGCGGTATCAGTTCTTTCTTCGTTCAACATACGGGCTCAGCTTAACATATACAAAGTGGCTGTTTCAATGCTTAGTAAACGGGCCTCATTCCGTTAAGTTTTGCTTCAAAAACAAGCGATTGAAAAAAGAGACTAAGCCACTTCCGACTTTTGCAACAGCCACGAAAATTATACAACAGAAAAAAAGAGCATACGTTATGCAGACAAATCGCTTAAGGAATGAGATACCTTCTCTTTTTAATAGCAATCGTCTTTGGTAATAGCTACCAGTCGTCTGCTCAATCGAAGAATCAATTTAATATCGGCGCTGGTTACTCCTATTCCAATACAATAGTTAGTATAGAGAATACAGCGTTGATTGGACTTGCTCCCATTAAAGCTAAGCCAGGGTTTTATGTAAGTTTAGCCTATGACCATCAGCTATCCAGGCTGTTTACTACCCAGATCGAGTTGAATCTTCAACAGAAGGGACATCGATATGAGAATCCGATTGAGCAACAGCTCGTACCAGTCCGTTACACTTACATTGGCATTAGACCTACCATTGGTGTCAAACCCGTGAAGAAGCTAAGCTTTTTGATTGGTCCTGAGCTAAACTGGCTGATTAGTAAATCAGCCAGTTGGTCTAACAGCAAACCTATTGAGATCGGTTTAACCGGTCGTGGCCGTTATCAATTCAGTCGCGTCGGTATAACAGGAGGTTATTTTAGAGCACTAACTTTTTACGACCTTTCGGGTTCGGGTACTTACTCCTTTACAAACCAAAACTGGCAGGTAGGACTATTTTATCAGCTAAGCCCACGCTAAATTCAGCTAACATAATGCCACTTATATAACAATCTGGAAGTGAGATTTAGTAATAGCCCCATAGATAATTGGAGTAGGCGAGAGTCCAATTGTTATTATCAGAACGGCCAATATACAGGTACTTGTAACCCCGTTTTAAAATGAACTGCGTGCACTCACCTCGATCTGTCTTAAGCAGGATTTCTTGCGAAGGGTGAACACGTACATCGATAGCTGCGGCAAAACCATTAGATGAGCTTTTAAGGTGTTTTTTTGCTACACATAGTTCGTCAACGTATATTGAAACAGTGTCTTTAAAATAGGTCTCAAAGACAAATTTTACTCCGACGCGGTAACTCTCGCTAGGAAGAGAATCATTTTCCACAGCTCGTATTGTCACTTTAGGAGCGTGACAATATGTTTTCATTGTCGTTTGACAAATGGCTAGTGTTAAAATTGACAGAAATAGTATTGTAGTAAGAAGAAGCTTTATCATAACTATATAACGCTTCTTGCTTTATTTTCTTTACATAATTGTAGTTATGCAACAGACCTCGGAAAAGTACAGTGTTTAACGATTTCACCTAAAAGGTTAAACACTGTACTTTTCCGAGGTCCGTATGCTACTGAAATAGGTTTACAAAGGGGAAGAAAAAGCCTTATCTACTGGATAGTGCACATTTCCGTACCGCACCTTTTTATACGGATACCATTTCAAGACGTGATAGCCACTCTTTTGATGCGCTCGATTCGGTGTTAAATTATTTATCGACCCATGGGGGCGTACCCCATTATAGGCCATAATTGCCCGCTCCACGGCGGCTTGTGCTACCCCAAAATTCACAAAACCGCGGAGCTTAAAATCGTCTTTCAGGCATCGAAATACGCGTTCAGCTAAGGCATTCTCGTTGGGGTCACCTGACTCAGTCATGCTGATGGCGATACGGGCCTTTTTTAGCCGCTCTACGTAAGCGCCAGAGCAGTATTGGACCCCTCGATCTGAGTGGTGAACCAACTCCTGTTGGCTTTCGCCACGCTCGGTTAGAGCCATCTCCAAAGCCGCTAAGGGCCCTTTTGCTTCCAGCGTTTTATGCAATGACCAGCCCACAATCTTACGCGAATACCCATCCATGATCACCGATAAATAAGCAAAGCCATGCCCCACCAGCAGGTACGTCAAGTCACTTACCCAGAGCCGATTGGGCCGATCCGGCTTAAGCTCTTTAACTTGGTTGGGGTACTTATAAAAGCTGTGACTTGAGTCCGTCGTCTTCACTTTAGATCGTTTCCGTTGTACTAGTAAACCACTCTCTTTTAGTAAGTTATGAAGCTTGTCTCGTCCCATCTTGATGGTATGACGAGTTAAAAAGTCGTTCATCATTACATACAGCTTAGTGGTTCCTATACCGGGAATTAACTTTCTTATCCGCTTGACTTCCTGGAGAACCAGATCGGTCTGGAAGCCCTTTTTCTCCTCTCGCCGGGTAGCCGCATACCAGGCTTGCCTTGTCAATCCAAACACTGCGCATAACTGCTCCATGCCCACCAGGGGATAGCGACGAGTCAGTTGCTGGAGGGTTTGGTACCAGACTTTTTTAAGATCGGGATCTGGAATTGCTCTTCGGCAATTTGAATGGCCGTCTGATAGGCTTCCGCTTTGAGTTTAAGCAGCTTATTTTCGTCTTCGGTAGCTGCTAAGCGCCGTTCCAGGGCTTTGACATAGGCATCTTGGTTGTGCTTCTTCATGGCTTTATAGGCTTTATGAGGATACAGATAAGGGGCTAATCGGTGTCTAAAATACCACCGGTTTAGCTGGCGAAGCTCCGTGAGGGAAATGTGTAGATAACGTTGGATATCAGCAGGCTGAGCGATTTCAGCCCGATAGACCTCCACGATCCGTCGCTTAAAGATAAGCGAATTTCTATTTTTCTTATTTCGTTGTAATCGCTTAATATACATCAGCTTACGGGTTTACTGTACACAGAAACCAGTAGCTAGCTAGCTAGACCGGATATATTGAATTCGATACTAGCTTGTAGTTCGTCTCTGTAAACAGAGATCTTCTGGTTGATTATCTCGTCTTTGACTTTCTCCAGTATCGTTTTTCGTAATTGACCTAAATCCATTCAGCTATTTTCTTTTAAATAGTCATCTACAAAAAAGCCCCGGATGGCTACTTTAGCTATCAATCCGGGGCGCAAGTACGGTTAGTACGTGCATCAGCCTATCCCTGGCCTGGTTGCTCCTCAGCAGTGCCGGCGTCCGTTTCAGCTAATATTTTTATAATCCGCTTGACTAGGTTGTAAGGTTTCTTGTCGAAACAAGTCTAGTTGATTACTGTCCAGTTTTTCCTTATCTTTTTTCTTCTTCACATACATCTTAGTAAAAGCCACTCGATCGCCATTGAATACCATTAGCGGATTTATAAAGTATTTGTAGTCCTTGTTGCTCTTAGCTATGATTTGACACTCGATTAGATTTGATAAACCTGAAACGACATGATTACGTTGAGCATACTTCGTGTATGACAAGCAGTCTTCCATATCGAATATAAAATCATCTTTTTTTGGTTGCAAGACAGTCAGAATATATCCGAATACCCTAATTGCTGGTTTTGATAACTCCCAAAAATTGGCAAATTGACTAAGGTAGAGCTTCGTAAACTTCTCTTCATCAACTTCAATGAACCGTGTGAAAGACGAGTATCCAGTAACCTCTCCATCTGTTGAAACAATCTGTTGGACCTCGTCTCTGTTTTTTGGCCTAATAATCTGTTGACGCTTAATGATCTTAACGTCCTGTATAGCTTTCTCAACAAACGGATTTTCTTCAAAAGAAGGAAGTGCTTTTATCGGTTTGTACTTCATAGGATACTTTTAAAATATCTTTTCAAGAATAAAAAGCTAACAAATTGTTATCTCTATGATAACGAAAACTTATCTTTTTTAGTTTATTTAGATACAAAAAAAATATCTTTTTTAGCAATGAAAGATATACCAAAAATATCCACTGGATATTTTAAAAATATCCAGTGGATATTTTTGGTATACTGATAATCAGTTAGTTATAGATGGTTGTTTCTTAAGTTCTTAAATATACCCCCTATTTAGGCCACAATGTAGCTTCTATTATGAACGCATATTTTGACCTCATTTTTAGTAATAGATGAGTTAATTTTGGGTCTTGAGTTAAAATGAGATTTCCTCTAGGACTCAATCTTCAAGTGAGCGATAATCTTCTTAACGTTATTGTTCACAATTCGCAACTCATGTTTGCGAGTAGCCCCTTCCGAACTGGCTAGCTCGAACAAAGCTTCCTTGATGGGATTCAACGTTTTCCTCTCCTGCTCCTTAATGAAGGAGATCAGCCGTCGATCCAACGCCTTGATGGCATCGGTCGGATTATCAGTCTTGGGGTCACGAGGGTCGGCCTTAGTGGCTTGAAAATAGAGCAGCATCGCTTCTACTAACCCTTTGTTAGTGAGTTTATAACTGTCGGCCATTCGACTAAAGGTCTCAAAGGTCTCTAGCTCAATACTGATGGTTTTGTACTTGTGCATACTTTTTTACGATAAAAATAATGATTTTATAGTCTGATTATTAATTAGTTATAAAATAATAACTAATTAATAATGATTTGTGTATACACATTATTCCTTCAACTAACTGATTATCAGATCAAACCCCGGAGGGGCAAGAGAGAACGGTGGCGTTAGCCCCGTTTCCTCTTGCTGATTTCTGAAGGGAAATCACTTTGCTATCTAACCGGATGGTTGAGCGTTAGGCAGATCTTTTTTTCCCCTTTGTAATCTCTGGCCGGATGGGTAGGTTTACATAATCACACTTATACAACAGGATTTTCATCGACTCTATGGCTAAATTTTGGTTGATAGCTTTGATTATCGTGAGTTTCAATAATACCCTACTAGCTCAAGCTGTTGGGACCAAGAGAACACCATTAGACTCTTTAGTAGAAGAAGTTTCCCTTATCCAATTGATTGCTACTCCTGAGCGATACCATGATAAGTTCGTTCAAGTCATTGGCTACATGAACTTAGAATTTGAAGGAAACGCGATCTATCTGCACAAAGAGGATTTTACCCAAGGCTTAACAAAAAATAGCTTGTGGGTCGAGTTATCAGAATCAATCAGGCAGCAGAAGAATCTAAAAAATTACAATGAGCAATACGTAATTGTAATTGGAACTTTTGATATGAATTCTAAAGGCCATTTGGGTCTCTTTAGTGGAGAAATTAAAGATATATGGCGTTTAGATCGTTGGGTTCATAGACGATAATTTGCATTTTTCTATCTAGCAACTTAACTGTAAATCTGGCTGATTTCTTCAAAAAGTCAAATAACATAAAATCAGTTATACAACAACTCTCCAGAAAGTACAATGCCTGGCTACTGTGATCAGTGGCCAGGCATTGTACTTTAACTATAGTGAATTCGCTTAACGGTTGTTTCTACTACGGCCCCATCAAAAAACTCTTTGAGCGCCTTTAGCATATGCTGCTCTAAATCGACTACTCGATACAATTGACCATCTACTTCTAAAGCTTCTTGCTCATAATAACGACGGCGAGCTTCGGGATTATTCGCTTCAATCGTGTCAAAAGCTTGACTACTATACCAGCTTAACTCAGCCTTAAGCTGCTTAGCATTGGTCAATTTAAAGCCCATAGTCAGGCTTTTACGGGATTTGATGACATTCCCCAGAAAAGGCGTATTAATAGGCATATCGCGCATTTCTGCACTCACAGGAGGAGTTTGTGGTAACTGAACAGGTGCAGAATCGGTTTGAATCTTTGTTTTTCCTGTAGCAATGTTGATCAACCGAGTCAAAGTCATATTTGGCTCACGGAGCCAAGCGGCTGAACGACAGAAAGTGATCTGCTTCTGACTAACTAACAGGTCTAGTTCACAGAGGAACGTAAGAAAAGAAAGGGGTAATTTGTATTTAACAGTTAATACCTCTACTGATTGACAATCAGCTTTTAAAAACGCTTGCCGAAGTCGGCCCATTCGATTACGTAGATCCGTTTTGTCGATACTCATGCTACAAAAATAGGAGTCTGCGACGCGTTTGTAATATTGGGGCTGACTGCCCCAAACCCCGTAGGTTTTTTTCAGGCATAAAGCACACCTAACTGTACACAGGGCGAACGCCGGAACAGGACAAGGGGGAAAAAAGAGGAAAACAGGACATGGCAAACCTGTTTTCCTCTGCCCATTTTTCTTTTCAACAGCCTTGATTATCAAGGCCCCCAAAGGTAAATTTAATTGTACAGTTAGGTGTGCTTTATGCCTGAAAAAAACCTAGCCCGGTACGGGCTAACAGACACTAGTAAACGAATGTATCGAAAAAATCGTTATTATTGTGAGCGTTTGAAACGGCATTGGATTTCTACTCCCCTAAGCACGTCAAGCGCTTTTTTTATATATAGGCCTTCTCAGTGATGGAATACAGAACCAACTTCTTCTGAATGGTAAACTGTACATTGAAATAAAGCGTCACTCCTCCCATTTGAGTTTTGAAGTAATGATAGCCTAGAACATGCTCTTTGGGATGTGTCTGGTAAGAGGTGTAGCCGATATATTCTGCTGCTGTAAGCGATTCAATCAAGTGATCAGCTATAAGATCGAGTTTTGTAATAAAAACGTGTGTACTGCAAGGCTGATTGATGCATTCTTTAATACCGGATATATTGAATTCGATACTAGCTTGTAGTTCGTCTCTGTAAACAGAGATCTTCTGGTTGATTATCTCGTCTTTGACTTTCTCCAGTATCGTTTTTCGTAATTGACCTAAATCCATTCAGCTATTTTCTTTTAAATAGTCATCTACAAAAAAGCCCCGGATGGCTACTTTAGCTATCAATCCGGGGCGCAAGTACGGTTAGTACGTGCATCAGCCTATCCCTGGCCTGGTTGCTCCTCAGCAGTGCCGGCGTCCGTTTCAGCTAATATTTTTATAATCCGCTTGACTAGGTTGTCTAGCTAGCTAGTTTTCCAAACTTATAGTTTATAAATATGGCAAAAAACGTAAACCGAAAGTTTCCAGAGTGTAAACTTTCGGTTTCCAAAGTGTAAACTGAACCCTATTGATAATCAGATAGTTACAGGCAGTCGCTTCTTAAGCTATTATTATACCCTACTTTGAAGGGCTTTCTCGACAGTCGGAGAGAAAGAAGCCGTTTCTCACCTTAAAAGACGACCAACGGGAGGTTTTTAAGGTGAGAAACATGGCTGGCTACTCAGTAAGACAGTATATAAGTGAGTATACTAAAAAATCCTATTTCTTGCGGGAAATGGGCTTTTTTGCGCTATTATATACTAAATGCTTACTTAAAAATTAGAGTATACAAGTTAACAGCTTGATTTACAGATAGAAACCTCGTAGAGCAAGCGAGAATTATCGCGTAGCGTAATTCCCGCTTGCTCTTTAAAAAGACCGCCCTGCGCTTCTCACACCGGATGGCTATGTAAGTAATTTTTGTCCTGTCTGCAAGTAGCTTAGCTCGATAAATAATAGTCCAATAACTAATTTGTAAGTTCGTAAAACAGCAGACCAACCTTACTTTAATTGCGTTTCCCCTTAAACTGAATAATGATTCCGTAGGGATTGATGAATTGCTGCTCTAATCCTGTAAGGCTGATGGTGCCAGTTATTGATTGGCTGTAGGTAGATAAGGTAGGGGTGTCAGCAATAAGGGTAAACTGCTTAGGATCAGTAGCACTCGGCTTTAATACGTAGTTACCCGAATATTGTACACTCCAGTTAGTCTCCTTAAAGTATACGGTAGTTCTAATGAAGATGGTGACGGAGTCAACCTTACTAATCTCAAATTCCCCGGTTGTTTCCCCTTGGGGCAGGTTCATTGCATTGCCAGCGTCTAGGTAAAAGGTTACAGGAAATTTACCGGTAAGACCAACCGTGTAATCAATTGGCTTGGCTGGGGTAACGGCATCATTGCGATCAGAAGGTGCACAGGCCATCACTAAACCTATAAGGATGAAGGCGATGATAGATTTTATCATGTGTTTGTTATTTGCGTGTATAAAGCACCAAAGTTATGACCTTTTCAACTTTACTGAAACCAGAAGCGGAGTCTGCGACGCGGTTTAAGTAATTGGGGGCTAGCCCCCAAACCCCCAGGATTTTCTGAGGCATAACGCCACACCAACTGTACAAAAAAACATTATAAGGGAACAGGAGTTGAGTACAGTGATTTACTCAACTTGATAAAAGACTTTTCTAGGCTACGCTTTTTAAAGCAGTAGCCTTTTTTTATGCATTCCAGCCTCTGAAGACCGTTTCTTAAAAAGTACTTAATAAAAGTAAGTTACTTTTATTAAGTACTTTTTTTCCCCTTTGTCACAATCTAGCGTCAGCCTTTCCCCGTTGTGACGGTACCCGTCACGGATTTTGTATCATGACCCCAAACTCGAAGAGTCAGGAAAACAGCAAAAGCTAATCACTCGAGCCCTACCGACTCTTCGAGTTTGGGGTCATGATACAAAATCCCGTGGCCGTAGGGCACGAAGAAGCCCCCGGAGGCTTCAAGCTAACAATCCGGGGGCTGGACGACTCTCGTCGTTTGGTCGGCCTATCCTCATGGTTGTGTCCCCACAGAGCCACTCACGTTCAGCACGATCTCTAGGCTTACTTTGATAAGATCTCTTCTTCTAGAGAACTTATACCCGCTTTTAGCCAATATCCTTATAGTCTTGTCTATCGAATTTTAGAGCATCTTCTTTAAAAAGATCTAGTTGACTAACGCCTGCACTTTCCTTGTCTTTCTTTTTCTTCACATACATTTTAGTGAAAGCTACTCGATCACCGTTAAACACTACCAGTGGATTAATAAAATATTTGTAATGTCTATTTCCCCTTGCAATGATTCCACATTCAATTAAAGCTGATAACCCTTCAAATACGCTTTTCTTAGTTTTGTACTTAGTATAAGCCAGGCAATCTTCTAAGTCAAACGTGAATATATCCTGCTTCGGTTTTATGGTATTTATTACATATCCAAATACTCTTATAGCCGTATTCGGAAGATCCCAAAAAGAAGCAAATTGATTTAGATACACTTTTGCAAAACGTTCTTCATCTACCTCTATGAAGCGCATAAATGCAGAATAACCAGTTACTTCACCTCCCTGTGCTACAATCTGTTGAATCTCTGAGCTGTCCTTGGGACGAATTATCTGTGTCTTCTTAACTACTCTAATGTCATTGACAGCATTATCCATAAATGGATTCTCATCAAATGACGTGTAATCGGTTATCTTCTTATAACTATTGCCACTATTCATAAAACAATGGTTTATAAAACTGTGTGCAATTGTAAACTAAAGAAATGTTTTTTCCAAACTTATAGTTTATAAATATGGCAAAAAACGTAAACCGAAAGTTTCCAGAGTGTAAACTTTCGGTTTCCAAAGTGTAAACTGAACCCTATTGATAATCAGATAGTTACAGGCAGTCGCTTCTTAAGCTATTATTATACCCTACTTTGAAGGGCTTTCTCGACAGTCGGAGAGAAAGAAGCCGTTTCTCACCTTAAAAGACGACCAACGGGAGGTTTTTAAGGTGAGAAACATGGCTGGCTACTCAGTAAGACAGTATATAAGTGAGTATACTAAAAAATCCTATTTCTTGCCTAGCTAGCTAGAATTGAGCATTTTGCTGAATTAGTAACTCTTCAATATGACTCATTTTCTGATTAGTCATTTGACTAGTCAGCTGATTAGCCATCGCATTCATAACATCCCCTTGCTCAAACAGACGATTTTGTAGTTGCTGAATCGTCCGGTCACGCTCGGTCACTGCTTCCCGAAGTTGTTGGTTTTCCAGTTGCAGTGAATCACTCACAACTAAAGCAGGCAGTGTGGTTATAGATGGAGCTTCATACTCTTGCCGTAATAATACCTGGCTAATTTGATACGCTTTTCCTTTGGGTGTATCTTCAGATCGTACATGACTAGTCAAGATATGCTGTTTGACTAGTCGGCGAATAGTCTGTTCAGAACGGCTGTACTGCTGAGCAGCTTCTTTAATCGTCAAGAATTCCTGATTAGTCATTGCGTTATCATGATTAGTCACTGGACCAAATATATGACTTTATAACTTTTCTGGGCCATTCCTGTGATTAGTCATCCTGAATATCATCTATATAGTACTATTACAAATTTTACCAATGTCAGGCTGATTACTTAAAGTATTCAATAATCAAAAATTTCATAATGACTAGTCATTATGAATTGCATTGCAAACTCACTAGGTTATCATAACGTTAGATTATACAACAAGTGAATTCATGTTTAAGACGTTATATTCTGATTCTATTACCCTACATCTGATTACGGAGGACAACCTTAGTCAAGTATATGACTTGTTTCAAGGTTTTTCCGACTCTAAGCCAATGCAGCAGGAGCTGTTTCAGAATTACTTACCTAAATATGAAAAGGGACTCCAGGTTAATTATGGGTTTTATTCGCTACTAGGAGACCGACTAGCGGGTATGAGCCTGTTGAGTATCGACAGTTGGCCAGAGCGAAGTGGATCAACGGGAGCCGACGTCTTTGAACACATGCGGGGGCGGGGCGTGACTCCACGTAGTAAACCTCATCTATTTTATTTGGCCTTTGAGTTATTAAACCTGAATCGGGTGGCTACGGGCTGTTTAATCTCCAATTATTCCTCTAAACGCTCGATTGAGAAAACAATTGGCTTTCAGTTTGAAGGGATCTCTCGCGAGTCGGGCATCAATGAGCAGGGCGAATTTGAAGACGAATATATTTATTCGATCTTACATCGGGATTGGCTGAATCTGTACGATAAGAGCCAAGTTCAAGTTATTACTTAACATAGTGCCACTTATACAACAGCCTTGAATGGTTACTGTGGCCCTGGGAAAGCCAAGGATGGTAAACTATCCCTAACCATTGCTTTCTTTTGTCTAGCCCTTAGTTGATCCTTAGCTCATGCGTTCCTCTACCTTGCAGGCACTTCTTGGCTGCCTACTCAGTCTGCTCCCGCTGGCCTGCGTGGACCCTGAAGACTTAGTCCTGCGGGGCACAGTGGATATCATCGTGGTGGATGGTACTGTGACCAACCTGGCCGAACCCCAAGTTATCCTCCTCAATTACTCCCGGGCCGACCGGCTGACGGGGCGATTTGGCACCCTGCCCATCACCAAAGCACGGGTTGAAGTAGTCATGGATTCCTTGGTGGTGACTCCGGCCCATGAAACCACTGACGGCCGCTACCAGTTACCGGCTGACTTCAAAGGCCAAATTGGACATGCCTATCAGCTGCGACTCACTCTCAGTGACGGCACGCACTATGAATCGACCCAGCAAGTGATGCCCCCAGCAGCCCGTATTGAGAAGATCCACGCTCAGTTCAGTCTTAAGAGTCTGTCCCCACCGGTACTGGGCTATTACACTTCGGGCCATGATGTGTTTATCGAGTTGCAAGACCCCGCCGACCAGCGCAACTACTACCGCTGGGATTGGGTCGACTACGAACCTCAGTACTGGTGCCGCACCTGCCATCAAGGCTTTTATTCGATCTTTAATCCTATCGAAGTAAGTTCTGACCGGTACATCTCCGGCCCGGAGATGTACGAAGAGTGTTATTTCCCAACTAACATTGATCCTGGCGCTCGCGTTTATGGTGTCACTTGGGATTATGTCTGCCGAACCCAATGCTGGGAGATGTTGCATAGTTACTCGGTGGCGCTGTTTGACGATCAATATACCAACGGAGGCCTCATCCCCAATTTCAAAGTAGCCGCCATCCCCTTCTATCAGCATGGCCCCTGTTTGGCAAGTGTGCGTCAATCCTCACTGACTCCCGACGCTTACCGGTATTTCAAGCTGTTTGCTGACCAAACCCAGAACACGGGCGGCCTGGCCGACACGCCCCCTACGGCCCCCGTCGGTAATGTGCACAATGTGGCCAACCCCAAAGAAGTAGTAGTGGGCTATTTTACGGCCTCGGGGGTGTTCAGTAAACCCATTTATATTGACCGCAAGGATTATCAGGGTGTACCCTTAGGCTACGATCCCATTAATGGGTATCCCCAAGGGCAAGGAAGCGAGCTTTTCTATGCCTTGAACAGACGCGATCCCCATCCCGAACCCAGTCCCGACCCCAATCCCCCTCCGAACTCCCCTCTAGTGGTAAACTTTTTTATCGACAATACGCCTCGTCCGCCCACGGCCTTATGTGCACCCCTCGACCAACGAACGCCCTTCAAGCCAGAAGGCTGGCCAAACTAGTCTCGGTTACTACCTAGCTAAAAATAATACTAATTCACCGGCAACTTGTTTGTTGTACTTTATCCAGTGCTGTTGTATAACTAGGATTATGTTAAGGAACTAATCAAAGTTTTTATTACGAATATAGAATTATCCATTATTCGGATTGTCTAAAATTGAACGCTAAGCGGTTAATAAATCTTGGTAACCACTACGTAGGTCAAACGACGGCCAGGAAAGATTTTTTGTAGTGCACTAGCCCGTCCAGTGGAATCATTGATAGGAGCAAAACCACCATCAAAGCTGATCACTTTTCCTGCTCTTTGATACTCATCGGGTAAATTGCAGAATAAATTAATTCCTTCATTGGTTGCGAGCGTTCCCTTGGGCGAGTCTACATAAATGCTTTTAGTATAATAACTATCTATCGTTGTCGAATAGAAAATAGCTGTCTTTAGGGCCTGTCCATGAAAGGTAATCGAGTAATCACAAGCATAGGTCGGATCATTAGGCAAGGGCGTAGGCTGATGACAGCTAAAGAGGCTAAGTAGGAAGCAGGTTGAAAGCCATTTATTCATCTGGCTAAAGCTATTTGTTGTACACTATTTTTTTGTTGTATAAGTGAACGTTACGTTAAGCTAGGCGAAAAGCTAAACATAGTTTCAGGTGTGTTTCACTTTTCACCTAGCTTATGTTAGGGTCTATTCAATAGGCCATCAAGGTTTACATGGGTAGGAGGCTTAGGTACGATTCTGCAAGCAGCCCCCAAGTAACAATAGCTCTTTGCAATTACACGCTTAGGGTAAAGGTGATTGTTTTTAAGTTGCCATCAAACGAGCGATCTTGAACGATCATACCCGTCTCGCCATTAAAAAGTCGATCACCGACTTGCGGTAAGATACCCAGCGTAGAGTAGACTTCCTCAACGCTATGAAAGCAGATCGAGAGCCGTTCAATATAGGTATCCGCCTCCACTGGGTCTTCATACCAGTTGCTAAGGCGAGATAGCTTTTTGATTTCAGCGAGTTGGCGTTCAGAGAACACGAACGCGATTTTCCATTCTTTGATGACCCAAGCTGAAAAGTGAATAGTTTCCAGCACAGAATAGGTTGGTTCAGAGGAGTAGTTCATAGGGTGCTTAGTTGGGGAAGGTGAAGCGAATAATTGATTGAGTAAAGTAGGGGTTCCGTTCTACTTAGAAGATAAATTACGAAGGACACTTGAATTGGTGGTTATAATAGTCTAAATCTTTACTTAGTTGCTTTGACGGCTAGAGTATAGGTACAACCGTTTCATAGTTGCTCAAATCCTTATTGCCTTATTGAGACAAGGTTTCCAGACTCAGATCTGCCAAATAAGGTATGAGCCGTCGTATGCCAGTAAACGAACAAATACAGGTTGGTTTCCCCGTTGTTTTGTCGTAGCACAGCTCGGCAAAAAAGCCACTGAAGCTATAGAGCTCTCGTATCCGACACAGATCGACTCGCTCGGCCAGCAGCACCCCCCATAGCTGTAAAGCGCCTTGTCTAATAAAAAGGGGCTTTTGATCGTAAATATCACGAGAAATGTACATTTTAGTCGGGTTAGGTTGGCTGAATATTGTATAACGCCCAACCTACCCAAATAAGTTACACATGATTTCCTTAAAACTATTAGACGGTTACAATTAGGTTATTTTCCATTATAGAATGTACATTGTAATACACTAAGCTTAAAGGGACGTAGCTACAACCGGACCGGCGATTATCGTATTGGGGCGTTGCTCGAGTGCGGGTCCGATCCAAATCCTAAGTTTTCTTAGATATAAGACGCCCTTACCAGTCCTAGAAAAGCAAAAGACCACACGATCTGTTATTAAGCCTATATGTCCCGTGCATATAGTAGTGCAAAGAATGGTGGGATACTCAAAAAACGGCTCAGCGATGTAGCCGTTTTTTCTTTTGCTACAAGTGCAGATGATAGGTCGTTGCTGGCTGGTTGACAGCTTTAGGATTGCTATTACTGGACTTTACTTTGACGATAAAGCAGATCAATCTAGGGATATTATATTAACATAATATGTGACTTCCTTATCCTCTTTTCAAAAGATAATCCGGCCTGTTTTGATGGCTTGTATAGGGCATGTGATCTTAGAATAGTTTCTTAACATAAGATACCTTATACAACAACCCTCAGAATAGTACAATTTACGAAGGGGTGGAAAATAGGCAAAGAAGGGGGTGGTAACATACAATGTTACCACCCCCTTCTTTGCCTATTTTCCACCCTCATTGTTTGACCTGCCCAGTCCGCAATTAAGCCATACGTTGTTGGCTGAACTCATAGCCCGCCAAGTCATTTGGCAGCCATTGATTTGATTCAAGTTTGATACAATTCTTAGTGGCCTCCTCAGTAAATAGCATACCTAAGAAGGACATGAGTTGGGGTTGACCTTCCAATGGGCATAGAGTCACGGACTCGAACCAACTTATAGCAATCAGTTGAGCGGCTTTACAAGTTCGATTATGCGGATAGCTGACAAAGGCTTGTTGGCTATCCGGCGTCAAAAAATGCACGCAGATATACTGTGGTGTAGCAACAAAGGTTGGATAAGTATACTGGTAAAAGCCAGGCAGGGGATAGGTAGAGCGTGTATCCATCAAAATTCCAGCAGATAAGTTAGTATATATTACTCAAAACCAAATATGATAAAATTACTTATATAAAGTAAGTATTTACGTTAAAATTTTGTTACTATTTTTCCACCATAGAGAATAGTAGTAGCAAAAGAAGCTATAGCACATCCATTGACTAACTTTAAATGCCATAAGCAGACCTTAACGAAATCCACCTTTTTTCATAGCAAAAAGGGGTGGTGCCATCGCAGTACCTCCCCTTTTTGAACCGCTATGTTGATTAATTTGCTAGTATGAATCGTATCTGATTTAGTTGCGGTAGTTGCTCTTGTAAAACACCTCTACCAATGACAAAATCGGGTTACTCGCTTGCTCCTTTGATACAGGAATGAAGGGGCCATCCATGAATGAAAGTTCATACTTTAGATGGTCTACCTCACGAGCGGATATGGTTTTGTAGCCCATTGACCAGTCCGAGAAGGATCGGTGATGGATGTGATCACTGTACAACTTAATAACTTGCGTATGCTGGGGATCCCGACGAATCACCTCATACAAGGCTTTTACCCGCTCTTCAGGCCCTTTTAGCACCTGAATAATGCAGCCATCGAAATAAAGCAAAATACCTGTAATCCCTAGTGCACGATTATTTTTTTGACTGTGATAAAGGATACGATTCAAGGCGTCATCGGATAAAATACCTGTAGACGAACTAAGGTGAACAATACAGTACTCCATGGTAGTGTTTAGTGTACGAATAACATGTGTAACAGCCAGTTGAGGGCTAGTCAAATCCCTATCCTTCGATAACTCAATTAGAACAATAATGGGATATCTTAGCTAACTGGTACCGCTGCAACGGGCCGTGAACAGTTCATCCACCTATCCGGAAAGATGTAGACCTGGTTAGTTAGCAGGTGAAAGATTATTTCGCAAAAACTCGAGACCGCCCAGCGGTTGATTCTTTAAACGGGAGAAGATCCTTTAGACTTTCATCTTTGGAGCCTTTACAACCATTTCACAATGCCGGTTGCGATATAAATCGGGACCTCATTGCACCGCCGATGGCTGTCGTTATTACAAAATAACTTCTTTTGAAGCCTTTACGGTCGATCGTCCGATCCGAGTGAATCGGTTGCCGCAGGCATGACAGCGGTAGCTTTCCGACGCAACTAGGAACTCCACTGATTTCACCCAAGCCGGTCGTTTTGTTCGATCTGGGTGCCGGTTGCCACAAACTGGACACCGTTTTTTAACCGTCACATGACGGAGAGCTTCCCGAACCAAAACGACAAGCACCGCCACAGATACAATCGCAATAAGAATAGTCAATGGGTTCATCATCAGCAAATTCAGTTGTATTAATTGGTCAAAGCGAACAGATACCTACGATAGGTATCTGTTCGCTAGCGCGTAAATAAGCTTATTGAAAAAGAAGTTGTCTAGCAAACAATCCTTTAAACAATACCCAAATAACAGCGATTGTACATAACAAATCCTTATGTTTACTTATTATATACTATATATCTTCTAAGTATTATTTTTTATATAATTATAAATTTATACTCAAATATATATAACAAGTGAACACTAAAGAAGCAAGCATAGGATCGATGCGCGATATTATTCTATAAATAATATCATATATAAAATTTGTCATATTTGTAAGTATAAATCTGCACGTAAGGGGTAGGTTTAAGAAAAGGTACATGAACCACGGTCCGTCGTTGCAGTCACGACTCGAAAATTCGCGTCTCAAATAAACGGACGTTTAGCTAAGACAGGTTCTTGTGCCTTTGGAGGGAGTAAAAACGGGCTAAAATCTGTTTCAAGTTGCCATCTCAAAATTCAATGCGGACGCCGCGCGGTCTCATCTTTACTGCTCAGCTGACTTATTAAGACTCACATGTGTGTTCTTCAACCGGCTGAGAGTTGATTATACGATCCTAAAGCCTAGTGAAAAACGTATAGTAAGCTCGTGACGATTTATGTACCTTTTTTTGAATACACCCAAAATGGGGCCGAATCCTCATTAAATTCCGTATTTATGATCAAAAGGCACTTGCTTAAGTAAGTGTAATCAGTAAAAACAGTAGCCCAAAAATAACTTTCACGCATGCCAATCCGATTTTCACTCGATTTTACCGCCCCCTTCGAAGTAGGCGATGTCGTTTATACTACTTATCCGCCCGATGAGCGATCCGTGGTTGGCGTCGTAAGGAACGAACCTTGTCTAAAAGCGACTGTTTCTTCGGTCAAAGTAGTATTTGGAACCGGGCCTAGTGGCAGTATTGCGGTAACCGAGCTAACCAGCCAAAAGGATATACAAGTCGAACGAGTCGTTTACACCCTGGTGCCTGATGCGAATCTATTTTCAGCCTTTACCGTGGAATGTGTGGTGGCCGATGGTAGCTCACCTCAACTATTTGCGACGGAAGAGCAATTGATGAACTATCATCAAAATCAAGACTAATTGAACGAGATCGCTAGACTTATGGAACACGCTCAGCTACAAAATGAGAGCCGGCAGAAACAGATTGAAAGAGCTGTTAGACAAACCACCAAAGCAGTTGACGAACTGGTATTACCTTACTTACCTAGTTTAGTGAGGGGTCAAGTAGGAGCTGCTTTAATAAAACTGCTGGAGGACGTGAGCAGAACGTTTGATGAAGCTTAAGTGGCTTTGGTTCGGAGCCATTGAATCAAAGTGATAAACCACCCGCTTTACTCTTCTTGATACACGACAAACGATCGTTCATATGTTAACAAAACCCATTAAGTTATTCAATTGGGGAAATAAAGTAGTTGCATTATACAGTAGTGTGTCACTGCACATTAGCTAAGTTGATTCAAATGATCTCATGACATCAGCTACATTATACAACAACCCGTCAAAAAGTACAATTAACAGCGGACCAAAGAGAGGGTGTAATATTGCATATGAGTTCCCTTTTTCACCCCGTGGTAAACTCGGTTCTACAGCTCTTCCCAGACCACTTCCCCTTTTAATTTTATCAGCTCTATTCACGAGCCGTTACCTTATTTGACCTCCTAGTTTTTACCGTTGATCAGGCTACCTGGTTAGCTCTTATTTGCTGCCCCCTAGGAGTCCCTCGCTCGCAGACAGGTATGAAGCCCCTAAAGATATATAGCTTGGAAAGAAAGTTGGTCGCTTTTGGCCTTTGGATGGATGCGGACTTCATCAACTTCTTTGATGAGTACGGCAATTATAGCGCCTATGGAGTGACCACCGGGAAAGGCCTACTTGATATCTACAATATCGATGGTGACTGGATTAAGTATGGCATCGGAAACTTGGATGGTTTACTGGATATCTACACCCTGGATGGAACCTATGTCTTTTACGGCTTACCGTGGTTGACGCCCAAGCAAGCGATAAAGCGAACTGGCCTATAAGGCCAGATATGGTCCGTTAACTTTCATATTCTTCCAGAGTAAACGTGAAGCCAGGATACCTAGCGCGCAACTGAGCGCGGCGACGAATGGCCTGCGCAAGGGTCAACCGTTCGGACGGATCGAAAAAGACCCTTGGCCAACCAATACCAGCCAGATTTTCCTGCACGGGTACCCATTTCGTCTCACTCGGTACTCAGAGCACAACTCCATAATGCACCATGTATTAAGGCTAAAATTCCGTCTAAATATGACCGTTGAAGGCCAATTTTACAAGACTCGACTGATACGCTTAACGTATTATAAAGGAAAGCGACGTCGTTTTACCAAGGTTAACTTTTCATCAAAGATCCTTCGCGAACGGCAATTCAAGTATCCAATAAGTATAATCTGGTTAAAACAGACCATGAGTAAACGTATTTTCTTGTTTAAGATTTGTCTAAAAAGGATTAAACAAGTAATATTGCTTCGCTTCACAGGCTCCGCTAGCTTATGCAACAACTCAGTACACCCTCGGTTTGGATTGTTGACGACGATGAAGATGATCAACTCTTTATTCGCTCGGCTTTCCTCAACAGCCAACCGCCCATCAGCGTACTTTCGCTCAGCGATGGGGAGGACTTACTACCGACGCTGGATAACTATGAACAGACTCCCCGGCTGATTCTGTTGGATATTAATATGCCCCGTAAAAATGGGTTTGAGGCCCTGAGTGAGTTGCGTAGTGTAACGAAGTATGCCGCTCTGCCGGTCGTGATGTTAACGACATCGTCTTCCGACCAAGATCGTCAGCAATCGTTGGTCTTAGGGGCCAATGAATTTCTAACCAAGCCTCTGACCTTTCAACAGTTAAATCAAATCGCTCAGAGCTTGCGTGAGCAGTGGCTATTAAGGTAACTTAAGGTAGGGAGTTAATGGGAACCGGCGTTTGCAACACGGATCACTTGGCAAACTTTTTCAGATAAGCTTTCCAGACTTCGGGGTACTTCTCCTGAATCCAACCCGCAAACTCCTTGGTGGCATTATCCTGGATGCGCATCGTCTGGATCTCGTGTTGATACGACTGCTCGTATAAAGCCAGACTGCCCCCGATCACCACCAGTAACCCAAACACCACCAGAGCGGATTGCCAGCTGGTAAAGCCAATACGATTAGCCCACGCATTGGCCTTACTGCGGCTGGCCCACTCAATGCGATTAGCCGCCGTAGTACCGGCCTGCTCAATGCGCTCCGCTGCGGCCAGCCCAACGGCCCGTATTTCGTTCACCCCTTCGTCAGTGGCGGTTTTTAGGTTGCTTACCGTGGGCATCCCTTTGGTTAATTTAGGCAGTAACAACCGAGCAATCGGCTCAGGATCCAAGTTGAAATCAATGCCTTCTCGAGCGGCCTGCATCAAGGCAGCCAATTCAGCTTGGCTGGCTCCTTTGGGCAGTTTTTCCCACCGATCAAACCGTGTATTTAACCCCTCGATAGCCGTGTTCTGGCGGCTTAGTTCATCGACTAACCGTTGAATCGGATCATACCCGTTGGGCGCGCTTGGCGGCACGGGAGAAGCCGGTGAAGGGCTACCCGCTGCGGGGATAGGGGCACTGGATGTACTCTTTTGATTTAGGTTTTTTAGATATTTATTCTCGTTCATCGCCATAAACCCCGATCCTGACGGGGCGTTTGTTGGATACCTTGTTCTAACCGTTGTCCTTGTTTTAAGCTTTCAGCCCGCTCTATCTCCAACTGACGGGCTTGCTCCTGTTGACGTTGCTGGGCCAATTGCTGACGGATCTGCTCGGCTTGCTCTAAGCCTTGGCTTAACGTGCGAACATCTTGTTGCTGGTAAGCCTGCCCTAAACCCGCCTGCAACTCAGCTTGCCGCTGCTGGCTGGCCAGCTCCAGCGATCGGGCCTGCTCCCGTTGCTGACTGCGCTCCAAGGCGGCGGCTTGACTTAGTTCGGCTTTGAGGCCCTCATCCCCGTATTTCATCCCGTGCAGATACCGGAACGAGTCGGTCAGACTACGCTCATAGCTAAAGCCTTGGTCAAAACATTGCTCGACCCGCTGACTAAAGCCGTTGCGTTCAAAACCGCCTAAGACTACGCCTTTCGTGGTGCCTTTATGATTGGTCAGCGGACTTAGGTGATAGGGGTTCTTGCGCTCGTGCAGGCCTTCGGTCAGATCCTGCCGGTAGGTCTTCAGGTTCTCGGTACGACTCACGATCACATGAATATGGGTCTGATCGCCCATTTTTAGCCCCCCTTTAGCCTGCTCCCCCAACTGAACCGCGCGGTCGGTATAATCATAGCTGCGGCTATGCTCAATCTTGGCATACCATACCAGATCACGACTCTCAATCCCCTTGCCAAAATTCTGAGCGTATTCCTCCATTGCCGAGCGGGTGAAGGCTTTCAACGCAGCCGGATCAGCCTCAATATGGGCTAACTCCGACTTAGACGGAGCGAGTACGATCTGATAATACTTGTCATCGGACCGCCCTAAATTCCGTTTATTGGCATCCAGTTCAGCTATGACCTGGTAACCAGCAATGGCCTCAACCTCTCGACCAAACCACTTCCCCAACTGCTCCTTTTCTAAATACGCCACCAGTCCCCCACAGGAGCCACTTCGGTTCGAAAGGCCCGAACCACCGGACGGTATCTTGGTCATCATAGGCCGTTCTGTTGGGCAATGAGTTGATCGGCCTGCTGCTTGTATTCGCTCCGGAGCGCATTATCGACCAAAGCGGTGCGGAACGAAAGCCGCACCAACGTCTGCACCGCTTCGACTACGCTGGTCAACTGCTCTTCGAGTTGTTGGGGGGTTACCCCCCCGCCTAAGCCGCTTTCTACGGCTTGACGGAGGGCCTGTACGTCGGCCCGCATAGGTTTTAAGATTTCCTTTTCCTGCTCTCGGATAAATCCAATAAAGCGCTTGTCCAGCGAATCGACTTTATCGGTTAATTTTTTGAGCACGATATCGGGTGCATCGGCTTTGGGATAGCGCGGATCAAGCTTGGTTACGGCAAAAAATTGGAGCATAATGGCCACTAAATCTTTGTGAGATAAGCCTAATTGATCGCTTAACTTCTCTAACTGCCGGTGCGTTCCCAGACTAATCGATAGACTCTTACGGTCGTTCATACGGATAATTTCTATTCATTTTGGTATTGATTATCAGCTAGTTAATGGTAAAGTATGCAAAAAATAAGTTAATTATTAACGCTTACTAATTATAAATTATTGATTATCAGATCCGTAGGGCGAGACGAACGGTATGAAGCGTAGCGGAATAGCGTTCCGTCTCGCTCTTTACAAGACCGTACCACGACACGCGCGCCGGATGGGTAAGCTTCATATCAGGAAGCTAAAGAACATACCGCAAATCACCAAATTAAATCCCGGTCAACTTAGGTAATTGAATAGGTGGGGGTACAAGTATTGGAAAGGGGATAGAATAGGTTAGTGGTTCTTCTTTTCATCAGCCTTTACTAAATGAGTACTCGAATTAATATTTGAATAATACAAATCGTGAAACATTTAACTAAATTTATAGTTTCGCGGCCCCGGTGCGTTTTTTAGTTTTTGCTCTTTTCCTTTCTCTTCCCCATTGTTTTTTGATCTACTCGTTAGCAATCCGGTGATCAATGTTTATTTGTCCTTTTTTACCCCTAAAAACCGCTTTTTCAAGCCACTTTTTTTTACAACAAGTGATTGTGTATTATCAAATATCACTTGTTAAACACTTGTAAGGCGATTTTTTAGCAAATAACCCCCTGATTACTAAATGATTACACTGTGGATAACTTTAATAAAGTAGCGTTTGGTCGGTAATAAAGTAGCGTTTGGTCGGTGAAACGGGTTTAATAAAGTAGCGTTTGGTCGGTGAAACGGGTTTAATAAAGTAGCGTTTGGTCGGTAGAATAGTGCTTTTTAAAAGTTATTGGCATTTTTTATTGCTACTTTTTTGTATAATTTTGCTTATCAGTATTTTATCATGAATAAAGTAATAGAGATTTGGCAAGACAATGTTCTTACTGTTGCTCGCTATGAAATGAGTGAAGCAGAGAAGAATATCTTGTACATGGTAGTCGCAAGTATAAAGAAAGATGATCCAGTTACTAAAATGTATCAGGTATCAGTCAAAGAAATGGCTCATATAACTGGGTCAGAAGAGTTAAAATTCGAGGCTTATAAGCAAGCTTCACGTAAGTTATTATCGCGGGTCTTTGAGACTACCTTGCCAAACGGAGACGTGTTACAGGCTACTTTTATAGCTTCAGCTCTATACAAAAAGGGTACGGGAATTATACAAATAGAGTTATCACAAATGGTACGCCCGTTTTATGTCGAGTTAAACGAGAAGTATACTAAAATACAGTTGGTTGCGGCTATTTCACTTAACTCAGCCTATGCCAAACGGATTTATGAGTTACTGTGCATGTACAAAAACATGAAAGACAAGACGTTCCGGCGTAACTTAATTGACCTCAAAAATATGCTTTGGGTTATAGACCCAAAGACAGGGAAAGATAGTTATTCCAACTGGACCCGCTTTCAAATGAGAGTCTTAGATGTGGCTGCAAAAGAGATAAATGGCCACACCGACTTGACATTCGCTTACAAACCTATCTATGGTGACCGACCAGGACGGGGGCGTAAACCAGTAGTTGAAGTCGAGTTTGAGGTCTTCTATCAAGCCAAACTAGAAATAGCTCAAACATCAACTTTGCAAGAGCGGCTAATCAAACAATTCAGACTCCGCTCTGACCAAGCTGAGCAGATATTAGCTAACCATTCTTCTGAAACTATTACTCGCCAACTCTACGACGTTCAAGTGAAAATCGCTGATGGCAAGGTGAAAAACGTTGGAAGCTATACAGCCAAAGTATTTGGCTTAGAAACAAAGGGGAAAGAAAAATAAGGGGGAAGGCCATCGACTACCAGATAAGGGCGTGTAGAGCCTGAAAACGCGTCAGAAATAGTAATTTTGACTATCTTGATCGTATGAAAATCGTTTTAGATATCCCTGATAACAAAGTAGGTTTCATGATGGAACTGCTGCGGAGTCTATCGTTTGTTAAAACCAATCCCATGCTGGTAGGCAGCGCCAACGAAAAAGCGCTGTTTCTAGGTGAATGGAACGAAGCGATGGAGGAATCAAACGACGAGCTAGCTAATAAAACGCAGGCCCGTAATACCTAACTCGTTGTTCCTGCAGCTACCGTTCAGAATAATTTGACCTAAAAACTTGTTCTAAGGTCGCAAATATGCGACCTTTAGGTTGTATTACTCCGGCAGAATGAAGGCCAAAGAACTCTTAAAATTGCTCCATTCCGACGGATGGACGGAGAAAGACCAGAAGGGAAGTCACCTACAACTGATTCATCTAACCAAAGCAGGTAAGGTAACACTACCCATGCATAAAGGTGACCTTCCTAAAGGGACCGTCAATTCTATTTTAAAACAGGCCGGCTTGAAATAATCGCTCTTCAGCTATGCAAGTATTACCACTTATTATCGAAAAGGCCGATGGCGCTTTATGGGGCCGGGTTGCTTATGATGACAATCTGTTAGTTGACTCCGCTCCAACGCTCGACGAGCTACGGGTGAATATGAAGACACTCCTACAGGAGTTCCATGATTTGCACGACATCGAGTTCACCTATGCCTACGACCTGTCCGCTTTTTTTGAACAATATGCTTATCTGAAGGTCTCCAAGATTGCGGAATATGCGGGTATGAATGCTACCCTATTGCGGCATTACAGCGCTGGTAGTAAGCAACCCTCTCCCGAACAGGTTAAACGCATTGAGGATGCAGTACACAGGCTAGCCCTTGAACTATCAAGCGTCCAGTTGGTAGCAGCCTAATAAGGGGGGACTCTCCAACATTGGGTGCATTTGCCGTTTCGGTGCGACTCAGCGACCGAATAATCGATGCCATAGGCTACGCTTGTTGGGTGTTGATTCATCAGCTTCAGGTGAAGGTAGTCTTTTCTGTAAATCGCCTAATTGAGCATTTTGCTGAATTAGTAACTCTTCAATATGACTCATTTTCTGATTAGTCATTTGACTAGTCAGCTGATTAGCCATCGCATTCATAACATCCCCTTGCTCAAACAGACGATTTTGTAGTTGCTGAATCGTCCGGTCACGCTCGGTCACTGCTTCCCGAAGTTGTTGGTTTTCCAGTTGCAGTGAATCACTCACAACTAAAGCAGGCAGTGTGGTTATAGATGGAGCTTCATACTCTTGCCGTAATAATACCTGGCTAATTTGATACGCTTTTCCTTTGGGTGTATCTTCAGCTAGCTAGCTAGGGGTCAGTTAACGGTTTATCACAGTGAAGCCAATTTGGACGGTGCCTTTATTAAGAATTGTTTGGATGATTTTGCTCGAAAAGTACACCCTAAACCTTACGTAATTGTACTGGATAATGGCCCTATTCATCATGCAAAAGTGGTTAAAACCGAATTTGATACTTGGGAAAGCCAAGGTCTATCCATTTTTTATTTACCTACCTACAGTCCTCATCTGAATCCCATTGAAATTCTGTGGCGCTTCTGCAAATATAAGTGGCTTAACAAAACGCATTATAAAAGCTGGTCAACCTTAAAGCCAGATTGGCCACGACGGTCAGGTCCGAATAGAGTGACCGGTAATTATACCACTCGTCGGTACGCTCCCAATGGTCGGGAAGGTGGGCGGTCGATGGATGGTTTTTGTCTGGGGAGGGGGTAGTAGCTGCACCGGTTATTGCTGCCAGAGCCTGCTCCACTTTTGCTTCATTCCTTGTTTCTTTTACCTCTTTCAACCGGTTTAACTGGCTCTCACGAACGGCCTGGTTGTCAACAGAATTTCAATGGGATTCAGATGAGGACTGTAGGTAGGTAAATAAAAAATGGATAGACCTTGGCTTTCCCAAGTATCAAATTCGGTTTTAACCACTTTTGCATGATGAATAGGGCCATTATCCAGTACAATTACGTAAGGTTTAGGGTGTACTTTTCGAGCCTAGCTAGCTAGTATCGAGCTAAGCTACTTGCAGACAGGACAAAAATTACTTACATAGCCATCCGGTGTGAGAAGCGCAGGGCGGTCTTTTTAAAGAGCAAGCGGGAATTACGCTACGCGATAATTCTCGCTTGCTCTACGAGGTTTCTATCTGTAAATCAAGCTGTTAACTTGTATACCTCAGTGCTATTTGTGCCGTGTGTTTCAGGTTGATTTCTCGGATACCAATCCGGTAGTTATCGACCGCAAATTCGGGCGTGTCCTGTTGTAGCTGGTTAAAACGTAGAAGGCGTTAGCAGTACACGGTAACAGCGAATAAAGACAAAATTACTCACAGATACCGGCTTACTGTATTAATTTCCGGTAGTTTTCGGTTTTGGCCGGATCTAAAAATGAAAGTAGGGTCAAACGCCTGTTTCCGTTCGGGGCTATTCATAAAACAATGGTTTATAAAACTGTGTGCAATTGTAAACTAAAGAAATGTTTTTTCCAAACTTATAGTTTATAAATATGGCAAAAAACGTAAACCGAAAGTTTCCAGAGTGTAAACTTTCGGTTTCCAAAGTGTAAACTGAACCCTATTGATAATCAGATAGTTACAGGCAGTCGCTTCTTAAGCTATTATTATACCCTACTTTGAAGGGCTTTCTCGACAGTCGGAGAGAAAGAAGCCGTTTCTCACCTTAAAAAGACGACCAACGGGCTAGCTAGCTAGTAAGTTGATTTTATTAAGTGCTTTTTTCCCCTTCGTCTGCTTTTTAGTACAGTTGGTGTGGCCTTATGCCTAAGAAAATCCCGTGGCCGTAGGACACGAAAAAACCCCGGATGGCTTCAAGCTATCAATCCGGGGTAAACGTACGGTTGTACGTGGCATGGCTCATCCCTGGCGAGTTGTATCCCTACAGAGCTCGTTTCTGTTTAAGCCAATATCTGCGCAAGCTCCTCGGAGCCCGTTTGTGGCATTTTATCTATACCTGAATGATCTTCCTCCTTTTGCTCGAGCTCATATTGCTCAATGAATGTTAAGCGATCTCCGTTGAAGAATACTGTTGGATTGATGTAATAGATAAATGGGTTTTCACCTCTAGCTATGAATTTGTTCTCAGCAAGTTCAGCAAGTCCACTAAATATCATTTTATCAGATTTGTACCCAGTGAAGTTTTTACATCTCTCAAGACTAAACATAAAAGTGTCTCTGTTAGGCTCTATTTGATTAGCGACGTAGGCAAATACTTTAATACCTGCTTTAGAAAGGTCGAACCAGTTGGATAGACCAGTCATAAACACCTTCATAAATTTAGCTTTGTCAACAGTCACCTTACGGGCGAATAAGGAATGACCTTTAACTGATCCATCATTGTCAACTATCAAATCTGGATTCTTTTGGCCGAACAGCAATGTCTTTTCTCCCTTTTCAATATGTTGGACCGTATCATCCAAAAACGGATTAGCCTTGTTAAGTGAATAATCTCCAATTTTCTTGTAGATCATAAATTAGGGAATTCTTATTTCCCTACAAACATACTAAAAAGGAATTATTATTTTACTCATTAGGAAATCTTGTTTCCCTTTTCATATAGTATTTAGGGAAATGGCACTTACCCGTTGGGGAAATGGGGTTTTCCTAGTAGGAAAATGATGTGTATTGATAATCAGTTAGTTATATATATTCTCTTCTTAAGTTCTTAAAATACACTTGTGAGCGAAGTGAACTCCAAACTTTTTAGCTCTCTCTACGAGTCGATACCTTTGCCTACTGAGTCAAGGATTTGACCTTTTCCGTCAGGTAGATCTAATATCTACTCCAGACGAGGCCTGGCTATCAATTGACCAAGCTTGTGAACTGAACCCTGCTGATGCCACGCAGCAGGGTTTTTGCTTTCTCGACAGTCGGAGAGAAAGAAGCCGTTTAACCCCTAAAAAGACGACCAAAGGGAGGTTTTTTAGGGGTTAAACATGGCTGGCTACTCAATAAGACAATAGTGGGAGCAGTATACTGAAAACGCCTATTTCTTGCGGGAAATAGGCGTTTTTATGCTGTTATATACTAAGTGCTTACTCAAGAATCAGAGTATACAAGTTAACAATCTAATTTACAAATAGATACCTCGTAGAGCAAGCGAGAATTATCGCGTAGCGTAATTCCCGCTTGCTCTTTTCAAGACCGCTTCGCGCACAATGCACCGGAGGACTCACCAACGTAATAAGACATTTGAATTACAGTTATAGAGTGAACAAATTGACCTTTTACCTAAATGAAAGCAATCTTACTAACGGTAATTCTATTAGCCTTACTTGATTCGGCTTGCAAAACCTCTATTAAGCCTATACCTGCACCGAATGGAAACGAAAATTGCCAAATGATACCTATCAACCAGCGAATCATAGGTCAATGGAAGTTCAATTCTAATTTTACAGGTAGCCATCAAAGTCGGTATTCAGGCACTATTACCTTTAACCAAGATGGTAGCCTACTTGACACAGACAGTTTGTTAAGTAGTGGATCTAAGAATGCACCTGTACTTAAAAAGCTCTATAATGTAAAAGGAGACACATTACGGTTAGTGACCATAACTAGCAAGGATACAACCGTAGCTGGAGGAGTAGTTACTACGAAAGAGTGCAATCAATTAGTCTTTGGGTCTTGGTTCTATCTAACCCCCTCACCTGGGCTAACTCTTACACTAATTAAACCTTAGAAATTAGAGTCTGCGACGCGGTTTAAGTACTTGGGGGCTAGCCCCCAAACCCCCAGGATTTTCTTAGGCATAAGGCCACACCAACTGTACCGATTCAGTTCGTAAATTTGTAGGCCCTGAGAAGCAGGGAGGTTGAAAAGAAAATGGGAATGAGCAGGCTGTACCGGATGGTGTAGCCTGCTCATTTTTTTACCCTGTTATAAAAAAGCACTTAATAAAAGTAAGTTGATTTTATTAAGTGCTTTTTTCCCCTTCGTCTGCTTTTTAGTACAGTTGGTGTGGCCTTATGCCTAAGAAAATCCCGTGGCCGTAGGACACGAAAAAACCCCGGATGGCTTCAAGCTATCAATCCGGGGTAAACGTACGGTTGTACGTGGCATGGCTCATCCCTGGCGAGTTGTATCCCTACAGAGCTCGTTTCTGTTTAAGCCAATATCTGCGCAAGCTCCTCGGAGCCCGTTTGTGGCATTTTATCTATACCTGAATGATCTTCCTCCTTTTGCTCGAGCTCATATCTAGCTAGCTAGACAGTTATTGGACAACAACGTGGAAAAGATACAAAAGATAATATTTATCGAAATTTTGGTATGGCGCATCCAGAAGGTTATCGAAAAGCATTACGTTTAATGAAACAAGCTGAAAAATTCAATCGTCCTATCTTTACATTTATAGATACAAAAGGTGCATATCCTGGTAAAGCTGCTGAAGAACGTGGACAAAGTGAATCTATCGCAACAAATTTGATTTAGATGGCTTCATTAAAAGTACCAGTTATTGCGATAGTCATTGGTGAAGGTGGCAGTGGAGGTGCTCTAGGTATTGGTATTGCCAATAAAGTATTGATGTTAGAGAATAGTACTTACTCTGTTATATCTCCTGAAGGTGCAGCGGCATTATTATGGAAAGACAGTAATTTGGCTAAAATTGCAGCTGAAACAATGAAAATTACTGCCCATGATATTAAGCAATTAGGTATTATAGATGATGTCATTTCTGAACCACTTGGCGGTGCACATAAAGATGTTGAACAGCAAGCTTTAGCTATTAAATCAGCGTTTGTTGCACAGTTAGATTCACTTGAGTCATTATCACGTGATGAAATTGCTAATGATCGCTTTGAAAAATTCAGAAATATCGGTTCTTATATAGAATAATCAACTTGAGCATTTTTATGTTAAATCGATACTGGGTTTTACCATAAATTGAAGTACATTAAAACAATAATTTAATATTTAGATACTGAATTTTAACTAAGATTAGTAGTCAAAATTGTGGCTACTAATCTTTTTTTAATTAAGTTAAAATAAAATTCAATACTAGCTAGCTAGGAGCTTCTCGAAGCTCTCGTTGCAACCTTCTGATCTGTTGCTGTTCGTCAGTAAGTGTGGTATTGGCAGGCAACGTTTGATCGTTTTTTTTGTGGCGTTGTCTCCATTTGCTGATTCGTCCTGGATCGATGTCCAATTCGCGGGCGGCTTCTTGAATTGATCCTTTTACATAAGACAGCTCGACAGCCATTTCCTTGAATGCTTCGTCAAACACACGTCGTTTAACCATGGTCAAATTGAAGTTTGGCCTCAAATCTGCCTAAAAAAAAAAGTCTCCAGTCAAATGTAGCAAGTTCAAATCGGTTTGAACAGGTTCGATACCTGGGCACCATCTTTGCTTTTCGACGTAAACCCTTCTACTGTAGCCAGCAGTTCATCGGGACCTGCTTTCAATGTCGGCCGATCAGCCGTGAGCCGGATATGGTGGGCTGCTGAAGTTGTCGTCAGCCAATTTGACCATGGTTAAACGACGTGTGTTTGACGAAGCATTCAAGGAAATGGCTGTCGAGCTGTCTTATGTAAAAGGATCAATTCAAGAAGCCGCCCGCGAATTGGACATCGATCCAGGACGAATCAGCAAATGGAGACAACGCCACAAAAAAAACGATCAAACGTTGCCTGCCAATACCACACTTACTGACGAACAGCAACAGATCAGAAGCTAGCTAGCTAGTATCCAGCTTAGCCTGCATGATTGCTTTTGGCGTGTAGCGATATAAACCCGGATGCGTTTCTTTCTTCCAGCAGTTTGCGGAGGTAAAATCGGCCTGCATAGCAGACGGTTGCAGAACCCGGGTTTTCAGCGAGTCGATGGCGGGCTGGGCGTGGCCATTAAACGAAAACAGGAACGAACGAAAGGAAAAGACAGCCGATGGCTTTCATGACATATTGATTTTTAGACCAAAACTCAGACAAAACAGGTAGAAGTTCTGTTTGCAGAAAAGTGAATAGATCATTTTTATTACCTTCCGTATATATTTTTGATCCACGAAAGAGTATGCCATTTGTGAAAATGGTAATCCAGACGTAACCGTTCGCTCTCGTGGAGTTATCGAGAAATGTTCGTTCTGCGTACAGCGGATTCAGGAAGGCAAATTGACAGCTAAAAAAGAAAGAGCGCCGTCGATTGGCTAAACCATAAACCAACTACCGTAACGTGATTTTACCCCCTTTTTTATCCCCCGGCGATACGGTCGGTGTGGTGGCTCCGGCCAGTTGGTTTCCGTAGACAGCACAAACGGTTTAGCGATTTGGCCCATGTCGGAAAGATAAATATTTTTATCTAACCATTCTAGCTAGCTAGTAAGATGCATAGTAATAAAGTGGATGATGTACTTTGAAATATGCGATACGTACTGCCATTAAAACGTATGCTGCTGCATGGGCTTTAGGGAACATGTACTTAATTTTAAGACATGAATCTAAATACCAATCCGGCACTTCATTTTCTTTCATCGTTTCAATCATTTCTTCAGTTAAACCTTTACCTTTACGTACTGACTCCATTATTTTAAAAGCCATTGATGGTTCTAAACCAGCATACATTAAATAAACCATGATATCATCACGACAACCAATTACACTTGATAAATCACATATACCGGTTTTAATTAATTCTTGAGCATTGCCTAACCACACATCTGTACCATGAGATAATCCTGAGATTTGAACTAATTCAGAAAATGTTGTTGGCTTTGTATCTTCTAACATTTGACGCACGAACCCTGTACCGAATTCTGGAACCCCAAACGTACCTGTTTTACATAAAATTTCATCTTCAGTAACACCTAAACTTTCAGGTGTACTAAATATTTGCATGACTTCTTTGTCATCTACAGGTATCGTTTTTGGATCAATGCCCGATAAATCTTGAAGCATACGAATCATTGTTGGATCATCGTGTCCAAGTATATCAAGTTTTAATACATTATCATGAATAGAATGGAAATCAAAATCTAGCTAGCTAGATACTTTTTTAAATTCTTCCTTAGCTCTATTTAAAATCCCCTCATTATGAACAATAAATAAAAATTTATTAGGGTTTACTTCTCTAACATCTAATGCACATAAAATCGTTTTACCTGTACCAGTTGCAGATATTATTAACGCCTTATCTTTGGTTTTATCCCTAATAGCTTTTAATGACCTTAATGCTTCTGCTTGCATTAAATTGGGTACAATTTCCACTGATTTTTTCACCTTATCAGCTAGCAGCATTTGAGTTTGTTCAACCTCCGCTAATTTTTCTAAGGAACGGTACTCAAATGATTCTTTATATGAATTAATCCATTGCTCAGTCAGTGGGGTACTCTTTTGCCATAACAATTCAAATTCATTTTTTACACTATCAACTAAATCACCATTTTTCATAGTAGACAGTAAAACATTATGCTCATAATTAACCTTTAACGCATTAGATGTTAAATTAGAGCTTCCTATTACCATAGAACTATAATCCTTATGTTCAAAAATATATCCTTTGGCATGGAATCCAGCAATATCAGTTAATCTTACCTCTACATTTTTTAATTTAAGTAATTCTCCATACATTTTAGGACTATTAAATCCTAAGTAATTAGATGTTAATATTTTCCCTTTAACACCCTTATTGCTTAAATCTAATAGTTGAGCCTTTAAGCTGGCCTAGCTAGCTAGAGAGCATAGAACATTGATTTATGTCCCAGCCTGATATCACCATTAAATACAATTCATTTAGTCTTCAATTGGAAACAATTCATCGATATATTGAATCTCATCATCTGATAAAACGATATCTGCAGCTTTAATATTTTCAATGACTTGTTCTGCACGTTTTGCACCAGGAATAATCACATCGATAGCTGGTCTCGTTAAATAAAATGCTAATACAATGTTCGCAATTGAAGTTTGATGTGCTGCAGCTAGGCTTTCCAAAGCTTTTACGCGACGCACATTCTCTTCAAAAACACCAGGTATAAAATCACGACGTGTAGTACGATGGTCACTAAATTTAGTGTTCTCATCATATTTTCCAGCTAAAATACCGGATGCTAATGGGAAATAAGGAATAAATGTGATTAGGTGATCAACACAATATTGCAATACTGCCTCATTTTCGCGGTGCAATAAATTATATTCTAACTGTACAACATCAACGTAACCATCTTTATTTGCTTCTTTAAGTTGATCTAATGTGAAATTTGATACACCAATGGCTTTAATCTTCCCTTGTTCCTTAAGCTCTTGTAATGCTGCAACTGCTTGATCTTTCGGAGTGTTGTCATCAGGAAAATGAATATAATATAAATCGATATAATCAGTTTGTAGACGTTTCAAACTATTCTCAACTTGTTGTTTTAAATATTCCGGTTGATTGTTCTGATGTACTTCTTGATTTTCATCAAATTCATGAGACCCTTTCGTAGCAATTTTAATTTGCTCTCGCGGATATTCCTTAACAACTTCTCCAACCAATTCTTCTGATCGTTCTGGCCCATAAATATATGCGGATATTCCTTAACAACTTCTCCAACCAATTCTTCTGATCGTTCTGGCCCATAAATATATGCCTAGCTAGCTAGGTCATTGAGCCGTTGTTTGAACTCGACATAATGTCGAGTATAATCCAATCGACGTTTTCCTGATCAAATTGATTGTTGACGATGTTTTTCTTTGACCAATGGGCAAGAGTGGTACAAACCTCATAAATTAAGCCCGCTTATAGGGGTAGAATCTCTTATCTACAACCGACCTTATGGCCGTACATCTGATGGAGATAACGCCTTATATCGCATTTATTCGCTTCGTTCTGGTAATTGTCGACATTATTGTGTATATTAGGGATAGTAAGCCAACCCGAAACCACATGGCCAGCAAACCAGACAGAACGCTACTACTCGACACCACGAGGCCCGAAACCCGAAAGCAGGTCTTTGAAGCAATCCGGGCTTTAGAGGGTTCATACACTATTGATTTAACTCGTAAGCGGTGGCGGGTTGGTAATGGCCAGCGCGGCTACTACTGGGGGTATATGGTGACTGAGGTAAGTAAGCTGATCGACAAAGACCGTGAGCAAACCGATAAGGCGCTTAATGCTATGTTTCTGTCTGAGCCCTGGGAGGTTGCCGGGCAAACCGTTACGGTTGTTCGCTCCCTGTCGGATCTGGACCCGGCAGGCGCGGCTCAATACTTTGACGAGGTGGCTGCCTGGGTGTTCAATACCTACGGCGTTCGATTAGATGCTCCCGACTCGAGCAAAAGAAAGGATCAGTTAGTGTAATGTGCTGGCTTTACTGGCTTAATTATCTTTTCGCTTATGTTCGCTCAGGTTTGGGTGGGTACACAATCTGTTGACCCATCGGCGGGATTTCTGGCGGGTTTCTGTGACAGAAACTACCCGTATAGCCATTATCTGTGGGCGTTTATGGACACGGAAAACTCAATACGTGCATTGTGACCGCGAAAAAACCTTCAATTGCCACGTACACCCTTTTTACCGGGTGGAAAAACTCTTCACAGCTGCGCGCATGATCGGGAATAAAAACTCTTTACCTGCGCGTAGTGACCCCCGAAAAACCTTTATTGCTTTAATCAAGCAGATTTGATAGGCGTGCGCAATGATGTTAGAAAAACCTTTAGTTCTAATAAATGTGAGGTTTTGTGAGGTTTTCGACCTCTCGCTTGACTGACTAACAAAACTCTTCATGTCGTTTTCATGTCGTTTTTATTCCGTTTTCTCTTCCTCGCATTATGGACCCCAAAAACTCAATTCCTCTAATCATTCTCTAATCATTCGGGGTAATTTTATTTCTGCTTTATTTCTGCTATCGCATTTTTTAAGCCTTGGCTTATGGACCCCAAAAACTCAACGTCGTCCCTGTAAATTCGTTTTATTCTCGCAGTAGACTCACAGCAGATTGCCTTTGCTGAGGTCGGCGGGATCGACCCGAAAAGTAACGCAAAAGTAACCCAAAAGTAAACCTTGCCGGGCCTCACCGGATCGGGGTTTTATTCCTGCTTTATTCCTGCTTTCACGTTGTATTTCCCCTCGCGTGACTGACTTGCAAACTCTTCATACCCATTTTATGAACTGACCTGGCGTCGGTTAAATCTACATCAAGTCGCTGCTCCGTTTTTCGGATAGGCGGCACCCCTAGCGATACCCCAAGCGGTAAACTCTCCCCTTTTTTTATCGGGTGGGAAAACTCTTCCCGCCTGCGCGTAATGACTCCCGAAAAACCTTCTGCTCATTCCGTTTCTATTCCGTTTTTTCTTTCTGTAGGGCTCTAGCTGCTCAGGTGCTACCCCCTTTTTATAGTGTAAGTAAATTCTTCCCGAGGCTGCATGGCCAGAAACCGGGAAAGCGCAAAAAGGTAAAGTAAAGTAAAGTCTGATTAAGTTATTGCCAACCCTTTTACCGGGTAAGAAAACTCTTTCTTTGGCCGGATCTGGCTTTAGTTGTGATTAGTGAAAGCGACGAGAAAAGGGCATCAAAAGTAAGGTTACCCCTTAGTAAGTGCGGTGTGAGTAGTTGAGGGAATTGACTTTCTTTACCCAAAAAACGCACCATGAAACTTATCGTACTGCTTCTTTTTTCCTGCTCCGTCTTTGCTCAGGGCATTACCAAGGGAACGAATGTGATTATCATTTCAACTACTATGCCCGATTCAGCTCTTTATAAGGTTGCCGGAAAGTCATTGCTTGAGAATGGCTACACCATCAATAAGGCCAATCGGGATTTTATGGAAATACAGACGGACGCAAAGAAAGTGAAAGGTCGGAATTCATACCCCCGCCTGGTTGTGTCTGTTAATGACAGTAAGGTCAAGGTGTCCGGTTATTTTGGTTCTGAGTTTGGGCTTGAGTCAAATGTTACTAACGATATAACACGAATTACCTATCGGGGTATGTCCGGATCTCCCTTCATGGTTGCCTTTGAATCAATGAACGAGTACGCCAAGGGCCTGGCTGCAACCATAGGCGGCAATATCAGTTACGTAATTACGAAGTAATACAATGGATGAATTAAGTCTGTTTGATCCCAAAAACGTGTTCTATGAGCGTGATGGTTGGCACTATCTCACGGAAAATTATATCAAGCTCCTGTTAAGGTATGAGCTAATCATAGACGTTTCGGCGGGAGGCCTCGTTATTGCTCCTTCACACGCCGAAGGCGGCATAAACCTTATTTCGCCAATTCCCACCGGAGAGGTCGCCGTTACAGCCGAAATAGAAGGCGGGGAATATTTGGTAAATGCATTTGCGGCTCACGCGTACCATGACGAAATAGAACGAATTGATTCAGCATTTCCAAACAAGGCCATGCCATTTGAGCCTTACTTGCTACCAGAAGGAACAACCATCATTGACGGCTCAAGAAAGAATATTGGTGGCTTTATGGTGACACCCTATTTGTATTATCAAACAAACACTATTCGCGTTATCAATCGTAACGTAACAAAAGCTCACCTTGATTTTTTTGATAGGATAAACCGGGAAATTGTAGCAGAAGAGTAATCCAATTTTAATGAAAAATCAGTTTAGGTTGAACTACGCCAAAAGTAACCCAAAAGTATATCCACTTAATGGTGAGTATCTGCTAGGTACGCACCTCAACAAGTAGTCCGAAATGTAAACTATTGTAAACGCACCTGAGGGTAGGTGACACTGAGTGCCTGTACACCAAAAAGGTAAAGTAAGGTAAAGTCACCTCGGGGTAAGTAGTGGTCTCCGCCCGGCCCGACTTTTCTCTTTCCTCCCTTAAGTTTGTCAAAAGAGGGAGCGTTAAGCTGACCTCTTTTGACAAACTAATTCAATCAGATTAATTAGCTTAATCTGTTTAATTAGTTTAAGCAAGTAACGGCGCTATATACGTATACTCACTATCAAATAGTTACAAAGCATCCTCGGAACCGCTGACCACATACTCTGGAACCGCTGACCACATGAATTGGAACCGCTGACCACATACTCTGGAACCGCTGACCACATGAATTGGAACCGCTGACCACATGGTATCTAAGCACTCGCCTTTAAGGCCGGAATTTTAGGCGGCCTTATCTTGATTCGGTCGGTATCAATATTTGTAAGCCCACTATAGCCTGATATAATACCTGCCTTAATGAGCTTGTCAAGATTATTTTCAATTTGCTTTGTAGCCTTGCTAGGCTTGGTTTGATTCGTTTTAGCGTAATCGCATAAGTCAATTAAATAACCTCGATCATACTCAATGCATTGGTTTTTGTCCATTAATTGATTGAACCGAGTTTGGAACTGAAACCCTAAGAGAATTGCCTTAGCATCTTTATTGGCATCAAGATGTAGCAGACTATCAAAGTAAACGCTTGCCCTGGCTCCAAACAGGTGTGATTTGCCTGGCAATAGTTCACCTGAAAAGCGGTTTATAACCGTCCTGTCAAAATGTAAATCTTTACTGAGTGATTCCTTTGGGATCGATTGAAACTCCTTTTTAACCGAGTAGGTAGCTTCCAGGCGGAATAATTTTACCCCTTTCTCTTCTTTGAGTACCGGCTTTCCCTTGCCAGTTTTTTTATTGACTTGTTCTCCTATTATACTTACCGTAATTGACATCGCAGCCAGCATCTCAAGAATTTCGGTGAATTCTCGCCGTTGGGGGGTGTTGAACTTATTTTCGCCACTAGGCTTTAATACGAGCTCCATAACATCACTGATTGGAACTTCACGATAGGCAGCCGTGTCGTGAATATTGGCATACTTCATTAGGGCAAAAAAGGTCTGCAATACTTTGGCATCCCTAAGCTCCATGAGCCTATCAGCAAACTGTTCGGCGGTGCTAATGGCCAACCTTTCAGGATCGAAAATAAACTCAGTTTCTGTTTCCCTACCTGCGACCTTAAATGATGACTTCCTTGCTCTGGGGTTAGCGCTGCTGGCTGTGTATTGGTCTATTGCCCGGTCCCGATTTACGCCTTTTATAACCTTAGATAAGCTATCGGCAATAAATTTAGGCATAGCCCATTGTTTTGATGTCAGGTCTTTACTGTTTGGGAAAAGTCGGGCCTTAAGCTGGTCAATTGGTTCATTCTCAACATCAACCCCATTACTGATAGCTAAGGCCATGCGTAAAGCAACCGATATTCCCGCTGACTCAAAGTAGCCTGCCACTACTGATCGGATATGTTCAAGTCCTTCCTCATCTAATGGATGAGGGGTTTCCTCGCCGGTTGGATCGTCTTCTTTTACGGAGGTTAAGCGTAGTTTGTTTAGGTTGTGCAAGGTGAAACGACACCCCGCTATATTTTGCCCCGTATCGTCAAGCGTAACACTCACCTGCTTAAGAATAGCCGTAAAAAGGGGTAGTGCTACATTTATATCATTCTTTAGCTCTTCTGGTGTGTTCGGGCTTTCCACTAACTCAAGAAGAGAAATAAAAAACAGGTGGGTGAACTGAAGGTCTGCCAGTACCGTAGTTCCGTCCCCCTCAGCATTTGCCTGTATGCCAATATCAGAGAGTGTAATTTTATGGTTTGTGTTTGATCCGGTTATTTCAACCTGACCCGTTGTGGTGTCGTTTTTCATGGTTAAGCTTAGTGTTTAGGACTTGTTACTTTGGCCGCATTGCTGAGGTAATCCCAGATATCCCAATCATCGGGCTTGCCGACGCGGGCCTTAAGCACCTCAACATACCACTGATCCTTATGGGCGGGGTTGCCGTTATTATCAAGTGAAATCCGCTCTTCAATGTGTTTTAGTTCGGATTTACTAGGGCTTCCATGCCACTTTTTAGCGCAGTTCCAAATACCTATAATCTGATTGGCAATCCGCTCCAGATCACCCGCTTCACCTAACTTGCTGGCATGCATTTGAGCCAGGTTCATTACTTCCCGGTTGAACTGAGCGGCAAAGATCAAGGGCAATCCGGTATCAGTGGCTACCCGGTTAAAATCAGTACACATCTGCTTGATTTCCTCCTGTCGACTGGAGGTCCTGACCTTGCCAACGGGTAGGTTTATAAGCTGTATGTAGTCGACGAAAATAGCGCCAATATCCTCGGACGTACTCAGGTAGCGTATAGCCTCGTCAAGTTCGTCTGAGTTATAGGTAACATAGTGTACCTTAATAGTCCCCTTGTCAATCAACTCCCCAAAGAACTGAGCCCGCTTCTGATCAAAGACAATCTCTTTGCCCGGCTCGAATAAAGCCACCGAGTAATCCGGCTCACCAAACCTGCCCTTGCGCTGAATTCTTTTCTTACCCCGGAAGTGGTGCTCAATGCTTTCCCGGTTGTTGAAGCGGTTTAACCCATTATCACCAATGTATGTATTGAGCAAATTGATTAAGTACGCATCCTCATCAATCTCATAGCTAAAGATGTGAAACACCTTATCCGGGTAAAGCTCAGCCATATTCAAGGCCATATTAGCAATGAGAATAGACTTACCGTGTGAAGTTGCCCCGGCTAGTATTGTCATAGCCGCGGCCGATATAAGCAGCGGGTTTCCCATAATAGTGTAGCCACTCTCCAGGGTTTCGGGCCTTGCGGCAATTCGTTCCTTTAGCTGCTGTTCACTGGTAACGCGCGTGAGGGCGGCAAAGCTATCGGCTTTATCTTTCGCCTTGATTGAGCGGGCTTTCGTGGTGAGCAGGTCTAGTGCCTTGTTGGTGTCCGAGGTTTCGCCCGCTTCTTTAAGTAGTTTTTTCAGGCTGTCCGACTGCTCTCGCTCAAATTCGGCCCGGCGTATCTTGTCTACAGTTTCGGCTATCGATGCCTCACTAATGCCGATTATTTGAACGTATTCGTTTGAGACGAATTCTCTAATGAACTGATCTTTATCAAGGCTGCTTAGTTTCGCGCTAATATGAATAGCCTCTTCCAAGAGATCCTCTTTCTCCTTAGGCAATAAGTCCCGGTCAGCATAGCGGAAAAACATCTGCCTTAGTTGGTAGTACCAAGACTCTATTGCTCCCTTTTTTACTGCGTCGTATCCGGCTACCCCTTGAGCTGTCAGGAGTTGGTCCAAATCCTTTATGCCATCGGGGTAGGTAGCTACCCACACCTTTAACTGTGGATATTCTTTCTGCAGAAAGGCAACCATACTATCGGTACCCTCCTCCCCATTACCGCCTGGTCCGTCATTGTCCAGCATTAATGTGATTCGGGTAGCACCGTACTTAATAGCCAGGTCAATCTGCGTCCGATTTTTAAACCCTTTACCCGTTCCGCCAAGTGCTACAATATTGGTGATACCAAGCACTGAGGCCCGAAGGGTATCCAGTGGGGATTCGACAAAAACCAGATCTTTGTCTTTGGCTACTGATTTTAGATTAAACAGGTACTCACCCCGACTAAAAGATGAATAAAGGTATTTTGGCTCCTGAATGTTATTTAGTACCCTGAAACACATTCCCTTGATGCGGCCAATATGATCCCGCCATGGAAAGGTTAACCGGTTTTGTGTCTCGATATAGCTCAGTATAGGCTTTAGGCTGGAGGTAACAGTTAGTATTTCGCTATCTGTGAAGCCGCACGAAACAAGGTATTTGTCCAGCAGGACAAGGCTAGGGAAAAAACCTAACTCCATTTTCGGGTTCGCCGGGTCCCGCTTTTCGTTGGGCCTCAATACTTCAGCCCTCGTATAGCCTCGCTCTTTCTCCAGATAGTCCCTTACTTTTCCGGCCATAGCCTGCGTAGCAACCGGGTTTCCTGCGTTGCTCAGGCAATCTATACAATAGGCGTTCGTGGCTTCCCATACGGCGGTAGTGCGCCGTTCTTTCTCTAATTGTTCGGCTTGCTCTGGCGTTAATTGCCGCTCACGTACTGATACCCCCGCCAGCTCAGCCAGCTTTCTAACAACGTCCCAGTGATTAGGTAGGTTATAGTAATCCTTTACGTAAGAATAGATTGCTTTACCTCCCTTTACGGCACCCTCTCTGAAGTCACCCAAAAAGTAGGGAGTCTCATTCAGGACGCTAACCGCCCCTTTACTGTTACCGGGTTCGTTGGTGACTTTGTGGCCAGTAGTCGACTTATACCCCTTTGCTGTCCGTACAAATCCAAATTCAGGGAAAGCCTCAGGGAGTACCTCAAATAGTGCTGGTATGATTTCGTTATCTAGCTGATTTTCTTCTAGTGTTGCGTTCATGATCTCTTTAAAATGGTGTCGATTCGGTTAGATAGTATTCATTGCTGAGGGTAAGACTTAATATACCCTGAGCGTACATCATAGCCAGCCCATTACGGGCGCGGTCGGGTGTCACATCGGTAACACTAGCCAGCCGCTCAATGGCTTCTGATTCGGTGTAGCTTCTTGCCCGAGCAAAGGACCGCTGCGCGATGGCCTCAAGTTTGGGGTTCATCGATTCAGTCGGTATCCTCTCGACCAAGGGCGGCAACGGTTCGGGCTTAATGGTCGTACTGGCCACCTCTACCAAATCCAGCCCACTAACTAGGGCTAACAGCGCCGAGTTCTTGCTGGCCAGCTTATGAAAGGCCATTGATTCGGTTCCCGACAGTCCAGATTTAAAATCAGGGGTGTTCGGTTGAGGAATAGCGCCCAACGTTGGGCCTTGAGTTTCTGGTGCAGACGTTAAGGCATCCGGCTCAGTAGGGAGTGAGCTGTCTGGTTTCGGCCGCTGGCCTAGCTTCGCGGTGGATATTCTTGCAGTCCTGCGGGCGTTGAATGTAACTCCACTCATGTACTACCTCGTTTGGGCGTGGCCTGGATAAAATTCTCTAATGATGTGCAGGAGTAGAGGTTCTAAACTACTCTTACGATTAGGAATCAATGGTTGAATCTTCTTGATAGCATAATCCATACGTGGCATCAACTCATACCATTCATGGCTAAGAATCTCCTGTTTGAGAACTTCCATAGAATAGGTAATAAAATGATGAGCAGCATTATGATCCATGTTAATAAAAAAGCGAATTTCTCTGAAAACCCGATAGAGGGTTTTAGGCTCTCCCAGCAGATACATGCGCAGGTGAAACTCAACGTAGTCCGCACTATTCAAAATATTCAGACTACCTTTTCTTAAGTCCAAATCAATACCCCACCCCAAGTAATTGGGCTTATCGCACAGAAACTTCTTAAGGCTTTCAATGTCAACGGTAGTGCCACTGAATGATTGATCAAGCAATGAGTCAAGTTTCATAGATCGCTCGATGATTAGGGTAGGTGTCTACTTGAATAGTCCGTTTTTTACTGTATCGAGTAGACTTAGCACCTGACGATAGGCCATTGCCTCTCCCTCGCATCTGGTTTCAAGTAATTTCTGAACCTGCTCTGACTCATTAGGATTCTCCTTGATTTGTCTCAGAGCTTTTTCCTTCCCCTCTGCAAATGATTCAACCATACTCTGTAATAAGGCGTACTGTGCGTCATTCATATAAGTACTTGATTATTAGTTGTTAAACTTCCGCTTTGCCTCCTTTCGTGGTTTGGCGGTTATGGTTTCTTACCAAATTGGCAACGATTTCGCGCACCTTATCAGACATACTTATTTCAGACTCCGCACACATCTGCTCAAATTGCTGTTTTAGCTTCGGGCTTAACCGAACCTGTAAGAAACTGACTTCCTTTGCCATAGCTATTAATTTAAGGTCTGCTAAAGCTAAGTATTTATATTGCAAAACACAATATATTTTTAGCAAATATTTGTATTGCTGATACCAATACACTAACTTTAACACCTGTTAAACGCACGTTCAAGTGATGTTAAAAAGGGGATATAACGGGTATAGTTAAGAGATGAGAATCGTGCATTCGTGATGGATACAACAATGAATCAAAACCAATCTTTGCAGACTAATCGTAACCAACCATCGGCGATTTCGACCAGACGACTAGCCTTGACCCGGTCAGCTGAGCAAGCCGCTAAGGCCTTTGAGCGGTCTTGGCAAAAGCAACAAACCAACCTAGACAGAGTACGAGCCTTGCAAAATCGGTTAAATCAGTTCCAGGCAAAGCTCGATGAACTAAAAGCAGAAGTCCCGTAGCGATGGAGTTAGAAACACCGAAAGAGTTCATCCGGCAATTAGCTGATGAATGGGTAAGTTTAGAACTACCCGGTGTGGACTTTGCTTATGCCGACTGTATCAAGATTATCGATGGACTACTCACAACAATCCAGGATCAACAGCGCACCAGGCAGACCTTTACGGCAATCCTGGATCAAGCCGCTGAACTGGCCAAGAGCTCGCTTTGGGTTGAGCGCGAAGTTAAATTTGAGATACTGGCGCACTCGATCGGCCGGGAAGAGTTATTAGCGCTTGAGCTGAAACACGCCCCTATCCTTGATGACCAGACGCTGGATTTATACAATGCCCGCAAAAGACGATTTACGTCAACAAATTAACTGACTTAACAATGAATGATTATCTAGTGGAGGTGTGGGACTGGTATAAACAGAATTGGTACCTGATCAAAGCTTTTCGACAGGATGCCATCACCACCGATTACCAACGCCTGGGCTTAGCGAAGGCGTTAGTCGACTCGCTCGCTAAACAGCACCCGGTGTTAAAATTTCGGCTCAACCAGATACTCAATTAACAACCATGGCAAAGAAACAGACTACCTCAACACTGGCCACCGGACCGGCTAGGTATGTAGCTTACTACCGGGTATCAACCAGGGCGCAGGGTGATTCCGGTTTAGGACTTGAAGCGCAGCGGGCCTCGGTGGCTGGCTACGTGAAAGGGGTTATACTTGCTGAGTTTACGGAGGTCGAATCTGGTAAGAATAACCAACGGGTAAAGCTTGCTGAGGCCATCGACCGGGCAAAGAAAGAGAACGCGGTCTTAGTTATTGCCAAGCTCGACCGGCTAAGCCGTAACGCGTCGTTTATCTTCACGCTGAGGGATTCGGGCGTTAACTTTCAATGCGTTGATATGCCCGATGCCAACACCCTGACTATTGGTATTTTTGCGACGCTGGCCCAGCACGAACGGGAACTCATCAGCTCCCGCACCAAATCAGCCTTGCAGGCTAAACTAGCGCAGGGAGCGACCTTAGGCAAACCGGAGAACATGACCCCCGAGGCTCAGGCTAAGGGGGCCGCAGCCAACCGGCAACGGGCTATTAATAATCCAGAGTCTCGCAAAGCTGAAGGCTTGGCCAAGGAGCTGCGAAGAAGCAAGAAGACCTACACCGAGATAGCAGAGAAACTCAATCAGTTTGGCTTTAAGACGGCTCAGGGCTGCGAATTTTACCCCATGCAGGTGAAGCGGCTACTAGATCGGGTTATGATTGACTAACTGTCAGTTCCAGGCTACGCAGGTAATGAGACTCATCAAGCGGAAAACAGTCAACCCCGGCTAGCTGTTCATCAGGTAAATCTTTGTTATCACCCTGTATCTACCGCTAATGACCAGCGACCAACAGCCCTTCAATTCTCCTGACAATCTTACCCAGCGACTCAACATTGACTTGGCCCTCGAAGCGGCTGGCTTAGGCATTTGGGAATTTGACTTAGCCACGGGCGGTATCAACTGGGACGAACGATGTGGCGCACTTTATGGCTTCACGCAGGGCTTCCAGATTGCTTACGAGAAATTTATTGAGTGCGTGCATCCTGATGATGTCGTTCTCTTAGGGGAGGAACTACAACGCCTGTCGACACTGGACTCCCATGGCCGTTATGACGTAACCTATCGCGTCAATACTATCCAGGATGGGCGCCTGCGCTGGATACGCTCGTATGGACAGGCCACGTTCGCCAAATCGGGCGAGTTGATTCGCTTTGCGGGCGTAGCTCAGGATGTTACCCAGCAGGTAAAGGAACATACCCAAGAACTCGAATCCACTAATGAAGAATTGGCCGCTACCAACGAACAACTAACGGTCATCAATGAAGAGATGCTGGCCAGTAACAACGCCCTGGAAAGAGCCAACTCAGACCTGCTCCGCTCGAATGAGAACCTTGAGCAGTTTGCCTACATCGCCTCCCATGATTTGCAGGAGCCCCTACGCAAGATTCAGCAGTTTAGTGATCTGCTAAAAAAACAGTATAGGGCTGACCCGGATGGGGAAGAATGGGCTTACCTGGAACGGATGCAGAATGCTGCCAGCCGCATGTCCCTGTTGATTAAGGACTTGTTAACCTTCTCCCGCATCTCGACCAGTCAGGTCTTGGCTCGGCCTCTGCCCTTGAATGAAGTGATTAGTCAAGTTATCGAGGATTTGTCAGTGGCCATCGAAGAGAGCGGGGCTCAGATCCAGGTTGGCTTTTTGCCCATGGTTCAGGGTGACCGTACCCAGCTAAGTCAGCTTTTTCAGAATTTATTATCGAACGCGGTCAAGTTTCGCCATCGGGCTATGTCCGGGCAGGTGGTGAGGCCCCAGATCAGTGTCCGGGCCAGCCTAGTATTCCGGGATGAGTTACCTGTCTTGCTCCAGGTCCCACCATCCGCCGAGGTATATCACCGCATCGAGGTGGCCGATAACGGGGTGGGCTTCGATGAGAAGTATGCGGACCGGATCTTTCAGGTGTTTCAGCGGCTGCACGGCAAGAACGAGTTTGCTGGTACGGGCATTGGCCTGGCGGTAGTGCAGAAAATAGTGACCAATCACGGGGGTGCCATTACGGCCAGCAGTCAGCCGGGACAGGGCGCTACCTTCAGCGTGTATCTACCCGTGTAGCTAATAAAAGCTAGTCTGGCGTTACAGCTATACCATTGTAGTCAGCCGTATTAAGTAGATGGTGCCTGTCTCAATTTCTGTGCTCACAAGCAACGAGCACTCCTTTACCATTCATTCGTGATTCTCCTGATCTTCCCGTTCGAACCAGACTCGAGGTACCGTGGCCGTCTGATACCAGTAGTTTCGTAGCTGACTGACGTACTGTTTCCAACCGCTGTAGGTGTCTGGTTTCTGGGTGAAGGCCGTCGCTCCGGCCAGCCAGGCAGCCTTCTTATCGACTTCTTCCTGGCTGGAGGACAAGATAACGACGGGCAATAACGTACCCTGAGGATGAGTTCGAATCAAGTGCAGAAACTCCATACCGCTGGGGCCAATGGATAGATTAATATCCAGTAGCACTAATACCGGGCCCCGACCGGTTAAATCACTCAAATAGCGGGAAGCATCCGCAAAGCTAATAACATGGATAAATACAGCTTCTGGGAAATGGTCCCGGGCTGACCGGTTCAACAGGTCAGCGATGTGGGGATCGTCATCGACTAATAAAATGGGGAAGGTACCAGGCATAATAAGTGGTAATAGTTAACCTGAGCAATAACCTGCCAATTATAACTAAATTTTTTATCCATTGCCGGATCCATTATCTGCTTATGTCTGATGACTGGATCGTGGGGTTGTCGAGACAAGTTTATGTGAGGCGTCAGCCGGGGAGGTATTCCCTACGTACAGGTAGACAAGGCTGTGACGATAAGGGAATGGTCCTACTCAAACCTAAATCAACTACTTAGCATCCCAACGGTCTGGTTATTAAACACTAGTAATAAAATAAGTGTTGCTGGACCATCATTGCTCTGCTTTCACCAAGGCGATTAACGCTTTCGGGTTGGTCGAGTTGCTCGACTATCAACTATGAAGCTGAACTGGCCTTTGCGTTTTGACAGGAGTACACCCCGGCGGTTGGAGCCAGTCCGCTTTACCGCTCCCTTTGCCCATCCAGTTTCCCCGGCTGTGCCATTCGCCCCGGCACCTGTATCACTCTTTGAATTTAACCATCTTCTTGCTCGCTATAAACGAGCGGGTTTCGAGGGGTACCAGACATGGTACCAACGGCAGCAGACCTATTTCTTCCACCTTAAAACACCTATTAGTATGCTCGCTCACACCATTATTAACCCCTTTACATCCCCCGAGTGGATGATCGAAGACTGGTCCATTAAATTCATGTTGTCAGAAAGGCTACTGACCCATGCCCGCAAGCAATCTAATACGCCCAACTGGTATGAAGATCCGCTCATAGCCGCTACCTGGGGTGGCGTGATTGCTATGTGTTTTCGTAGTGTTCAAGCCTATCACAAGAGCTTCGCTATTTTACCCATGGTAGGAGACCGCTTATTCAATGAAGATACGGGCTGGCGGATTCAGGACCGCTCGATTGACGGGGATCTGATGACCATTACTTTTACACTGGATAGTTAGGCATGAGCTCAAAGCAAGGCAAAATGCACCTCTATGGTTATGGATCCGACATAGAATAAGTATGCTACACTGTCTTCACCGTTTCCCTACGCCAAAGGGAGCATAATTGTTTCCCACCAGAACATGCGTAGTCGCTCAAAATAAGTACTCCACTCAGCGGCAGTTAATGGTTTGAGATAAAAGCCACTGGCCCCACTACTATAAGCCCGGCGGATGTCCTCCGGGTCGGTCGATGAACTCATGACCAGGATAGGTATTTGCTGGCAATGACACTCCAGAAGTTTGGTTCGGATGGCTTCCAGTGAATCGAGGCCGTCTATCAATAAGGGCAAGTACAGGTTATGCAGGATGAGCTTCGGCAGTAAGCCTTTGTCAGAAAGATTTTGGTCCAGGTATTCCAGAGCCTGATGAGCATTGACAACGTGCTTTACGCTCACTTCGGGTAGATGCCTTCTGAGCATCATACTGACAATAAGCCAGATATCCGGGTTGTCTTCGACGACAAGTAGGGTGGCTTGTGCGAAATTGTGTTCAGCGACCACTGCGTGATAGTCAGGTTCCATACACTTGGTAAGTTAGTTAATCGCTTAACTACCGGACGTGCCAGTGCGCGGTGTAGTCAGTCTCAAAGTGAGCCAGTGGGCGTACATGAAAAGGACTAGACCCCTTTGCTCCTGACAGTCGCGGTTTGAAACCGCGACTGTCCTAGCTTTAGGAATTAGTATGTCCGGATAGTTCTTCGTTTCGGTTTAAATACCGTTTCTGGCGGTATTTATGACCATCTTTAAAGGATGTTTGAAAGGGGACCCATGTACTCAACCTTGCGTACATACTACGTCATTCCTGCGTACATATTACGGCACTTGTACGGACACATGCCACCCAAATCAATTCGACTTAGTGTCGAAAATCAACTCAACCTAATGTCGAGCCCCCTGTTTAACCTTGGGCCGTACCTAAAATTAGGTACATGGCTTATTGTATATTTTCCAGTGTATAATTCAGATAGGCCGTAGGGTGTAACAATCTATCACGCCCCTATAATCTCAAGAACGACAGCGCAACCTTGTGCCCTCTCCTTTTTTCATAGATTAGTGAAAAAGTCTAAGGATGGGTACACAGATTGTTGACCCATCGGAGTAGGCGCTATTGCAGTGTAATGCAAAGGGTAGTAAAAGTCCCTACCCCTATGGGTTTCACTGTCTCCGTTTGAAACCGCAACTGTCAACGCGCTACGGATCGGGCAAAGGGTCGCGTTTGAAACACTACCCTTTTATATTTTCCAGTATATAGTTTGCCGGGCCTTAATGTGACTCATGATCACACTTGAAAAGCCGGGGCAAAGGGTGTCCACTCTATTGGACACCCTTTTATGGATAGTATCTACCTGCTGTAGATATTATGGACACTAGGTAGTAAACGGTGGGGGTTCGACATTGTGTCGAGTTCAATTAAAGAAAGGTACTACCTAAATGGAACTACCTTTAGCTTGGACGCTATTGCATGGCTATTGCACTTCAGTTGCAGATGTGCAATAAGTAAAGGGTCGCTGTCGGGTTTTGGACTAAGCACCCCGATAGCAGACCGACTGCAAGCCGACAGCGGTTTGTATAGCGCTTGTATAGTAGACCTCCGTAGCTTGTACGGAAACTTACGTACATCACCATAAAACAAAAAAGGTTAAAGAGAGTCCCCTTAACCTTTTCTCAATCACATTCATTGGCAGTTTAACAAAATCTTAACCGTTCCCGGTGGTTCGCTGACCTCTTTGCGCCCTATTGATAGCTAGTAGTAAATCCGGTCCGGCTACCTTAAACTGTCCGTCAAGTTGAACAACAACGCTCTGCCCGCCCATAGCCGCGTAAGGCTTTGTAAATGGATTATCAGTAGCATACCCGTGAGCGGTCGTAATAGCCCCTGATTTCATTAGCTGACTAGCAATCAGGCTAGCCCCTTTGTCAACCGGCGTAACCCACTCGCCCCCGCCCCCGCGTGCTTTGCTGGTTTCGGCTACATTAATAAAGGCTGAATTAGTAAACAGTCCACCTTTTTCGTAGCCCTTTATGTTCCCCCCAATGCCTTTGGTACTTGATTGGATAAGGGTACCCAGGGCAATAAGTCCAATACCTGCAACCAGGGCAATAGCCGGGTTCATTGTCTCAAAGGCAATCTTAATTGACTTCAACCCAATTGCTGCTTCAATGGCAATAACGCCTAACTGTTTCAGCATACCACCGAGTGCGGAAAGTAGCATTGTGGGGAGCTGATCAATGCCACTCGTACCAGCAAGCATCCCGCCGATAACTTCACCCATGCCCGTGAAGACGGTTACGGCTGTTTGTTTTAAGATGTCAGCAACATCTTGCTTCATTTTTCGCAAGGTTGCCGGTAGTTTGGCGGCTGAATCATCCAGGACTTTAAAGCCGATATTGTCGCCCCCGAAACTAGCGTTTACGGGTAAGGTATCTTTTCTTTTATCCTCAGCATTGAATTCGGCCGCCGCCATCGTTTCGCTAACCTTTTGATTGATCTGGCTAACCTTGGCAATGTATTTATCTAATTCATCTAGTGTGCTCTGTGGTATTACTTCACCCTTTTCGCTAAGCTTGGTAATATTGGCCTGTAGCTTATTAATTTCCTCGTTATAGCCTGCCAGGGTATTTACTTTCAATACGTCGTTAAAGCGGTCAAACAAGCCGCCTACCTGTTGAAGAGGGGCGACTGTTTTTAGAAGCACATCCCTGACGCGCCCAATGGTTTCAATGGTTTTGGATTTGTCGCCTAGGTCGATTGATTTATTTGAGGCTTTCCATGCGTCAATATCCACTAATTGCTTAAACAGGGCTACCTGCGTACCATTCTCGCCGGTTTCTTTATACCGCTGCGTGAGTCGCTTTAGAATATTCTCGTTTGTAGTTAAACTAACAGACTGGCTGTCGACATAGGCTTTATGTTTCTTGGTCGACGCGGTGGCGCCATCAATCTGCCGGGTTAGACGGTCGTATTCAGCCTGAAGCTTTGATACATCCTCGTGATTTAGATTTCCATCGTCTATTTGCTTACCAAGGGTATCCTTTTTCTTTTTAAGGTCATCAATATCTAATCTTGATTTGGTCGGTGCTTTATAAAAAGTGAAGTCACGCTTTATGTGTTCATCGCGGGCCATCTGGCCATTGATCCGGTTCAGCTCAGCCAGTAAATTTTTTGCGTTTGAAAGGTCAGATGTGAATTCAGCTTTACCCCCTCCAAAAACGGTATTAGCTCGCTCGGAAAGTTTCTTCTGAAGGCTCGCAATTTCATCCTGTAGCAACTCAATACGGGCCTGACGTTTGCCAGGGTCCATGCCTGCAAACTCTTGCTTCTTAGTGGCATTGTCGCTAAGCTGACCAATTCTTCGACTCGTGTCCTGATAACCGCCGAAGAAAACAAGCCAGTCTTTTGAGTGAACCGCCTCCCGAATTCCCTTCAGGTAGTCCGCAGTGCCGTTGCCAATCTTGGTAAAGAAAAGATCAATTCCACTAGTTTTTGAGAATTCAGCAATGAACAACTTAAGTTGATCCGTGGCACGAGTCCACCCCCCGGCCATTGTATTGACATTTTCAAGTGCAGCATCACCAAAGGATTTATCTAACTCGGTGGCTAATTTTGGTAGTAAATCAACGGCTAAAACCTCACCACTTTGCAGCATCTTGTTTAGGCCTTGCGTGGTGGTGCTCATGGCACGAGCAGCCATTTGGAAAGCTCCGAAAAGCCGCTCTCCGACCTGTCCCTTAAGTTCTTCACTCATGACCGTACCCTTGCTGAGCATTTGCCCAAAGGCGCGTAGTGTCCCGGTGGTGTCTTCCGTACTTAACTGTAAGGCAGCACTAGCCTTTGCCACCGATAGAAAGATTCGCTCAGCTTCGGCACCCTTTAATATAGTATCATTCGTATTGGCCTTGAAGCCTACGTATGATTGAGAAAGGGCTTCAATGGAAAGCCCGTACCGGTCGGAGGCACTCTGAAGAAAGCGTTGAGTTTGGGCATAGTCAGCGGTTGAGGTAGATACGGCCTTAATAGCGGTATCCATGCGCTGGAAGGTTGATGCAATCTGTAATCCCTGTTTTAGTGCTGAAAAGGCAGCCGTAACGCTCAGCACCCCTCCCGATAATTTTGTTAGCGAGCTGAGGGCCGATGAGCTACCGCGATCAATCCTTGACGCCAATTGTTCACTGGCTTGCCCGGCCGCCCTGCCAAGTTGCGCGAGCTGAGCGGTGGCCCTAACCATACCCTGCTCAAAATTGGTTAGGGTAGCCGTTAGGGAAACATTTAATTCTCTATTCATTGGCTTCTATGGTTGGAGTTACCCCCATTGCGCTGGCCAGCATGGCAAAGGTTTGGTGAGGGTTGGCGTCGGCGTACTTTTTCGCTTTTACGATCTGGTTATCACCCGGCAGCGGCATAAATTCCTGCTCAGTTACCATTGGTGTAAAGTTGGCATTATGATACAAGGTGGCCAGCCTTCGGTTATCTCTCAGACTAGCCAGCTCTCGATCATTTACCCCCTTCAGGAGTGCCATTGTCTCCGTACCGGTTAGGTCGTAATAGGCTTCAGGTGAAATATTCAGCTTAGCCATAACGGTGAATTTCTGGTATTCAAAACTTACTGAGTTGGACGAGCCAAAGGTTTCTTCTTCCCCTTTTTTTTAGCGTCCTCAACCTCTTCATCCGGCAAGGGATCAATCGTACTAAACACGGCATCAATGCCTAATTCTTCCATCCATTCGCCCACGTCGAATAGTGTAAAATCAACAGGCTTGTTTTGAGCCATTGCCGCGTACTGAGCGGCACAGAAAGAAAATTGCTGAACGCGCTCGACGTATTCAATGGTAAGATCTAAAACCTCCTTAGGCTGCCCGTTTTCGTCTTCTATCGTTTTAGTAGGCGTTTGCAGGTGCTCAAGCACTTCTTCGTATGTGCGCAAACCAACCATTTTCCCGTATAAGGCATACGTGCCGTTGCAGGTCTTAAACTCGATGTGCCGACCGTCAGACAAGGTGTACTGTCTGTAACCCGATAGTTTATTCATAGGATTGTATAAGTAGCTCTCTGACAACAGGTGTCCGCCAGAGAGCTACGGCGAAGGTTATACGTTAAAAATTAAGGGTTAGTCGTGAGCGTTTCACTTGGCGCACCTGAGCGTTTCATGGTCATACTACACGTAATCTTATCCTCAAGGGGAGCGCCTACATCAAACTTGGTAATGAGGGCCTGAAACGTAATGCTGAGCGTTTTTTGCCCATCATCAAGTTTAGCCTTGAAGGTTTTCACGGTCCGGCTGGCTTCATAGCCTGACATATCAATGTAGTTGACTTTGGCTGCGTCGCTGGCTACGGATAGATCCATGATAATCTCGCAGGACACCTCCCCCGACTTAAGCCCGCCGATAAACTCATCATACCCGGCGTTATCTTTTGAGGTAACATCGATAGTGTTGGTTGAGCGGGAAATGTTCATGCTCATTTGCTCAGTGATGAGCTTATCGGTGGCTACCGGAGTAGGTGTGCCCACCATCTCAACGACGAAGAGCTTGAAACGCGAACTATTGACTTTGTTTGACATACGTAGTTTGGGCGAGAGGCCCGGTTAAACTGTGGTTATTAAATGTGTGATAGTTGCAGTCTTGGTCTGGTCCTGCGCCTTCTCGGTTTGGGGGCCGTCCTGCGCATCAATGATCGTGCTGTGAATAAATACCCCGGCTGGATTGCCCAATGCGTCCGTTACTGAGGTAGCATCCCGGAAATACTGGAGCGCGGAATCAATCGCACTTTTTTTGCCGGTAAGTGTCCACACGTAGCGCCCGGATTCGTCTATACGCCCCTGATTGACTGACAATGAGTCTTTACCTACCCCCGGCACTTTTAAGCCGTTGTATGCGGTTTGCATGGCCTGTAATGCCGGCGTAGGTGTAGCGGACCCGCTATCCTTTGCAATGATTGGCGCGGCCCCCTGTGCGTCGCTGCCTTTAGTCTCTAAATCTGCCATAGTGCATGGGAAATGGTTATGATTTTTCTGAATATTCTGTCCGTTGGTGTTGGGGCTGTTAGCTCCGTAGTCCCCTCAATGACCGTATTCCAGCATTTGAAGCCCGGCACGATGAGCACCTCCGCTGTAGTGGTTGGCTTGACTCGATTTGTTATCTGGCTGGCTATTTCACTGGCGGGTTTCTTGCTGAACTGGTTGCCCGTAAAGCGCGTGAAGACTTCAACGTTCTTCTCGCCTTTCTGCCCAAAATCGTCCTTCGTATTGTCCTTCAGTGGTTGCCAGGGTCCTAGTATTACGTAAGGTGCTACGGCATCATCTGGAGCCATTGAGGCATACACATTGACAGGAATGCCTTTGTAGGTGAGGTCTGAAAGAAGATTGACGTATGCTGTATCTAAGGCAAATCCTGCGTCATCCATTCGGGTAATTCGGGTTATATAATTATATATTTACATAATCAAAATGAGTAACATTTTACGGAAAGTACGGCACACTACCCCCCTGTAGCCTTCCGGCTGGTTCGGGGTTGTGAGATGTACTGACGCAAGGCGGATTCGGAAAAATAGAGTTTACCCCCGGCCTTTGTGGCGGGTAGCTTTCCCATCGAAACCAGGCTGTAAATTGTTGAGGTTGATTTGCCCGTTATCTGTTGGGCAAGAGCAATTCCCCCGATCTGATCAAGAGCGGGCGCAGCTGAGTAAAGACCGTTCAGGCTGGCAGGCGATAGCTGAGCGATTTGCCCGAGTGCCTGAGCAAGACTGTCCAGCTTACTACTCACCGGCTCAGTATTGGTAACAGCCTCAGCAATGGCCTGAATGTTGGTTTTGATCGTAGCTGAAATAGCCGCAAGAATACGCTTACTCTCCTCCTGCTGACGGTGAACGCCTTCCAGGTGTGCTACGAGTTGCCGGATATGTTGAGGGGTAATAGTCATACGTTAAAAACGGTAGCATAAGCAAAATGGAAAGGCATGTAAATCACATACCCCCTATCCACTGAGCCCGGCTTTTGCTTTTAACGAATTTGCTTAGTTCTTATACCCTTGTAGGCTCTACGGATAGAGTATGGGTTTACAACGTTCCGGTAGTTTCTTACCGGCGTGACTTGCTAAGCTCCTCCCCCGGACTACCTGAGTAGCTGGTGGGTCCACGTTTTAGACAGAAGTGGTGTCTTCTTTGGGAACAGGTAAATATAGCAAATAATGGCAACTAATAAGCAGTGTTTGGGGTATTTTTTTTTGCAAAGAAATACTCAAATTGATTTGCCTCTCAGGTGCATATTGCTGGTGTCGCTGTAGTTGATTTTGCTGCGCAGACTAACCGGCAAGCGGGCCTGAATCTTTGCCCATGCTTCCCGCTTTAGCTTCAGGTGCAATTCTTTGTCTTTGGGAACGTACGTGCGCAGCTTGTCTTTGTTCGATTTAAGTTGCCAGTAGTCCAGGTCCGAGGTTGGCGGAATCTCGGTGTAAGTAGGTTTGCTATTCATACCTAAAGATACTCTTTAATCACTTATATAATTATATAAGTGATTAAAGAGTAATACTAATACAAAGGGGAAGATTGAAGGTAGATAGTAACCGTTGAACGAGGTAGGATTATCGCGGAAAGCGTATATAATTATATAATTGATTAACGCTCTTGTGGGTTCCCTGATAGGCTCAGTTCTTAAGCAAAAGATAGCAAATTACTTAGGCTTGGACAAATATTGCTCCAGGGCGGCTATGCAAATGTCTTTAATGCTCATACCGGTATCTACTGAGTGTTGCTTAACCCGCTTCATTAGCGAACGAGGCCCCCAGAAGTTAAAATGAGCGTCGGGGTTCTCTTTCTTGGCGGTCGGGGGGTTAGGCTCAGGATCGACCGGCCGAACCTCCTGAATGGGTGTCTTTATTGGCTCCTGCTTAAGCATGGTGCCAAGCTTTGACATAGCGTCTTTATATTCCTTTGCCATTAATGTGTAAGGGTTAGTTATTGATCCGCTCCAGTATTTCGGTGGCCAGTAGGATAACCTCATCCTTTGCCCGCTCATCCTCACTGCCAAAAACGCTACCCGTTACCGGGCTTCGGGTATAGCTCACGCGCTGGCCAATGGTTGCAGTATGCACCGGAATTCCGTACTCCGAAAGGATTGCCTTTACCTCTTCGTTTAAGCTGGTTCGGGGCATCACCATATTAAGCACGATACCCGCCTTAAGGGCTGGTTTAAGGCTCATACTTTGCCGTAGCAGGGCGATTGTTGCCCGGATAGCCATTGCGTCCAAAATGCCCGCTTTTGTCGGCACAAGCACGAAATCAGAGAGGGCAAACAATTCACTGAGACGGTTTGACAGATAGGGCGGGGTGTCGACGATAACCAGGTCATAGCCGGTTAGCTTTCCGCTCAGCAAATCATCAAGGCTAACGACGTCAATACCGGCTAAAAACTCCTGAAGGTCAGTAACTGATCCCTGCGCGTCGGCATCCACTATGGCCACCTTTGCCGATTCCGCAAAGCAGTAAGCAAGGTTAATGACAAGGGTAGTTTTTCCTACCCCGCCTTTCTGATGAGCAACGGTTATTACCTTCATAGTGTGGCAAGATAGGGAGTAGAATTGTTTCTACATAAATGAGGTTTTATATACTTAATCATTTATATAAATGATTAATCGGATTTAGCCAAATGAAGCAGGTACTTGACCGGCTTTAGGCTTCATAACTTTGCTTTAAATCAGTGATTAGAAACTACTGAGGAATAGGTATTTCGTCTTTGTCTGCGTTGAACGCAAGGGTTTTAACCGTCTTATTGGCCCGGTATAAGTTCCAGGCTTTAATAGTCAAGGCAAACCGCTCAGACGGGCTCAGGCTGAGCTTATTCATTTTGTACTCAGTGAGTTTTTTGCGTAAAATGTACATTGGTGAGTCAATCTCTAACTTTGCTCCAGACGAAACGGCATTGAGAAATAAAACAGACTGATCGGGACTAACCCGGCTGAGGATACAATAAAAGAAAGCGTATTCAGCCTTTGAGTAGATTGATAAGGTCTTATGCCAGGTCGACGCTTTGCTGAGGTAAGGGGTTAGATCGTGACTACCCATATACTCTAAAATGTCCTGATGGGTAACTACGCTGCCTTCCTTTCGCCCCTGACTTTTCATTGTGGCCGCAATTGAGCTGCGTTCGTAGTTGATCAACATCCGGGCGGTGGCTGCGGTGGTTTTGGTATCGGAAAAGCCCGCAATACTCAGCACGTCGGCAGCCTGACGAACCCGGCCCGTATCCATCACGCTAAAACTTTCGTCGGGTACATTGTAAAGAATAATAGCCCGTTGGGTAGTGTTGCTGTCAACAATGGCGTGTAACCGGTGCTGTCCATCCAATAAACGCCCTGTAGTACTTACCTTGATTGGATCGCCAGCCATTTGCCACTGCCCTTGCTTCATTTGCTTAGACAGAAACTTAACGTGTGGTAAGTTCAGCGGGCGGTTATGTGTATTGTACTCCAGTAGCGTTTTGGCTATCTGGGGCGTGATATCGTCAAACTCAAGGGAGTAGTTACCAATTTCAACTAACATCGTCTTATGGGGTTGTTAAACTGTGAAGTAATTCCTTACTCATTGGCCCGACCTAACCAGGTTGAAATATTGGCGCGGCGTGTCTTCTTTCGGCGGGTGGGTTTTTTGGTTGTTTGGGTTGGCGGGGTGGGGGTAGTTGCGTCAATCAATCGTTGCGTACGTTCAGCCTTTCGTTTAGCGGCATACTCCCTTTGTTTCTGCAAATAGGCTCCATACCGTACCGGGTCATTTTTGATTGCCTGTTGCCATCGCCTTTGTTTGTCCAGATTTCTACGCCGAAAGGCTTCTAATCGTACCGGGTCATTTTTGATGTTTTCGCGCTTTCTGGTTTCCCGTTTGCGCTGTTTTATTTGGTGCCTCACCAATTTCCATCCGGTTAGCTCGGCAGTGGCAGCGGGCCTTGCCGGGCGCGGGCGCTCCGGGTTGCGCTGCCTGCTTCGTCGTTTTCGCTCCCGTTCGGCCTTTGCCTTTACCGGGTCTTCCATCATACGCCGGTAGGCAGCCCGTTTCTGTTGCATCCGCCTTTCCTTTGATCCTTGGCAAGCAGGCTTTTCGTCTACGGGACTTGTCGGCCTGCTTGCCCGGCGAATCTTGTAAGCCCGGTCTGTTTGACGGATATGTTCGGCATAAGTTGGATCAACCGCTTTTCGCTCCTGTACTCGTTGCATATTGGCCCGGCTTGCGCAGGCTTTACACGTAGATTCATAGCCGACACCGGACCTTTTTTTGTAGGTCCGAAAATCCGCTAATGGCTTATCTTCTTGGCAGGTGCGGCAAATCATACAGAGAGAGGTTGCGCGGTTGGGTTGGCTAATATGTAGCAGAGGGTAATAAATAACTAAGTGGCTAAGCCGGACCAGCTACGCACCCATCTAAATAACCACTTCGGGCAACTTGACTATACTCATTGACTGGATACCTGCTGATATTTAGTAATTGTTCGCGGGTAGGGATCGCCGGACAGCTTATCCGTATGGCCGCAATTGTCACAAGTGTGAAGAGTTAGCCCTATGTTAGGGCTTCCACTACCAAGCATTTTTCCATGCTTGCACTTACCACAGATACACTCAACATAGTAAGTCTTCAGTTCAAACGTGTTTATTACAGGACGGTATTCGCGGGCAGTACTCATAAATTTAGTCGTTTAGTGATCATTTATATAATTATATAAAATTAAAATGTCCTGCCTGTTTCCTGTCTCAACTGCTTTTCTTCGCGTGGCCAGGGTGGTGCCGGTATATCCTGCTCACGAGCACATACACTGCAAATGTGTCGTATGTCGGTTGCGCCGGGCTCAGGTGGAGCTACCGGGCGAAAATACCCCGTTTTGCATTTGCCGCAAACCAATTCAACGTGATAGGTTTGCACCGAAAATACCCGCCTACCGTCCAAATACTTCTTTGTGTTTTCCATATAGTGATCATTTATATAATTATTTAAATATATAAAATCCGGCTCTATAAACCTTGTCACTTTGGCCACAGAGCCGGATTAATCAACCACACCACTTTACCGCTGCGATAGCGTCAACAACTCAACAGCAATGTTGTAGAGGTTTTCCAGTTGCCCGTTTTCCTCAATTATATCCAGATAGTTCGGGTTCTTTTTACCCTGAGCGTACTGCCAGGCATCAAAGCTAAACCGGCTACTTAGGTGGCCATACAGGTGCTTCCAAACCTCCTGATGAGTTACGGTCTTAGCGGCTGCGTACCCATCGACTAACCGGGTAATCTTGACGCGGGTAGTTGGGTCCAGATCGGGTAGCTTCTGCCAGTAAGCACCGGGCCGATCAAACCCCGGAAAGAGTGATTGCGATTCGGGCTGACATAGGCTAGCGAGGTTATAAAAAATCTTGCCAATACTGGTTAGTTGCTTCTCTACTTGCTCTAATCTTGCCTCCATGCCCTTAAATTCCTCTGAGGGTACTACCGGTTCATTTTTGCGCTTAGCCTCGTCCTCAGCCAACTTTTGCACCTCTGCCAGTAGTTTTTGAACGGGTGTGAGCGGCTCGGGCTCAATTACCGGCGAGGGATCTGGCTGCAACTCAATCGTGGGCGGGACTCCTAAATTACTAAATAGCAAAATGGGTGCTACTGCTTCCGGCGCGATCGACTCTCCCTTTATGGCTTCCTGTAGCTCGGTGGCTGTAGGTTCAGCAGTAGGATAGTACTTTAGGTAGGCCGCCAATTCTACCCCTCGTTTTGCGGGCGCAATTTCGGCAAGACGCTGAGCGGCATCAATTGTAAGGGTATGCTCGATATACTTACGAGATGACCCGGCAAGGTTGACTGATGTTGTTATAAAGTCTTTACCCTCGATTAAGTCTAATTTGCTCTGCTTGTGTCGGAACCAGTCCGAGAATATATCACGGCTGGCATTGCTTATGCTAGTGGCTGCGTAGATTGCCCGGCCTGATACGGCGGGTCCTAAAATTGGGTGCTGAATAACGGCAACGGGTGCCTGAATTGTTGACATTGCGGTATTTGATTAGTGGTGAAATTGATTGATTACGACTGACTTGATTTTGAGCGCCCATCTGCTTTAAGTGCGCCGGCCTGAGCGGCTTTCTGCGCTACCTGTTCGGCAAACACCCGATCAATAAGGGTGTAGAGGTCGCGCCGGACCTGCGCTAACTCTCTGGCTTCTTCGGGGTCGGCTGGCAAATGAATGTTTCGACTTAGCAGCTCCTTCAAACTAAGCGTACCGTCAACGGTATCGGTCTTAGCTTGAAGGAATGAAGGGATAGTGATTGTGAGCTTGATTGAGGCCATAGATCGGCTATTCAGCTTCTTCTTTGAGCTCGTCTGAGTAGCTGGAAAGAATCTTTTTAAGAAACCGGTTATACCGGTCTGCTTTATCCTCTTTGACTCGGTCCAGCTCTTTACGATGTGCTGCGGGGTTACCTTTGTAGTCAAAAGCGGTATCGTTATGGTCCGCGACCCTTACGGCTTCAAATAGCAATCCGTCAAGCAGATCGTTTATCTCCGAAAGGCTTTCGTGATAGCTATACGCGTTTTGATACTCACCTTCGCGGATCTGCTCAAACATCAGATCAGACATCGTTTCGCGGTGAGATTGTAGAGCCTCGATAACCAGGCTAGCGGTCGATCGGCCGTAGTTACTGCCGAGGTGTAAGCCAAATTTGAGACCCGTAATCGGCTTAAGTTCGGGTTGGGATTCTATTGACTGTGCCATAGTAGTAGCAGCTTAGCTTAGCTAAAGGGGTGATTTTTCAGAAAAGAAATAGAGAGGTAAGACTAGTAACTTTGGTCTATGTATTCCTGAATGCGCTCAGCCGAAAATCCGAAGTAATGCTTCGCGTAGCTTTCAAAAAGATCGGATGACTTACCCTTCCCTTCGGGCGTTTCACCACTTATTGCCCAATAGTTCCTATCTGCCAGTTTGCTAAGGCTCAAAGCCAACTCCATGAGCATTTGCCCGGCACCTTGCGAGTCCGAAAGGCTGTTGGCCGCGTTATGATATTCCTCTTCGTCTAATGACTCAAAAGCCTCTTTCAGCCGTGACTCCTGGTATTCAGCCAGGGCAAAGATTAATACATCCGCGTGCGACGTACCAAACCGGGCGTTAACGAGTATTTCTAATGGAGCGACAAGATCACCGTTAGGTTTGGGTATCGGCCTGGTGGCTTTGGTGGTGTTGCCTTGTTGCTTAACGTCTGCTACTTGGTTAACAACCGATTGAAAGCCGGGCGTATCGCCAAACCGCTTGGCCGTGCGTTCTACCAGGTCACGAGGGTAGCTTCTTAGCAATAGCCCTGTTATGGTTTCGCGGTCTTCGACTGACAGATTGTATTCTGCCTGGAGAGCGTTGATAAATTCGGCATCTGATAAGTCGGGGTGACTTGCCGTTAAAGGGGCCTTATTGGCCGTTTGCTCAATACTGAGCCCGTTTGTTGAGGTTTGGGTTGCATTTCCCCCTTTCCCCGGATAACTTTGTTCCGTTGACATTTTAATAAGCGTTAAAGTGTTGATACTTGACCCCTCCCGAAGCACCGTCCAAAGTTCTTTCGAGAGGGGTTCACTATTTTTATAGGTAACTAAAAGTACTCATACAGTCCAGCTGGCAACCTCCTCGGTACTATATCGCCTTTTCTGAATACCTCTCTGTGACTTTCTGATACAAATATAGTAAAAACGTAAAACAATGCAAAGCAACGTACTACTTTTAGTCTACATCTACTTCATTTTGACTTAAAAGCGCTATAAGAGAGGTTTTATTAAGCCTTCCCTCGCTTTGTGTTTTCCAATCTTATATCCATATCAGCCTTTGCTATCTGCTCGCGATCATCAAAAAGTAGCTTCACAGCCCTTTCTAAAATCTCAGTTTGGCTCTCTTTGAACAGCGTAGATAGTGCGTCTAACTGCTCTTTTGTTGCGTCCGATAGGCGAAATGAGGTAGTTACTTTTGCCATTATAGTGTAATATACTGTACTACAAATATAATACTCTGCTTTACATTCGCAATACTACTGCAACCTCTTTATATTTGATGAGCCGAACGCCTCAGACTAGGGGCGGTCAGCTAAATTCATCCGATATTGCTTTAGTATGGGCGGCAGTATAATTCATGAATAAAAGCCCACTTATCTCAAAAACAATGGATTACAAATATCTTTATCGAGCCTTGAGAAGAGCCGAAATAGAGGCTGGTTATAAGCTGATTCCTAAAGGGACAATGGAGTTTGTAGCAGAACCCCGCCTTGATTTAGATGTTTTCCCTATGGTATTCGGTAGCGAAACCAATGCCATCAGGCATCATCAGTGGAAACAGAACGGGTTCACAACAAGGGGTATATCCGCAACTCCTCACTATGAAAGAGCTTTGTTCTACGCAAAGAGGAATAAAGTCGTTGTAAGAATTGACACTGAGCACTTTCAAAGTTTGGGTATACGAACCTTTGATGTAAATGAAAGTCTAAGAGAAAGACCACATGAAATTGCGGTACCAGAGGATGATGAAATTATCCTCGTGTATGAGAAAGACGGTGAATTTCCTGCTCAGATTATAACTGACGTAACCCATATCGATTGATTTCACGGTGAGGATTTACCAAACAAAAAAGCCACACCCGGTTAGGTGTGGCTACTTAATAACGTAAGCCGGGTTGAAGTTTGGCGACCTATCCCGGCTAAACAAACTCACAAATGAGCGACACGACAAATGTACAAAAGAATAAACTCACCAAAGAGCAAAAGAAGCTGATTTATGATAGCCTTGCTACAAACATCGTCAGGTTCCAAGAGTATCGACTTAGCTCGAATAAAGAGCCCGAAATAAACCCCGAAACGGGCCAGCCAAGAAAGCGGGATTCACTAAAGCCAGACGGGGCAATCTTCTTTGAGTACCTGTGCTACAACAGCTTCAAGCTCTACATTGAGGAGCAAACCTCAAACGGATACTTTTATCACTCTTACGAGCGTATTGAGGATGAATACGGTATTGGGAAAGAGCGCGTTCAAAAGATCACTAATTACCTAAAGTCTTTGGGTATCGTTGAAACTAAAGTCTGCGGCTTTCCTAAGAATACTCACTATCGGGTTCGCTTCGATAACTTAGCCAAGATTGAGGTTTTGATCCACCTATTCAGGACCAAGCCAGATCGCACCAATGAAATTGCGGCACACTTTGCCAGTATTGCCAAAATAGTAAAGTTGCGAATCGAGACAGATCAGGAGGCAATAGAGAAGCAATATGTCGCAGAGATGTCTTGGTTTAACCACCTAAAGAAGATATTCTACGATGAACGGGCTAAATTCAACAAGACCGTTCCCGCCAATGCGGCAATTAAAAAGATACAACCTAAACCCAGAGAAAATACACTCAGGAATATCAACAGCGGGACCTACCTTGTGTACTACGACCCAGAGGGCAAAGAACGATCCGAACAAGAAGTTGACGAATATCAAAAGGATTTCATAAATGGATTTCGCCTATACTGTGCTATTTACTTTTTGTTTACCTGCGAGCAAAGCTCAACAAATCGGAATCTACTTGCCTTGGCTGAGGGGGACTATATAAGTACGCTCGTTAACTATGCTTCAGGTATTCGAGACCCTATTGCCTACTTTTTTGCTAACAGTGAGGGCGACCTTAATTTCATCATGATTGATATGATTGACGGGGCGCGGCAACTAGATATGACTAAAGGCTACTTCTCCAATTAGCGGTTATCCGTTATAGCAGTTGGCGGTTATCCGCTAATAGATCAATGGATAACCGCCGAATATAATAGTTGAATTATTAACAGGCCAATTACTTAAAAGTTGAAAAAGATCAGTATTCGCCCTCTACCGAGGGACGATCACCGTTGTCCCCTCCCTTCGTTCGAAAACGGTAGAAGGCAGAAAAAGAGTAAACAATACCCCACTACCTAACCGGTGGCAGCAAAAAAAGAAGATGGCGCGAAGTCACCAATTTACGGATAATGAATAACTGTATATAGTACCCCTCCGTAAGATCTTGATAGAGGGTGAGCTGTGCTGACGAAAACAATAGATTCGTTTATGAGTACAATAAGAATGAACAAAGAACAACGAGCCCGGCTCACGGCCGAACTTAAGGAATTTGATCAGCTTGATTCAGGTAGTCAGGTGCAGTCTATTACCGACGCTTACAATGCCCTCTTGTCTACAATACAAGGAATCATGCTCAACAGCGAGAACCCAGACGGACACGACCGGGCCTGGAGCTTACTCAAAGATGATGCGTTCAAAGACCTGGCTGCCATTCAGGAAGGTAAGTTAGATGCCTTGAAAGACCTTAAAACGAAGATCAATCGAATAGGACAGCTATTACTAAAGCCCTGACGGCTCGTATGAGGCTCAAAAATAGCTATCCATACTCTTATATAGTCAAAGTTGAACCATTAGGGCATTAAGAAAAGTAAGGTCCTTAAATCGAATTTATGGGCCTTAAACAAAATAGCCACACCGGGTTGGGTGTGGCTATTTTATTCCCAAAGATAAAGGATTAGCGGGGATGGGGTGCTAACCATTTCTCCGGCATGAGCTCAACTTCCAGGAAAAACTTCAGTAAGGAGGCATACCAAAAAGAAAAATTACGCCAGCAGTTCTTTCAGTAGGCGTCTCATTCGCTCCTGGAGCCCTTCCAAGGCAAAACCTTTGCGCTCAACTGGCTGGGAACTGACCGTGTTTACATGGAGAAAATAAGCATAGTCGGCATTGTTTTCCTGGCCAAACCCCATATTATAGACATCAAATTTGAGATGATCGCCAATCACTGATCGATCAACCAAGCCCTCAATCAATGTATACTGGGCCATGATTGTGTCGTTATCTGTATCGGCTGTATAGGTTAAGAACTCCTTGATTTGGTAAGTCAGACTGGTTTTTACGTCGTCGGGTTGCATTGTATAGCCATAAGGTGGGTTTCTGTATTAACCCCGTGTAGAAAAGAAGGTTTGGCGTCCACGTAACCCCTCATCAAACAATCTTGATTAAGCGGTCGTTATCCTTTCTCAATAGGAGGTATACCCCCGGGTATACACCTATGGTGTGGATAGAAACAGTAAGCCCGGCTGCGCTGCGACCGGGCTTATTTGTTGGTAATAATGAATTAGGATAGAAACAGTAAGGCACGCAAACAGTATAAACTAAACAGTAAGCTTACTATTCTTACGCAGCCCACAGGAAAATAGATTTAAGTCAATTCAAAAAAATAGGCGTTTTCAGCCCACACTACCCGTTGAACAATACGTACTCCTGGCCGTTTATAGCTTACTGACTTACTCAACCATAAACTTTTCAAGCCCGGCTACTCCACTAGCCGGGCTTTTGTTTAAGACTTTAGTGTCTTGGACAACCTGTGGACAAACGGTTGCTCAGCAGCAGTTGCCCTCCAGCCAGTCAACCCGCAGCCGGGCGACAATCTGACCCAGTAACTCGCCCTTCAGGGGCTTGGTAATGAACTCGTTGGCCCCCAGCTGCTCTGCCCGCTGGCGATCAGTTTCTGCTTCCGAAGTCGTCAGTATGACAATGGGTGTTGATTGATAGGATGGCTGTTGCCGAAGCGCCTGGAGGGCTTCAAAACCGTTGAGCCGGGGCATGTTCATATCCAGAATGATCAACTCTGGACTCGTCTCGTACCGAGCCAGCGCATCCAGTAGATCCAGCCCATCATAAGTAAAGACCAGTCGACACTGAGGGCTGTGCCGGGTAAAGGCCAAGTTCAGCAGATAGCGGTCGTCCTCATCATCATCGGCGATAAAGACGCAGGGGTACGTATGTTGGTTCATGGTCAAGTTATTACGGGTGCAGAAACAGGCCACATCCTGTTAACAAGGCAATACTACGTAAATCTCCTCGAAGTTACTTGTGTTTATAAGCTCGGCTTAAAAGCGAGTTAAACAAAGTAGCACTATTTAGAATTAATTAAAACATCTATCCTCTACAACTGGATACATACCACTTACAATGGAGATACTAAAGCCCTGGGTTGCCCTTCTGGACGAGGACGAAGATGATTATATATACTGGCAGCATGGCTTTCGCAATTGGGCGCAGCATTTAGACCTGTATTGGTTTAGCTCAGTGACTGAGTTTCTGTCAGCCACCTCGCTAGGAAAAGACAAACCCGTAGCGTTGGTGATGGATGGCGTGGTTCCAGATGGAGAAGAGATGAAATGGCTCAGCACGCTGCTGCTTCATCCCAGCTGTCAGCAGGCCTGTCTGATCATGCTATCAACTGAAGTGACTGAGCCGCAACGGGAAGCGTATCTACGGCTGGGCGCTAGTGATCATTTACAGAAGCCGGTGCACCTGGACGAATTAAGGATAGTTGTGTCAACCGTAAGTGGCCATATCACCCGTAAATCGGGCTTGCAGCGTAGTGAGTTGTAAAAACGCTCCAGGACCTCTATTGACAACTCTTCCGAAAGAAATTTGCCGTCAGATCAATTTACTCATAAGTCAATCTTATTGCTTCATAGAGTTAGTAGGGTAAATCGGGTAGCCTTAGCTACCCTTTTTCTTTGACCTTCCCGATGGGCTGTTATCCCGTGACAAACACTTACGTTTCTCCGCCTTGCTGTAGAATGGTGGCCATCACCTCCCGCAGCTGAGCGTCGAACCGGGCCATATCACTAGCCATCTTCGTCACTTCCCGTTGTAGATCCTGGTAGTCCGTGGTGCTATTGATGCGCCTGGCGGCCTGGTTTACGTTGACGCCAATCCGCAAGACATCGCTCCTGGTCTCCTGAATCAGCGATAGAAGGATATTCTGATAAGTCGAGCGCTCGGGCTTCAGGCGGAACGGTTTGTTAAGACAAACGGCCCGAACGTAAGTGGACACCGTCTGCGTCTTAACGGTAGCCTTTCGGGCTAAAAGCTGATCATACTCTGCCTGGGTGAAGCGAACCTGAACTACTCTGGTAGCCCGTTCTTCCGGCTTCATCTCAGGCCTCCCTCCTTTGTACCATTTGTCTTTTTCCTTCATGACTGTTGTTGCGGGCCGACTTCGGAGGCTCCGTATTTAGGTTCCTTTGCGAGAGCAAAGAAAAGGTTTTTGTCGTGACAAAAACACATCTTGCTTCCTAAAAAATTAGCCCCTTTTTACGTTCGGCATTTGGGACTTGAAATCGGCTAGGCACTAGCCATATCGACTGCTATACGAGTTGTATTTTTCCTTCCCATTTCAACTAAAACTTTAAGTAGCTCGTAAGCACGAATATTACGTGTATATACATGAATTAATCCAGCCAACACAACATAATATCCTCTTTAACAAACAAGCCCCGCCGATCACGACGGGGCTTGTGTATGGGCATTCAAAAACAGTTTTTAAAGAACTAAGTTCTAGCCACTAATAATGCAGAATCTTTTATGACTCAGCCGCTATCTTTTGGATGGCGGCTGTTTTGTTTTATGCCATAGCTGACTGGCCATCACGACGGGGCTTTTCTATGCCCAGTACCTCACTAAGCTATACGTAATGCTCACTATAGCGGTTAGGTAAGAAATAGCTAGTGTATTATAGGAACTTGTTTATACAGCCGTTGCCCATTGGGTAGCGGCTGTTTTTAATACCACAACCTTATTAGATTACCTGTTTCGGTAGAAACGCTGTTGTAAGGGTTGAATGTTCAATTGAATAAGCCCAATTCAAACAGCCGCTCCTTTCTAAGTAGCGGCTGTTTTGTTGAATATAAAAAGCCAGCCCCAACATGGAACTGGCTTTAGGTAACCACCTTATTTACCACTTACTTACGCATTTGCCTGAGGCATCTGCAAAACATTTGTTGCGACAACATACAACTTATCCAGATGCCCTACACGTTTTAGCATCTGTATTTTACTTTCCCCCGGTGGCCGCTTATACGCATTGACCGAAATGCGATACCGATACAGTAGTTCCGTGTACAACTTTCGCCATACTTCGGGCTGTGCTACCGATTTGGCTTGTGAGTAGGAATTAACCAATCGAATAATCTGGCTCTCTGTCGGAATCTCAGCCATTGGTTCGGTGGGCGCTGGCAGTGCCAGTAATTCCGTGGCTGCCGTCTGTTGTATCTGCTCAAATCGATCAAGACGCTCTTCAATAACTGACAGTCGTTTGGCTGTTTCAACATTTCGCTGTGCCAGCATCAAAATCAAATCATCCTGACTGGCGGGTAATGCTTCGACCTTCTTTTTGAGCGATTGAAACCAACGGCGAATTTCTTCACCCTTATCGGTCTGCGCGACCATTGATAGTCGTTCCGCAAAATCAAACGTTAATTCGTAATCAGTTGTCATTGAGCCGTTGTTTGAACTCGACATAATGTCGAGTATAATCCAATCGACGTTTTCCTGATCAAATTGATTGTTGACGATGTTTTTCTTTGACCAATGGGCAAGAGTGGTACAAACCTCATAAATTAAGCCCGCTTATAGGGGTAGAATCTCTTATCTACAACCGACCTTATGGCCGTACATCTGATGGAGATAACGCCTTATATCGCATTTATTCGCTTCGTTCTGGTAATTGTCGACATTATTGTGTATATTAGGGATAGTAAGCCAACCCGAAACCACATGGCCAGCAAACCCTAGCTAGCTAGGCAGTCAATTAACTAACTATTAACTAATTACAACGAAGATTTCATTCAAACGGTTTGAGTCTACAACTAGCCAGAGCAAAGAGATAAGATACAACCTATTCCTTACCTACCTAATCTGATCAAAGCAGAAAACTCAGTCTCTTAAAAAGGGATCGGGTTTTCTGCTTTATGACATGCCAAAAATGCTTAGCGTAATTCTTATCGGCAAGCGTATTGTCCTGTTACTAAGTTCAGGCAAACGAGTCTCACCGAAACGGTAAAGAGATCAAAAATTACCATTCAATATATTTATAACAGAGTGACAAGGAGGTTAACATTTTAGTCGCCACATCAGGAGATACAGGTGGAGCTGTTGCCATGGGCTTTCATAATGTTCCGGGTGTTCGGGTTTCGATTTTATATCCGAGTGGTCGTGTAAGTAAGCGGGTCGTAATTGTATAGGATTGACAGGGGCTGCCAGCGATGGTAGCCCTTTTTGATTTACCGTTCGCTCAATGCCTGCTTTCATCTGTTGCCGTTTACGAGTTGAATGGAATCTTCGTTGTAATTAGTTAATAGTTAGTTAATTGACTGCCCTGTACGAAAGTATTGTACCACTTGTACTGGATACCTAGCTAGCTAGGTTCAACACCATTTGCTGCAGATACGCGTCCTGCACTTGTTACTTGTGCTTTCAATGCTTCTTTTTGTTTTGTATTTAAGTCCGAAGCATTTGTAATCGCTGTGTTCGCAGCCTGTTTCGCACGTTCTAAGTTTTGAATACCGTTTAATGCAGTATTGGCTTGTGTAACAGCTTGCATTGCTCTTTCGACATCTGCTTTAGGTGTATTTCCTCCAGCTGTTTTATTTAAAATAGTTGCTGCTGCATTTACTGCTTGAGAATAAGCCGTTCGTTTAGCATCATCAGCATCTTNATAATTTTGACTTTGTAACGTCGTGTCTTTATCACGAATTGATGTTTCTAATTGACCCATAGCACCATCTAATTGTTGCGCTTTGGCTTTAACTGTATTAACACCTTCAACATTTGTTGCTTGTGTAATTTCATTATCTAACGCATTACGTTGTGCATTATTAATGTGTGTTAATGTACCTAACGTTTGTTTCGCAGCAGCTTTAGCTTCATTTAATTTCGCATCACCGTTCAACGCCGTCTTCGTACTGTTCACATTTTGTAATGCTTGTTCAACTTCTGCTTTGTCTACATTTTGACCACTAGCTTTTGTTAAAATTGCTTTTGCTGCATTTACTGCTTGATCATAAGCTGATTTCTTACTTGGCTCAGCATCTAGGTATTTCTGAGTTTGTTTTGTTTGTGTCTCATCATTGATACCATTTTGTAAACTGTGCATTGCGTTATTTAATTCTGTTGCTTTTGCAGTTTCTTGATTTACACCAGCTACTCTAGCTAGCTAGTATCCTTGAGCAGCTTCAGGGGGAAATATGTTTTAGTTGACTTTTGGGCGAGCTGGTGCGTTCCTTGCCGAGCTGAAAATCCGAATCTAGTCAAGAACTTTCAGCAGTACAAAGACAAAAACTTTACGGTCTTGGGCGTTTCGCTAGATCGGCCTAATGCGAAAGAGGCTTGGCTGAAAGCAATTCGCAAAGACGGCCTCGACTGGACGCATGTATCGGATCTCAAACATTGGGATAGCGAAGTAGTGAAACCACGTTGGCGCGGTGAATAACCCGATAAAGGCCGGGTTTCGAAAGTGGCTGGTAACGCCCTCCTGGGACAGGTTTATCTGACGATGGCAACAACACTCGCCATATCCTTGAGCAGCTTCAGGGGGAAATATGTTTTAGTTGACTTTTGGGCGAGCTGGTGCGTTCCTTGCCGAGCTGAAAATCCGAATCTAGTCAAGAACTTTCAGCAGTACAAAGACAAAAACTTTACGGTCTTGGGCGTTTCGCTAGATCGGCCTAATGCGAAAGAGGCTTGGCTGAAAGCAATTCGCAAAGACGGCCTCGACTGGACGCATGTATCGGATCTCAAACATTGGGATAGCGAAGTAGTGAAGCTAGCTAGCTAGACGAGGGCCTGTTACGGTGATTTTAATATCTGTCCAATCTAATCAGTAGCATACGGGTTCGCAGTAACCAAGCCAATCGTCAATTTTCCACCAACTACTTGCGAGAAGAAACCCTTAAACGGGCCACCGTCCGCTTGGTCAATTATCAGCACAAACAGTGGCTGGCTCCGTATTGGGGGTCGATCAACCCCATTTGGCCCGGCTATTTATTGATCAAAATTCGATCCGCTTCTATCTCGAACCTGGTGCCATTTCAATAATCAGTCTTGATTCCGTCCAAGACGCAGTTGTGAGTAGGTCACCGATGAATATTGATAATCAGAAGCTCAAAAAAATACTCAAACCCACGGATGAGCAAATGACTATGCTACAGAGGGAGTACAAAGCAGCTACGCCCGAACAGAAAAAGAGAAAGGATTCGACGAGCGTTTCGAGAAGCGGAGCGACGCTATTTCTGCTCAGCAGGGTAGATGAGGTAGGAACGCTCGGCCTGGTTCAGGTACCAAAAAATGTGATCGAGTGTGGCGATGTGGGATATCTGATTTCGGGTATTAAAGTGGCCAAAGAAGTAAAAGTTGGCGATACCGTAACAACGATCGACAACCCCGCCAGCGTGGCTATTCAGGGTTTCTCGGAAGTGAAACCAATGGTATTTGCGGCTAGCTAGCTAGACGGAAAGACCCCGTGGAGCTTTACTGTAGCCTGATATTGAAATTCGGCACAGCTTGTACAGGATAGGTAGGAGCCTTTGAAACGTGAGCGCTAGCTTACGTGGAGGCGCTGGTGGGATACTACCCTAGCTGTGTTGGCTTTCTAACCCGCACCACTTATCGTGGTGGGAGACAGTGTCAGGCGGGCAGTTTGACTGGGGCGGTCGCCTCCTAAAAGGTAACGGAGGCGCTCAAAGGTTCCCTCAGAATGGTTGGAAATCATTCATAGAGTGTAAAGGCATAAGGGAGCTTGACTGCGAGACCTACAAGTCGAGCAGGGTCGAAAGACGGACTTAGTGATCCGGTGGTTCCGCATGGAAGGGCCATCGCTCAANGGATAAAAGNTACNCCGGGGATAACAGGCTNATCTCCCCCAAGAGNTCACATCGACGGGGAGGTTTGGCACCTCGATGTCGGCTCGTCNCATCCTGGGGCTGNAGNNGGTNCCAAGGGTTNGGCTGTTCGCCGATTAAAGNGGNACGCGAGCTGGGTTCAGAACGTCGTGAGACAGTTCGGTCCCTATCNGTNGTGGGCGTNGGAANNNTGANNGGANCTGTCCTTAGTACGAGAGGACCGGGATGGACATACCTCTGGTGTACCAGTTGTCGTGCCAACGGCATAGCCTAGCTAGCTAGATAAAACTGTGTGCAATTGTAAACTAAAGAAATGTTTTTTCCAAACTTATAGTTTATAAATATGGCAAAAAACGTAAACCGAAAGTTTCCAGAGTGTAAACTTTCGGTTTCCAAAGTGTAAACTGAACCCTATTGATAATCAGATAGTTACAGGCAGTCGCTTCTTAAGCTATTATTATACCCTACTTTGAAGGGCTTTCTCGACAGTCGGAGAGAAAGAAGCCGTTTCTCACCTTAAAAGACGACCAACGGGAGGTTTTTAAGGTGAGAAACATGGCTGGCTACTCAGGTAAGGGAAATGATGTTAAAATCGAATTGACGCGGTAGTTTACAATGTAACTCATGAGACTTTTTCGCTTGCGTCCGGCGAGGTCAGAAATATGAAAATTTTTATCCTTCCCCTGTTGTTTGATCAAAGTAGGGTATAATAATAGCTTAAGAAGCGACTGCCTGTAACTATCTGATTATCAATAGGGTTCAGTTTACACTTTGGAAACCGAAAGTTTACACTCTGGAAACTTTCGGTTTACGTTTTTTGCCATATTTATAAACTATAAGTTTGGAAAAAACATTTCTTTAGTTTACAATTGCACACAGTTTTATAAACCATTGTTTTATGAATAGTGGCAATAGTTATTAAGAAGCTAGCTAGCTAGATCACTCACAGATGTTGATGTACGTTCTGAATTACTTGTACTTAACGATGTCGAAGTACTTACCGAACCAGATGTGCTCGTAGAAGCACTTTGTGATATTGATTCACTTGATGCAGTTGATGCTGATTTGCTATCACTCGTTGAATCACTAAACGACGTTGATATGCTCATTGAATCGGATTGACTTGCACTCATTGAACCAGACGTACTTTGCGATTCCGAAGTACGTACTGAAGCACTTGTCGACGTTGATGTACTTGTTGAACCTGATTGACTAGTACTTAGTGATAATGACTTACTATCAGAATCAGATGTACTTTGTGAATCACTTAATGATTCTGATGTACTACCTGACTGAGACGTGCTCATTGAACTACTTACAGACATTGATTTACTGTCTGATGCAGATAATGACCCACTTGTACTGATAGAGTCACTTACTATCTCTGAAGTACTCATCGAGTCTGATGTACTTGTTGAGACACTTTGTGATGCTGCTATGCTTAGTGATCCAGAAACAGAACCACTTGTGCTCGTCGAATCGCTCAATGATTCTGATGTACTCATCGATTTTGAATCACTTGTACTTAATGATATTGATGTACTTTGTGAATCTGATTTGCTTGTTGACGCACTTTGAGAGTTGGCTATGCTATTTGAAATACTGATAGAGTCCGAGGTGCTAGCTGACTCGCTCAATGATGTTGATGTACTAATTGCATTCGATGTACTGTCACTTAATGATGCTGATGTACTAGACGACCCTGATATACTCGTTGATAAGCTTTGTGACTCTAGCTAGCTAGTTTAGAGTTGCTGCATATCAATAAGCGGAGGAAAAGAAACCAACAGGGATTCCCCTAGTAACGGCGAGTGAAGCGGGAACAGCTCAAATTTGAAATCTCACTGTTTTGCAGTGCGAATTGTAGTTTAGAGAAGCGTTTTCTGAGGCAGCCTCGGTACAAGTTCTATGGAACGAGACATCATAGAGGGTGAAAATCCCGTCTTTGATCGAGTGTCTGTCTCTCTGTGATACGTTTTCCAAGAGTCGGTTTGTTTGGGAATGCAGACCAAAATGGGTGGTAAATACCATCTAAAGCTAAATATTGGCGAGAGACCGATAGCGAACAAGTACCGTGAGGGAAAGATGAAAAGAACTTTGAAAAGAGAGTTAAACAGTACGTGAAATTGCTAAAAGGGAAAAGGTCTGTTGACGAGTGCTTCAGCATATCAATAAGCGCAGGTTTGCATTCACTCCTGCGGAGACCTCGGTGATGGTGCTGCCGATAACTGCCGTCACTCCTGGCCCTCCTTCAGATGTGAAATTGCTGAAAGGGAAATGAAGCACTCAGCTAGCTAGCTAGCTCGACTCAAGGCTTGCTGATGAAGGCTGTTGGTCAAGTTCAGAATGGGTTTTCTGCCTTGCCCTTTTTGGCGCATGAGCCCGACCAAACCCAGTTCTTGCCAGGCAGAAAGCCACTTGCCAACCGAATGCTGGGAGACTTCGGTGTGGCCTGCTACCTCTTTGGCCGAGAAGCCTTTATGACTCCAAAGTAATGCTTGACAAGCCCGTCTAAACTCGTACTTAGGGTGGTTTTTGATGGCTTCCTGTAAAGTAAGTTTCTCGGTGTCAGACAAGGAGATGCAGCGTTTTGGTCGGCTTAAGTAAAGCGTACGACGAAGGGTTCGAAGATGGTCAACGGAATCAGGTTGTGAGTGAACGCCAGGAGCACCGTGAAAACTACAAACACTTCACCTTCGGTATTTATGGTCAACATTTAGCCGGACAAGTCACTTCCACAAAAATGATTCCGTATTTACCGACCGAAATACATTTCAATACCCGAAGGTGCGATTGAGACTTGAGAATTCCCTTAATTGGCGTATCATGCCCGATAATTTCAATACCCGAAGGTGCCATGCGCCAAAAAGGGCAAGGCAGAAAACCCATTCTGAACTTGACCAACAGCCTTCATCAGCAAGCCTTGAGTCGAGCCGTTACGGCTCATTATCAGGATGCCGAGCGGATTAAAGCCGATCTACAAACGGCTTTAGGCCTAGCTAGCTAGACAGGCCAACTGGGAAGAGCAGGACATGTACCTATTCTTTTTGCCGACTTACAGTCCGCACCTGAATCCGATCGAAATTCTGTGGCGGTTCCTAAAGTATCGGTGGTTGCAGAAGCTCCATTACAGTTCATGGAGTCGTCTGAAAAAGGCCGTTTTTGCTATCATTCGTTTATTTGGTCAAGAATATCGGATCTGTTTTGACGGGTTAGTGAATCGAAATAAAGTGAAGGGTAGTAACCTCAATCAGATCGCTCACAAAGCCCATGCCGACGGTATCCGTAGTATTGCCCTGGAAGCCCACCGACTGCTTCAGCAATTGAGTCAGTTATTAGATAAACCGGCTGATGTATGAGTGTGGTGGTCTACTTGAAAAAATAAAATGGCAAAAAAATCAAAATTTACTTTTAATAGGACTAAAATATTATTTAGATTAGTCAATAATCAAAATGCTATTTGGATTATGAAGTCAACTTATCGAAAAGTCAACGAACACGGTCTAGTCTAAACAAGGTGAATCCGATTCACTAACCCGTCAAAACAGATCCGATATTCTTGACCAAATAAACGAATGATAGCAAAAACGGCCTTTTTCAGACGACTCCATGAACTGTAATGGAGCTTCTGCAACCACCGATACTTTAGGAACCGCCACAGAACTAGCTAGCTAGACCTTTACACATCAATTGCATATTTCCCGGGACATTACCATTACAGTGTTCTTGCCATACCAAAACATCACTACCTTTTGATGGCAAATTATATAACACTGAAAATGGTAGGGCTAGTGAGTTAATAACGAAATGATGTTCCGTAATTTCAAGTTGCTTGATAAAAAATAATACGAATGCGAGCTTTGAAGGGAAAAAGTAAGACTTCCCTTGCCAATCCAATATGACATCAGATGTTACAAAATTTTCATAAATCACTTCTTTACCTTCTGCTGTCATATATTTCTTCAAGATCGCTTTACGATTTAAATCGTAAACAGTTTGTGCAAATTTAATACCATTCTTAGAATAATAATCGACAAATCGGACACGTTGTTGGTCATCAAACCATTCGACACGACTAACAATTCTAGGGCGCTCTCCACTTTGATAAAATATTTTGCCTCGTAGACGTCCCATATCATTAATTGTAGCCGAATTGTTGTTACCTTTAATTTCCCAAAAAGCTGGTACAGTAACCTGATTAAAAAATCGTGGTTTCATATTTTCTGTATTATGATTATCTGCAAAAAATTGATACGGTGATATAACATCGTCCGGTAAAAAGCCATTGTCATTGAGTACAATTGTTAAATCTTCTTCCAACTTACTGGCTTTAAAAGACTCATATAACTTTCGTGAATGATCGTTAAAGTAATCAAATAATTTAATCATGTAGCACCTCTTGAACTAATGTTTCCCATTTTAAAATAATATCTTGAGTCATAACTAGCTAGCTAGAATACAGCCTGTTACTTTCTGAGTGGAGTTAGCGGTCTTTTGATCGAAAGGGAGATCCGTTCGAATGGTTACACTAAATCGGTCAATGGAGCAGGTTTGATTTTCAGGTGTGTGAATTTCAGTAATCTCTCCAGTGCCAAACCAAGGAGAATTATCTCGGGAAGCGGTCAGTGTATAGGGCTTGGCGCAACTCATGCAAATCAAAAATAAGCTAGGTATCCATCTGACGAGAGTCATCTAATTTACATTTTGTCGTATTGTATAATTAAACGATATGATAACCTAGAAGCCATTCTCGATAGATCAGCGTGGCCAGCGAGGTGGCCATGAAACACAGAATGAAGAATTTGCTGGTGTTGTTGGCAATGATGGTCAGGCGGGTAAAAATCCGGTCTTCGGTTTTGGCTACCACCGCTTTCCATTCAGGATCACTACCGAAAGCTTTCCAGGATGCATCGCGCGCTTCGCGGCTTGGGTAGGCCAGAATATAGATCAGTTCTTTAATGGCTTCTAGGTTATCATATCGTTTAATTATACAATACGACAAAATGTAAATTAGATGACTCTCGTCAGATGGATACCTAGCTTATTTTTGATTTGCATGAGTTGCGCCAAGCCCTCTAGCTAGCTAGATCAGACTGCTCTGCGCGGGGACATTATGAGCGTTTGCCGAACAGCCATTCCCGTAAGCTGGCCGGTCTTCTTTCAATAGCTTCTCGAATGGATTGGAGTTCGGCGGCTTGACTTTCTCGTAGTTCAGTCTTGATCTTCTCAAACAGATCACTCGCTAAGTCTTCCCCACGAGCTGGGGGCTGATGTTCTTTTTTGAGTACGTTTGCTGCGGCTTCCCGAAGTTCGATATTGAAAAACTGGCCTAACGTTTTGCCACTTCGTTCGGCGGCCTTCTCGATGGTTAGCCTGGTATCGGTTTCAATCCCTCGAATCGTCCATCGAGCAGGCTCCAGGGTGTCACGGGTTGGCCTGCCTGTTTTTAGGGGTGTCGGACTTTCTGGAGTTTTTGTCTGCCCCACTTTTAGGGGGTTTTGGTCAGAATTTGGCTCGTTTATGATCATGTCTGCCTTTTTGTCTGACACATAATTACGCAAACAAGGGGCCTTTTACAACTTGTCGGACATTTACGAGTTTTTGTCTGACTTTACATAATCACACTTATACAACAGGCTTTACAAATTGATAACCCAGTTTTTTGCTTTCACTTGGTCAAGTGTCAATGAATAGACTTTGTCCCACTTCTGGCCCATTCGTATTCCATCCCAGTCATTGTCTAATACTGTTTCAGGCTTAAACACATATACCCATAATTTACCATTGCCAATGTGATTTTCCCACTTACCTACACCCAATTGGGCGGCTATAGTGTCGCCTGGTAATATATAATTTGGGTTGTCTTTCATCAGTCCTATTTGATAACCACGAGTGCTATCTGCTCGATGAATTTCGTGAAATGGATTGTAGTCTCCTGACAATCCATTGATATCATGGTTCTTACCTTCTGTGTTGTAAATGATGAGTACAGGTTTGTCCGATGCATTGATGAGTTTGAGCTTTGTATCAGTGGGTGGGTCACAGGCTAACACACCAAATGAGATACAGAGCAATAATAGAAGGAGCCTCATAGTGTTATTTCAAGTTGAGTAACTAGTTGAGATATAACACCTATATTAGAAAAGTTGATTAACATAAAATCAGTTATAAAACGAGTCTGGGAAATGTGCAAATATCTAACCCTCAGTTAGTTTGTACATTTCCCAGACTCGTTTTATAACTAATTTTATGTTAAGAGATTTCTTTTAGATATTCATACAAATGGTTTCTGTTTGTCTATTCGAAAAATCTAATAACCTACCTGACTGAATACTGATTTAACAGAATTAAAAATAAACTAATTACAAGCACTAAAGCTATGATTTGCAAATTGAATTTGATCTCCATTTGATACGATACCGAAGTTTTAAAAACCAAATAGAGTAAAAAAATACAAGTGAGAACAGGTAAGGTAAAAAGACCCAAACCAACTGAAAGGCTGACTAAACCTTCATCGTTAGGGTTGACAAAATTCATTATCCCTGCCAATACCCGCATCATAACTGGGGCCAATAAAAAAGGATATAAAATGGTGTCACGGCCTCGCTTCATTACATAAAAGAAATATATAGCTTGTAGTAAAGTGAAAACTGGACCAGCTAAAATAATCGGCAGTTGGTTCCCTTCTTGCCCATACGCTTGGTCGATTGTATGAGCTGGATTAAAGTTGATAGTTATTTCTTCTCCCAGATATTTGCCAACCAACCAATGGGCGAATCCGTGTAGAAAAAAAGTAAGGAATACCGCCATAGTTGTTAACAGGAAATATGGCACATGCCAGATAGGCCTAAAAATTGCCCTGGTAGTTGTGAGGTTCATATCAGGAGTTTTGTTGTATAAGTGATGTTATGTAAAGTAGAGCCTCCTGAAAGCCTACCTCAAAAAGGCCGAAAGCCTGCCAGAAGCCTCCAATAAGCCACCCAAAAGCCTATAGTACCCCATTGGAAAGGGGATAAAAATAGTACAAATCACAAAAGGTACTTTGATTAGCAAAATGACTTGTAAACTAGTTTACAAATCCCTGAACGAAAACAGACCCCATTTTCCAATAGCAAGATGTGTTTTTGTCATACAAAAACCTCCCTCCAGTCTTCAGCTAACGGACTTAATTGGCCTTCAAAGTCGGCCAATTTCAATACGAGGGTAAAAAGTGAATCTAGTTTTTATCCCCTTTCCACCTCTTTCTTAGCTGGCCAGTTAGCCCGTACCGGGCTGGATTTTCTTAGGCATAGACCACCCCAACTGTACACAAAAAAGAGCCCGTTTTGAGAGTACTCCTAAATCAAACTCATAAAATGGAAGCGTCAGCCTGTACAGTTGGGGTGGTCCATGCCTAAGAAAATCCCGTGGCCGTAGGACACGAAAAAGCCCCGGATGGCTTCAAGCTATCAATCCGGGGCAAACGTACGGTTGTACGTGGTATGGCGTATCCCTAGCGAGTTGCATCCCTGCATTGCTCGTGTCCGTTTAAGCCAATGTCTTAGCAAGCTCGTTAAAGCTTTCTTGCGGTGTTTTACCTATTTCTAAGGAGTTTTCTTCCTTACTCTCTACTTCATATTGCTCTATGAAGGTTAAACGATCTCCGTTAAAAAAGATAGTAGGGTTAATATAGTACTTGTAAGGGTTTGGCCCTCTTGCTATGAATTTGTTCTCCATAAGCTCAGCAAGAGCCGATAGTATAGTACTTGTACCTTTATATCCTGTAAATGCCTTACACTCGTCAAAATCGACATCAAACGTGTCTTTATTGGGAGTTACTTGATTGGCGACGTAAGCAAACATTTTGATTCCCGCTTTGGAAAGGTCAAACCAATTAGAAAGACCTGACATGAATACCTTCATGAACTTGGCTTTGTCAACTGTCACTTTCCTAGCAAAAAGTGAATGGCCTTTAACCTGACTATCGCTATCAATAATTAAATCTGGATTCTTCTGACCGAAAAGTAATGTCTTCTCCCCTTTTTCGATATGCTGAACAGTATCATCTAAAAAGGGATTCACCTTGTTTAGACCGTGTTCGTTGACTTTTCGATAAGTTGACTTCATAATCCAAATAGCATTTTGATTATTGACTACGCAAATCTAAATAATATTTTAGTCCTATTAAAAGTAAATTTTGATTTTTTTGCCATTTTTTCAAAATCAAACTTCGAGATACTCAAAATCAAACTTCGAGATACTCAAAATGACCCCTACTGATAATCAATTAGTTATGGGTAGGCCCTTCTTAAGTTCTTAAAATACACTCGTGAGCGTAGCGAACTCCGCTTTTTTGCTGATCAGTACCAAGGCTCGTAATTTTGAACTTTGGTCGGGGATTCGGCCAGTATCCGCCAACACTTGAGAGAGTTATAGGCGAGACTTTCCGCATTATGTTGGAGAGTATGAAATAGGGCTCTGTTGCCGAAGGTAGCAGAGCCTTTTCCTTTCCCGACAATCGGAGGGAAAGACAGGCGTTTCAACCCCGACGAAAACCGACCGTAGGAAGGTTTTTTAGGGGTGAAACATGGCTGGCTACTCAATCAGACTGCTCTGCGCGGGGACATTATGAGCGTTTGCCGAACAGCCATTCCCGTAAGCTGGCCGGTCTTCTTTCAATAGCTTCTCGAATGGATTGGAGTTCGGCGGCTTGACTTTCTCGTAGTTCAGTCTTGATCTTCTCAAACAGATCACTCGCTAAGTCTTCCCCACGAGCTGGGGGCTGATGTTCTTTTTTGAGTACGTTTGCTGCGGCTTCCCGAAGTTCGATATTGAAAAACTGGCCTAACGTTTTGCCACTTCGTTCGGCGGCCTTCTCGATGGTTAGCCTGGTATCGGTTCTAGCTAGCTAGCTGTACGTCTATTTGAAAAAGTTGAGAAAAATGTTTGAATCAGCAAACGTTGTGCAATCGAAATTTCCACACCATCAAAACCTGCTTTAATCGCGCGTAATGTAGCATCGCGATACTGCTGAATGATGCTATTGATTTTCTCATGAGACATGGCGATAACAACGTGTTCAATCGGTGAATGCAAAGTCATAGGACTTGGTCCATACACCTTTCCAAAATTTAAAATGGCTTGATTTGAAAAACGACCAGCATGCGCTAGCTGGATAATAGCGAGGCTACCATGTTGTTTCATCGTAGATGCCATGTTAGTTAATCCAGGGATACAAGCATCATGATCAATATTAAAGCCATATTCAAACAGTTTACCATAAGGTTCAATGTAAGCAGCGCCGGTGACTTGCATTCCAGCTGAATTAGAGCGACGTGCAGCATAAGCCAAGTCTGCTTTTGTAATATAGCCTTCTTTTGTTGATGCGTTTACGGTCATTGGTGATAATACAAAGCGATTCGAAATTTTGATGCCATTAGGTAAGTGGATTGATTGTAAAAGTGGTTTGTATCGGTACATACTATGATTCCTTTTCTATTCAATATTGTTTTCAAAGTACCATGGAAAGAATGAATAATCAATGATGAACAGTCTTGATAGAATAGAATTGGTACATGGAAAACATTTTTAAAATTGAACTAATGAATGGCATTTGTAGGTCTGAAAATATGAATATGAAAAAGAAAAATAAAGGCGAAAAGATATAAAAGTTAATTGAAAAACGTTATCATATACGTGGGTATATGAAGAGGGAATGGTATTAAGAACGCTAAAATGTTATGTCGGTTTGACATGACAGGATAAGTTTGGAGATGACGGATTGGTTAAATTAAGCGTATTAGACTATGCCTTAATAGATGAAGGTAAGGATGCACAAAAGGCATTGCAAGATTCAGTGACACTTGCAAAATTAGCAGCTAGCTAGCTAGTACTAACAGTCATGCAATTCTAATTACTAATTTTTGTAATTCCAAATTGTAGTTAGTAATCAAAAACGCATTACTAACATACTGCTATTTGATTACCAACACACTGCTATTTGATTACCAACACACTGCTATTTGATTACTATCCCTATATATATGTATATCAAAAGATTCTCTTGTCTTGTCATTAAGGTTTAGGCGGTCCTCCCTACGGTCGGGATGTATTTAGTGATAGGTTTTTCTAGGCATATCCCACCCCAACTGTACGAGGCTAGCGCCGAAACTTATAGCCCTGATCTTGATTGTTCTTGACTTCGGACTTCTGAGCCTTCTTCTCTTTCTCTTGTTGTGCTTCTTTTATTCCCCTTTGTACGGTTTCATGAACTAGTTCGCTCAGAAATTCACCTTTGATCTGAGCTGTAATCAGGTTTAGCCGCACTTCGGTTTTAGGGTCAGTCAGGTAAAACGTCCCTTTCGCATCTTTCACGATTTTGTACCCTTTCTTCTCAAGCCGGGGGTTTAGATCGTTGCCATCAGTTAAGCGCTCTTTCAAACACTCTAGGATATCCGCTTCCATCTGCGGCAGCACCTTGCTGCGAAGGTGGCCAGCTAGGCCCTCACTCCATTTTGGATTCAGTCGCTTTTCGTCCAGCAGTACGGCTATCTGGTTGATCTTGCTGGTAGTGGTGGCCAATTCTTCCCCTGTTTTCTTGGCTTTCTCGAAATTGGTCTGTTTTAGGCCCTCTGAGGTGGTCAGTCGTTGAGCGAGTACTTTCTCCTGCTCCTTGGCAGTTGCGTTTGCTACGGCCGCTTTTAGGGCCTTCTCAGCGGCTTGTTTGATTTCCTCGAGCCTGCGATTGAGTTCAGCATTGATTTTGGCTTCCTGCTGTTGTTTCCAGCGCTCCAGATTCAACAAATCCAGCGGACCAGGCTTGTCGATGGCTAAGGGTGCATTGATCGTCTGAATGGGCTGTAAATTCTTCTCGATAGTTTGCCGCTCCTGTTGTTGAAGGCCATAAATGTGCTTCATGTCCACATGCTGCGCCCGGCTGCCTTCTATTCCCCTTTCCAACCCAAATGGCTTCATGGCCGCCGCGTAATCAGTCTGGAGCTGGCGTAGGGTTTTAGGCGTGAACAGCTCCTTCGCGCAAAGTCGTTTGTCGGGGGTGATAGGAACAACGATAGCGTGAATGTGGGGCGTTTTCTCGTCCTGGTGCAGAGTAAAAGCGACCAGGTTAGAACCGTATTGCTGTTTCATGAACTCCAGATTCGCCTTCACCCAATCCGATTCCCGATAATCGCCGGTGAACTGGCCAGTTTGGTCACGTTTGAAGGCTTCCGGGCTGGCCGTAAGAATAAATTCCATACCCTTAACGGCATCCTTTCGCACATGGTCAAGGCCGGCATGATGAAGCTTGGCTTCGATGGCCTTGGCTAAATTCTCATAGTTGAGTACATACTCATGGTTTAGATGCCGACGCTCGGCATCGGCATTGGGCACATGGCCCTGACGGTAGTTGTGATCAGACTTGCCGCCTATGCTACCGGCTCCTTTGACCTTGGCGACTCGACAAACAGCTTTCATAGTTGGAAAGGGGATACAGACCCCGTAGGGCGCGCACTTTGGCCTGCCTGACCCGACCGAAGGGAGGGGTCAGGCAGGCCAAAGTATAGTGCGTTATACTTCTGTAAAAGAACCGGGCTGCGAAAAACTACTGATCTGTACCTAATAACTAAGTTTTTGTATTTAATTAACCGCTTAGTAGCTTTACGGGATACTGTATGCAAAATATAAATAGATATGAGCCTCCTTTCAAGACTATTTGGTGAAGAAAACAAAAATATTGTTCCAATAAACTTTACTAAATATCCAGAGATTGGTAGCTTAACATCTTTAGAATTATCTCATTATAACAAGATGATTCAGATGCTAAATAATTCTCTGGATGATTATAAAATTTTTCATAAAACAGAATTTAAAAAGGAACCAAGTAGAGCAAAATTATTAGAAATGACTGCATTTACTTGGGCTCTTACCGAGCCTATATTTCAACAAAATGGTTTGTCTCAAAAAGCAGGATTTAGCTTGTATCATTCTGTTAGAGAAGCTTTTATAAATCTCTCTAAAGAGATTGTTGATGCAGGTAATCAGGACTATGATACTTTTTTTCAGAATAGAGTTGGATTTTATACTGATAGAATAGAAGAACTATTTAAAAAAGGTCGATCTAATTATGGCACTTACGGAAGCCTTAATGATCTAATTACTGTAAGACCCTTACTGTTTATTCCAAACAACGATCCTTTAAAAATATACACTCTTATTGTAGGAGTTGATGTAGTAATGAGATTTACTAAATTTATTACGGATTCTATCATTAAGCAGACTTCTAATGTTAGAAGCGCTTTAGCATGAGAGAGATGTACAGTTGGGGTGGGATATGCCTAAAAAAACCTGTGACGGTACGTCACAATATCATAAGCAACTTATAAAGTTATGGAAGATTTTTTCGGTGCTGTTTTTGGGATAGCTATGGTTGTTGCTCTTGTATGGGGTACTTTTTATTTTGGGGCGAGAGTCTCCAAATTCACAGGGAAAACCTATGTATTTAAGGACGGTAGTAGGATAACCCCTCAGACATACGATAAAATGTCAAAGCAGTTAGATGATAGAGCAAAATCGGTTCAAGATTCTGTTAATAGTTTCACTTCAGCCGCTAAGCGCCAAATAAATAACAATAGTTCTTCTAACAAAAACTTGACTAGTAACAAGTTAAATGATTTGGAGAAACTGTCAAGGTTACTCCAAAGCGGAGTTATATCAAAAGATGAATTTGATAAGATGAAGGCCGACATCTTGAAATAAAAAGCCCTGATCTGGCTTAAAGCTATCAAGATCAGGGCACCGTACGGTTGTACGTGGATTAGCTTATCCCTACTCGGTTGGTCCTCACCAGAGCCGACTTCCGTTTTAGCTAATGGCTTTATACTTCCACTAATTCGGGTTCTTCCTGCTCCTGTAATATTTCAGCAGTCATAGTACGTCCTTCCTTAGTATAGTGAATTGTCAGTCTTAGTTCTCTAATATCCTTCCATTCCCCTTTTCCAAATAAGAGTGGATTTCCTAGATATAGCCCTTTATCTTTTCGAATAAGAACACCTTGCTTTACAAGCATAACTAGGGCATTATCTATTGTCTTTATATGGATTTTGAACTCTGCGGCTATTTCCTTCTTGATTGATGAGTTAAGTACAATTTGGTTTTTGTAATTCATCATCCGTAGCAGTTCATGAAGAATACGATCTGTCCACTTTGGCAAGTTGTTAAGTAACTCTATGTCAGACAGATACAGCTTAACATAATCAGGCTCTTTAGGTAGAACCGAATCTCTGTGCGTGACTTGAAGCTCTCCTGTTTCAGGATGTAGCATCTCCCTCTCATAAGTTATCCGCTTAGGCATAGCACATATTTTTATTACTAACAGTCATGCAATTCTAATTACTAATTTTTGTAATTCCAAATTGTAGTTAGTAATCAAAAACGCATTACTAACATACTGCTATTTGATTACCAACACACTGCTATTTGATTACCAACACACTGCTATTTGATTACTATCCCTATATATATGTATATCAAAAGATTCTCTTGTCTTGTCATTAAGGTTTAGGCGGTCCTCCCTACGGTCGGGATGTATTTAGTGATAGGTTTTTCTAGGCATATCCCACCCCAACTGTACGAGGCTAGCGCCGAAACTTATAGCCCTGATCTTGCTAGCTAGCTAGCAAATCTAAATAAAACAGTTAGTGCTGCGATGAAACAAGTTGAGAGCATTAAATTGATTGATAAAGAAATTGGTATTGAAAATTTACCAGACAGGTTGAGAGAGATTGCTAGAATTCGAGTAGAACATCAAGAAATTTCGTTGAAAGAGCTTGGAGAAATGGTATCAACTGGTCCAATTTCAAAATCAGGTGTAAATCACCGATTAAGAAAACTTAATGATTTAGCCGATAAGATTAGAAATGGTGAACAAATAGAATTATAAGTAAGAAGGTGTTTTTGGTAGTGAATTATCAAAAATACCTTTTTTATGATTAAAAAGTGTTTAATGAATAATAGTCGACTAACTATTAAATTGAGCTGGAAAGTTTAATGAAGGAAATTCAATAACCAAGCGTTACCTAATTTTCTCATTAAGTAGCATCATATGTATCAATTTGGTCATAAGAAAATATGAATGTGATAATTAATTGAGTCACTGATCATAGACAAAAACAAAATCAGCATAAATAAGAATCCCGACTTTGCGGGATTCTCTGTATTGAAAAGTATTGTATTTTATTAAAACAGCCTCCTTGAAGGGAATTGAACCCCTATCTTAAGAACAAATAGGAGGCGTATCATGATGGGTTACATTATATTGTTTTTTCTAGCTGGTCCAGTAATTTTAGGCGTTGGAAATTTGGTGATTGGTCCTATATTTAACAAACAGACCTAGCTAGCTAGAGCAGTTTATTCAGCAATATGGCCTTGATCATACGGCACGCTACCGTTGGCGCCTAGCAGTTTATTCAGCAATATGGCCTTTCGCCAATGGTTTCGCCAAGCCTAAACCGTTAACAGAGGCTCGAAAGAAGCAGCAGGAGGTTTTTATAGCCATTATAACCTATCCCCTCATTCTACAGAAAGAAGCAGCAGGAGGTTTTTATAGCCATTATAACCTAGGCACGGTAACTGGTACAATACATTTATCAAAGAGGAGTGGGGTAGCCTGTCGCTGGACCAACGGCAGCAGTTTACGGAACTGCAAAGAGGAGTGGGGTAGCCTGTCGCTGGACCAACGGCAGCAGTTTACGGAACTGATTACCCAGGAGCATCTGCCGGTTAAACCGCCTAACTGCTGATTCAGTCCACTACCAAATGCATTTGTGGCAGGCTTTTATTGCCCTGGCCATTGATTGATTCATCCGTTTCTATAGACGTGTGGCAGGCTTTTATTGCCCTGGCCATTGATTGATTCATCCGTTTCTATAGACGTTACTTCACCCGCTGGATGCATGGATTGCGTTCTAACGACCGCATACAAGGCCATCATTTGTTGTTCGAAAAAGCGGTTTGTAGAATGAGGGGATAGGTTATAATGGCTATAAAAACCTCCTGCTGCTTCTTTCGAGCCTCTAGCTAGCTAGTAGCTGATAATGCTGTAAGTGTGTCTTATGCTGCGGTCGAGTTGGCGAAAAAAGTATTTGGCAAATTGAAAAGTAAGCAAGCTATCATTATTGGTGCAGGGGAAATGAGTGAATTATCACTATTAAATCTTCTTGGTTCTGGAATTACTGATATTACAGTAGTAAATAGAACAATTGAAAATGCTATGAAATTAGCAGCAAAGCATCAAGTGAAATATGATGAACTATCATCATTACCAAATTTACTTGAAAGTGCAGATATTGTGATTAGTTCAACGAGTGCACAATCTTATATCATTACAAATGAAATGATAGAAAGAATTGCAGAAAATAGAAAGCAAGATTCACTAGTATTGATTGATATTGCAGTTCCTCGAGATATTGAACCTGGTATTAGTGCCATCACAAACATCTTTAATTATGATGTTGATGACTTAAAAGGTTTAGTTGATGCAAACTTACGTGAGCGACAATTAGCGGCTGCAACAATTTCGGAACAAATTCCTGCAGAAATACATGCACACAATGAGTGGATTAGTATGTTGGGTGTTGTTCCAGTGATTAGAGCTTTACGTGAAAAAGCTATGGCAATTCAAGCAGAAACGATGGACAGTATTGATCGTAAATTGCCAGGGTTAAGCGAAAGAGAACGTAAAATTATATCTAAACATACAAAAAGCTAGCTAGCTAGGTAGTGACTGGCTATCCCGACCATCGGCAAAATCGGCCTGCACATGGCTGATAACGCCTTGGGCGGTATCCACTGCCAGGCTACAATGGTAGTTGAGTTTGCGAGCTTTTCCTGGCTTAATGGAAATGCGGGCATCGGGATCAGTAGGACTGTAATGAGTTTTGTTGCTCAATAATTTTGCTTTTTCGTTGCCAGCGCCCAGGGTAGTTGGTGAACTTTTCAACTTCTGCTGGCGCTTTTTCAACTGTCTTAGCTGATAATCAGTAGCGGTGATCACCGGCGCAGCTTGACGCTTGCTGGGTTTGGGTACCAAATCTACAGATCCATTAGGGTCTTCAGCCTGCGGAAGTAGCTTGGGCCCTGGCCTTTGCGGCTGTTTTTCTACTAGCCTTTCCATCGAGGCATTCGCTTTGACAGGGGCTGAGTCGATGGCTACTCGACGGCCAGCCACCATATTGTTGGCGACACACAATCGGACCGATTTCTATGATCTAAACAAGTGAATGCACATACTTTTCGTCATAATTTCGGTCTTCCCGAACGCAGGCGAAAATACGCAGGACAATCTTGTTCCGGACGTTATTGAGTACTAACATTTCTAGCTAGCTAGGTGGAGGAAAACCTGGTGCCCACGAATGGGGAAATCTTGAACCGTGATAGTCGGAAAGAAACCTTTGGAGAGTAGGTTTTTACGTTCCGGATCCCGCTGATCGGCATTTTTCTCTTCGATATGAACGTGAAAGACGCCCTGGAGCCGGTCAATGGATGTCAATTCGAAATTTTCCAGAATAAACTCAGGCAACAGGAACTGGATGATGGGTAAGAAACTCTCCAAAGCAAGTAGGTTTGATTAAGAACACAAACCTAGAAAAATACAACGCTCTCCACAACTTTTGGAATTGATCCTATACTTTCATATAGCTTTATAAAAGGCTTAAAACGCAAAAAGCCTGTCCGGATGGACAGGCTTTTGCTGTTTCAATAGGTGGCATCTTCCTACTCTCCCGCTTATGACAGCAGTACCATCGGCAGTACGGGGCTTAACGACTCTGTTCGAAATGGAAGAGGTGAACACCCGCCTAAATTACACCAACCTAATTGACTCGTCAGTGATGCCGACACATTCCTGTCTACTTACACCACAATATCAGTTGTCTTTTTTCCTACAGAGAGAGACCTGGATATTCCACTTCGTATGACACACTTCATCAACTCATTCAAATACCGCGCAACTGTAAACACGCGTCCGGGGCCATTAGTACGGCTCGGCTACTAGCTAGCTAGTAGCCGAGCCGTACTAATGGCCCCGGACGCGTGTTTACAGTTGCGCGGTATTTGAATGAGTTGATGAAGTGTGTCATACGAAGTGGAATATCCAGGTCTCTCTCTGTAGGAAAAAAGACAACTGATATTGTGGTGTAAGTAGACAGGAATGTGTCGGCATCACTGACGAGTCAATTAGGTTGGTGTAATTTAGGCGGGTGTTCACCTCTTCCATTTCGAACAGAGTCGTTAAGCCCCGTACTGCCGATGGTACTGCTGTCATAAGCGGGAGAGTAGGAAGATGCCACCTATTGAAACAACGAAAGCCTGTCCATCCGGACAGGCTTTTTGCGTTTATTAGGGTTTTGGCTGGTAGATAAAGCGGTACATTAACGGATCAATTCCAAAAGTTGTGGAGAGCGTTGTATTTTTCTAGGTTTGTGTTCTTAATCAAACCTACTTGCTTTGGAGAGTTTCTTACCCATCATCCAGTTCCTGTTGCCTGAGTTTATTCTGGAAAATTTCGAATTGACATCCATTGACCGGCTCCAGGGCGTCTTTCACGTTCATATCGAAGAGAAAAATGCCGATCAGCGGGATCCGGAACGTAAAAACCTACTCTCCAAAGGTTTCTTTCCGACTATCACGGTTCAAGATTTCCCCATTCGTGGGCACCAGGTTTTCCTCCACACTAGCTAGCTAGTTAAGAGGAGCTTACGGGATTCAGTTTGTTCTTATCTGGAGTCCAATCGCGACCGGATGGACTATGCGGGTTATCAAAAGCGGGGTCTGTTAATCGGTTCGGGAGCCATTGAATCAGCCCACCGGACGGTGGTCCAAAAAAGGCTGAAGCGATCGGGCCAACGCTGGAGTGTGGCCGGTGCTCAACATGTGCTAAATCTACGCACTTGCTTTATGAGCGAACGCTGGGAGTTGGTTAGAAAACATATCGAACCCTTCAATTACGCAATGGCCGCGTAGCGACAATTTGAAATGCACCCACGAAAACTACCAACTTTCTTGTTTCAGATGCATTTCTTATCAAATTAACATCTGACAAAAATTTTTCAAATTTGTGCATATAGTATATTGATCTTTGTCTAAGCTGGTTTAAATATAATATAACGAAATGATTGTATTAAAATCAATTAAAATAGAATTAAGCAAAGAATTTAGATCATTTAGGATCAATTCCAAAAGTTGTGGAGCATCAAGGATTAAGCATATAACTGAGTTAGGCGGTACAGAAAGAATTCGATGTTTCGCACCCCGCGGAATTGACTTCGAAATGCTTTGATCTTCGCATTGAACGACTCGGCTGAAGCGTTGGTACTGCGGTTGTCAAAGTAGTTGAGAATCGTTTCATAATGATTTTGGATAGAACGGGCCACGGTGTTGAAAGTTTTGAATCCCGCTTGGCGTACTTTTTCATGCCATTTGGCCAAGCGGGCTAAGCCATAAAGCTTATCGGTCGTCTTCTCACTAGCTAGCTAGGTCCTACTACCCCGCCTACGCCGTAACGTAGATGGTTTGGGCTCTTCCCCGTTCGCTCGCCACTACTCAGGGAATCACAATTGTTTTCTCTTCCTGCGGGTACTTAGATGTTTCAGTTCTCCGCGTTTGCCCTCTTTACAGAGTGATGGTTCTTCAAACCACCGGGTTGCCCCATTCGGACACCTGCGGATCAGCCCCTGCCAGCGGGTCCCCGCAATGTTTCGTCGCTTGCCACGTCCTTCATCGCCATCAGAAGCCTTAGGCATCCCCCAGACGCCCTTTTGCTGCGTGTTTATCACGCTTTACTCAATACCTATTCTACTTAGTAAACCAATTGGTTTTCTATTGTCATGAACCATCATCACGATGATTCAGTCTCTCCCTGTAGGTCAAAGAACATTTGGATCCGAATGATCCAAGTGGAGAATAACGGAGTCGAACCGTTGACCCCCTGCTTGCAAAGCAGGTGCTCTAGCCAGCTGAGCTAATCCCCCATATGCTTGTTACTTGTGGGCCTGCGTGGACTCGAACCACGGACCTCTACATTATCAGTGTAGCGCTCTAACCACCTGAGCTACAAGCCCAGTACTTTGCATATTGACATCAAAGGAAGCATTATCTGGCTCCAAAAAGGAGGTGTTCCAGCCGCACCTTCCGGTACGGCTACCTTGTTACGACTTAGCCCTAGTCACCGAGTTTACCCTTGCCCGGCTATTATACCGACCTTCAGGTCCCCCCAATTCCCATGGCTTGACGGGCGGTGTGTACAAGGTCCGGGAACGTATTCACCGCGCCATGGCTGATGCGCGATTACTAGCGATTCCAGCTTCATGGGGTCGGGTTGCAGACCCCAATCCGAACTGTGACCGGCTTTACAAGATTGGCTCCCCGTTACCGGATCGCTACCCGCTGTACCGACCTAGCTAGCTAGGTGTGGCTTTCGAAACGTCAACACCGATGAAATAGCAAATGTCCATAAGAGATAGTAATTTAGGCCGGCCGGTGCCGTGTTCAACAAGTCCTTGCTTCAATGCTCAAACCCTTGCTAATGGGGCAGTATCCCCGAATTTCCATTCGAGCCTTTAAGCAAGTAAAACAGGGTGGGTCCTGAATCCGCGCATAGAGCTGGAACTCTGCGGCCCCCTAGGGTAGCCCACCCTGTTCACTTGTTGGCAAGCTACCAAATCTTAGAATCTTACCACGCCACAAACCTAAAGGGCGGCCCCGCATTCACTCGTTCCGCCACGGGGTTATCCAGCGGATCGCTCGTCTGGGTCATACTGATCTGTACATTATAAGCGTCCAGCAAAGCAATATAACTTTTACTGCAATATTGGATGCCCCGATCCGACCGGGTCGTCGGAGCGATGATGAATTAATGATTTAGCCTCCCGCTTTTTGACTTTGTTAAGCGCCATCTGTAGCGCTGTTTTACAATGAACGGTGTCCAGGGTTGGAGCGACACAATACCCGCACAGGCGGCCCTGCCATAATTCGTTTAGAGTAATTATCCGTTACTAGTGAACTATAAAGACAGCCAAACTGAGTAAACCATTAGGTAATGTCAGCGACCGCAACGGCGGCCCGGGCACAATTGGTTAGGGCGCTCGACAACCAATTCTTTGATCAAGTTAGGGTATTTGCGAAAGCTATGAGCCGAAAAAGTAGTCCTCACCCTGCGCCTGCGCCTTCTGATTAACAGCTTATTAGCACCCAAAAGCTCAAAGAGCCCATCCCGACCCATCGTTATTCCGCACGGATTTCCATGGTTTATGCAAGCGCGGGCGTATAGTTTTTGTCATATTTCTGCTGGCGGTTAACCACTGAGCAAACACGGTGGATGAGTTTATTGCGAACTGCATTCAGAACCAGCATCTTGTTTTTGCCTTCACCAATTTTTCGTTGGTAGTAATCTTGTAACTGCCCTTTCATCCGAATTGCTGACATGGCACCCAAATGAAAAAGAGATTTCAATCGAAGTCGGGCGTGCCGACTTACCCGCGTTTTACCACGGACACTACTACCTGATCGGTATTCAAAAGGAGCCACCTAGCTAGCTAGTACCGATCAGGTAGTAGTGTCCGTGGTAAAACGCGGGTAAGTCGGCACGCCCGACTTCGATTGAAATCTCTTTTTCATTTGGGTGCCATGTCAGCAATTCGGATGAAAGGGCAGTTACAAGATTACTACCAACGAAAAATTGGTGAAGGCAAAAACAAGATGCTGGTTCTGAATGCAGTTCGCAATAAACTCATCCACCGTGTTTGCTCAGTGGTTAACCGCCAGCAGAAATATGACAAAAACTATACGCCCGCGCTTGCATAAACCATGGAAATCCGCGCGGTGAAAAGCAGACTGATGATGTTAGTCGGCTTCTTCGAATGCTACGGCTTGAGTTGGACAGGTAGTAAAAAATAAGCCTGTTTTCTGAAAGGCATATTCTCGCTAAACGCTCTATTATAAGACAAAGGAGAATTCATCGCCCTCCGATGGAGTGCATTATTAGTGCGTCGAATTAGGGCTTTACCAACGCCCCTGTTTTCCTGAAGGAGAATCATAAAAAAGAATAAGGCCAAAACAGACTTCGATGAATCCACCGGTGAGCGTAGTGACCAACGATGGCATGTTGGAGGTAAATAAACCATAAGCCGATAAACCTAATAGACCACCTAGTAACCAGAATAGGTTGTTGCCATACAGCGTGCGAAACGTCAAGTACCGGCCGCCGATGATCAATAACATGCCTTGGAAAAACCATTCTGGCCGTAGTAGTGAGAGGCCATACGCTATCGGGATTGTCATGAGCATCCAAATGGTTCCCTCCATCGCCAGGCCAGTCAACGGGTTGTCTTGGTTGGTAGTCGCTTTTAGACCCATCATTTTATTAATCAGGGTGCTTATTGGGTGAATGAGGGCACCACCAACGAGGAGTGCCCAGATCCCCTGTTTGGTTGAAAAGTAGTAAATAACACCAGCCGCGGTGAGCCATACGATCCCCGAAACGAGTACCCCTGTCGCGCCATTTCGGTAAGTGCTTCTTAAGTTGGTTTGCGCGGCTGTTATGGAATCAATTGGGTGGTTGACTTGCATGTTCAAAAGTAGGTTCACGAGTAACGGAGCCTAAAGCAATCCAAGTGTTTGCCACCCTACAACCGAAACAGGCTTAGCGGTAGATAGGGGTTATGAGAGGTAATTTATCTGATTAACCAGGTGATGCTAGTTGCGGGCAATACGGAAGGGTCAATAACTATTTTATACAAATTCTGGTAATGGCTTAACTGCGTTTATTCAGGTATCTTTGTGAATGGTCTTAGAAGCAGTTTCCTGTAAGCATTGTGGGCAAACCCAACACGTCAAACGCTATGGTACTACCCGTGCAGGCACCCAACGCTACCGATGCTTTGACTGCGGTCGAACTTTTGTCCAAACCTACACCCATAAGGCCCGGGATCCCTCGGTCAAAGAGCAGATCACTCAGATGGTCCTCAACGGAGCAGGCATACGCGATACCGCCCGTATCCTAGGCGTCAATCGAAACACCGTCAGCGCTCAGTTTAAAAAACTAGCTAGCTAGTCGTTTTAATTCAAGTTCAGCCGCTTTTGTCAGCAAACTTGTTAAGATAGGCTCGCTTAATCCCAAGGTTGCAGGGGCGACACCTTTCCGTCCTGAATGACTCTGAACATATCTTTCAACATCCGCTAAAGCTCCCAGACGCATATTGACGTCATTGAGTTGCAAATCATTGTCCTTAACTGTCGTCAAGAATTTTTCGGCCTGTACGCTCAAATCTGTGATGCCGTGCGTTGACTTATATGATTCAACCTCTTTTTCGACGTTAGACAACTCGCCGGAGATCAGCGCCAGTCTATCTTCAATAAAATTAAGAGTACTACTTGCCTGATTATTTTTATCGACAGTCGCTTCTTTATTATACTCGCTGATGAGTTGGTTTAATATGGCTTCACCTCTATCGGGAACCGCTTCCTGCATGCTTAATACCAGCATTGTGGACAGCTTTCCTGTTGGCTCAACTTTTAGCTTCGCCAGATACATTTCTACCGTACTTGTGTGCGGCATTACTGATACAGAAACAGGATCAAGTTTGTCGTTAAGGGGCTTGCGGGCAAATATTCGTAGCTGGCCGAGGGGCGTATTAATGCGCTGATTTACCGGGTATATTTCCCCGTTTAATTTGACGGTTTTTGCATCAACAAACGTAAATTCAAGCTTCTCCTTATAAAGCTGTGATGTAGGACTTTCAACGATTAATCGGATCGGCGATTCGTCGTAAATCTGTTTTTTATAGGTGGGTGTTTTCTGATAATATTGTACATCAAGACCCAGGTTTTTTACAACCCGATCCATCAGAGAATACGACTTAAGGATTTCCACTTCATTCTCCACGACTTTGCTTTCCGTGAAGTTGTCCATTTCCTTCATCAATCGTTGTTCGGAAATGCCTTTTCTCTCGTCTTTAACCAGCACACTAGCCTGTACAGCATAGACTGGCTGTTGATAAAGCAAGTATACGTAAGCAGCGCCTAACGCCAGGGCTAGTGAGAGTAAAAACCAGGGCCAGTTGCGTATATACCGCATAACCAGGCCTCGCAGGTTGGTTGGTTGTTCTACTTCGTAAGCTTGATAAGGGATAGTCAGCGGGTTTGTATTCATGTTCGCTGGCGTTCAAAAAAAGCCGCCATTAATGGTTAAAATGGATAGAGTGGTTAATGTGATCAGCAATAAATAATTCTACTGATTTTTCGGATTCATAAAAGAAATACACCGGCTAATTCAAATGTCTGAAGCGAAGTAATTATTAATACCGAGCGCTTCGGAAGTGGTCATGTTAGTTGAATTTTCCGAAAAGTTATTGGCAAAATAAAAATTAGTTGATGTATTTATTTTGAGTACAAATACTCAAAATAAATTTTTCTATCAGTGTTTTCTTTTGTGGTAGTCCTGTTTCCTGATTTGTTAAAATTAGTAATAAGGGAATGGTGCAATTGCCTACTATTGCTTAGATTGGTGGTCTGTGAAGTTATGTCTGTTCAGTCTGCTTGTACAAACCAAGTATGCATTTGTTTTTAAGTTGTTGCAAAGATCGAACTACCTTAAAATAATGAATACACGTTGCAATCGACTATTGAATTTGATTATATTAAATAATTGTTGATTGAACCAACTATTTACATTCTTACAGTATTAAAATTAAAGACAGCATTTTAATTTACAAAGTGAGGTGTCGGCTCTGAAACCACTATCTATTGTCTATACTTAAATAAGTTGTCTACCGAATCTATAGCAAATATATTGTTGTATAGGGATGCTATTTTTCGTAACTATCATATATTAATATTTTACCTTAAATTATAATATTTCTAAGTATATCTCTATTGGCATCTACGTATAATAAATTAAACTGTTACTAATCAGTTGTATGTACATTTTTTGGCCATTGTGACTTATAGCTCCGTGAGTAGGTTTATAATACTTATGGCTTGTTGTCGGTATGCCAAAATATAAACCAGCGGATTACGAAGTATTACGACGACGCTGTGTCGAGCTCGATCAGGCGGGCTGGAAACAAGGTCCTATTGCCCAAGCCCTGGGCTTAACTCAAGGCTGGGTTAGTCAGACCCTAAAGAAATATCGTCAACAAGGGCCACTAGCCTTGCAGTGGCGCAAGCCCCCTGGAGCACCCACCCGGTTGACGCCTGATCAGCTTTGCCAGCTTGTTGAAGAACTTAATAAAGGAGCGGAGCATCAGGGTTTTGCGGGGGCAGTTTGGACCCGGCCTCGTATTAATGAAGTCATCCTAGCTAGCTAGTGCTGAACCTGTTCACCAATGCGTTTTATGCGGTTCAGCAGCGCCAGAAGCAGGCGGGCAGTGAATCGGGTTACCAGCCCACGGTGAGAGTGAGCACGCGCTGTGCCGGTAGTGAAGTGGTGATCAAGGTGATCGACAACGGGACGGGTATGTCGGAGGAGGTTCAGCAGAAGATTTTCCAGCCCTTTTTCACCACCAAGCCCACGGGGGAGGGGACGGGGTTGGGTCTGTCGCTGGCTTATGAGATCATCACCAAGGGGCATCAGGGCAGCCTGAAGGTAGCCAGTAAAGAAGGAGAGGGAACAACATTCATTGTAACATTGCCAGCCTGAGGCATGAATAAACTAGTGAAGAGAGGTTACCGCTGAGGAGTTATGAGGGTCATTCGCTTAGTATTTCTTTTAGTCGTTTGCCTAAGTCTGTCAAAGGCTCAGGGCCAGGATTCGTTGCGGTCTGCATTACGAGTCCAACTGGATAGCCATCCGCAGGCCGATACCTTTCGTGTAAATCAGCTTAATGAACTGGCTTATTTATGGCGTGCTGATAACGATCAACAGACAATTAAGCTTTCGCAGGAGGCTCTGGCTTTGTCACGTAAACTCCACTACAGGCGTGGAGAAGCCATGGCGTTATTGGGACTGGGCACTGGCTACGACAGTTATACTACCTCTGCGAATGTGCTGGCTTATCTGGAACAGGCCCGGAAGTTATTTATCCAATTGAATGATCAGGATGGTTTGGTGCGGGTGGTGAGTCAGATTGGCTGGTTTTATACAAAGCGCGGTGATTATGTACCTGCGCTCACAATTAGCCTGCAAGCTCAGCAACTCGCCGAAAAAACGGGTAGACTGGAATTGATAGCTCGCGCCAAAGCACGGCTGGGTGGATTGTATACCATACTTGGTGATTATCAACAGGGCCTGGAAATGCAATCGGCGACGATTCAGTTATATGAGCGTATCAACGATCAGGTGGGCATATGCCGGGTATTGAATGGGCTGGGTGAACTGCACCGGTTGGAAGGCGATTACGACCGCGCCAGTCGCTACTATACCAAGGCTATTCGACTGGCGCACGTATTGAACAATCCACGGCTGGCGGCTCAGGCCGAAAGTAATCTGGCTGCGGTCTATGTAGCCGAGGGTAATTATGAGGAAGCGCTCGAAATGGGGTATAAGGCCATAAATGTGCTGGCAACGAGTAACCAAACGGATGTGGTCATCTGGACTCAGGCGGTACTGGCGCGGGCTTATCTGAAACAAAATCAACTTGACAATGCGCTGGATTACGGGCGTCGAAGTCTGACCCTGAGTCGAAAAGGTGGATACCGGGAGGCCGCCAGAGATGCCAATGAAATTTTGGCGCAGGTTTATGCGGCAAAAAATAAATTTGCCGATGCCTATGGTTATCAGCAACAGTATATGGCTTACATGGATACCCTCACGGGGCGAAACACCCAGCGACAACTGGCTCTTCTACAATATAATTATGGGCTGGCCGAAAAACAGGCTCAGATTGCTTTGCTGAAAAAAGATAAGGCCTTACAACTGGAAACGGCCCAGCGACAACGACAGTTGCTGCTGGGGACGTTCGTTGGTATGGCGCTGGTTTCAGGACTGCTCTTTTTAGCCTACCGCAATAACCGACAGAAGCAAAAAGCCAACGCGTTACTGCAACAACAAAAAACGGAGATTCAGGCGCAGCGTGATCAGACAAATCAGGCACTCGTTGAGTTGAAGACGACCCAGAACCAACTCATCCAAAGCGAAAAAATGGCCTCTCTGGGCGAACTGACCGCGGGCATCGCCCACGAAATCCAGAACCCCCTTAACTTCGTCAATAACTTCGCCGAGGTCAGCATCGAACTCATCGACGAACTGGCCGACGAACAGGCTAAAGCCCATCGTGACCCCGAGCTGGAAGCCGACCTGCTGGTGGACCTCAAGCAGAATCTGCAAAAGATTAATCATCATGGAGGGCGGGCCTCCTCCATCGTCAAAGGCATGCTCCAGCACTCACGGGCCAGCACGGGGCAGCGCGAAGCCACCGATCTGAACGCGCTCTGTGATGAATACCTGCGGCTGGCCTATCATGGCCTGCGGGCTAAAGACAAAACCTTCAATGCCTTGTTCACCGTCGATCTGGATGCTAATCTGGGTCAGGTGAGTGTAGTGCCCCAGGACATCAGCCGGGTGTTGCTGAACCTGTTCACCAATGCGTTTTATGCGGTTCAGCAGCGCCAGAAGCAGGCGGGCAGTGAATCGGGTTACCAGCCCACGGTGAGAGTGAGCACGCGCTGTGCCGGTAGTGAAGTGGTGATCAAGGTGATCGACAACGGGACGCTAGCTAGCTAGACTCACCAAACCTTTCGATATTTGCTAAGTCTATTGGAGCGGGCTAAAATTGAGGTAATCAGGTGGATAACGGACTCTTGGTAGGCCTACTTTGATTGCCTGGATCAACGATTACGCTTAGTCCGTAAAGCCTCTTTACAGAGTCCTTAGCGGAAGCATCTTACTCTTCGAACACGCCTGAAACGACTGACTCGCCGAACCATTTGCTTTTCGAAGTCTGTTGCGGTACATGACACAACAATCGGCCTATTTATGAATCAGTTTTTCTTTGCCGATAAACGCAGTTAAGCCACTACCATTATTTCTATAATAATGATGATTTTAGTTTTATTACAAAATCTCCTTATTTTCGTCGAAAGTTAGTAGTTAATAAAGTAGAGGTGGTAGTAGGAGGAGTATTTTCTATTAATAAAAAATATTATGATGCTGTTCATGGAATGAATGAATCGTTTAAAAGATGTGAAGATTTTGATTTTGGTCTTAGATTTGCTCAAAAAGGAATTTTCTTAACTAGACTTAACGAAACTATTGTAAATCATCATACGGTTAGTTGTATGAGCTACTCACGTATGAAAACTATGATGCTGTCTGGCGACTTTTTCTATGTAGGTCTGTTAGATAGGAAACATATAGCTAATCGCTGCTTTTTGAAAATACTTTTTCGTAATAGCTACTCTGCTTTGTTTTTATTATTTTGTTTATTGCTAATCCCATTTGTAAGATTTAATGGAATTTTTCCTTATATAATTTTACTCTTGGTTAGGTCATTTTTCCAAGTAGTTTCGATTAAGCATCACTTCGGAAATTTTTTTAGTTTTTTTTAAGAGATATACAAGAAATCATTGGTGCTTTCTTTTTTTTCCATCAAAGAAAAAGCAGGTCAGTTATAGGAAACAAGTGAAACATCATAATGACTCTGAGTGGAAAGCTTAAATCCATACTTATGTTTTAATAACTATAGGCATGTATTTTTAAATTAATTAGATTTGTATTCAAGCCGGTTTTGTGATTATCCCACTATAAATCTATAAAGTAGTAATAGGATTCATCATTATTTCAAGTATTGCTCTTTTCTTTTAAAATAAATAAAATTTACTTATATAAGGAGATATATAAAATTGATAACAATACTATTTTTATCAATTTTATCATCTAAGTTTCTTAAACCTATCGTAAATTATTACATGATTTAGTTATTTAATAATGTATCAAAATGATTTTTAACCTTAAAAATACTATTATGTCACTTATCAATGAAGTATTTTTTTTGAAGTCTAACACGAAGGGTTTATTATTTATTGTCGCGTTTCGCGTAAGTGCCTTTTTTTCGAAGAATTTCTTCTTAAAAATAGTAGGCTTTCCAATTAGGACAGTTTATAAGATTAGCGTACAGTGGGTTTTAGGTATTGACATTTCTGATACAACTATTATTGGTGAAAATTTTAATGTATTTCATGGACATGGATTAGTTATCAATAGACAGACTGTTATTGGCAACAATGTGACGGTTCGCCAAAATACTACAGTAGGTAGCGCAAAAGATAATGGTAAAAGCCCGGTAATTGGCAACAATGTTAATATCGGTGCTAATTCGGTAGTTATTGGAAATATTACAATAGGTGATAATTCGTTAATTGCGGCCGGTAGTGTAGTTCTTAAAGATGTACCTTCTAATACTGTTGTAGCTGGTAATCCTGCTGTGGTCATTAAAATTATGAAAGTTAATGAATAAGTATAAAATATTAGTTATTGGAACAAGTAGTAGGACTAGAGGAGGAGTATCTTCCGTAATAAATGCATACAAACAAACTGATTTTTGGCAAAAATGGAATATAATTTGGATTGAATCTCATATTGATAAAAATATTTTTTTTAAATTAGGATATTTTTTCAATGCAGTTTTAATCTTCCTCTTTCACATATTGAGTGCGAAATTAGTACATGTTCATTTGAGTGAGCCGGTTTCAGCTTTCCGAAAGTTGTTCTTTATTATTATTGCAAAATTATTTGGCAAAAAATTAATTGTTCATTTTCATTCATTTAGTCCTGATACTACTCTTTATAGTAACATAAGTTTTATTTATAAATATATTTTCTACAGTGCAGATCGTATTGTTGTATTGTCAAACTACTGGAAAAAAGAAATGAACATAAAATGGCCTAGCTTGTCAAGTAAAATTGTTGTAATTTATAACCCTTGTACTTTAGTTAACAAATCTGACTTACCGAAAGAAAACATTATTTTATTTGCTGGTACGCTCAATAATCGTAAAGGTTTTCAGGATTTATTAGCATCTTTTGCTTTAATTTATCATAAATATCCATCATGGCATTTAGTATTTGCTGGTAATGGACAAATTAATACTGGTAAAGAGATAGCTAAAGCTCTTAATATTAGCGATAGAACTCATTTTGTAGGTTGGGTAGAGAGTGAGGAAAAAGAATTGCTTTTTCAAAAAGCGTCTATTTTTTGTTTACCCAGTTATGCTGAAGGATTTCCAATGGCAGTACTTGACGCTTTTTCCTATAGTTTGCCTGTTATTACTACACCCGTGGGAGGTATACCTGATATATTGACAAATTCAGTGAATGCCTTAATTTTTGAGCCAGGTGATATTGACACTCTTTCTATTCAACTAATGCTTTGTATAGATGATTCTAATTTAAGACATTCTTTGGCAAATGCCTCTTATGAACTAGCTAATACGCTCTTCAATTTACACTCTATTTCTTGTGAAGTAAATTCTTTATATTTTGATTTATTAAGTTGATTTCTAACTTTAAGCTTTGCAACTCTAAATGATGGTAATTTTGACACATTGGACAATAGATAAATCGTTAACTTAAGATAATATTTACTGAAGCGCAGATCGTTTTTACATTTTGCAAAGCTAACACACTGACCCTCGTTGCCAAGGTCTGGACTTGCTGAAAAATACTGGACAAAAATTCAAGCAACATTTTGAAGTTGCCTTTTACTGTATTTAACCAGTGTAAAGTAGGCCAGCGCTGAACGTCTTCACATACTGCGCCCCTTAAACCGGACCACTTTATTGAATAACGAAATTGTTTGTTATTCGTAATTTTCACTCGGTTTGTACTTCTATCTTTCCCTTTAAACACTTGTTCCGGCGTTTGATTAGCCATAGACTGATGGGGTGCATTTCAAATTGTCGCCTGATGTCGTTAGCTTAGGGCATGACTGAAGATGAATACATAGCCTTGGCCCGCCAAAAATATCAAGACCTGCAACAACTTAAAAGCAAGCCAACTTTCTACGACTATGAAAAGTCGTTCGATGAAATTTGGCAGGAATTGGGTCGGCAAGTCTTGGAAAAAAGCCTGAGTGATGTGCCAACTGACCGACGTAAAAAAAAAGATGACAACGCGTTACGGACAGATACAAATTGCTAACAGTGAATTATTTAGCCCTAGCTAGCTAGCCGCTTCAAGCGTTCATTTTCCTCTTCGAGAGCCCGCAGTTGGGGATCGAGACGTGCATAGGAATCTTTCAGGCCTTCTTTGCCTTTGCTCAAATATTTCAATCGCCACCTGCGCAGCAGCGAAGGGGATAGGCTGTACTTACGAGAAGTCTCGGCATGGCCGTCACGGATAGCTTCCTGGACGATGGAATAACGATCTTCGGGAGTAAAACTCCGCCTTATTTTGCTCATGATTTCTGAATGTAAAAGGACTAAACTGTTTTTGCAATTTTGTCCAGTCATTCAGGGGGCTAAGACAAGTAAAGAGATACTGTCTCTACGATATGGCCCCAAATTATGACTTCTTTGGGACCGTCCTTTAAATCAGTACCAGTGAACAGGCAACCAATAACCCTTCATTGGTAAGCACAATTGGTGAAAATCCTGACTATCTTTGAGTTGAGCCAACAATCGAGACGGCTCTACCTCCATTCACCAGCGTAGCAATTAGCCTCTATCAGTTAACCTAATGCCTACTCGTTTATGGAGCTTTACCGATCAGTCAGAGTTGTTTTCCAATCTATTGGCCGATGCTGGCCCCGATGGCTCAACTTTATTGTCCTTGCTGGGTTGATTCAAGGACCCGTTAATCTCTATGCCCAAGCCCAAACCTATCAATCCTTCATCTATCAACTAGTGCCTATCGATGGCGAGTCCGGTGATATCGTTTACCTAGCTGTCGTGCCGGTAAGGGGAGCGTCCAGGACCCAATTGTACAATCGAGCCCACCACTTTATGACCCATACGCTGCGTACAGGTTCGCTGTTGCCCATGGCTCATGGCGCAAAACACCATATTAACCGGTGCGGCATCATCACCTTGCAACATGCGCAAGCAGGCTCCACCACCCCTCAAGACTACCGGGTCACCGTTGAGCTAAGAGTCAAAGCGGGCCGGTATCGGTATCGATTGAGTCAGTTTAGAGCCCAGCGTGATTCGGTTGGCCATGGCTTGCCGATTCGGGAGTTGTATCAGTGTGACAAAAAGACGTATGCCTATGATGAATCGACAGCTCAACAACTGCGGACATGGGATCGCAGCGTGAAGGCTTACTTAGGCCAACTTCATAAGTATATGACTGATAGCCAGGAGACTGATTACTACAGGCCTTTATAAACCAATCATTCCCCTAAACGTCATGCTAACAAGGACTAGATTAGGCAACCCTGCTTGTTTACACTCTCAAACGATTGTTTAAGCCTTGTAAAGCAGTGCTACTTTACGTCATCCTTAGCTATGTAATGAACATTGAAACTATTTGGCCGTACTAGCATGAGCTAGTTCCAAATCTCAAATGACCGTTGCTGATTTGTACCCTGATTGCTCAGTAGCCTGAAGATACTCCTTTTCGAAACTGGCAACATGTGTAATCACTAACGCAGGCTTGTTGTGAAAACTACGGCTAGCCAATAGCAGATGTCCATTTCGATATGCATTGACCAACATAGCTTGGTCACCTGTAAAGCGTTCGTTCTCTTGAGCCGCTAAAATCGGTCGAGCTACCCGATGTAACCTTTTTAGCCAGCATTCTTTCCTATGAAAGCTAACTTACCCCTCGCCACCTTACCCCAATTGATCGACCGTTTTCAAGCGGCAGCGATCAACACTAACGGCCAGACGCTTGATCCGCTCATCCTACTTGCCTATCACTCGACTGCTATCGACGGCGCAGGCCTCACCCTGCCCCAAACCAAGACACTGATTCAGACCGGTAACCTGCTGGATGACCATCGGCAAACCGACCAGTTGATGATCATCGATTACCACTATACCTTGGGGCAGATCCTGACCATGGCCACTCACCATGAACCCTTAAGCCAATTGACCTGTCAACAACTGGCGGCCAATTTAATGCGCCAAACCGGCGGGCCCCTCCACTCGTTGCTCAGCACAATCGATACTCGGAAAGGAGAATTGCGAATCGACAACGCCCTGGCTGGCCGAGGCGGATTGGTCGGTGCTCACAAACTGCCTGTGGCCTTGGCTGAGCTACTTAAAGACATTAATACTCGCATCAATCAGCTAAAAACACCCCGCCAGCTTTACGATTTGTCGTTTCAAGCTCATTTCCACCTGCTAAGCCTTCACCCTTTTGGCGCGGGGAATGGCCGCATGGCCCGGTTACTGATGAGTTATATTCAGCAGTATCATGGTGTACCGCTTAGTTTTGTCTATGCCGACCAGAGCCGTCTTTATTTTGACGCTATTGAGGCCAGTTGGCGTCAAAAAACGTCGGTGCCAATTGTCAGTTTTCTTCATAGCCAACTGAGTCGTTACTTAGAAGAGGTCATTGAGCGGTAGCTTCAGTGGCCTGAAGTGGTTTGAGATTTGTTGGCAGGGAAATAAAAAATGTGTTTTGTCCTGACTTAAAAATAAGCGATTCTCTTGACCGCTATTGCGGTCAAGAGAAGAACAATTGTCACGAGTTATCTAAGGCCATTCATAGCCTGAGGTTGGTGACTCTTTATAGAATGGCCACACGCTCACTTTTGGTTCTGCTACCCTAACCCAACTAAATACGCAGCGTTCATAGGGGGTAGACAAGCCCTGATGGTTCACTGATGACGCTCTCCGACCTTATTATTAAAAAAATAAAGCAGCAGGGACCCATTCCGTTCCAAGAATTCATGGACCTGTGCCTCTACCACCCTGGCTTGGGCTATTATACCTCACCCCCTACCAAGATTGGCCCCACGGGCGACTTTTACACCAGTGCCTGCCTGACCCCCGTCTTTGGGACTCTGATCGGTAAACAGCTGGAAAAAATGTGGGCCATTCTGGGCAAGGAGCCCTTTACCATTGTTGAATATGGAGCAGGCACCGGTGCCTTATGTGCCGATATCCTATCGTACCTAAAAAATAATGCTAGCCTGTATGATCCCTTACGCTACTGTATCATTGAAAAAAGCCCAGTCATGCAGGCCATTGAACGAAGCCATTTACCCGACAAAGTAAGTTGGCATGAGTCGATGGACGAACTAGGGAAAATCACGGGTTGTATCCTTTCCAATGAGCTGGTCGATACCTTTGCGGTTCACGCCGTGATTATGCAACAGCAGTTGATGGAGGTATTTGTGGGCTATGATACGGGCTTCCAGGAGATTTTACGGCCAGCCTCCCAGGAACTTATATATTCCGGCAATCGAAGACCACGTATTCCGGCAAATCAGGCCACTGTGGATAAGTGTAAGAAGAAGGACATAAAGGTAAGCGCTATACTGATTTTTCTTCCCCTTTTCCCTGTTTTCGTTGAGACTCTCCTTTCAACTCAATACGGTGAGCCTGATGTAATAACCGGTCTAGGAAGGCATCGGCAATCGTTGGTTCTGCCAGATAATCATACCATTGAGCAACCGGTAGCTGGGAGGTTATGATCGTTGAGTGGCGACCATACCGGTCTTCCATAATCTGTAACAGGGCCAGTTCTAGCTAGCTAGTTTTTTAAACTGAGCGCTAACGGTGTTCCGGTTGACGCCTAAAACACGGGCGGTATCACGTATCCCTGCTCCGTTGAGTACCATCTGAGTGATTTGCTCTTTGACCAAGGGGTCACGAGCCTTATGCGTGTAGGTTTGGACAAAGGTTCGACCGCAGTCATAGCATCGGTAGCGTTGGGTACCAGCGCGAGTGGTACCATACCGTTTGACGTGTTTGGTTTGCCCACAATGCTTACAGGAAACTGCTTCTAAGACCATTCACAAAGATACCCTATTCAACGCAGTTAAGCCATTACCCCATATTTTATAAGTTGTTTTATTTTTTGACTAAATTTTAGCATTATATTATTTAAATTTTTTTCTGATATGTTTTATTGAGATTTATTTTTTAGGGCAAAAACATATGTTACTATAATGTGAAGCACTCCAAATTTTAATGACATAATTTTATTCTTTTGGGATTAAGTATTTTATAGAAACAACTATTAATTTTAATAATTAATGATTTTTTACTTTGTGTTTTATTATTTATAACAAATGGCATAAGTTAAATGATTAATGCCGCTTTTTAAAAAGTACACGAAATAAATAAATTACAAATAAAGTATTTGTAATCATATATCTGCGAAAAAGTCTACTTGGTTCTTGGCATAATCTAAAAAGCCATTCAAAACCAGATAGTTGTACCCAGTGCGGAGCTTGAGAAAACTGGCCTGCAAATACCGGCAAAGCGCCCCCTACAGCTAGTAAAACTGCTGGGATTTGATGTCTCATTCTGTTTATCCAAATTTCTTGGCGTGGGCAGCCTAATGCTACAAAAATTAGTTGAGCACCTGAGAGCTTAATTCGCTCTATTATTTCATCCTCTTCAACGATAGTTAGTGATCGAAATGGCGGTGAGTAAACTCCTGCAACAGTCAAAGATGGGTACATTTTATTGCACATACTTATTGTTGCGGATAGCATCTCTTGAGTACCTCCATAAAAAAAGACAGATAAACCATCTTCAGCTGATTGGAGTAGTATATTCTGCATAAAACTATATCCAGTAATCCGCTCTTGCTTATGTTTGTGAATAGCTTGGATTGCCCACTTAATTGGTGCACCATCTGCCAGCACCCAATCTGAGCCGTTGACAATATTCGCGTACTCTTTGTCACGAGTTGCTTCTATTGTCATGTGTACATTAGCAAAACAGACTGTACTACTACGTCTTTGTTGAGCTGCTACGATAACCTCTTCCTGAATTTGCTTGGAAGATCCTCGTCTAATATTTAGGCTAATTACAGTTGAGTATTTAGATGAAATATCATATTTATCAGGAAAATTAATTTTTGTTTTATTGTGTGGTTGTGGAAGTAAGTTAGTGAACATATTGTGTGAAAGTCTTTATTTGAGTACTGGCTTAACTGTGTTTGTGAGGAGAATCAAACTGCTCAATAATTAGTCTTTGATTGCCTCAATTTCAAAATCGCAAACAACAGCCGGTTTGTTTTGCCAAAACAGATATCTTACAATTCCTATAATACCAAACACTGTTGCTCTCTTCTTCTCTTCCAGATCAACAAAGCAATAAGATCGATAGTGAGATTCCTCAACTAGTTTAATCCGGTCCGACCATTTACGTTTTGTTTTGATTAAGGGACAGTATACATTTATACCCTGCTCAAGCAGCTTTTCAGCTACTATTTTTTCATTTCGGGACTTCGTATATAATACGTACCAAGGCATAGTTTATAACTCTTTTCTGCTTATTTACCAAACATTTACATTCCCCTCCACCATTGACTTTGCTGTCGACCAACATATCCAGATGTCAAAGGCGATTGAGCGTTTGCGATTATAAAACCGATCATACCTTACACGATGTTGCATTTTGATAAGCTGGTCTGTTTCGCCCCGGCAACCTCGTATTTGTGCTAAACCTGTTATGCCTGGTTTCACTCTGTACCGTTTACGGTAATTGGGCATCGTGTTCCAGAATTGAGCACTATGCTGTAAGGCATGTGGCCGTGGACCCACAATGCTCATATCGCCCATAAGCACATTGATGAATTGGGGCATTTCATCCAGATTCGTTCGTCTGAGAAAGCCACCTATTCTGGTAATCCGCTTATCGTCTTTTACCGCCTGTTTAAATGTTGCCTGCGGGGTGTGTGTCATGGTGCGGAACTTCAGGCAACGGAACCAGCTTCCCCGGTATCCTGTTCGTTTTTGAATGTATAGGATGGGGCCTGGAGACTCGATCCATATTAATAGGCCCAATAGCGGAGTAAGCCAGGATAAAATAGTGATGGCAACAAAGGAGGCTATGCAGATGTCAAACACGCGTTTCCCTGCTTGGTGATACGTGAAGTCGTTATGATTGGCCCGTAATTCACTGTATACGTATAAAGTTTTATAGTGCGAGTCAAGACTTAGCATAAAAGCAAATAACGTTGAGTAAGTGACTAGATCTTCTGGTATTGGAGGTATTCGTAGGTTTTGTCAGATAATACAGTTTAATCGAATTTTTTTGTCAAGTCCATGTAGTCTCCGTAGTTGTAGCTATAGCTGAGAGACTCGCCCTTACCCACGCCATTCAGAACAATGCTAAGCTTTTGAAAGCGCTGTTCCTTATAAAGCGCATCTACCATTTTAATGTAGTTCTTGGGCGTGTGATCATGACGGACAACGAATATGGTCGCATCGGCATAAGGAGCAATAACTTGAGAATCTGTGACCAGCCCTATGGGGGGCGAATCGACCAGTATGTACTCGAATCGCTCTTTTAATTCCTGAAGCAGGTTGGCTAATCGAGGAGAGCTTAATAATTCGGAAGGATTCAACGGCAGCGAACCCGCTGTTATGATGTAATAATTTTCGTGGCCAATAATGGGGTGCAGTAAGTTATCGAGGTCAGCTTCGCCCGTCAGGTAATTGCTCAGTCCCAGCTTGTTTTCGATATGCAAACTCTTATGAAGCTTAGGCTTGCGCATATCCATGTCTACGATGACTGTTTTGCGATTGACAAGGGCTAAGCTCGCTCCGAGATTTAGTGACATGAATGATTTCCCGTCTCCACTAATGCTGGAGGTGAATAAGATCACCTGATTCTTTTGGGCGTCGCCATTCAGGAAGAGTAGGTTGGTGCGTAGTGCTCGTATTTGTTCGCCAATGACAGAATGCATACGCGATTTGAACACGAAGCTTTCAGTCCCTAGCTGACGTTCTTTGATCACCTCGCCAATAATAGGAATCTGAGTAACCTCTTCTACATCAGACCGGCGCAGTACATGGTTGTTCACCGTATCTTTGGCTGTAATTACGCCTATCGGGATAACAAGGCCCACAACAGCAAAGAGGGCGAAGATCATCAGCTTAACCGGCTTTACAGGTTGACTGGTCGTATGTGCCGGGTCGACTATCCGGCTGTCGGAAACTCTGGACGCAGCCGAAAGGGCAGTCTCTTCCCGCTTTTGCAGCAGATAAGTATATAAGTTGTTCTTGATGCCCTGTTGCCGGGTAATGTTCAATAGGGCCCGTTCTTTACCAGGCACAGTACGAATCATACCCTCCATTCGCTGGTTGTTGGCAACGAGCTGATTTCGGTTACTGATTAACTGCTGTCGGATAGTCTCAATATTTTCACTTATAGCGGCATTCGTATTCTTCAATTGGCTGTCGAGCGATTCTAGCTAGCTAGCAGTCACCATATACCCCCAGTAGTAGCCGCGCTGGCCATTACCAACCCGCCACCGCTTACGGGTTAAATCAGTAGTGTATAAGCCCTCTAAAGCCCGTATGGCTTCAAAGACCTGCTTGCGGGTTTCGGGCTGGCTGGTATCGAGAAGCAGGGTTTTGTCTGACTTGCTGGCCATTGTGGTATTGGGGGTGTCTCTGTCACTAATATACGTATTTATAGTAGTATATCTTTACGGTGAGACGAATAAACGCGTTTTAAAGGCATTATCTCTTACAGATGTATAATCATAGGCGCGATTACAGATGGAAAAAGAAAAAGGGCGAAACCAGCCGTCCTCTTTACCCGCACCCACTCTATGAAGGACTATGTTAGCCACCTTGGCAAGTTAATCATTTATATAATTGATTAGAGTATGGGGATACAATGCCATAATCTTAATTAACGTCTCCCCTGTCCCCACCACTACTGCCACCCCGAGGAACGTAGGTCTTATTTCCATTACCATTAATGTAATACCTACCACTGCGCGGTCCGGTATAAATGGTAGCCCCGGTAGTAGGCGTATTACTCATACCGGTAGTGGGCGAAGTGCTCGTTGTTGATAGGTAGCTTTCCCCATCAGGATGATATGTCCGCCCGGTGTATTCAGTACTAACGAACGGCTTGGCTGACTCCGAGAAATGCCTGACACTGCCTGTTTGGATATAACCAACCTTACTGTCAGTAAGTAATAACTGCCAATAACTGTAAGTTGCCCGCTTGATTCTAACTACAGAGCCGTAAGGTAAGTTGTCAATTGTCTTTGAGACAGCAGGAGGATCAGCTAAGACGGGCGTATAGCTATCAACCTCGCCGTACCACTCAATCTTATCCTGCTGGGACCAGTATTCGACAGAATCCTTAACCGCCTGCTTTCGCTGATTCTCTTTAGCCTTTCTGGCAAGCAGCGTTTCATAAGCAACCGCCGCAAGGATTGGTTCTTTTTTGGGGTCTACTTTGGCGATTCGTAACAGCTTCGCCTTAGCCGAGGGGGGAATTAAATCGGTAGTCTTTGTATTCGACCGGAACAGACCCGCCCAGGCCTACCTGTTTAACTCCAGTAGCATATACCGTATCTTCAATGGATATAGTTAACAATGGAGCACCTTTAAGACTCTGAAATTCGTATAGTTGGATTGGTTCTTCAGCAATGTAGTAGTATCGATTAACGGTACAGCCTGACAATGATAGTACGACGAGGCAGAGTAGAATTAATTTCAAGTCGGAAAGATTTAGGCGAGTCATATGCAAAGAATATTATTTTCAATGACTCCCCATTTTCACTTTACTTAGCGGTAGGGATTAGCGCAAAAAGCCTTGATCTGACGAGGCCTAATGGGCTGTACCTTTTTGATCTTTGGTTGGCCTAGGTTAGCCTATACAGTGTACCAATGAACGTGACTCAGTGGATCGATGGTTAAAGCAGCTTAATGATAGTTCGACGCGTGGGCCGTTCGTCGTGCAGATTACGCCCACGCATCACTTTAAAGCAGCTTAATGATAGTTCGACGCGTGGGCTGGGACTGCCGCTTTAAAACCTCCTTTTTAGCCTCTGTTCTACCTGAGCTTTATAATTTAAGCTGTCCACAAAAGATTGGGCCCTGGCAGCCTCGGTAATGTCATGGCCCTGCTTACTTAATTCCCGAAAGGTTTTTCCCTCATTGGAAATTTTCTTCTCGTCGTTTGCCTTTTTCGCCATTATAATCCACCCTAATTCTGTTTTACTAATTGGTGGCATAACCTCCAGTAACGGGCCTAAGCCTATAGCTTCGGTGTATTTCTGGTCCAGGGGGTCAAAAGAGCATGCTGTTAAACAAAACAGGATAAACGTATTGAGTAGGACAACCTTCATCGTGTGTGCTTTTAATATGAAGAAGGCTAACTCATTGAATTACTACTAGTTGAATTAAGTAACGGTATCTGTGGGAATAAAAAAACAGCAGCTACTCAGCAAGTGGCTGCTGTAAAGAAAACCTAATAGAACACTTAAACCCTACTTATAAGTAGTAGTACATGGAATACATGACAACGCTTTTCTGATGAGTTGTTAATGAGGTAGTGGTAAAGTAAAGATCCGTTGATTGGGCAGGTACAGCCTGAAACAAAACAGCAGCTACCCAATGGGTAACTGCTGTATAACTCAAGTTCATTTTATTCACTACACTACCTTAATAAACCACCTGGCAAGCAACGCCGATAATTTAGTGAGGTAGTGGAAAAAGCAAAAGCCCCGTCGTGATGGCCAGTCAGCTATGGCATAAAACAAAACAGCCGCTATCCAAAAGATAGCGGCTGAGTCATAAAAGATTCTGCATTAATTAGTGGCTAGAACTTAGTTCTTTAAAAACTGTTTTTGAATGCCTATACACAAGCCCCGTCGTGATCGGCGGGGCTTGTTTGTTAAAGAGGATATTATGTTATGTTGGCTGGATCGTTTCGTGTATATACTCGTAATAGCCATGCTTGCAAGTTACTTAAAGTTAAGCTTGAAAAGGGAAGGAAAAATACAACTCCGGCGGAGGTCATACAGGATCATTGGCTAGCCAGTTTTGAGTCCACCATGTCGACCGTGAAAAAGGGTAATTTTTTAGATAGCAAGATGTGTTATTGTCACGACAAAAACCTTTTCTTGCTTCTGCAAAACACCCAAAACGAGGAGCCTTCGAAGTCGGCCCGTAGCAAGAGTCATGAAGGAAAAAGACAAATGGTACAAAGGGGGCAGGCCCGAAATGAAGCCGGAAGAACGGGCTACCAGAGTGGTTCAGGTTCGCTTCACCCAGGCAGAGTATGATCAGCTTTTGGCCCGAAAGGCTACCGTCAGGACGCTCACCGTATCCACTTACGTTCGGGCCGTTTGCCTTAACAAACCGCTCCGCCTGAAGCCCGAGCGCTCGACTTATCAGGATATCCTTCTGTCTTTGTTGCGGGATACCCGGAGCGACGTTCTGCGGATCGGTATCAACATCAACCAGGCTGCCAGGCGTATCAACAGCACCACGGACTACCAGGATCTACCACGGGAAGTGACGAGAATGGTTAGCGATATGGCTCGCTTTGACGCTCAGCTGCAAGAGGTGATGGCTGCCATTTCAAAGGGGAGCGGCGAAGTGTAGGTATTTGTTACGGGTTAACAGCCCCTCACGAAGGTCAAAGAAACGGGGTAGCTAGGGCTACCCCGTTTACTGCACTCAACCTATGAAGCAATAGAATTGACATTTTGTGCAAACGAATCATTCAATTAAGGATTTAAACCAATCAGGCTGTAAATTTCTGTCAGACGCGTTCTTGATAGAGGTTCTGAAGCGACTTCACAATTCACTCGGCGGCAAACCCACTTTACGGGCGACATGGCTGCTGACGGTTGACACAACTAGCTGTAATTCATCCAGACGTATAGGTTTCTGTAAATGATCACTAGCCCCCAGTCGCAAAAAATCTGCCCGCTGCGGCTCGGCTACTTCCGCTGATAGCATAAGTAGACAGGCCTGCCGACAGCTGGGATGGAGCAGCAGCGTACTGAGCCACTTCATCTCTTCTCCGTCTGGTATCACTCCATCCATTACCAAAGCCACCGGCTTGTCTTTGCCCAGTGAAGTCGCTGACAGAAACTCAGTGACCGAGCTAAACCAATACAGGTCTAAATGCTGCGCCCACTGACGAAAGCCGTGTTGCCAGAATATATAGTCATCTTCGTCCTCATCCAGTAAGGCAACCCAGGGTTTCAGTGTGTCCATCGTAAGTGGCGTGTATCCAGTTGTGGAGGATAGTTGTTTACCTTAATTCCATTTGTCCCCAATTTGTTAGATACAGGTAAATAATAATCGATGAAAGCAACTTCACTAAAAATGATGTAGTATTGAGTCATTAACAGGATTTTACCTGTTTTTGCAGCCGTAACAACTTGACCATGCATCAAAACACGTACCCTTGCGTCTTCATCGCCGACGATGATGAGGATGACCGTTTCCTGCTAAACCTGGCTTTTGCCCGGCACAGCCCCCGGTGCCGACTGGTCTTTGCCCATGATGGGTTGGCCCTGCTTGACGCCCTGTCCAGTAGTAAAACAACCCCGGAGTTGATCATTCTGGATCTGAACATGCCCCGGCTCAATGGCCTTGAGGCGCTCAAAGTGCTGCGGCATCAACCACTTTATCAAACGACGCCCATTGTTATGCTGACCACCTCGGAAGCGGATTATGACCGGCAGCAGGCTGAGCAGCTGGGGGCTAATGAGTTTATCACCAAGCCTATGAACTCCGAGTTACTGGGTCAGCTTGTCACCCAGCTGCGCGTCAACTGGCTGGAAGGCAACTGCTGTTGAGTAACTACCTAGCCATAGGCTGGTTGACACGCTACGCCTTAAAACAAAAACCCAGCTAGTTGAGTAGCCGGGCTTGAAAAGTTGATCGTTGAGTAAGTCAGTAAACCATAAACGGCTGGAGGTGCTCGTTGTTTAGAAAGCCCAACGTGTTGACTAATCTGGTTAATGAAATCACAATGTTTTTTTGATTTGCCTTAAATCCATTTAGCGGTGAATTACGTAAAAGCGTATGCTTACTGTTTAGTGCCATACCGTTAGCATGCCTTACTGTTTCTATCCTAGTACTAGTTAAGAACAAATAAGCCCGGTCGCAATGCTGCCGGGCTTACTGCTTCTATCCACACCATAGGCGTACACTCAGGGGTATACCTCCTATTGAGACAAGATAACGACCGCTTAATCAGGATTGTTTCAACGTAAATGTAGGGGAGCTCCAAGACACTTCGTTGACAGGAACAGGTTGTAGCAGGTGCCTGCTTCTTAAGCTTGAAGAGATAATCTAGTCGTATTAGGGCGTGTGGACATTCAAAGTAGTAAAATCATGGTTGAGGCTAAATAGACAAATCCAGCGAAACTATTAGCTGTCTTTTCATAGCGCGTTGCCACTCGACGGTATTGCTTAAGCTTGTTAAAATAGCGCTCTACTTTGTTACGATCTTTGTACAAATTTTCGTCAATTGATCGCGGCTCAAGCCGGTTTTTCTTTGCTGGTATGACCACTTCTGTTTGATGAACGTGCAGGTAGGTGATAAATGAGTCCGCATCATAACCTCGGTCTGCCAGTACAGCACGGGTCTGGTAATCAGTCAGCAATGGCTCTGCTTGAGTAATATCGGCTCGTTGCCCTACACTCAGAAGGATACGTAGCGGATTGCCTAAGGCGTCAATCTTGGTGCTCCAACCACCCACCGATTGGCCTAAACACTCGCTGGCGGGATCGCTTTTTTTTGACCCGCTGCGTGTTGGTGAGCTCGCACAATCGTTGAGTCGATCATGAGCCAGTCTAAATCTGGCTCCTGTAGTTCTTCGAAGACGTTTTTCCAAATATCTGCTTTGGCCCACCGCCGGAATCGGCGATAAACGGAATTCCAAGGCCCAAATCGCTCCGGCAAATCACGCCAAGGTGCTCCGCTACGGGCGATCCAGAGTACAGCATTGACAAAGAGCCGATTATCGACTGTACTCCGGCCTACATCACCGACTTTACCGGGTAAGAACAGGGCAATTTTTGACCACTGCTGATCAGTAATTTCGTAACGTCTCATTCAGCAAAGTTGCAAACACAACCAATATTTACCTAATTGTCCACACGCCCTAAGGGTCGATTGGTTCCCTTATGCTAGGGTGCAATAAGCAAATAAACGCATATAGCCATAAACCCGACCGTTAAGAGAAGAGCGATCCCCATCATAATGTCAAGGGCTCGACCAAGCTCCAAGAAGGGCTTTTTGTTCTCCATGCTGCGAGTTACGATGAATGGTTAATAAAGCCAATACCGATTAGTAAATCCGCTGATTACTTGTCATTTATAGACAGCCAACGTAAAATAATTAATCATATAAGAGAGTAAATGATTAAATTGATTCTACATAGAAACACTTAGCTCAGTACCATCTTTCGGTGTGCTTGTTTGTCAATTAAGCTTTTTGACGTGAGTGCGTCGAGGTGAGGAATCCTGGCCTTCGTCGTCTCTCACCCTGACTCTCGCTTGGGGAGAAAGCTGAATTACCGTTGCCAGGTAACGGCCGTTAAAAAAGCCGCCTCACTTGGTCCGGGTGACTTCGACCCGGTCGCCTGGCTTTATGTCAGTATTCATCAGTAGATGGGTGTGATTAAAAAAGGGTACATAAATCGTCACGACTCAAAAATTCGCGTCTCAAACAAACGAACGTTTTGCTAAGACCCATTTTTGAGCGTGTCTAAAGGGTAAAATGACCAAAAAACTGTTTCATATTGTCATCTCAAAAATCAATGCCTCACCAATAGTGTGTTAGCCCCCTATTAACTGGACAGATTTTCTGAAAAGGTTGTGTCGTCAACTACCTGTGCTTCTTCCCATTTTTGATGGGGTGTTACGAAGCCAATCGAACGGTATAGCCGATGCTGGTTGTAATGGGAAAAATAACGGCCTAGCATTGCTTTGGCTTCATAATAGCTGGCAAACTCATTTCGTTCGATGACATCATGTTCCAGAATACTGTGAAACGCTTCAATATACGAGTTCTCTTCAGGAGTGGCCACGTGCGTGAATTCCTGCTTGATCTCTGAGCTTTTCAAAAAGTTACTAGCTAGCTAGCCGCCGTCACCACAATGGGCGTTGGGGTTACCACCGGAGCCACCGGCGTGGTACCCGGCGGGGTTGGGTCAACAATGGTTACGGGCACGGTCACCTGGGTACACAGACCACTCTGGTCGCACACCAGCAGACACACCGCATCGGGTCCTACGCTGCCCGGTGTGGGTTTGTAGAGCACACACACCTGGTTCGTCGTGTTATTAACTGTAGCTGTAACCGAGCCTTTGGTTGGGCTGCTGCACAGGGTGACACTCTGCACATCACCCATGTTGGGATCGACGATGGTCATACAGACCTGAGCCGTCGAATCTTTGGGCGTCACGATGGGCACCACCACCACCACCGGTGGCTGGGGCAGGGCTATCGTCTGACTCGTTGGTATCACCGTGATGGGTACCAGCACGGTCGTACATGACCCAGCCGCATCACAAACGGTGATGCAAACCGAGGTCGACCCCGTGAAACCCGGGGTTGGGGTATAGGTCAGACACACCTGATGAGTCGTGTTGTTGACCTGAGCAGTCACCACGCCATTGCCGGGTTGACCACAAACCGTCACCGAATGGGTATCGGTCACATCGCCATCCACGATGGGCAGACAAACGGTAACAGGCTTGCCCTGATCGGTAACGATGGGTTCGCCCACCAAGACTGGTGGCAGATTGGCCGGTACCTGAACATCAATGGTTACGGTCGCCACATCGCACTTGCCCGCCGTGTTACAGGCCAGATAAGTAAAGCTATCTGGACCGGAGTATCCCGTTACGGGGATGTAGGCATAGGTTCCATTCGGACCCATTACCACCGTACCATGGGCAGGCTGACCCGACGTAAAGGTTAGCGGCAACGCCGGACTATTGGGATCGCTGTCGTTAGCGGCTACTGTGCCGGTAGCCGACGTATTCTTCGTCGTCAGCAGCGCATCGTCCACAGCTACGGGTGACAGTGTCGTGCCCACAGGAGGTGTTGGCTGAACGTTGATCGTCACCACGGCGGTCGCACACAAAGCAGGCGTCGCCTTATCGCAGATCGAATAGGGGAAACTCACCACGCCTGTAAAGTTCGCGGGTGGCGTGTAGACAAACTTACCGTTTACCACACTGGCTACACCCACCGAAGGTTGAGCCAGGATTGTTGGCGTGTTCAACTGGCCATTCAGGCTGGTCGCACTATCGGGGTCAGTATCGTTGGCGGCTGCGTTGATCGTCACCGCTACACCCATCGTCGTTTGCGTGTTATCGTTGTTGGCAATCGGGGCATCGTTCGCTAACGGCGATGGATCAGGATTGACATGGATGCTCACACAGGTCGACGCACTCAAACCGGCCGTATTGGTGGCCAGATAACAGAAGCTGGTCACACCTGTAAAGCCCGTTGGGGGCGTGTAGGTATAGCTGCCATCCGGATTCAGAACCACACTGCCCACAGCAGGCTGATTGATTAAGCTGGCCGTTAGCTGACCACCTGTGGTCGGGCTCGTGTTCGGGTCGGTGTCGTTGGTCAGCACATTGCCCGTAACGGGTTTACCCGGCGAGGTGCTGGCAATATCCGGTGTAACAACAGGCGGCAGACAGTTAGCATTCAGGGTAATTGGCCCCGGATACGTACCCGATATACAGGCGCCCTGTGTAACATAAAAGTCGCTGTAAACACCTGGACTTAAGCCCGTCACACTCAGTATACCACTGGCGTTAACGGGTGCCACCTTAGCCTGCGCTATACTTCCCAGTTGATAGTGGAAAACAAACGTTTGGCCAGCGGTCAGACCAGAAAGCTGTAACTTCCCATCGTTACCACCACAACTGGCGTTGACACTGGTCAGGGTAGCCACCGTTGGTGTTGGCAACGACGGATTGCTCAGATTGAATGGCCCGACCAATGGTGCTGTAGAACAACCCAGGTTGTTGGTCAGCACAAAGTTGCCATAGCTACCTGTTGCCAGGCCCGTTACCGAAATAACACCCAGGGCGTTACTGATTAGCGAAACAGGCGCAACTACGCCACCATCTTTCTCGTAACTCAGCGTATAGCTAACATTGGCGTTCAGGCCCGTTACGCTAAAGCTGCCGGTAGCCGTACCACAGGTCGTTGGATTGGTACCAACCAGACTGGCAGCCGACAAAATGGGCGCAGCCGGATCACTCAGCGTGATGGCCGACAGACTCAACATGGATGTACAATTGTTTGTACCCAGGTTGCTGATCGTATAGTTACCCTGACCAAGCCCCGAAATGGTAAATAAACCACCCGCCGTACTGTTTTGTACGATGGCTACGGTCGAACCGCCATTTTTGCTGTAGCTAACGGTGTAGCTGGTGCTGGCCGTCAGGCCACTCAGGGTAATACTACCCGTAGTTGCGTTGCAGGCCGTTGGGTTGGTACCCGATACTTGGTTTTGCGCCAGTGCCGGACCAGCCGGATCAACAAGCACAACAGCTGGCAGCGTTTGCGCCGACGTACAGTTGCTGGTGCCTAAGCTGGTTAGCTGATAGCTGCCCTGGCCAAGGCCTGTAACAGTAACCGCACCAGCGGCTGTACTGGTCAGCACAACCGTTTGAGCAGCGGCACCGTTTTTACTGTAGCTAACCGTGTAGCTGGTCGAAGCCGTCAGGCCGCTGATCAACAGCGTTCCCGTTGCCGTTCCACAACTGGTTGGGTTCGTACCCGACAGTTAGTTGATTCTGGGCAATCGTTGGCGCGGCCGGATCGGTTAGCACCAGAGTCGAACTGGACGGTGTCGATGGACAGCCCGCCGTTTTCTGGTACGTAAAGACACTGTAGTTACCCGCCGTCAGGGCCGTCAGGCTAATCTGCCCGCTGGCATTGCTGGTAGCCACCACCGTTTGGGTTGCCCCTCCGTTTTTGCTGTAGGTCAGTGTATAACTGGTGCTGGCCGTTAATCCACCCACTGTAATGCTACCGGTTGCCGAAGCACAGGCTGTTGGGTTGGTTTTGGTCAGATTCGATGCTGTAATGGCTGCAGGAGCTGCGCCCTCGTTAATCGCCACCGTGCCACTATACACACCCGAGATGCAACTTGACGTTTGAAAACTAAACTGTCCATAGGTAGCAGGAAGCAGATTCGGAATGGTTAAGGTCCCGTTGGCATCGCTCAGTCCGGCGTAGGTCTGGACTATACCGTTTTTTTGATACGAAATTGTGACGCTGGTGCTCAGCGGCAAACTCGTCAGCAAGATATAGCCATCTGAACCACCACAGGCGGAAGGAGCAAACGGATTGACATCATACGTAGCCAGTGCAGGTAGCAAACAACTGTTCTGCACATCCACACTCACGGTAGCCACATCGCACTTACCGGCACTGTTGCACACCGCATACGTGAAGCTGTCGGGACCAGTATAACCCGTCGTTGGGGTATAGGTGTAGGTGCCATTTGAGGCCATCACCACCGTACCATGCACAGGCTGACCACTGGTATAGGTCAATGGCAGACCGGCCGGATCGGTGTCGTTACCGGCCACCGTTGCTGTAACAGGTGTATTGGTGTGAGTTAGCACCGCATCATCTATCGCCACTGGCGACAACGTCGTACCAACGGGGGGCGTTGGCTGTACATTAACGGCTACCACGGCGGTGGCACACAAGGCAGGGGTTGCCTTGTCACAAATCGAATACGGAAAGGTTACCACACCCGTGAAATTAGCGGGTGGTGTATACACAAACTGACCATTTACCACACTGGCTACCCCTACAGCAGGCTGAGCCAGGATGGTAGGCGTATTCAGTTGTCCGTTCAGGCTGGTAGTACTGTCGGGATCGGTATCATTGGCAGCTACGTTGACCGTCACCGCTACACCCATTGTCGTTTGCGTATTATCATTATTGGCAATCGGCTTATTATTCTGGGTTAGAGATGGGTCAGGATTGACATTGATCGTCACACAGGTACCCGCACTTAAGCCCGCCGTGTTGGTGGTCGAGTAACAGAAACTGACCACACCCGTAAAGCCCGTGGGCGGAGTGTAGGTATAGGCTCCATCCGGAGTCATCGTTACTGTTCCTGCGGTAGGCTGCACCGTAACCGAAGCGGTTAGCGGGCCACCTTGTGGGTCGGTATCATTCGTCAATACATTACCCGCTACAGGCGTGTTCATGTTGGTATTCGCAATATCGGGCGTCACCACTGGTGGGGCCGACATTGGAGCCTGAACATCAATTACCACAGTCGCCACATCACACTTGCTGGCCGTGTTGCAGGCCAGGTAAGTAAAGCTATCAGGACCGCTATAACCCGTTGTTGGGGTGTAGGTGTAGGTGCCGTTGGAAGCCATCACCACCGTACCATGCACAGGCTGACCACTGGTATAGGTCAGCGGCAACGCCGGACTGTTGGGATCGCTGTCGTTAGCGGCTACTGTACCCGTTTTTGGCGTGTTCACATTGGTCAGCAACGCATCGTCCACGGCCACTGGCGACAGTGTCGTGCCCACGGGTGGCGTTGGCAGAACGGTAATTGTGACTACCGCCGTTGCACACAAAGCAGGGGTTGCCTTATCACAAATCGAATACGGGAAGCTCACCACACCCGTGAAATTAGCGGGCGGAGTATATAGGAACTGGCCATTTAGAAGGCTAGCCGTTCCCACCGAAGGCTGAGCCAGAATGGTTGGAATGTTTAACTGTCCGTTCAAGCTGGTGGCACTGTCAGGATCGGTATCATTGGCGGCTACGTTAATCGTAACCGACGTGCCCATTGTCGTTTGTGTATTATCATTATTAGCAACCGGCGGATCATTGGCGAATACAGATGGGTCGGGGGTTACGTTAACCGTTACACAGGCCGAACTGCTCATGCCCGCCGTGTTACTCACTGAGTAACAGAAACTAGCCGGACCCGTAAAGCCTGTTGGCGGGGTGTAGGTATAGGTTCCATCAGGATTCAGGGTTACCGTGCCTGAAGTTGGCGGACTAAGTAAACTGGCCGTTAGAGGTAAACCCTGTGGATCAGAATCGTTGGTCAGCACATTGCCCGTAACGGGTTTGCCCGGCGAGGTGCTGGCAATATCCGGTGTAGCCACCGGCGGCAAAACCGTTGGGGCTAACACATTGATCGTTACCGTTGCCACATCGCACTTGCTGGCGGTGTTACAGGCCAGATAAGTAAAGCTGTCGGGCCCGCTATAACCCGTTGTTGGGGTGTAGGTGTAGGTGCCGTTGGAAGCCATCACCACCGTGCCATGTGTGGGTTGACCACTGGTATAGGTCAGCGGCAACGCCGGACTGTTGGGATCGGAGTCATTGGCCGCTACTGTGCCGGTGGCCGACGTATTCTTCGTCGTCAGCAACGCATCGTCAATAGCTACCGGCGACAAGGTCGTGCCTACAGGTGGCGTAGCCAGCACATTGATGGTCACTACAGCGGTCGCACACAAAGCCGGTGTCGCCTTATCGCAGATCGAATAGGGGAAGCTCACCACGCCCGTAAAGTTCGCGGGTGGCGTGTAGACAAACTGCCCGTTCACTACACTGGCCACACCGACTGATGGCTGAGCCAGAATAGTTGGGGCGCTGAGTTGACCGTTCAGGCTGGTGGCGTTGTCAGGGTCAGTATCGTTGGCGGCTGCATTGATCGTCACCGCTGCACCCATCGTCGTTTGCGTATTGTCGTTACTCGCTACCGGCGGATTGTTATAGGCCAGTATTGGGTTCGGTGCCACATTAACCGTCACACAGGCGGAGGCACTCAGACCCGCCGTATTGGAAACCGAATAACAGAAACTCACCACCCCGGTAAAACCGGTTGGGGGTGTATAGGTATAGCTACCATTGGGGGCCAGTGTCACCGTACCCGACGAAGGCTGACTAATTAAACTCGCCGTTAATGGACCACCTGTGGCCGGGCCCGCGTTCGGGTCAGTATCGTTGGTAAGCACGTTGCCCGTTGCTGGCTTGTCAACCGTTGTGTTGGCGATGTCAGGGGTTGCAATGGGCGGCTGAAAGCAGTTAGCCGGTGCGCCACTAATGTTAATAAACTGCTCCAGCGGATCCTGATTGCCGCCTTGGGGCTGACCTGAACTGGAATAAAAACTGTTCGGTACGTTAAACGAATAGGCATCTAAAGACGCCTGAATGAATGGATCGCCGGGCGGTAAGGGTTGGATAGCCCCAAAGCAGCCATTCCCCTTGAAGGTGAACAGGGCCACCGGCGTACCAATCACGAAGGTGCCCAGGTTGGACTCCGATGGGGTCTTGCCAATCACATAGTAGGCGTAAGCAGGGTCCAGCACCGCCGGACTGTAATCCTGCAGGAAGACCGTACCGTTAGTAGCCGTCAGGCTTAAATTCGGGCCCAGTTTGGCCGGAGCTTTCTCCCAGGATTGCGTCCCGCTGGCATCGGTGATGTTCTGAATCACAAAGCCCATCGGCACTTTCAACGTGACCTGGGCTGTAGAGACCAGTTCGTTAGCACCCCCGTTATTACTGTTGGGAGTCGCATAATCAGGCACCACCCAGGCCGTATAGAGCTGGGTCGATGCATCGTAGGTCACCCGGTATTTGATCGTATTGGTCGATTGCTGGGCGTTCACAGCACTGCTGTTTAACAGCAGCCAGCTTAAACTCAGCAACCAGGCAAGGTATCGGACCATGGCGTAGTGGTTTTTCATATTCATTTTTAGGTTATTAGAGATACAACGGAATTCAATTGACTGGAAGTGAGCAGGCAAATGCCTGCTCACCTGGACTTAAGGCAACTGCTCTTTTATGACAAAGAAGTTTTGCCCGGTCGCATTGCCCGGATGGTTCTTGGTGACGTTCAGGTAGATGTAGTTCACATCGTTGCTATTACCCTGGTAGATGGTACGCCCATCCAGATTCACATCCCCCGTGTAATAGCCATTAAGGATGTAATTAGCCGCCCCGGTGAGATTGAGCGGTCCTTTCACCTGGTTGGCAATGGCCGACACATCGTTGGTCGTGCCCTGATAAATCACCGACTTATCATATACCACATTCCCCCCCCACAAGGCCACCCCCTGGGCCACCGTCACCTGAGACTGATTGATCGCACTCGTGGTGACCCGATACGTCCCCGTGGCAGACGTGCGGAAATCCACACTCGTCCCCGTTACACTCAACGGAACCGCACTGGCCGTCATCACCCCCAGGTGGTTGCGGTGTTTCACACTCACGTAGTAGCTCCCCTGCACCGCACTGAAAGCCACCGCCGACGTACCGTCGATCTCCACAATGTCGCCGTCCCGCTGAACCAGCGCCGGACGTGAATCCACCACCAGTGAAAAATTAGACGGGCTGCGCAGCTCCCTAGCTAGCTAGAGAAGACGACCGATAAGCTTTATGGCTTAGCCCGCTTGGCCAAATGGCATGAAAAAGTACGCCAAGCGGGATTCAAAACTTTCAACACCGTGGCCCGTTCTATCCAAAATCATTATGAAACGATTCTCAACTACTTTGACAACCGCAGTACCAACGCTTCAGCCGAGTCGTTCAATGCGAAGATCAAAGCATTTCGAAGTCAATTCCGCGGGGTGCGAAACATCGAATTCTTTCTGTACCGCCTAACTCAGTTATATGCTTAATCCTTGATGCTCCACAACTTTTGGAATTGATCCCAGAAACCGCAATAATGGTTCGCGTCTTCACTGACGACCTATTTCCCTACAACACCTACGTAGAACATACAGCATTGTGTTACCATATACGTCTATCACTATTGAATCATTAGCGAAAAGTCGACATCTAAATCCGACGAACCGGGGGTGGCTGTCCCATTTTTGACGTTCGGTTGATGACGCAAAACCACTTTTAATTTACCCGTTCCGGCTGCGCCCGTTTTCATTTCGGTTGTTAAACCTACCGGATAAGGGCCCGGTGAAGGGTTCGTGTCTTTATCGGTCAGGGTAATTGTTAATCCTAACCCGGTACTGGGGGTATACACAAAGAGGTGCTCATTGGTCTTTTCCCTTATTTCTTCTGTTGCATCCAGCGTGGGCGTCTGCGTCTTATCGAGCAGGGAGATTGTGCCCGTATAGGTTGTGTTGGCCTTGAGCAATAGCGTGGCTTTGCTGAAATCGGCAGTTGTATTAAGGTTGTCAATTGTTGCCGTTATGATTTCCGTTGGTGTAGCTTTATTCGTTAGGGTCAAGGTTGCCGTTGTGATGGCTTCGTTATCGTTGGTGGGTGCCACATTCTGTTCGTCTTTGGAACAGGCTCCGGCCAATAGGGTAATCAAACCAAGTACGAGAAATGGCTTCGCTGGGTAAGTCATGGTAGTTGAGAAGTATAAATGAACAGGTTGTTTGACAGTACTTTATGATCGTTTTGCCAACGCTAGCGGCAGTTTAACTTTAAGCATAATGTTGCGGCCGGGTTCATTGGCAAAATACCGAAACCGGTTCAGGTAATCCCGATAGGCCACATTGGCAAGGTTAGTTCCGCTCAGGCTGATGCTCATGGGCTGGTTACCAAGCTGTGTCTGAAAACCCGCTTCGGCACCAAGCAGCAAATAAGCAGGTGGCGGTGGCCCAAAATCGCCGGTGAAAATAATGGCTCCATTGTCCTGACGGGTCGTTACTGAAGGAGCGCGATTTTGACGGGCCACGTAAAGGCCACTAACTGATACATATACCTTTGCGAGTTTGCCCACCGTTTCCCAATCATACCGCAGACTGTTATCAGAACGATTAGCCGGAATGGAAACGAGGAAATCGTGGTCTGTCTGGTTATACGCAAACAATAGTGAGTTCTTGCTCGTGAGTGTAAGTTGGTCGGTGAGCTTGTAAGTCAGCGAGGCATCGACACCCCGGAACGTTGCCAGTACCTGTGCATAGGTATACGACGGGAATGCCCCCCGTTGGCGCACCACCGGCACCGAATCGGGCTTTAGATAGATGTAATTGTCGATACGATTGCTGTAAATCCCAATTTCACCACTGAGCCGCTTGCCCGCGTACGCCAGTACGAGGTTCCCGTTATACGCCTGTTCGGGCTGTACGTTTGGGTTGCCCCGTTCGTAAGCTACCGCACTTTGGTGCAGACCATTCGAATACAGATCGGCCACGTTGGGTGCCCGCCAGGCAGTGCTGAAATTAGCCGTCAGGGTTAAGTCGGGCCGAAGTTGATACGCTGCTCCCAGAGAGCCATTGGCATTTTGCCAGTTATGCGTTTCAGAATAGGTTTGCTTCGTGACTTCGTCCAGGAAGTACCCCCGAAGCCACCGATAATCGTACCGCAAGCCGCCCTCTACGGTAAATCGGCCAACGGCGTATCGTTCTATAGCAAACAGGCCCGCGCCATAATTCCGGAAATTCGGAATCAGGAACAGGTACTGCCGAACGTTTCCCTGCGTAATGCCATTGAATCCGGCACTTCCCGACCATTGACCAGTTCCACCTTTAGTTTTGATCGGTGCATGCTCCCAGATCAGATCGGCGGTATGGGTAACCAATTTGAGGGATAACTCGGGGGTTGTAATACCACTAAACGAAATGTAATCATATTCCTGACGCGTGTTTTGCTGACGGGCAAACGTAGCGGTCAGCGTGCCGCCCCCCTGTAAATGCACATGCGCCCGTGCTTTGAACAAACCATGCCGTACGGCCTGATAAGGCCGGTTAAGTGCATACGAGAAACCCGGTTGTACAAGTGGCTCCGGCCGACTGATGGCAGTGTAAAGATCGGCCAGACTGCCTACCTGTGCCCCCGTAAACAGGCCAATTTTTGTATCGAACTGGCTGTAAAACAGTTCTACCCCAATGTTTCGATGATCGTAATGCAAATCGCCGGAGAAGTTGTTCTCGTGATAACTGGTGTTTTCGAGGTAATAGTTGGGCGTTTTGACATAGCCCGACCGTTTCAAGGTTCCCTGTATCCGCCAGCTCAGGCCACTTAATTTTTTATCGAAAGCCCCTTCAACCATGCCGGATGCCACACCCATTCGGCCGTTTGTTCCCCCAACCAGATTTACCTCTCCGTTTATACCGGGCTTAGTGGGCATCACTTTCGGCTCAACCAAAATCACGCCCCCAATGGCATCTGAGCCGTAGCGAATACTGGCGGCCCCTTTAATAACTGTTAATCGTGACGCCAGAAACTGGTCGACCTGTGGCGCGTGTTCGGTGCCCCATTGCTGGTCTTCCTGCCGAATGCCGTTGTTAAGAATGATAATGCGATTGCTATACAGCCCGTGAATAACGGGTTTGGAAATACTCGGACCTGTCTGGATGGAATTTAGTCCGGCCAGTGCCTTTAAGCTCTCGCCCAACGATTGCCCCCTCGTTTGGTCAAGGGTCGCCCCCGATAAACTTACCTGTGTTTGAAGCAACTGCTGGGCTTCTGAGCGGTGTTCCGTTACGACAACCTCCTGCAAGGTCTGACTATCAGGCACTAGCTGAACTACATTCGCCGTAATTTGCCGCTCCCGACCTACCCGGATCGACTGCGTGCTGGTTTTATAGCCAACGAACTGGTAGTCGAGTGTGTACGTACCAGCGCATAACTGATTGATCTGGAAATTTCCGGCAGAGTCAGCAACGGCGCCGGTCTTTAGCTCCCGCACATAAACGGTTGCACCGGGCAGCGGCTGATGCGTGTCATTCCCTAAAATACGCCCTGTCAACACCGTCCGACACGAATCTGACTGAGCCATACTCAGAGTCGCTGTTTGCACCAGCACCCCAATCAACAAAAATATCCTCGCTAAATCCCCCATTCGTCCCATTGCTGTTCGTATCTACCGAAAGCACAATATCACTTATGCAACAATGTTGCAATATTAAACAAAAGAATGGCGGGGAACAAATGGGGAATCTATCGTGGGTGGAAACCCGCGAAGCCAAAGGCCAAGTTGTATCTCTTCATTGTTAGCCTTCGCGGGTTTCCACCCACGCTACCAGATCAATGCAGCACTTCAAACACCAGCTCCCGCAAAATATCGCTCTCGTTCATGGTTGGCGAGTCAATGCCTTTGCTGCGGGCGTCGGCACGACGAATGGCGTTGATAATGGAGGCCACCTTAGGTAGTGGAAACGTGCGGGCGGCCGTGAGGTAGTCTTTCACAAAAAAGGGGTTGACGCCCAAAAGCGGAGCAAGTCCTTTATCGGTCTGGTCTTTCGATGCCTGCACCAGAATGACTTTACTGAAATAGCCAAATAACTGCGCCAGAATAACCACCAGCGGGTTGTCTTTCGGGTTACGTCCGAAATAATCGACGATCTGATTGGCCTTGACAACATCGCGCTGTACCAGGGCTTTTTGCAGTTCAAAGACGTTATATTCTTTGCTGATGCCGACCAGCCGTTCGACAGTTGCCGCCGAAATCTCTTCGCCAACATGCAGGTTGATCAGGATTTTGTCGATCTCACCGGCCAGTCGTTTGAGGTCGTTACCGATGTGGTCGGCCAGAAGCTGGCAGGCTTTGGGGCTCACTTTGGCTCCCTGTTCGCGGCAGTACTCCCCTACCCAATCCGGGATTTTGTTATCGTATAATTTCTTAATCCCCAGTAATTTACCCTTGGCCCCAAACGCTTTTACCCACGCCTTGCGTTCATCGAGGGCCGGTTTGCCATCCTCCCGGACGTAGCACAGCATGAGAATGGTACTTGACAACGGATTCAGCGCGTAGTCCTCAAATAGAGTCTGGGTCGATTTATCATTGATGCCGTTCATTTGCTGTGCTTCTTTCACAAGCACCAACTGCCGCTCGGCCATGAACGGATAACGACGCGCATAGTTCAGCACGGCCCCAGCGTCGGTATCTTTCCCGAAAAGAACAAATTGATTGAATCCCCGCTCTGCGACGGGAACGGCCACTTTTTCTAATTCCTCGGCAATACGGTCGAGGTAAAACGGCTCATCGCCATGAATAAGGTAAACAGGGGCAATCCGTTTGTTACGGATGTCTTTCAATAAAGCGTCGACGGCAGGAATCACAATGGTATTCGGTTTTCGGCACAAAAATAAGCGTTGCCTTTCATTTGTACCGAATTAATATGCTTGTCAGTCATTCCTGCTAAAAGTAGGCCACCGTTTTCTATATTTAGCCCTTCACTCTTCAGACACATCCTCCTATGCCTAAACGTCTCCTTTGGTTCACGGGTCTCTTTCTCTGTTTCATTCTTCCGGCCACAGGCCAGACACCCAGTCCCTATGAACGGCAGGAGGTCATGATTCAGATGCGCGATGGCGTTAAACTGAATACGGTAATCTATACCCTGAAAACCCCTAAAGAAGCCCTGCCTTTTTTGCTGACCCGCACCCCCTATGGTGTGAGCGAAACCGATAGCCCAGATCGTATTCCGTACGTTAAAGATATGGCCGATGATGGTTATATCTTTGTTTATCAGGACATTCGGGGGCGTTATAAATCGGAAGGGACGTTTGAAATGCAGCGGTTTACCCGTGACAAAAAAGACCCGAAGACCATTGACGAAAATACCGATACCTACGATACCATCGAGTGGTTACTGGCGCATATTCCTAATAATAACAAGAAAGTAGGCATGTACGGCATTTCATATTCGGGCTGGACAACGGCTATAGCGGCCATTGATCCGCACCCGGCACTGGTGGCCGTTTCGGAACAGGCGACGCCTTCGGATATGTTTCTTGGCGATGATTTTCACCACAATGGCGCATTTCGGCTAAGCTATGGTTTCGAGTATGCGTTTATGGAGGAAGCCACTAAAACAGATTCGTTGTTTCCGTTTCCCAATTACGACACCTATGATTGGTATCTGAAACTGGGTTCGCTTTCGAATGTGAATAAATTGTATTTCAAGAACAAACTACCAACCTGGAACGACTTCGTAAAACACCCCAACTACGACACGTTCTGGCAGAAACAATCGCTTATTACCCGCATCGACAGTCCCAAAATACCCATTATGAACGTAGCGGGCTGGTGGGATCAGGAAGATTTTTACGGGCCGCTGAAAGCCTACCAGCTCTGGGAGAAAAAAGACACCTCTCACAAGAATTTCCTTGTCGCTGGCCCCTGGAATCATGGCGGATGGGGACGCTCCGACGGACGTACATTAGGTAACGTTCGTTTCGACACAGCCACCGCAGTGACCTTTCGTAAAGAGATTCAGGCTCCCTGGTTTGCGTATTACCTGAAAGGAAAAGGCAACGGGAATTTTGCCGAAGCTGTCACGTTTCAAACGGGCTCCAATACCTGGAAACACTACGGTACCTGGCCCCCCAAAGAAGCCAAAAAGCGGAATTTGTATTTACAGGCCAATGGAAAACTGTCGTTCATTGCACCCAAAGCCGCATCGGGAGCGGATGCCTATATATCGGACCCAGCCAATCCCATACCCTACCGTACGCGCCCCATCGAAGCCACCTACGGACCGGGTTCCCGCTGGCGCACCTGGCTTACAGAAGATCAGCGGTTTGTTCACAACCGCCCCGACGTGCTTTCGTGGGAAACCGACGAACTAGGCGAAGATGTAACCGTAACGGGCGAGGTCTGGGCGAAACTGTTTGCCGCCATCACCGGCAGCGACGCCGATTGGGTTGTAAAGTTGATTGATGTGTATCCGGCTACCTACCCAGAGCAACCCACCATGAGCGGCTACCAGCTCATGATTACGAACGATGTGTTCCGGGGCCGCTTCCGCACCAGTTTCGAGAAACCAGAAGCCATTAAGCCTAATAAAACCGAAGCCTACACAATTGATTTACATTCGGTTAACCACGTTTTCAAGAAAGGCCATAAGCTAATGGTGCAAATCCAGAGTACCTGGTTCCCAATCATCGACCGCAACCCTCAAAAGTTTGTCCCGAATATTTTCGACGCGAAAGAAACGGATTACCAGAAGGCTACGCATACTATTTTTCGGTCTGCAGCGGCTCCGTCGCATCTGGAGTTGAGTGTTGTGGAGTAGTGAGGGATGGACCGACCGGTCCGCCGGTGCGGCAGGAGGGATCTTCGGGGAATGGAAAACTCCGCCTTCCCCGAAGATCCCTCCTGCCGCACCGGCGGACCGGTCGGAATGACAAAAACGCCACAGTCAACGGGAAATACTTATTCTCGAATCCGACACTACAAACCCCTACAAAGTCAATAGACTTTACCAGTCAATACAACTGCTTTTCTGCCGAAACCCTTCTAAATAAATGAAAAACTCCGACACCTCACCTCAGTTCTGCTGGACAGTTCTTTATCCAAACCACGAAGGCGCTACGTTTGATTTTGACCATTATACTCAAACGCTGGTTCCTGAATATGTAGCTCTCCTCGGCGAAAACTGTGTGAAGTATGAGGTACGGAAAGGCTTGGCAACACCGGGCGCTCTTGCCCCTGCCTTCGTTTGTATCGCCAGCTTTTGGCTAACATCGGGCGAAGAATTCCGAGCGTCGATGGCAGATGAACGCATGAAAGTTGTGATGGAGAAAATCTTTGCCTTTACCAACATTCAATCCATTCGGCAATTTGATCAGGTACTGAGCGGTCACTAAGAAAAGCCGATTTCATCTCATACGAGTAGAAATCGGCTTAAATAAATTGAGGACTTATTACTGAGTCGACTGGTATGGGTGAATAAGTCCGTGGAAATTGGTTTGGTCGAAAAACAAAATTTCGATAAAGATAGACTAGTACTCTTCCAAATTAATGGTTAGATAAAAATATTTATCTTTCCGACATGGGCCAAATCGCTAAACCGTTTGTGCTGTCGGAAGCCGATCTCACAACACTTGACCAACTCGTTCGCAAAGGGAAAGACGCTGCCCGTAAGTTGACCCGAGCCAGAGCCTTGCAGTTTTCTCATCAGGGGCAGCACCCGCTACAGATTAGCCAATCATTGGGCATCAGTCTGGCCACGGTCTTCAACTTGCGTAAACGCTATCAGCAAGCGGGTTTGCAACGAGCCATTGGGGAGAAAGCCCGACCCTAGCTAGCTAGCTTCTCGCAGGAAGACCCCTCTACCACCAAAAAATACGGCGGAACCGGTCTGGGGCTCACCATCTCCAATAAATTACTGGGGTTAATGGGAAGCCACCTTCAACTAACCAGTAAACTGGGAGAAGGAAGTTGTTTTTTCTTCGAGGGATGAACTAAAGGACTTACCGGTGGCGCAAAGTATGAGCCGCAAGGGAAATTGCTGGGATAATGCGGTTGCTGAGAGTTTTTTTAAGACCCTCAAGTGCGAGATGGTCAATCATACTTATTTTGCCACGCGGGCAGCGGCTCGGTTGGCTACTTTCGAGTATATCGAGGGATGGTACAACCGCCGACGGAAGCATTCAGTATTGAATTACCGCACGCCCAGTCAACAGGAATCTTATTTTTACACTTCCTCAATGGCCGCCTAAAAAATCTCCACTATACTGTTGCAAGTCCAGATCCGGCTGATGGGTATATAAGGCTGCTTTTCCCTGTTCAGCATTCAGCGCTACCGCACATACGTCGATCTGTGGACAATACGTTTCCAGCAAAGCCTGCATATTGCTTAGGTTATGGGGCTCATCATCAATCAGAACTGCTTTCATAAAAGCCAATGGGTGAAGGTCAACGTTACTTCAGTGCCCGCTGAGAAGCAGTTGTTGATTGCTAACGCTATGGGCTGATCCGGGTTAAGCCGGTTTAAGAGGTTTATGCGATCATGGGTTAGCTTTAAACCAAACCCATTCGTAGGCTCATGCATGGTCATCCCCTTTCCATTGTCGGTAATCCTGAGAATAAGGGCGTTGTCCATTTTTTCAAGTCGAATGATAATCTGGCCTGCCTGTTGCAAGGGAGCCACCCCATGCTTTACCGCATTTTCCAGTAGGGGTTGCCACACTAACGAAGGCAGACTAGTGGTATAGACATCCAGGGGCTCCTCAACCTGAATGGTATAGTGAAACCCAAACCGGAGCTGCTCCAGCTTCAGGTAAGTTTCCATGATTTTCAATTCTTGTTGAAGCGACGTTTCTTGGTTGCCACTATGAGTCAACGATTCGCGCATCAACCGGGCGAAATCGGATAAGTATTCGTTAGCGCCTTTTACGTCCTGCCGGTTGATTAATCCCTGAATCGAACTCAGGGCATTAAAGACAAAGTGGGGGTTAAGCTGCGCGTAAAGGGCCCTGAGTACTACTTGCAGCAGTTGTTTGTTAGCTTCTTCCTGTTGGGTTTTTCGGCGTTGTCGCATCAGCAAGTAGACAAACATGGCCAGAGCAATAAGTACGGCAACAACTCCCCCCACCCCGAGTTTAAACCAGAGTGACTGGTACCAGGCTGGTTCAACGATAAAGCTGTATTCGCTGACGAGTTGGGGCTGGGCGGTGTAGCGGATCTGAATGCGGTACTGTCCGGGCGAAAACCCCTTCAGCCAAATAAAGCTGTTAGCATACTCATTATCCTGCCAGGGACGGATCAACCGGTCATTGCGGATGAGTTGGTATTGGATCTGATTTTTTGCGTAGATGTCGGCATTTACTACATAGATCAGATTGGTATTGGTAAAAGGCAATCGGAGATCCTGGGTTGAGTACGAGGGAGCGGATCTTGTTTTTGCCCAGGGATATTGTAGTTTTTGGAGAAAGACATCCAGATTATCGGACGTGTATATGCTTGCTACAACGGGTCGTATCGATTCCCAGGCCACCAGACCTGTCGCTACAATTGGCTGAAACGCTTTTTTTTTGACGTCTACAATCAGCATACTTCCTAACGGGGCTTTATATCCGCCCAGGTACGCCATTTGGGACCATCCACTGGTTTTTGTAAACAGCGAATCCGTCAGTTGAGTAATGGATTTCCAAGGTACGATTAGGTTACGACTAGGGTATTCGATGACGCGAAACTGGTAATTGCCGGCATTTTTTTTGGTCACACCATGCAGGAAAAAATGGACCCTGGCCGAATCAAAGGTTGTTCGGGCGATGCTCACCTTAGGGCGCAGTTCCTTAAAAGAAGCATCCTGAGCAAACTGATCAAAAAGAATACTGGTGCCTCGACTCGTCCAGAAGGAGTTATTCAACTTAGGAATGGCTAGAACTAATCCAACCGTCTCAGGCTTATTCAGGGTTCCGTTAGGAAAACTCTGGGAGTAGTCTGCCAACTTAATTTGTGCGTAACCCACCGTAGGGAAGTAAACCAGGGAAAGCAGAAAAAAGCGGACCGTGTTCATAGCATTGCCTTTGTCTGTCAAAGGTGTGCTGTTTTTTTTATAGTCTGGGTGGTAATGTGAATTTGGTTCAGATGGCTGTGAATGAAGCTCCTGACAGCTAGTCTTAGAGCAAGGGGGAGTCTCACACATTTTCACAAACGCGTGTAAATTATAGCCTGGACTATAATTCGTTTACGCTCAATCAGGCTTTGCCATTGTAGATAACAACGTCTCTCTAAACGCTCCCGTGTGAGACGAAGAAACTTGCATGTAGCTGCTCCTTAAATGGGGCGTTTTAGGGAACAAAATATATCATCAATCTATATACAGAGGTCGCACCTTTAATTGCCAATGGATAAGCATATAGGTCTGTAACGACTAGGGTAACTAACACGCTGGTACATGACTCCCACTAATAGATTGCTGAATACTATAGCTTCGGTTGGAAGAGACGATGCCATGCACGCCGTCGCCTGTTCAACCCATATATTTCAGCATCCAACTGATTAGCTCCCTGGGTTCTATGATGGACCAGGAATGAGGATGACGATTGCCTTCAATACGACGACCTTTGCCCAACGCGTTGATAAACTCAGCCCCTTTATTACCCCTATCCATCAAGAACAAAATCATCGCGCTCTGGTCCAGGGCATTCATGTCATACATATCTACGTCGCGATTGACCATCCACCAATTGGGATCAACGTCATTGTAAATGCGCACTGGGGTGTCTTTAAGAAATTTAGCGTTCCCTCCATCCACTTGGGAATGCGAATAGCAGGAATAATAAATGTAGGGCTGCGGTACTTGTAAAGGGCTGCCATTGCAATACTGTTCCAATTCTCTTATACCGTACGAGGGCTCCGGCGCTCCAGGAAACTTAGCGAGCTTCTTTTTGAAGTTACCATAAATTGTGGCTAAGTCTACCGGTCCGTCACAACTGAAAACAGCCAACGGTACGGCCGTTGTATTGGCTGGATTCTCAACCGCTAATTCGGTATAGCGCAAGCTGAACAAGCCACCCATCGAAAAACCACCGATCACAAATTTCTCTTTTGGAATGGCATACTCCTTGATGGCACTAGCTAAAAGAGCGTTAAGTAAGTGAACCACGCCTTTAGTCATCGTTAGTCGTTGATTAATCGAAGGAACGATAACAGCCAACTGATGATCATAGGCCAGTTCACAAAGTTGTTGAGTACTGCTAATCACATGTTCCGTCGTCTCACCGGTTCCTGGCAAAAGGACAAGCGCTCCCTTAGGCTTGCCAACTGGAACAAGCGCTTGATAATAGAGTTGCTTTTCCCCATTATCCCCAATATAATAGTCTAAACTATCGGATCGAAAAACGATTTGTTTGTGTACATGAGGCAAGCAGTCTTCTCTCAAATTCAAGATTTCACCCTGAGAAAAATTTCCGGCTAACGTCAACGAGTTATTAGCAAAGGTAAAGACACCGGCTCCATTGGGCTTCCCCTTGGTCAACTGACCTTCGTATTTTGACGTTGGTTGCCCTTTAGTGTACCCAGTAAATACACCAGGGCCGTTGGCAAAGCCATTTATACAGCCGCCTCTCCATGACACACTATCCTCGGCAAAACCAGTTTTATACCATACAATACAACCGGTTTTTTTATCTTTTATAAATTGGCCTTTCGTGTCTTGTCCGGAACAAATGAAGGATGTGAAGAGTAGGAACGGGAAAATTAGTAACTTCATAGACGATGATGGGTCATCCAACTAAATGACTATTAGAATGGGTAAAGCGACAAAGCCACCGTGAATAGAGTGATTAATTGTTTCATGGCAGTGTATAGTAGCTTATACTGCTAAAAGTATTCAAATACGATTTTAGGCTGGCAGTATTTAACTTTTGTTATGAATTATTAACAACTCGATGGCTTCATTATCAAGTCCTTCATAAACTCAGCTACGGATAACACTTGCGAGGATCATCCGCGACAAGTCATTATTAACCTGCCTAATCTCACAAATCGCTCATGCGTGAGACGAAGAAGCGTTCATGTATCTGCTTTTTAGGTAGGGCCCGGCGTGATTGATAATCCGCTCGACAGGTAAGGCTCGTTTAAATGAACGGCTATTTTTAATAGGTGTCCACCATAAGCTGTCGCTTACCAAGACTAAAGGAGTGCCTGCTCCAATCACGTTTAGCAGACTCAACCAGAGGTAAACTAACTTCCCTACCTTTGACCTAAAAACGGGCCCACAATGAACCATTACGGTAATGAAACATAAACCTATCCCCTTCTTCAAGGGCCAAGGCCAAGCAATTGATCCGTGGTATTCACTCGATTTCTTTCCGGAAGCAGCCCCATCATTAGCCCAGGGCTGAACAAATACCCTAAGCCAGGGTAATTAGTAGCCCTGTCCAAGTGGATCAACTCCTTAACTTAGACCAAGCCCGAATCAATCCCCTAGCTAAGCTATGATGAATAACCTTTCAATCAGTGTCCTGCTGCTGACCGTAACCCTGGTAACCGGACAAGCTCAACCAAATAAGGTCCTAACACCCCCGGTAGACACCCAGACCATTCCCCTCTCAAAGGCTGATCTAGGCACCTTCCCCTACGTAAAAACATTGCCCAATTTTACGCCGACTGATTCGGTCACTATTGAGCAGAACCGAACCTACTTTTACGACGGCAAGGCGTATTTTACGGTAGATGGACAAGTCTCGGCTCAATCGCTAAACGTCACGGACCACACCAAAAAGATTCCGTCTGAATTTCAGATTATTCAAACCTTTGATCAGCTGGTGGCTACGCTGGGGGGTAAGAAAATCTATGAAGGTAAATTGCCCGATGAACTGATCAAAAAAGTAACGACCCACGACCTGGTCGAACTGGACTCCCACCATCAAGTGGCCCCTAGTGCTTATTACGGGGTGGTGGAATACGTGATCAAAACGGCCCAAAAAGAGGTGTGGCTTCAAGTACAGCCCTATTCCATTGGCTCCCATTTTTATACCCTTTTGGTGGTGGAGAAGCAGAGCCAGTTGCTGAGCACCAATATCAACAAAGAGAATGAGTTGCTAAAGGCCTTAGAAGGAAAGGCCAAAGGGGTCACTTATTTAGAGTTTGCCTCTGACAAAGCTGAGTTGCTAACTCAGTCAAGCGATGAATTATTGGCACTGGTTGGGGTTTTTCAAGCGCATCCGGAGTGGAAGTTGGGCTTAGAGGTGCACAGTGCTCCGGTGGGCCAATCAGCCTACATCTTAGGGTTAACCCAAAAACGGGCTGTTGCCCTGAAAGAGGCCCTGGTTAGGTTAGGGGTGAAGCCATCTGGGGTGGAGGCTACGGGATTAGGCGATAGTAAACCCTTAGTGAGTAACGAGACTGAAGAGGGCCGACGGATCAATACCCGGATTGAGGTATTCAAACGGTAAGGGCAATCATTTATAACGGTAAATGGCACAGTAGGCAACAGCGTACGTCGGAGAGTTATTGAAAAATCTATCGTTCAATAAAACCCTGCCTTTCAACTCCTGGAAAATGGCGAGGAAATTGAGCACGCCTGTGCCAATGGGTACACCTTTTAAGCGAGGATAATTATAAGCCGCAATGTCTTCTAGATGTATGCCCAGGATATGGCTCTTTAGTTTCTTCAAAAAATCCCCCGGATTGACACCGCTCTTGGGCCAGTGCCCTAGGTCGGCACAGGTGCCAAAGTTGGGATAATTTTTAAGGGAGGCTAATAACAATAATGGGTCTAATTAAAACAAGGATCAACTTAGTCACAACTTACCTAGACGATCACTAAGCGAGTCATATCGGTAATAACGCGATTGGGAGGGGTAATGAAACCGGTACGCCGATGCGGTTCCTTTTCGAGTGCAACTCAAAAAAGGCTACCGGTTTCATCAGAAACCGCTACGGCTCTGTCTCCTAAACTCGTACCGCCCGGCCTTTTCAATCTACCGCACCGGCCGCCCGGCCGCTATTTATGTTAGCTGAGAATCGGATACAATACAGATTACCAAAGGGGCATCAAGTTCTTACGGTCGAGCCGTGACGAATTTGATCCGTTTTCAAATACATCCCTTAGGGCAACACAAACGAGACCGCTTCCACTGTCGTAAGGTTAAGATTGGGAAACACTCTTGTCCCAACGTTCGGATCTACGTACGTATTACTTTGTACGGATTCCCCATAGAGCCGAAGGTAAACTGTCTGGCCACTCTTAAAGCCAGCCGTTAAGAGGTCCTCTTTAGTGAAACCACCGGTCACATTGTTGTTAAGCACCGAGACAATTGGTGAAGTGAATGTGTAGTTCGTACTGGAAACCGCTGGATCAGTGCTCAAAAAGTAGCGTACGTAGCCGCGGTTAATCGCCGTAGGAATAGGAGCAACCGAGTAGAGCACACTCACCCCAGAGCTACCATTGTAAGCACTGCCGGAGAGGGTCAGAGAGGTAACTGTTGTCGTCGCTAGTTTGCCCAATTGAGTAGCGGGCAAAATCGTACCATTGATCGAACTGGTAGTCGAAACGCCAAATAAACGGAAGGTGCCATAACCCGCTTTACTCATAGTTAAATCGTGTAAGCCGTAAGTAATATTAGCTAAACTATATTTTCCGGCAGCGTCTGTGATAGTGCTAACACCGGTCAGATCATCGACTGTTATAATTACCCCACTATTATCGGCTAGTGTACTGGTTTTATCATCCCAAAGTTGAATGGTTCCCGACAGAACACCACCGGCGGGGGTAGGGGTGTTGGTCAAATTGGTCGAGCAAGCAGCTAGGGAAACAAGACCTAGTAAGGCGGTTAAATACAGAAGTTGATGGCGTGTACTCATGGTTTTTAAATAAATGGTAGTTGATAGGCGAAGGGTCAATTAAGATAGTTATAAGCCACTGCGTAGTTATAAGCCATTACTATTTTAAAAGCGATTTATTTCGTTTACTTGTTTACCACAAGTTTACGTTATTCCACATGGATAAACTAACAACTTTAGTAACTTTTTTGGTATAGTCTTTATAGTGACTAAGGCTGTCAAATCTGTACAGGATCGTTAGGAATTCATCTATCTTTTATTGACGTATACTGACTTAGGCACCACCGTTTCTAGCTTACTACTATTGGCCATCTTTTCTACTCATCACACTTTTATAAGACGCTGAAACCCACTGAAGTTGAGTTAAGTAAGCGACTTTGCTGTTCTCAACCAATTATATAGACATTTATGATTAAGTCGCCCCACGTACTGGTCACGTTACTACTGACCTTACCCTTATTGCTCAAAAGAGTGCAGTTTATGATAATAAACTGAGGGGCATTATCCCGCTTGACTCGGAGAGTAAGCCTGCTTATCTGGTCGATAACAACGTGGCGGGCGTCACTAAGGGTAAACTCTTCAAACGGGCTCGAAAGTGGTTTGTCAAAACGTACAATGCTTCCAAAGATATTCTGCAGGTAAACGGCCAATCGAGGGGGGCACTAACGGGCCAAGAAGGTTAAAAGATATCTGTCAAAAGTCAAGAACTTGTCTGGCAAGGCAACGTAGTGCATACACTCTCGGTCAAAGTCAAAGAAGGTAAATACAGGATAAGCCTGACGGATATGAAGATCGATGGTCATCCATTACAGTTGTACCAGTTACCACACTCTTGGAATTGCTACGGTTTCCTGATCCTCAAAATTTATTGGCTACCAGCTATATTTTAGCGCTCATTGGTGCAGCTAACAATATCGCTTATCTTCCCATCCAGTTCATTGACGGCTCGTTCCAGCATAACAAGCTCCTCTCTGTCTGGATGAAAGTAGTCTTCTTCTTTAATCAAAACCATCAAGCCCAGGATGGACGAGACTGGCCTGCGCAACTCATGAGACTGAATGTACGCTATTTTTCTTAAGGATTCGTTTTGTAAGCCCAGCAATCGTTCCCGCTGTATCCGGTCCGTGATGTCAGTGGCATTACAGGATACACCCAGTATTACACCTTCCTCGTCTCTGGCTGGCTCGTAGGTGATGTACCAAAACACTCGTTTATCAGGATAAACGATTTCCCGCTCGCTGGTTACCGTTTCTCCCGATAAAGCCACTTGATAATTCTCGACAAAAGTCGGCAAATGAGATTCATGCACATACGCTCTGATATCCATCGCCTCCCGAATCCTAATTCCGTATAACTCGTCAATAAAGAGTTCAAGTGATTTATTAAATGCCAGGATGTCAAAGTCTCTTCCCAGCAGGAGGTGGCAGGAGACGGAACTTTCGAAAAATGATCTAAGCTTGATCTCCGCCTGTTTTGCCTTAACAAACTGACTTTTGAGCGCGTTGATGCTGAATTCAAACTCCAGAACTTGTATGACTTGCCTGGCTAATACCCGAAGCAGCTGTTTTTGAGTGTCAGTAAGCTCTTTTGGCTGCTGATCAATAACGCATAGGCTCCCTAGATTATGGCCATCCTGCGTCGTCAGGGGCGCACCAGCGTAAAAGCGGATATTGGGATCACCCGTGACCAGGGGGTTGTGGACAAAACGCTCGTCCCGCTTAGCATCGGGGACTTCAAAGACATCATACTCCTGGATCGTGTATTGACAGAACGCATCCTTTTTACTCGTCGTTGGGTGATTGAAGCCCACATTGAACTTGACGTATTGATTTTGGTCGTCCAAAAGGGTTATTAGGGCGACTGAAGTCTGACATATTTCAGAGGCTAACTTGACAATCTCTTCTAGTTCCTTCTTTCTATCAATCTCCAAGGTCAGGAAGCGGTTTACCGCTTTCAAGCGTTCCAGTTGTTGTAAAGGCATATGAATTAACCAAAACTCGTATAAGGACTTAAATTTATTAAAATAGAACGGCAAATAACAACTTAAATGTTAATAATAAAACAACATATGTAACTTTGGAGGAAAAATAACTCTTTACAGGTAACTTATCGTTATGAAAATAGCCATTATTGATGATGATCCCATTTTTCAATTTCTGGTAAGGAAGGCAATTGTAAAAATCGCGCCAGCGCATGAGTTACTTCGCTTCGATGACGGCCAACAAGCGTTCGATTACATTAAGTCGTGCCTGCCGCTTAACCAAGCTGCACTTCCTGAGTTAATTCTGCTGGATATTAATATGCCCTGGATGAATGGATGGCAATTTTTGGACAGCTATCGAGCCCTGAAAGCCGTGAACTATCATCCTCACATTTACCTGGTCAGTTCGTCTTCCGATCCAGCCGATTTATTGAAATCGCAGACCTACCCTGAATTGAAGGGATACCTTAAAAAACCGCTGTCCATCCAGCAAATGAGCGATCTCTTTACGGCCTTAAGGGACTGAGAGCCCACTGTTATCTTCTAAGTAATTGAGCAAATTTATCTTAGATTAACTACCTTAGGTTTATGAGCCGCAAAGAAAAGCATATCGATCTAAACGAATCAGAACAAATAACTTTACGGGAAGGGGCAAAATATCATCCTAAACCTGAATTTAGAGAAAAATGTCGAGCTCTTTTGTTGAACCAAGCTGGTGTGACCATCAAACAAATTGCCACTCATCTAGATGTCAATCATAATACGGTCGGAACATGGATAAACACCTGGGAAACAGCAGGCATTGTTGGCCTAAATCGAAAACTAGGCCAAGGGCGTAACCCGATTTTGAGTGTTACTAATCCTCGTCATATCGGGCACTTAGACACTAGCTAGCTAGACGAGTGCGAAAGGGAAGCGGCTGAAAAGGCGACGGAGTGCGGTGGTTGAGCCAGTTTTTGGTAGTTTACTGAACTACTTTGGGATGCGCCGGACGCCTGGCGAAGGTAAAACGGGTGCGCACAAGCGGATGGTGATGGCGGCAACGGCCTACAATCTCAAGAAGTGGCTATTGGCCAAGCGCTGGCCTAAAGTGGTTACTCAGGTGTTGGCTTTGCATCCAGGGGACTCTTTTTTGTCTTTATGGGACGGGTTACTTCAAGGGTTCTTTCATTCCAAAAGAGTTGTGCAACAGTCACGGTCATTAATTGAACTTGTTGGGCACCTAATCTTCTATTAGTGAACGATCTGTGTCAACTCAAGCATAAATTAAAGTCGTCCACGAAAACCTCCGATTCTAGCATGAATCCTGTTTGCAAAAAATTTAATAACTGTTAAACGTAATCAGTCGCATACGGGTGCAATTGATCTGTCGCTCCCAGGCTGAAAAACGGCCCCGGATGTGCGATTTTCAGTCTTACCCAACATAGCCAACCAGCTCTTTTTCAGTTACCACTTGCGCCCTCAATTGCCGATGAGTTTCCGTTCAGGCTGGGCATGGTGGCATTACACCAATAGTTAGCGTGTTTGCCCTGGGCATGTCGGCACGGACAAACTCAAGGCCCGAATCGCGGAGCGTAAAGATGAACGCTGCGCTACGGGTGAGTCGGTCGAACTTTGGGCTAAGTAATACCCCGCCCCTTTTCTTACCAGTAGCGTCTTAGCGGCAGAACGGGGCCACCGGGGCGCGGCCATCCAGTCAGACCGCAGCCGCAGACGGCCGCCGGTGTGGCCGCACTAACAGGAAAACAGAAGAGTAGAGACGCTATTATTCCGTTAATTCGTTGACCGCCCGGCGGGTTATTTCTGTAGGGGAAATTTAGCTGCCCGGAGCCTACCAATCCAGGCGTTAGACGACCAACGACCTTTTTCAGCTCTATAAGTCAAAATCTGCGCTTTGTGGGGCACCATGGCACGGCTAGTCGCCTGTTAGTGCGCAGCGGCGGTCCGACTGGATGGCCGCGCCACGGTAGCCGCACCCGGTGGCCCCATTTTACTGCTAAGATTCGATTAAATTCAGCTTAGGTCTGACAGCGAGCCAGTCGTTGGGCTTCCCGGCGCCATTCTTCATGGACCCTGTATAGCCGGTCGATGTGGAATGTCGGCTGTTCATCCGGCCTCAGATGGATCGCGCTTTTTATAAGCTTTGTCGTTTCATTTTTTTGCGTTTTTGGCCCATTTTTGCGTTTTTTTGGGTGCTTTTTTGCGTTTTTTTGGGTGCTTTTTTGGGTGCTTTTTGGTCAAAACGGCCGTTTTCGTCAACTTTCGTCAACCATTGTCAACTTTCGTCAACCACGATTTTGGGTCGTATGGGGCCTTTCTTTTTTTTTAATGAATTGATTTTTAACTAATTATCTTATAGTCTGAAACCCACTGCATTCGCATGGTTGACGGGTTGACGGGTTGACGAAAAAAAATGCGTTTTAAAAAATGGCGGTTCGCCGGTTCAGAACCCCGCATGCCCTTGGCCAATTTTTTCTTTGAAACGCCATTTTTCGGGGTTTCCGGCCGATTGAGACCTATTTGAACACGGGGCCAGGGCGGTGGATCATCGGCAGACTCGTCGTCCCCCTCCACCAAGTCGTCCGGGCTGAAATCCTGAAGCTACGTTCTGATACATTGGTAATCGAAGGCCATAGCCGTCGTGGAAGTCAACCCGAACTTACTACCCCGAACCCGGCCTGAGTAGCCTTTCTCATGGACCAGATAATGCTGCAATCGGTTGAAATCCATGGCGTTAACGGTTGTGTTTCTGGCACCGCTTCCCGTAGCTGGTGTGCCTGTTCTGTAACCGACGAAAGAGCACCGTCCTGCCAGCCGGTGATTCCTTGGAATCCAGTCGTAGGGTATGGTCGGGTGTTTCCTGGGTCATTGCCACCTCCATGCGTTTCGTTTCATCGAGCCGAAAATCGATTTTTCCCTTACTCTCATGGTTGCGATATAGGTAGTTGACCATTTTTCAGAACGTCGTCGGCTCTGATGAGTCGCCAATAAGGTCATGTTGGGCGGCAATAATGTTGTAGGCTGTTTTGCGAATCTGCGCTTTAAAAAAGAGGGAATTCGAGCACTCCCTGGAGTACCTGGCAGGTCGCCCTGAGGATGGCCATGGTCTGGGCTATCCGGTCGTCAATGCCGGTTTTGACCACGTGCGCTTTGCTACGGGCAATCTCAAGGTCGTATTTACCCTAAAAGTTGGCCTCAATCAGCGGCCGGTGCTTAGCAATTTCCGCCGGTATGGGGGATACCCCTTTCCGTCCGACCTCCGCCGTGCAGCGTGCCGGGCGGTGCTTCTCTTGGGTGGTAAACTGAGTTTTGGTGAACGGCAACCGAATGCAGCGGGTAAACAGGGCAATATCGGCCGTGGAAAGTTCCTGGCCGGCAATAAGGCAGCCCGACTAAACGGGAATGGATTTGTTACGGTTATCCCTGCTGTTTTCTGATTTGGTGTGGTCAGCGCTATCCTAGGCCGTCTTAAGCGATTGCATCCGCTGGGGGTCAATCGTATTTTTGTACTCATCCATCCAGAATACTGCGTTCATGAAATCAGCAAACTGCTGGTAAACGGCAACGCGCGTCCCCGTATGGAGCCTAAACGGCAAGCGGTCCTCGCCAAATAGAAACAGGGTGGACCAGCCTCTGGTCGACTTACCCGACCGAAGCGGACCAATCCGATACAGATGGGGGAACAGGCGAAATTGGCTGAATAAACTATCCCTGAACAAACACGTCCTGTCGTAGAGCAGCCGATTTGACCATTGCCCTTGGTAGCGTAGATAGCCCAGTAGGATTGGGCGTCCTGCTATAAATCTAGTTGACCAGATTTATAGCTTCCTAGTTTTTGGTTCGGGTATTTGTCGGCGTCGGTGCTGTAGATTATAGCGAGTGTCGGTAAAAAGGAAAGCCTTTTGTTGGGTTTAACGATGCCATAGCCGTTTTTGCCTGGTAGACCCACCGCACGCTCGTTAGCCGGTAGCGAAGGCGGGAAAGCCCGCCGGATGAGCGTCTGGCGTCTGGCGGGCTTGGGCTTGCTGGCTTTTTCCGGATCGCTTTGCCGGGTACACGGCCCGGTCCTCAGCGAGCCATTTTCGCCAGCCTGGTAGCGAAAATCAGGCTGTTTTCGGGGCATTCAGGGGGGAAAACCACGTTAAAAGTAGAATATGAGCAACGTGTTTTTTTTCGTCAACTCGTCAACCCGTCAACCACGAAAAAATAAGTCATTTAAAATCAATAGGTTAGCCCTAAAAACATGGTTGACGACATGGTTGACAAAACGGTTAATTGGGGTAAAAAGGTTGACGAAATCAATCAAAAACACAATTTTTGGCCCTTTTTCGTCTTTTTTGACCCTTTTTTTTGCGTTTTTTTAGCGTTTTTTGCCCTTTTTTTAAACGTTTTGATACTTTTTTTTAGCCTATCAGCGATGAGCTACGGTGATGGTCCAGGCCACTAAAATTGTCGTCTGCTGGTTGCCAATCGGTTGGGTATTGGGCTACTGGGCGTGGTTTTGCGGTTTCGGTTCGCGGGTAGCCCAGCCGCCCTGGCCACCGCCGTCCATTGACCTTTTCGATAGGCCCTGCCAGTGGTCTCCATTCGTACGCCATCGGTATTCCTGGTTCACCTACCCCCTACCGGGTACGACACGGCTGGCGTATCCCCCTGTACGACCCATGAATCCCGTAAGATGCCCCCCTGACGGATACGAATCGGCATGAACGGCCTGGAAAGCTTACTCCCCGGAACACCGGTGGGCTTGATTGATTTAAAGCGGTACCCCCGGCGTTGGTCAAGCCAACGGCTCCCGGGCTTAGCGAAGAAACCCGATGTCCAGACCGGACTCGTTGGCCGGGGATGGATCGGGTCGCCGGGCCGACCGGGTACTTCATCAAAGACGTACTACGTCTGCGCCAGTGGGGTGTTGAGACGTAGTAAATGTCATTGTATTACATCCAGACGTATTACGTCCGGACGTAATACGTCTGGATGTAATACGTTTCCAGCAGCGGGTCAATGGATCAAATGGCCGCTCATCTCGCGTTTGGTGAACCCTTGATCAGGTCTACACCCGGTTAACCGTCGGCCACGACCGTTTTGTGGAAAATCAGCCCGTTGGCCGGTTTTTTACCGAGTAAGCCCACGAGTCGGGCTGGTTGGGGCCTGGCCATTTGGGTAGGCGATGACATGGGCTTGAACCGGGCGCAACCGGATCAAGCCGACCGGGCGCCTATTTTTCGTCCTAAACGGTGAATCTGACCGGTGCCACTCCGGCTGTAGGCTCTCCAGCCCACAAAACGGGCTCAGAGTCTAGTCGGTTTATTCGATTACCGACTGGATGCCGCCAGCCATTAATCGGCTAAAACCGACCCTGTCGAGTTATCCACTTAGTGTACTTTGAAAGCCATCGGTCAATCGGCCCATTCGAGGGGCCATTCCCGACCCGACCGATTAATCCCCATCTACCTAATTCCGTTCCCTGAGCACTGGCTTTTAGGCGCTTCGTATGGTCTACAATCGTCACAACCGGTTGATTTGCCCCCTACCAAGTATTTTACGATTGAGCTGATTGGGTATGACATGGTCGGCGTATACGCCGTGAAGTATCCGGGGCGGCATGAACGGCCTGGATACGTTACCCCAGGCCCGGCGGATGGGCCTCCTCCCCACCTCTTCCCGGGCTTAGGAGAAACCCAAGGAGCAGACCAGACCAGACTAGTTGGCCGGGGGTGAGTCGGATCGCCGGGCTGATTAGATACGTCATCGAGGACGTAGTACAGCTGGTCTAATGGGGTAGTTGAGACATATCTCCGTATCACAGACGGGATACGTCTTGGTAGCACCGATGTACTACGTCCTTGTATCCCGTCTTAAAACGCGTGTAACGCACGTATCCCGTCCGGACGTATCCCAGTCGGTTGTGATACGTCCGGACGGGATACGTCTCATGAAGGGGGTGAGTGGCCGACAAGGCAGCGGGTCACGCGTTGGCTGAACGCTTCGCCCGGTTAAAACCCGGTTCTCGGTCGGTCACCGCCGTTTTGTGGCTAATTAGCCGGTTGGCCGGGTTTCTATTGAGTAAGCCCAGCAGTCTTGGCGGTTCACCCGGGTCATTCGGGTCGGCGATGGCGTGGGCTTGAGCCAGACGAAACCGGATCGATCCCACGGGGAGCCTACTGGTCCGCCCGAACCGACGGGTCTGACCGGTGCGGCTCCGGCTGTAGGCCTTCCAGCCGACAAAACGCGACCGGCTGCCCGTCCGTCCTACCCCCCTCCGCCTAAGCCGGGTCGAATGGCCGGTGGCTTATTTGCCAGCGACCCGGCTTAGGCGGTACGCCTCCTAAACATGAACCCGGGCGTTGCCGTCCGCTACGGTTGGAGTAGGTAGTTAAAATGCGTATTCCGGGCGGAGTCGTCCGGATACAGGATCGTGTTGCCGGGCATCAACAGGCCCACGCCGGGATCCAGGCGAACGCCCAGGTCGATTCGGCCCACAAAGGGCCCCCGTTTATACCGACGCCCCTCATACAACAGGATGTCTTTACTTTCCTTGACCACCCTGATCACCACGGGCTGGTCAACAACCGGATTGGTCAGGGCGGCCAGCTGTTGTTTCAGGTACTGGACTTGTTGGCGGAGCGCCTCGAGTTGAGGCGTGCTTTGTTTGGCCGTGGCATAGCGTTCCTTGGCCACCGCGTTATTGGCCTCGACGCGGCATTCATCCGAACAATAGCGTTGGTTCCTACGCCGGGGCAGAAAGGGTTGTTGACAGTGGGGACAGGGGGTAGTTATAATCTTACGCATACTGTAATACACGGTTTTAAACGTTCTGACCGATAAAACTATGAATAATATGTGTTAAATGTTTTATTCGATTCATCTAATTTACGTACATTATTCATGTTACATGGTTTACCGGTCGGTTTGCCAACTTGCGGGTTAACCGCCGGATTTGGGTAGTCTAAAACCGGCCTAATCTGGCCGTATGAAAACCCACCCGGTTCAGGTCGGCCGCCATCTGAACATAATCCCGGCCGACCTGCCCCATCATCGTATCATGGAGGCGGCTCGGCGGTTGTTCTCGTTTTCCGCCACTCGTCGCCCCCCTTTTTCATGGATTCAGCCGTTAGGTTCTCGGGTTTACCCAGGCTGGCCCCTTGCGCGATTTTGACCATTGGAAGTTGACGCCCGAATCGCGTAGGGTAAAGATGAAGCTGGCGTTGCGACTAAGCCAATCGGGCTTGGCGATGACCTGCACGGCTCCTTCCTTCTTGGCCCGCTCAATGGCGGAAGCCAGTTGGATCCGCGGATTCTTCTGGCCAGATTCGACTTCGGTAAACTCGGCAACTATAACTCCTTTCACGTAGGCGGCCACCGATGCGCGCTGGGCCTCGAGTCCCAACCCGGTACTAAGCCACATACAGGTTTTGGCTCCCGGTCGACCTGGTGAGGTACTGGTTAGTCATTGGCTTGAAATCGGGTCATGCGTTCATTGTCGCTATTGAGTGTGCGGTCGTCCATCGGCTCGGCCTGTTGAAGCTCCAGACGCAGGAAATCGATCCGTCGGCTTCAGCCAGCCAGCCTGCCTTTTCATTTTTTTTCCTCTCCCACCCAGGGTGATACCTTGCCTAGTGTAATGTCTGATCAATCACGACCGTGAGCATGGTTTGGGTTTGGTGGGTGCTTTGCGTGGTCAGCAGCCGGATCCTGATTAGGCGTCGGTAGTCCCCTAAGTTGCTGGGTTCCCTGTACCTCTTAACGGATGCCGACAGATTGGCTTATGTCCAGCGCCGGGCGAGGTGTCGAGCGACTCGAGCCGGATGCGGACGTTTATACTCGAAACTTACGAGTTTTGGTCTACTTTACATACGTTAAACGGAACGACTCTTTAACGTACGTAAACCACCCGTGGAACACCTGTATTTGATGGAAAATTACAAGTGCAGGTATACATACGCTTTTCACTGGTTTATGATAGTAAAACGGACACATTCATTGTTGAACAACTGCAAGAATGTCTTCAGAAAATTTAAAAAACATCACCTTTACAAGGTATTGAGAGATAGTGTTTAGCCTGTTTATTAACTAAATGACTGTGCTCTTCCCTACTCAAACCGATCCTCTTTCTTTGGATTGTTCGATTAGACTAGTGAATTTATGTCAAGTAGTAGGATGGAGAATTTTGTGGAGTAAAGCTGGATTAATAATGTATAGGTTCTTACAGTAGAGGACGATATTAAAACAGGTATAATAAATCAGTGATTATAAAACTTCTATCAACGTTTTTCGGGAGTAAATACGCCATATTAGGCAAAAAAGCTATGATTTTAATGTTAATTTTAATGTCGTTTTTGATACTAGTTTTAACGTCATTTTTAACTTTAAAACTAGCATCTTTTTGCATGTCATTTTAAACATTATATTTGACGTTAAGATTAACCTTATAAATCAGCGAGAAGTTATGATTTTCACCGTAGGTGGTATTAAAGGCGGTAGTGGCAAGAGTACAATAGCGACGAACCTCACCGTGTGGCTCTCGAAAAAAGGTTTCGATGTATTACTGATTGATGCCGACGAGCAGGAAACCGCTACCAAGTTTACGAAGTGGCGGGAGCGGATTACCGAAGGCAACAGTGGCTACACAGCGACTATTTTGACGGGTGATGCCGTGCGGCAACAGGTATTGAAGTTCAAGCCCAAGTTCGATCACATTGTCATTGACACCGGAGGCCGCGATACGACCAGTCAGCGGGCAGCACTGTTCGTCTCCGACGTGTACTTGGTTCCGTTCAACCCGCGCAGTTTCGATCTATGGACGATTGCCGACGTAGAGAATCTGGTTAAGGAAGTCCGATCTGTCAAACCAACCGAACTCCAGGCATTCTCGATTCTCAACCGGGCAGACCCCAAAGGTTCCGATAATAAAGATTCGGCAGAGCTACTCCGCGAGAGCACCGTTATCGAACACATTGGCCCCGCGATTGTAAGCCGAAAGAGTTTTGCCAATACCGCTTCAGCTGGTCTCGGCGTCATTGAGGGAAGTCCGGTCGACGAAAAAGCAGTAGTCGAGATTAATCAGTTATTTAATGGCATTATGCAGAAAATTGACGTTGATTTTGACGTTAATTTTAACATTATTTCCAGCATTCAAAAAGACACTAAATAAGACATCAAATTTGACGTTATATGGCTATTAATAAAGCACCTATAGATTTACCGAAGCCAGCAGCTGTTGTTGCCGAAAAGAAGATACCGGAAAAGAAGATCCAGGAGTTCATCAACCGGGGTGGTAAACCGACGAGTAGGGGAGAAGAAGCGGCTGAAACAGGTGGAACAAAGAGTATCAAGCTTATCGTAAAAGACGCTGAAATGAGCGCCATTAAAGTGTTACGGGACAAGCGCCCCAGCCGGAGCCGGAAGATTCCAATTTCAGTGCATGACTGGGTAATTGAAGCGATTTTGGAGAAGATTGAGCGAGACCAGAAAAAGTATGGTTTGACGTTGTTATAGACGTTAAATTTAGCGTTAAATTTAACATCATAATAATCTGTATTATACTAACATACAGCTCGTTATAAACCATTTATTTGAAATAAATTCGTCAGTGTTAGATAGACCTAACAATTAATTATGTAGTACTTTTTTAACGAGTAAGCCAGGTTGAGAGACCGGGCTTATTCTCCTTTTCGTACACTTTAATACGCAGTTTATGTCGATTTACATACCTGCGGAAAGTGAAATATATAAGGCTGGAATTATACCAGTACCAACACCGTAGTTAGTGCAGACCTTTTTCGATTTAATACGTTCAGCCTGCTGCGCGTAAGCTTGGTGAAAATCTTCAGAATCGTACACGATTCGTTACGAATTCGCTTTGCGAAATCCAGCTCGATAGATATCTAAAAAGTCGGCTCTAGGAGCGTGCAGACAAATTGAAGATCTCTGAAACAATTGGGGTGAAAATTGATGACTGTCTCAGAAAGTCAGTTGCATTAAATTCTTGAGACCGCCATTTTATACACTTTCCAGTACTGCCTAGTTCAGAGAGGACTACCTCATATCTGTGCTCTTAGAAAGTTGTAATCAATTAAAAGGGTATTTTTCCCAGTGTTAGCGTCCCCTTACTAAAGTATTTTTATATAATAAATAGACTACTGTACTTCTATGATTTTAGAGAAGTCGCATAACCCCGAAGAGATAAGGTCTGTATAAAGGTTCTTGTTGCACGATAGGGCGGCTTTATACGGTAACCTGCAGATGCTGATAACGCCTTTGTTACTATATAATCAGTAACTATTACTAAGTAGGATTTCCTTTTCGATAGCAAAGTCACCCTTTCTCAACTGAATAGATAGGCGCTTTTTGATCCAGTTTTAGACACCTAGCTGGCGAACCGGTTCAACGGTGTCAGCTATCCTTTACTTGTTGTCTTACTATGAGAAGAAAACTCTTCATACTGTGTCTACTACACTTATACTCAATTACCTTACTCTCAGCTCAGGATATATCAGGGTACTGGCATGGGTTTCTCAGTACGCCAGGATCATCCATTACTCAATACTGGGCCATTACCACTACGATTACTCAAAGTGGAACAGCCATCGGGGGAGAGGTTTTGCAAGTTGCGGCCACGAATCAACAATATTTTGGTCTTTTTAAAATAACCAACGGTACTTTTGAGAATAATCATGGGTCAATGGAAGCTGGAACCGTCATACGGGAAAAACTGCCGCCTAAATCCAACTGGTGCCTTGGTACGTCAACATTCACGTACTTTCCGGATGAAGAAAAAATTGAATCCATAACCAAGAAAAACAGTGCTACCCACCCCGGATGCCCCGCCCAGAGCACCTCGACTATATATCGACTTAAATTAAAGTCTCCAAGCCGGTATTGTGTTGATCAGCCCGTAGAATTAAGTATTACGGGGCAGAATGTCAAATGGTACGCTGATGCCGATAAAAAACAACTGGTTCATGAGGGCAATACATTTAAGCCCGGTATAACGTCGACAACTACTTTCTATGTGAGCCAATCGCAATACAATATGGAAAGCCTGGTTGTACCAATTAAAATAGAAATTATTGATCCACCTCTAATTACCACCACCCTTACTGCCGAAACATGTGGACAGGCAAATGGGTCCATAACGGTAACCAGTACCAACCAGGTCCAATACAGTCTTAATAACGGGGCCTTTCAGAACACCTCCGTGTTCGACAACCTTAAGCCTAGTAACTACACACTCCAAGCGAAAAATACGGCCGGTTGCTTGACCACTAAAGAGATAACGATTGCCAGGCAGGAAGTTCCTAAAATTAACGCAGTGTTTGCTATAAACCCACAGTGTGGAGATGATAAAGGTTCGCTAACTATAGAAGCATCAGGCGGAACAGGTCTGTTAAGTTATTCGCTAAATGGAAAAGACTTTAAAACCGATAGTCAGTTCGAGAAGTTGACAGGAGGAAACTTTACCGTCACGGTGAAAGATCAAAATCAATGTTCAGCATCACAGTCCATTAGTCTCAAACAGACGCGTAAGCTTCAACTAAAGGATGTATCGGTTAATTCTACAACGTGTGGCCAATCAAATGGACTCATTTCATTAAGTACGAATGAGGGAAATGGAAGAATACAGTTTTCGCTGGATGGTGCGACCAATCAAGCAAGTGGCATTTTCGATCATCTAAAAGCGGGCGTATATACCGTTTCAGTAGAAGATGAAGCTGGCTGTACCGATATAAAAAGTGTTACGGTAGCAGGCAGTGTAGGACCTAAGATTACTCAAGTAACGATTGAGCCAGCTACCTGTGATCAACTGAACGCCAAATTATCGGCGCAAACTACCGGTATTCCAAATCTTACTTATGAATTGAATGGGGTTGTTGTTCCTTCCTTGGCAAACATTGATAAACTGGCAGCAGGAACATACAAAGTGGTTGTCCGTGACCAGAATGGTTGTTCTATTGACACCAGTTTTATTAAGTAATTAGGCAGAATTAAGCTTGATACTAACTTGGGTATTTTTTACAATAAGGTTTGTAAAGCTGATGGTATATATCGACCCATACTCCTTAAAAATATAAAGAATAGCTTTCTTTAAGGTTGACCAGCTTTTATAATGCGTTTTGTTAAGCCACTTATATTTGCAGAAGCGCCACAGAATTTCAATGGGATTCAGATGAGGACTGTAGGTAGGTAAATAAAAAATGGATAGACCTTGGCTTTCCCAAGTATCAAATTCGGTTTTAACCACTTTTGCATGATGAATAGGGCCACTAGCTAGCTAGGCAACCTTCTGATCTGTTGCTGTTCGTCAGTAAGTGTGGTATTGGCAGGCAACGTTTGATCGTTTTTTTTGTGGCGTTGTCTCCATTTGCTGATTCGTCCTGGATCGATGTCCAATTCGCGGGCGGCTTCTTGAATTGATCCTTTTACATAAGACAGCTCGACAGCCATTTCCTTGAATGCTTCGTCAAACACACGTCGTTTAACCATGGTCAAATTGAAGTTTGGCCTCAAATCTGCCTAAAAAAAGTCTCCAGTCAAATGTAGCAAGTTCAAATCGAAGGGTTCTGGATAGTGAACCGTTCCCTTTACCTGACTACTATAAGCCGGTAAGCAGTAAGCCTGCCAGACAGCTGGAGGTAGATTAAAAGGAGGATCAATCCCTAAGTCGTGAGCTGGTACAAAACCAAACCGGGGGTAATAGGAAGGAACGCCTTCTAAGACCACGACCGGATAGGGGCTAGCGGCTAACCAGTTTAAGGCATGCTTCATCAAGGCAGAACCAATATGCTGCCGTTGGTAAGTAGGCAACACCCCCAAGGGAGAGAGCGGAGCTACTTGATGACCCGACGTGATAGAGGTTCGACTGAACATGAGGTGTCCGACAAGGGTATCCTCTAGCTGAGCGACTAAGTTTAACTCGGGAATTAGGGAGTCAGAGGCTCGTAAGCGCCGAACCAATTCGGCGACTCTGGGATCAGGATCAAAAGCGGCCAGCGCCAGCGCTTCAGTGGCTGGCTGGTCGGCACTTTGCTCAGGACGAATACGGATCGTAAGTGGATCAATCATAGCTAATTTACCAGAACGTTTACTTATATAACACCAATGAAGCTATTTTTACTGATAATTAGCACTTGGTGCTATCCTTTTCTAACCAATACCCAAAACCGTGTTAGCCCATCCAGGCTACTAATTATTCTAAGTTGTATGTTGCAAGTTTGTTTCGAGAGCATAAGCCAATAGAAACAAAACGATTTTGATCAGAAAACCCACTTCGGTAACCGCATGAATTTTCTTGGGAAACCGCAACGTAACCTGGCTGAAAGCCTTCTCGATGTCTTGACGAAGCATTTTCTTGTAAGCCCCTTCCCAGGCTTGATCAGGCCGCTGGCTATTCGCCTTGCGTTGGATCGTCAAGTAAATCTGCTCACAATCCGCATACAATTCTTCCTGTTCGTAGTCCGTATAGCCTGAATCTCCGTAAACTTCGCTACCAGCGGGTAAAGTCAAATGCATCATCTGAAGGGCACTTACATCAACATACGAGCCGGGCGGAATGAAAAACTGCACAGGTTGCTTCTCGAGGGGAGTCACCATTTGAACTCGAAAGCCAAAGAAGTAGCGCCTTTTGGACACGATCTTTCCCCGGTAGTCTTCTCCTCTTACCAGCCGCGACCGGCTGATGCGGATGTTGTCACAAACGTTCACTGGAAACGAATTTATCAGATACTCACTTCTCAGATTAAGTGCTTTAAAAAAGTCTGCCAAATAGTAAAATAAAGCGCTTATAGCTCCGTGAGTAGGTTTATAATATTGATGGCTTATTGTCAGTATGCCAAAATACAAACCAGCGGATTACGAAGTATTACGACGACGCTGTGTCGATCTCGATCAGGCGGGTTGGAAGCAAGGTCCTATTGCCCAAGCGCTTGGCTTGACTCAAGGCTGGGTTAGTCAGACGCTAAAGAAGTATCGTCAACAAGGGGCCCTGGGCTTGCAGTGGCGCAAGCCCCCCGGAGCACCCACTCGGTTGACGGCTGATCAGCTTTGTCAACTCGTTGAAGCACTCAATAAAGGAGCTGAGCACCATGGTTTTGCCGGTGCCGTTTGGACAAGGCCCCGCGTCAATGAGGTCATCAAGAAGCTCTTCAATGTCAGTTATGATCCTTCCCAAGTTGGGCGTTTGTTGAAGAAAGTAGGTTGGAGCCGACAAAAACCACAGGCTAAGGCCCGGCAGCAGGATGCAGGAGCGGTGGCTCAATGGCGTCAGGAGCGGCTACCCGAGCTCAAAAAAAGTTAAAGCCGAAGGGCGGGTAATTCTCTACGTTGATGAATCCGCTTGCTATTTACTGCCACTGTTGGCTCATACTTGGGCACCGTGTGGCCAAACACCAGTGGTCATCGAGCGAGCTGGTCGATCACACTTAAGCTTGATCGCTACTATAGCTCCTAATGGGCGCCTGTATGTAGCTGGGCAAGATCAGCCTTTCACAAGCGAAGATATTGTGTGGTTTCTGACCAAACTGTGTAGTCGCTATCGAAAACGAGACTTGTTGGTGATTTGGGACGGCGCATCGATTCATCGTAGCGAAGTAGTTAAAGCCTTACTGGGTGCCAAGCCTGGTCGAATTCATTTAGAGCGTTTACCCGCCTACAGTCCCGAACTCAATCCAGTCGAGTTATTATGGAGTCAACTAAAGCGAAGTTTAAAGAATCAGGTATTCACCAGCTTAGAGGAACTGGCTGTAGCCGTTCTGGAAAAGATCAGGCTTTTAGAGCAGGACCCAAAACTTGTGAAAGCATTCTTCCGTAAGAAAGAAATAGGCTTTATTACAAGCTAATTCACAGATCTATAATGTCATGGCCAATCGATGCAAACGCCGATTAAAGGAGGATTTCTCCAGCATTGTAATGCCCTGTTTATCCGCCGTATAAAGCATAGCGGAGGCCTGAGTGCCCCCAAAGAAGCGAGCGGATATAACCGCGGTTGTCAACACGATACTATCGCTTACTTTAGGAGTTGCCTGGGGTTTGATCGACCCCTGCTGGCGAGTTTCCTGGAAAAAAATCATCCGAAAAGCAATAACTTGCCACTACTTTCTCAGACATAGCTGGTGTTGGTTTACCTCTGTTTTCGCACTTCAAAGGTAATCTCCACGGGGCTATGACTGTTTTTGTACGGAGCTGATCGAATCAACCCTCTTTCATACAACTTGGATTAATTAAGTAAATATACTTACCTTCGATGCGTGCATTCTGATTCACTCCGTGAACAACTTTTCTTTTAAAGCCTTGATCTGACGAATTGAGGCTATTTTTATAAGGCCGTCTGCCAATTGAGAGACTATAGAATTGGTGACAACTATTACCTTATTGGTTAAATTCCAACTATGTCTGACCAAAGGTTGCTTATCTCATTTAAGGTAAGGTTAACGTATGAAGATCACCAAGTGGAGCTACGAGCTTAATCGACTTTATCAGACCCGTAGCGAATTGCAAATTGCCTTGGCGTTAGCCAAACAGTCAGTAGCCCGTTGGGACCAAGCTGGTGATTTTTTATTGGTCATTGAGTTCAGCCCGCAGATCGAGCAGTTAACCCTGTACGTAAGCGAACTTTCCGATTTGATTGCCAGTACCGAAGCGCTTCATCAGGCTGCCATTCTAACCGGCAACTACGAGTAGCCTGGTTCATCAGGTACTACGCCTGCGTACGGCGTTATTATGAGGTGTAATAATCAGTACGGCAAAGCTCATAGTACAGGGGGTACTGGTAGGGGAACGATCGTTCTTAGCGAACTGGCTGAAAAGTTAGCCAGGCCAAAGGCCTTCTTAAAACGTACTCCCATACCGCTTGCGCTCCTGTTGTTTTGTTTTAGCCAGGCGGGCGTCAATCTCGGCGCGCTGCTGGACCTTGAGCCGGTGGTGAAGTTCTTTGTCCCTGGGGACAAACGTCCGACTATGATGGTTATCCTGAGTGATCTTTACCTCCCAATAAGTCAGGTCAGAGGTATCGGGTATAGCGGTGTAAACGGTTACTATTGGGTTCATACGGGTAGTGATTCAAGGTAGGGCATTTTAATAGTCTATACTAAAATACTGTAAGACCCCTACGTATCCGGTTAAGGTAATAAATAATAAGAGCATAGTCCAACTTAAGTGAGTGATTTATCAAGTTTGCCACTGACCAGCAGTAGGCTTTTCTGTCATCCTATTCATCCTTTTCACGCCCTATTCCCAGTTGAGTGGACTACCCTATGGATAAAACTTGCAAAAGACGATCCAAGCTGACCACAATTAGGTCAATTCTGGCTGATTTTTTAACGATCATCAGTTGCCACATTTCCTCTCTAGCTGAGTGGTATCTTTCCTTAAGCCCCCATGGATAAAAGCCTACCTTTATAAGCTGATTATCTTGACAATGAGTTAGTTTACAAATGGACAGAAAAACGATGGCTTATATCTGCACTTCCTACACGAATTATTGCCAGCTTTGGATTTATCTTCGTGTTGGCAGCTCAAAGAGCCTTCTTGATATACTATGACCCACTTGTCAATAGCCCCTTCGGAAAGCTCGCTATCCGCTCTTATCCGGGCGGCCGAAGCGTTACTTCATTTATCGTCTTCTGATGAGGTATTGGACGCTTATTTAAGCATTCAGGAATCGATGGTCGATGTGCTTGAAGCAGCCCCCGATCCAATGGCCTATAGCCATGCCTGGAACTTGATTTCCTGCCAAGGCCAACTGGATTTACTCGACTCGCAGAATGGTAATCAGGAAGCCCTACTGCGGCTAAAGCAGACGGTCAGCCAGAGTGTCGAGTGTTTGCCCCGGTAATTCTTCGGGCGAATCTTTCCGACTTAGTGAATGAAACATTATAAAGGGAAAGCCTGCCTGGGCTGCGGTCAGACTTTTTATTTGTCCTCTTCCCATGATCTGGACGTGCATTTAAGAAAGGACGGAACTAAGGTACGATTCTGATTGATATGGACGGGCATACACCTATTGATCTGTTGCCTGATCGAGAGGGTTGAACGCTGGAAACTTGGCTCCAGAACCATCCAGGCATTGAGTTGGCGACCCGTGAGCGGTCGAGTGTGTATGCCCGTGCAATCTCCTCCGCTTGTCCTGATGCTGTTCAAGCGGCTGATCGGTGGCATTTGCTCAAGAACCTATCCGAAGCGGCTGAGCGGTTTTTAGATACCCAACGGCCTGCCATCCAGGAAGCGGCTTTAGCAAGTAATCAGCCAGCAAATAATCAGGAGACTATAACTGCCTTAACCTTAACAGAAACGGATTTACCCCGATCCACTACGGAGCAACCAGTCATTTCACCAACCCAAGACCAGCCGATACCTACCGAAAAACGGTATGCCATTTATCAACGCACGAAAGTGTTGCAGCGAGATGGTCATGGCATCCGAGCCGTCGCCCGCCATGTGGGGGCGGCTCGCAATACCATCAGGCAGTATTTTCGACAAGACCAGTTTGTACCCCGCCCCAAGCCAAAACGATCGAATCTGCTGATCTATGAAGCTTACCTGCGAAAGCGATGGGTAGAAGGCGAAACTAATGTCAAGGTGCTCCTGGAGGAGATTAAAGCCCAAGGCTACAACGAAGAATATATCATCTTGACCACCTTCTAAGCGGATTATCCGCGTTTAGTGCAAGAGCCCGCCCTACCGCCCGCTTAGAAAGGGGTTCGTAACTCGAGTCGGCAAGTAAGTCGGTTGCTGGGGCTGCCTGAATGCGATTGGCCGGAGAAGGAGCGGGCTTTTCTAAGTTATCTGATAAGCCAAAACGAGCCTATTCGTTAGGTACACGACTTATGTCTGCATTTCAAGGTGATGATGAAGGATAAAAAGTCCGATGAGTTGGCACAGTGGTGTCAGGATGCAAGTACCTCAGCCGGGTTGAATACCTTAAAAAAGGGTCTTCGTTAAGATTATGCAGCGGTTCAGCAAGCGTTTGGCTCCGTTTGGAGTAATGGTCAGACGGAGGGGCAAGTAAACCGGCTCAAAACGCTTAAACGGCAGATGTACGGTCGAGCCAGTTTCGACTTGTTAGGTATCCGGGTGTTGGCCCGAATTTGGACTGCTTCCCCAAAGTGACGCTGAACTAGTAAAAAATGGCGCCTATGGCTCAATTAGGTGCGGCATATTCAAGAAAGGGAGAATTACTGTTTTTAACTGGTCCGATGTACTAGCTTGGCTGAGTAAGTTTCTGGTAACTTTCGTACGTATCCTGTCTATATTTATGCAGCTGAATACTAATCGTTTATTTCCATTAGTCAAATTATATGGCTGTGGCACAGAAACTAACGAAAACGACTATCCTCCTAGGAACGGTCGCCCATCCGACAAGACTGAGAATTATGTTATTGCTGAATGAACATAATGAATTATCCGTTTCAGCACTTACAAAGCATCTCGGTAAGAACCATTCGTCTATTTCCCATGACTTGACTGGTATGAGGACTAATGGATTAGTAAAATCTCGTAGAGAATTAAGAAAAGTGTTCTATTCGTTGACTGAACCTACCTGGATAGGCTGCATAAAAACCTTTATTAATAGCCGAATCGTGTGATAATTTCAGGTGGGTTTAAGTTTTTCCGTCTACTAATAAAACAGCAGCCCCCTAGTGGGTGGCTGATGTAAAGAAACCTAATAAGGCACTAATTATATTCACAAATTCTATTACTTATCCTAGCAGTAAACGCTTTATGGGTTAGTTGTTCGAGAGGCAATGGTAAAGCAAATAGCTCCAACAGTTCGGGGCTTCAGACCTCATACGAAGGCTATGAATAGCAGCATTTAACAGAATAAAACAAAACAGCCGACACCTAATAGGTGACGGATGTTTCTTTCTCAAACATTTTAAACTCTTAATTATACACTAACCAGTACTACTACATGGCCCACCTGCAAACGCTTTCTGGGTGGGTCTTTAATGAGGGAATGGTAATGAAGAAAGCTCCAATAGCATCGGGGTATTAAATCTCACAAAGCGGCTATAAGTGGCAATATGTTATAGACTAAAAAACAGCAGCTACCTAATAAATAGTTGCTGTAACAAATACTGTGGGTAGTAAATACAAAATTGAAAAGGTATTGATAGATTAAACTCACTAGTATGAAAAGCTACCCCCCTCATTTGCAAAGTAGCTATTCTGCACGATCACCAAGGTCTATATCGGTGTAGTTACCGATTAGAATGGCAGCCTGATGAAGTGCTTCAGTACCCGAAATTAAATCGGAAAGCTCGTTTATATGCAGGGTTAACTGCTCGATTTGCGGTTTAAACTCAATGACTAGTAACAACTCACCAGCCTGCTCCCAACGGGCAACTGACTGTTCGGCTAACGCCAGAGCAGCCTGCAACTCGCGGAGGGTCTTCTTAAATCGATTAAGCTCGTAGCTCCACTTAGTAACCTTCATACGATAAAGAGACAAAACTAGAAGAGGCCGCTCGGCACTACAAGAATCCGAATTTTACCCTTTATGGAAAAAGTTGTCATTGCTCCTACCTGTTCTTAGTGGACAGAAGCCTCATAAAAATAGCCTCAATTCGTCAGATCGAGGCTATAGAAGAAAAGTTGATCTGAGTGAATCAGAATTCAAGTCTCGAAGGTAAGTATATTTACTTAATCAATCAACAATATTCAAAAGAAGATATTTTTCTAACTATCTGTGATTAAATGACATACCTATTAGCAAATATGAAAACTAATTATTTGAACTTAGCTTAAATTAGTAACAAGAATTCCTACTATATGAAACTTATCGACCAAATTTTAGAATATATAAAGTCTACTAAAGGAAAACAGAACCCTGCTTTAAATCAGGACCCAAGGGTAAAGCCGTATCTAGAGCGGACTAGCCACAGTTTTCAACAAGGCGATTATGAAACGGCTTTTTGTGTTAGCCCCCTATTAACTGGACAGATTTTCTGAAAAGGTTGTGTCGTCAACTACCTGTGCTTCTTCCCATTTTTGATGGGGTGTTACGAAGCCAATCGAACGGTATAGCCGATGCTGGTTGTAATGGGAAAAATAACGGCCTAGCATTGCTTTGGCTTCATAATAGCTGGCAAACTCATTTCGTTCGATGACATCATGTTCCAGAATACTGTGAAACGCTTCAATATACGAGTTCTCTTCAGGAGTGGCCACGTGCGTGAATTCCTGCTTGATCTCTGAGCTTTTCAAAAAGTTACGCACCGAATGAGCGATGAATTGACTGCCATTGTCATTGCGCAAAATAACCCCTTTCAGTTCATGGCTCCGGTTTATGCGTCGAAAAAGACTGATTAAGTCGACTTGACAAATGCTGCGTTGAAACAACCAGTCCAGAATTTTACGGCTGTACACATCAATGATACTCAGAAGATAGTAATTCCTTCGTTCCCCCTGTACCCAGACATATTTGATGTCCCAGCACAGGTATTCCAAAGGCTTGGTCGCTTCAATTCGTCAGAATTTAACGAACTCCCGTTTGCCCGTCGGTCGGATCACTTTACCTAAGAGCAAATTATGTTGCTTCATTAGCCGATACACCTTTTTCTTGTTGATCACGTATTCTTTTTTCAACTCATACGTAATGTATTCATAGCCAAGGGCATTGAATTCAACATTCAGTAATTGCCGTATACTACTCACTACCAGTTGATTGTCGACCCGCGATCCATCCAGTTTCATAGTCGTCTGGCTGGGTTGTGCCCCAGGCCTACCTGATTGAGGTTGGTAGTAAGACACGCTCCGTGGTAGGTCGAGCCACTGGCATAATAGGGTACGACTTACCTGATTTTTGAACTGCTCCATGATTATTAGCTTCTCCTGGGTTGAATAGGCGTTTTTTTCCGCTTCAAGCGTTCATTTTCCTCTTCGAGAGCCCGCAGTTGGGGATCGAGACGTGCATAGGAATCTTTCAGGCCTTCTTTGCCTTTGCTCAAATATTTCAATCGCCACCTGCGCAGCAGCGAAGGGGATAGGCTGTACTTACGAGAAGTCTCGGCATGGCCGTCACGGATAGCTTCCTGGACGATGGAATAACGATCTTCGGGAGTAAAACTCCGCCTTATTTTGCTCATGATTTCTGAATGTAAAAGGACTAAACTGTTTTTGCAATTTTGTCCAGTCATTCAGGGGGCTAAGACACTTGTTACGGACTGCGTTCAGAACTAACATTTTGTTTTTGCCCTCAGTAATCTTACGTTGATAGTAATTCTGCAACTCGCCTTTCATGCGGATCGCTGACATGGCCCCTAAGTGAAAGAGCGATTTTAGACGTAAACGAGCATGTTGGCTCACGCGCGTTTTTCCACGCACACTACTACCCGATCGGTATTCAAAGGGAGCTACGCCAGCGTGACAGGCCAATTTTTTTGGATCGTTGATGGCCTTAAATTCGTTGGTAGCTACTAGCACTTCAGCCGCAATGGCATCACCTACGCCGGGAACGGAGGTGATCCAGCCAAAAAGCTCTCTTAACCGATCGTCGCCCTGAATGAGCACATTGATTTGTTTCTCTGCATTTTTCAGGTCAGCATTAATGGCTTTTAACGAAGCCTGACAATTTTTAGCCAGTTGTTTTTGCAACGACTTCTCCACGAAGCCCTGATGTTCGTTAACGGGTTGTTGAAGTTGCTGGCGAACTCGAAGAAGCCGTTGACGAAGGGTACTGAGAGTCGCTAGTTTTTGCAAAACTAGCCGTGGCGGTTGCCACAGGCACATCTGATCTTGAAAACGGAAGGCATACTCGGCGATGCGTCGAGCGTCAATGGCGTCGTTCTTACCTCGCTGAAGACCACCCGCCTTCTTAATTTGAAGTCGGATGGCCGATGCCACTACTTTCCAGCCAAATCGGTAGTTTTAATTTGTAAAGGGAAGATAAAACATGAGCACTATAGTCGGATAGGTCAGGAGCCTTGCGGCTCCCTTCCCTCCTCAGAACCGGACTTGTGCCTTCCAACACATCCGGCTCAAGCAGATGACAACCGGCTCAGGGTTCCTTGCTTTGTTTTTGTTGCTGCGAATGCTTTCGAGTGTGCCTGTTGATGACACGTCACATGAACTAACCGCAGATTGGAATAGGCATCACTGCCCCCTTCTTGCTTTGGTTTGACATGATGAACGTGCAAGGCTTCATCCGTAAACAGACTCGTTTTGCAGACCGGACATTGGTAGTTCTGCCGTCGGGCAATCCGTTGCTTGCTGGGTACTAAATCAGCCGACTTTCGTTGGGTACGTTTCTGCCAGTACGCCCGCAAACGAGGATCGTCCGGAGAGGCAGTATGCTGAATCAGGATATGCCGTTGGATGGGTGTCCAGACAAACTTCTGGAGTACCATGCCCGTCTGCTTATCCCCAAACACCCACTTATCCTGGCGATCCAGATTGAGCCGTCCCCAATACTTGGCCTGTTTCCAGGCGTAGTTTTTACGGGGATGCATCCGACGAACATAGCGTACCTGACGGTCGAACATCCAGCGGTCTAACTTAGTGAAGGTCTCATAGGCGACCCCAATCCGAAAGTAGTTCGACCAACCCCGAATGATCGGATTCAGCCGTTTGACAATCACTTCCACACGCTGGGTTTTCAACCCTAACCACTCCGCTCGCAGACGGTCCCGGATTTTCTGAACCGATGCTTTGCTGGGTTTGGTGAGCGTTTTGCAGCCTGTTGCCGTGTTTCGGCTCGGATATTGACGCACATGGAAACCTAAGAAGTCGACCCCATCTGTCAGATGAACAATACGTGTTTTCTCCTCTGATAGGGCTAATCCCCTTTCCTTCAACCAGTCTTTAAGCAACAATACGGCTTGTTGGGCATCTTCCTGCGTCGAGCAAAAGATCAGAAAATCGTCGGCATACCTCACTACCCGGCGCGGTCCACAGGTTTGTACACGACCACCCCCATGGTAGTAGTTCATACCCATTGCCTGCTCTAAGCCATGCAGGGCAATGTTTGCTAATAGCGGTGAACAACTTCCTCCCTGGGGAGTGCCTGAGTCAGTCGGGTAGAAGACATTCGCTTCCAGATAACCTGCTTTTAGCCATTGCTCAAGCAGTCTTTTGGCAGGAAAACGACCGATGCGTTCGAGTAGAAACGAATGATCAATGTGATCAAAGGCGCCTTTGATGTCCGCATCGACCACCCATTTTCGCCGACCATCAGGACGAGCGTACCGAAAGATGCGTTCAATGGCATCATGACCGTTTCTGCCGGGTCGAAATCCGTAGTTGCTGGCTTCAAACTTGGCTTCCCATTCTGGTTCTAAAGCCTGCACGACCATAGTCTGTAGGCATCGGTCTCTGATAACGGGAATCCCTAAAGGCCTTCGTTTGCCGTTGGCTTTGGGGATGTAAACCCGTCGGGCGGGTTTGGCTTTCCAAGGTTGGTATTGGCTCAGTTCCTCCACCAGCTTTTGGCGTTCCACAGCCATTCTGACCACCACCTGGTCCACGCCCGGCGTGTTCTTACCCGCATTGAGTTGGGTAATTCGACGGACGCTGGTTACTTGATTCGCATAACTTCGCAACATTAACTTTTGTAAGGAACGCTTCTTTTTATAGTCGCCTTCCTGAGCCGCCCGAAAGATGCGGGAGCGTAGATTTTTGAGCAACCGAAATGCCTTCTGCCAATCAATGGCATGCCAGTCGGTTGTTCCAATGAGTCGGTTTGCTTCCGGTTTAGGGTGCATCGAACTAAGCTCCTTGTTCAAAATCTGTTCTTCCGTCTTTGGGGTCATCCACCAGACCCATGTCAGCCCTCTTTCAAGGTGGGTATTGCCCTATCCGGCCGGTTATGACTTCCCGTTGCCTTTCGGCTTGCCGACTTTCGCTTCTTGGGTCTTCCTGTTCCCACTGAAGAGTTGTGCTTTTCCTCGCGGTCAGGCCTACTGTACACTATGCACAGACTTCATTGGGGTTACCACGTTCCACACGTTTGAGATGCGACCGGGTGGGGTGCCTCCTTTATGGCGGGGACTAGGGTGCTCACCATCCGAAGGCATCGCCGAATGTTCCTCTTTGTCCCATCATTACCGTATCAATCCTTGTTTCGGTAACCAGCACTGACGCCACCGCCCCGGCCTTTAGGTTTGAGGGCTGGTAAGAAACCAAGATTTAGGTAGCTTGCCAGACAGACAACCGAGCGGGCTTCCCTAGCGTCTCCGGCCAGGCTCGCAACCTATGGGCCGATTCAGGTCCCGCTCGGTCTTTCTTACTTAACCGCATCGGCGGTCCGACTCGAATAGAAATTAGGGTGTTGTGACCCATTAGCAAGGTAACGAGTGATGAGTAAGCTGTCTGATTGTTGAACCCTAAAAGTAAACACTTCAATGGACATTCGCCATTTCATTGGTATTGATGTTTCTAAGAACACTCTTGACTGGGCTGTTTATGCCAATAAAGGCATCATCTGGCAAACCCAATCGGAAAATTCACCCGTGGCCATTCGGGCAATTATCAAACAACTCCTGGCTTTGCCCAACTTCCAGATCGCAAACTGTGTGGTCTGCATGGAACATACTGGACTTTACAACGCTAGCTAGCTAGATCAGGTAGTAGTGTCCGTGGTAAAACGCGGGTAAGTCGGCACGCCCGACTTCGATTGAAATCTCTTTTTCATTTGGGTGCCATGTCAGCAATTCGGATGAAAGGGCAGTTACAAGATTACTACCAACGAAAAATTGGTGAAGGCAAAAACAAGATGCTGGTTCTGAATGCAGTTCGCAATAAACTCATCCACCGTGTTTGCTCAGTGGTTAACCGCCAGCAGAAATATGACAAAAACTATACGCCCGCGCTTGCATAAACCATGGAAATCCGTGCGGTAAATACTCGCACCAGATGCATCACAACGTGAACTTCAGGGCCAGATTCACAATCCGGCCTTCGAGGGGTGCCCAGATGGGGCGGAAAGTGGGTTGGGTAATGGGGCCGCTAACGACGGTTTCGTAGTTGGCCTGTCGGACGTTGAACAGATTTTCGGCATTCAGGACCAGGCGCCAGTGGTCGTTATAGTGATATTCGGCGGCTCCGGCAAAAAACCAGTAATTCGCTACTTTCTGATTGTTGTAGAGGTATTGCGTACCCACATACGCCGTTTCAATACCAAACCGGAAGTGCTCGTTTTCCCAGGCCAGTGTGGTCGAAAATTTGTCTTGCGGAGCCAGCGGGAGATAACTGTTGTCCGTTGGGTCCGGACTGGACGGTCCGTCGCGCCGGGAGAGCGTATGATTATAGCCCAGATACAGTTCGTAATCCTTGTATTCGAGTCGAACGTAGGTATCCGTTCCTACGCTGAACAGGTTGTAGGGTGCATTGATCAGTTGCGTATAAGCTCCCAAGTTACTGGACGTACTGGCAAAGGCCGATACCACCGGCGAGTTGACATACGTATAATAAAACGCCTGATCGACCTGTACGGATAAGCCGCTCTCGAATGTTTTTGTGTAGGCAATATCCATGTTAGCCCCAACCGATTTTTCCGCCTTCACGGTAGCTACGTCGATGGGCAGCAGGCGGGGGAATATCAGACTGACATTCAGCGCGCCGGGCGTTTGGTTCACAAAGAGGTTCGGGGTTTTGTAGCCCGTTCCAACGCTCAGGCGCACTGTCCAGGGGTCGGCGGGTTTTAGTTTTACCGACAGGCGGGGCAATAGAAAATTACCGAACGTATTGTGGTGATCGAAACGTAATCCTGCCTGCAACGCGACTTTTTCGCCCACTTGCCAATCGTCCTGCACAAACCCGCCGATGGTCTGGTAGGTGTAGTCGACAAGCCGGGTGCTATCCGGGTTTTTGCGGAAAGCCTCAATGGTTAGGTTCGCCCCCGCAATGAGCTGGTGTTTGCCAAAACGTACCAGATCGTTGCCTTCCAGGTAAATAGACGACTGTCGCCCGTCGGAGAGCTTCCGGTAATCGGTATTCTGGCGGTGGAACGTACTAACGGCGCCTTTCAGGGTAAGAGAATTATTCTCGGATGTATTGTGGCTGGCATCGAAATCGACGGTATGCCGTTGCAGGTCGGTGATGTTGCGATAGGCATTCGGTTCGGTGCCTTCGAGCGCAGGCAGGTAACCTCCTTCGCGGTGTTCCTGCGTGAACGCGTAGCCAATGTTTACCCGCGTATGATCGGTAGGGTTGTAGAAGAATTTGGGGTGAAAATTGAATTGCTTGATCTGTGGACTGTCTGTGTAGCCATCGCCCGTTACATCCACTGCGGCCTGGTTGGTATACCCACTAAACAGCGTCAGGCCGGTTTTGCCGTATCGTTGGGAGTAATAGGCGTTCAGGTTATTTTCTTTAAGGCCAGAATGGTTGATAAGTGCGGTGAAGGTGGGTTTTTCGGAGGTGGGCGATTTGGATACGATGTTGATCATACCGCCAATAGCGCCACCGCCATAGAGGGTAGACACCGAGCCTTTGATAATCTCTACCTGTTTCAAGTCCAGCGGTGGAATCTGCAACACGCCGAGGTTGCCCGAAAATCCTTCGTACAGAGGCAGACCATCGCGTAGAATTTGTGTGTATTTTGGGTCAAGCCCCTGCATACGGATAGCCTGATTGCCGTTTACGGCCGATGTTCGCTGAATGTGTATGATGGAAATGTCGCCCAGGATGCTGCTCACATTTCCCGGCACTACGGCACTTTCTTCGTCCATATCTTCTTGCCCCAGTACCTCAACTTTAATGGGCAAATCTTCGATACGGGAGTTGGTTCGGGTAGCGGTTACGGTTACTTCGTTAATCGCTTCTACTTCAGGTTTTAGACGAAAAACCAGTGTGTCCCTGCCAGTTGTTATCGGAAATTGTCCCGTAGTGTAACCCACGGCACTAACCGTTAGTGTTTTAACATCGGCGGATAAATTCGTAATTCGGGCAATGCCATTTACATCGGTAACGGCACCAATGACCGGTTTTGTAACAGTACGAATGGTTGCCGCAATAACCGGTTCATGCGTTAGGCTGTCTTCAACCCGAATAACGAGATTCGTTTGTCCGAAAGCTGATACGATAGTCAACAGGCACAAGCCAACAAAAAAGATGTTTTTCATCAAAGTGATATTTGCCCTCAAACTTCGGCAGGAATTATGGAGAGAATTTGAAGACCGACCGATTAGCGGCCTAATCCAACCCGAAATTCGTGAATCCCTTTCTCGATATTGTATTGATACGTTATCGGTAAGCCATATCGATCGCAGATTTGCCTGACCAATGCCAGTCCCAAACCAATAGAATCAGGACGGGCCGGGTTCTTCACGAAGCGATTGAAGAGTTGGTTTGCTGCAAAGGGAAGTGGGTCCCCTGTGTTGCAGATAGTTAGCTTTTCGGGAGTTAGTTCGATGCCTACACAACCGCCTGTTTTCCCGTGCCTTATGGCGTTCTTTAATAAATTAGCAATCAGGACGCCAGCCAGTTGATGATTCATGCGCAGGTCAATATTCGGCGTAATAGCGCGATTGAGAGCCATGTTTTTGTGTTGAAAAAACGGCTCATATTCATCGGAATATTGGTTCAGCAACTCGCTTATTTCCACGGCATCGTCGTTGGCGAACTGGTTGTTTTCGACTTGTATAAGCAATAGAAGTGATCGGTTTAACTGGCTCAATCGCTCAAGGGCATCGGTCGCGCGTTGCAAATGGGCATAGTCGTTTTCGGTGAGGTGATTGGATTGTAGAAGAAAATCCAGCTCTGCCGAAGCAACGGCCAATGGCGTTTGCAGTTCATGAGACGCATTTTCGGTGAACTGTTTTTGCAATAAAAATTGACGTCGCAGGTTCTGGGTCAATTCGCTTAGGGAACGATTGAGCAAACCAAACTCCCGAATGCCGCTTTGGGGGAATGTGGGCTCCGGGCCACCATCAAGCCGGACGCCACCTAGCCGGTTGATCGTTGCGTAAAAAGGGCTCCATAATCGACGGGATAAACTCACGCCAATTGCCACAGAAAGCCCCATAAGGATCAGGAAACCAAAAATGACCCCCACCGACATTTGGCGGGATAATTCGTCGAATTCAAAATACGGTTGCTGAATCGTGATTAAATAAATTTGCCCGTTAACAGACACGGTTTGCCGTAACTGCCGAACGGGAATAGGTTTGTTTGTATCCAATGAATCCAGTACGATTATATCGCTGAACTTAGGCCTTATGGAGGTTCGGACCCGTTTGATTTGTGGGTTGTTGTCCCAATCGAAAAATAGACTAGTTGGCTTTTTCTGGAGCCGTAATGCTGTTTGTTTTACCTGAGCGGATAAAATCTCATCAACTTCATACCGAATTTTCCAGTGAATGAGCGTATAGAAACCCACCGAGCCTATCAGGGTAATCAGGAACGCCGTCATAAGTAGGTAACGGGCTGTTTGACCAAGCAAACTCATGGCAGTCGGGTTGAGAAAATATAGCCTGCGCCGTAGCGGGTCTGTATGTAATCGGGACAACCAGCCGTTATGAGCTTGCGACGCAGATTTTTGACATGGGTGTATAGAAACTCATGCGAGTCGGCTGTGTCCATTGCATCGCCCCAAACGTGCTCGGCAATGGCTGATTTGGAGAGCAATCGGTCCGCATTCGTAACTAAAAACAGGAGTAGTTCATATTCTTTCCCCGTCAGTTTAATATCAGTGTCGAGAACGCTTACACGCTGTTGGTCGGGCCAAAGAGTAAGAGCGCCCGCGCTGAGCTTTGCCTGTCCGCCAAACAGCCGTCGGCGCAACACCGACCGCAGACGGGCATTAAGTTCGGGTAAGTGAAAGGGCTTGGTTAAATAATCATCGGCCCCGGCATCAAGGCCGGTCAGTTTGTCGGCCAGCGCGTCTTTGGCGGTTATGACAATAACACCGGCCATCGACTGTCGACTTTTCAATTCGCGAACCAGATCGAGACCGTTGCCATCGGGCAGCATCAGGTCGATTACCAAACAGTCGTAATCGTAATCGTGCGCTTTTTCGGCTCCCTGCCGATAGGTGTTGGCGGTTGTGACTGTATAGCCTTCTCCTTCCAGATACTGCTGAACAGCCGCTTGAAGTGCAGGTTCGTCTTCGATTAAGAGGATTTTCATAGGGTTGTACCAGACAGCATCTGGCTGTCTGTATTTTGCCTACAGACAGCCAGAGGCTGTCTGGTACAAATTTATTGACTCCACTCAGTTGGCGTGCGGTCCCAGCGATGGCCTTTCAGTTCGTGCAGCAACTCGGGCGATAGATCGCCTTTATCACTAACGGCTGTGTTGGCTTCTACATTGCGAATCTGGCGCATACCCGGAATAGTCGTATGTACGTCGGGATTGCTTAGAATAAAACGCAGGGCCATTTCGGGCATGGTCATCCCTTCCGAAAGCAACGGCTTTAGAGCATCGGCATGATCGACGCTGCTGTTGAGGTTTTCGGGAACAAAATAGGTCGACCGCCAGTCGTTGGCCGGGAACGTCGTTTCTTTTGTAAATGTGCCTGTTAGCGTACCTTCATCGAAGGGGACGCGGGCAATGACCCCGATGTTCATCTCGCGGCAAAGCGGGAAGAGGTTGTCTTCGGGATTCTGGTCGAAGATGTTGTAAATTACCTGCACCGCGTCAATAAGCCCTGTACGAATGGTGTTCAGGCTATTATCTGGTTCCCACCGGTTTACCGAAAGCCCCCACGCCCGAACCTTACCTTGCTGGGTTAGCTTCGTTACAGCTTCTTTCCATTCGTCCTGATCGGCCCAACTGTCTTCCCAAACGTGAAACTGCTGCAAGTCGATGGTGTCGACGCCGAGGTTTTTCAGGCTTTTTTCGGTGTATTCAACGATGTAATCGGCAGGAAAAACGTCTTCCAGCTTGGAGCCTGCTTTCGATGGCCACTGGCGATTTTTAGGTGGAATCTTGGTGGCTCCGTACAGTTGTTTATTCGGGTTGTTTTTGAGCAGTTGGTTCAGGATTTCTTCGCTAACGCCATCGGCATAGGCCCAGGCCGTATCGAAAAAGTTGCAGCCCAGTTCAACCGAGCGTTGGAGGGCTCGTAAAACTTCCTGTTTGTCGGAGCCGGTCCAACCGGCAAGGCCCCACATGCCGTAGCCAATTTCAGAGATTTTCCAGCCGGTGCGGCCAAATGTGCGGTAATTCATGGAATAGGGTTTTGTTTAATGAACACAAAGCATTTCGCCGTAGCGATACAAAGAACAAGGCGCTTTGACCGTTCTTTTACCGCTATTGTCAACCCGTTTTATGAATTTAAGTTGCCATTAACTTTTCGATGGATGCCGTTGCGCAGGAAGTCAACGTTGAAATTGACAAGCAGGCCAAGCTTCATTTGTACCATTCGAAGGTAGGTCATTGTCTGAACATGATGAAGTGGAATTAAGTCCTGTACTGCTTTTAGTTCAAACACAATCAGTTCGTCAACAACAATATCCATGACAAACGTTTTGTCTAATAGGTGGCCTTTGTATATGACTGGAAGTTCAACTTGCCGTTCGACATAAAACCCCAGGGTTATTAGTTCGAAGGCAAGACACTCTTCGTACACACTTTCAATTAATCCCGGTCCCAGTTCTTTGTGTACTTCTATGCAAGCACCTATAATTTTTCGACTCAGTTCGTTGTACGTATACTCATTCATAGCTGCTAGTAATAATCAAACAAATATGAACCTTTTTTAAGATAAAGAACCGAAATATGTATAATTGTTTACTAATGTAATTGTAAGTATAAACAGCATGCGTTAATCAATGAGCGTTTCTCTGTGCTCTTTGTGCCTCTGTGGTTGAAAAAAAACATTGACAAAAAATGTTAACCACAGAGGCACAAAGAGCACAGAGAAACGCTCACGGAAGCAAATCCTATTGTTTTAGTGAAGATCTACTAAGCAATAGCTAATCGAACAGGTTTTTTTGGATAACTACTTCTTAACGAACTGAATGGCGCAGCCGCCCCCTTTAGCCAGATGGATTGGTAGCTTCGTTTTGCTTGTAACTATTTTCTTTTCAATGACATACGCTTCGGGTTTGGTTTCCCAGTCGGCGTTGGGTGCATCGCGGTAAATTACCGCTTCGTAGCTTTTGCCTGCTTCAAGGAAGCTAAGGTCAAGGGGAAGATCACGGCTGTTTTCATCGGTGATGGCACCCAAAAACCAACTGTCGGCGCCTTTCGTTTTGCGGGCCACAACCACATAATCACCGGGTTCGGCAGCCAGTATTTTGGTGTCGTCCCAGTCTACCGGCACATCCCGGATAAACTGAAACGCATCCAGGTGCTTCTCATAATTTTCGGGCAAATCGGCGGCCATTTGTAAGGGGCTGTAGAGCGTGATGTACAGGGCTAACTGCTTGGCCAGCGTCGTGCGAACCCGTTGTGTACGGGTACTGTCGAACTGGTTTAACTTAAATCGAAACAGTCCCGGTGTGAAATCCATAGGGCCGCCCAGCATCCGGGTAAAGGGTAGGATGGTGGTATGTTCGGGGGTAATCCCCAGCGTTGGTGCATTATTAAATTCGCTGCCCCGAGCGGCTTCACTCGCCATCCAGTTCGGATAAGTGCGATGCAGACCCGTTGGGTGCGCTGATTCATGCGAGTCGATCATGATCTTATACTGAGCCGCTTTTTGGGTTACCCGCTGGTAATGATTCACCATCCACTGCCCATCATGATGTTCGCCCCGTGGGATAATTCGGCCCACATAGCCGGTCTTTACGGTAGTAATACCCTCTTTATTCATGAATTGAAAGGCGGCATCCATCCGGCGCTCGTAGTTCGTGACAGAACCCGATGTTTCATGGTGCATGATAATACGCACACCTTTCCGTTGCGCATAGGCCGTTAATGAGTCCAGATTGTAGTCTGGATAAGGCGTAACGAAATCAAAAACCTCCTCTTTCCAATTCCCGAACCAGTCTTCCCAACCCACGTTCCAGCCTTCGACCAGCACACCGTCGAACCCATATTTGGCGGCAAAGTCGATGTATTTTTTTACGTTCTGGGTATTGGCACCGTGTTTGCCGCCCGCCTTTTCCCAGGTGGCTTTCCCGATGTGCATCTCCCACCACATACCCACAAATTTCTGTGGTTTAATCCAGGAGGGGTCGGCAATGGTAGACGGCTCGTTCAGGTTCAGAATTAGTTTAGAGGCCAGCAAATCGGTGGCTTTGTCGCTGATAATCAATGTCCGCCAGGGTGTCTGCGCCGGGGTTTGCAGATAGGCTTTGTTGCCCACCGCATCCGGCACCAACTGAGACGTGAGCGTCAGGCTTTTCTTGTCCAGTTGCAGGTGCATCACCGGGTAATTGAGCAAGGCCGCTTCGTATAGGCTGATATACAACCCATCGGCGGTTTTAAACAGCAACGGCGTTTGAACGGCATTGGGACCAATGACCGATTTCAGGGCCGTATCTTTCTCCTTATCGGCGGCTGTGATGGCGTCAACTTCGGTGAGTTTCGTTTTATTATAGAGGTATTCATTCGAGTCATAATCACCCGGCATCCAGAACGTTTGATGGTCGGCGGCTAATTTAAACTGGGTCAGTTCATCGGCTACGACAAAATGCGTGAGTGCCGTTTGCTGCGGAAACTCATACCGAAAACCAACCCCATCGTCGAACAGCCGAAAGCGTACCCGTACACCAATGTTGGAGCCGGATTTGTCCTGTAAGTTGAGCGTAAGTTCGTTGTAGTGATTGCGAACTTGACTCACTTCGCCCCAGACTGGCTTCCAGGTTTCGTCTTTCTTTGAGGAGTCGACTGCCGAAATGCTGAACCGGGTGAGCGATACCTTTGGTTTGCTAAGGGTAAAACCTAGGCTGGAGGGCTCGACAACCGGTTTGTTTTTATAGCGAACCTGATACGAAATTTCACCCGTTGGCGTATTTCGAACGGTTAAAATAATGAACCGATTGGGTGAGCTTAGTGAAATTGGTTGCTGGGCAAATGCGCTCAACCAAGTAAGGCTGAGTAACGGCAGGAGTAGATATTTTGTCATAAGGTAGCCTTCGTAAAACAGAGTCGAGTCTCTATCATGTGCTATTACAAAGAGGTAGGGCTGGCGTTTGTGGTTTTAAAAGTAAACATTTGTACAAATATCAGCCAATTAATCGCATTGATAACCTGCCATACCCAGTAACCCTCTTACGTATGCTCGTTCGTATTGTTCGTATGACTTTCCAGGAAGATAAACTTTCTGATTTCCATGCCATTTTTGATCGTTCCAAAGTTCACATTCGCGCCTTTCCCGGCAATCACCATCTCGAACTCCTGCGCGATCCGAATCAGGCCAATATTCGCATGACATATAGTTTGTGGGAGTCGGCCGATGCCCTGGAAGCCTACCGCCAGAGTGAGTTGTTTCGAACAACCTGGGCCGCCACAAAAGTGTTATTTGCCGAACGGCCTGTAGCGTTTTCTGCCGAAAAACTGGAAGAAGTAATGGGCTGATAGTGTGAGTAAAATCACTTACATTTCGGCTTTTTCGGGCAAGTAAATAAACGGCAAACCATACATGAATCGTCAGCTTTCTATCGTTTGGTTGACTACTTGTCTGCTACTCTGGCTGGCCACGATTACGTTTGCACAAACTACCGTACTCACGGGCTATGTAACCGATGCGACAACCGGTAAGCCCATGCCGTTTGCCAACGTTTACCTGAACGGCAGCACACGCGGCACACTCACCAATGAGCAGGGCCATTATTCGCTGTCGGGCGTGCCGCTCGGAACGGTTGAAGTGGTAGCTTCATTTATTGGCTACCAGTCACATCGGCGCATCTTTCGGTTGGATAATAGCCAGGATAACAAGGCTAATTTCCGTCTGAAACCAAGCGATCAAACGCTGGCTACCGTTACGGTTCGGGGCAATCTCAAAAAATGGCAGCAACACCTTAAGCAGTTCAAACGGCAACTACTGGGCGAGCCCTTTGGCGGACAGTGCCTGCTTATAAATCCTGATGCGCTGAGTTTTCATGAAGAAGACAGCCATTTGAAAGCAACCGCCAGCGAACCACTCGCTATTGAGAATCAGGCCTTAGGATATAAAATCTGGTACGATTTACTGTATTTCGATGGAACGTCGCAGAAGGTGTACTATGCTGGTGCGAGCCGTTTTGAAGAAATAAAACCAACGGATGAACGGCAGGCTAATCGGTTCCGGCGTAACCGGATGAGAGCCTACAAGGGGTCGACCCGCCATTTGATGGCCAGCCTGGTAGACAGTACCTACGAAAAAGAGGGCTTTCTGGCGTATCAGGAAGATCTGGTAGTGCCCATTGCCAAAACCAGAGAAGGCCGAACAACCCTCTACGGCTCTGTTAACGGGCGATTGAAGCCATTGAAAATAAAGGAACTGATTCAGCCGGGGCGATTGCCAACAGAACGGCGGCTGGTTTCGACTCGACCATTGGTGGTTTTTTATACCAATGCCATGTCGGCTTACTCGCCTTATTTCGATGCACGTTTTGCTTACTCGCAGATTGCGCTCCCCGCCGGGCAACTGGAAATGACCGCCGATGGAACGATCACGCTGCCCTTTGGCGCCGAAATTCAGGGTTCCCTCGCCGACGACCGACTATCGACGATGTTACCCGCCGACTGGACCCCTAACCCTGCCGATGCGGAGCCTACCACAACGAGTGCGCCGGTTGTTACGCAGGGGAAATTGATGCCTCCCGATGCCCGGATGAATCGCATTGCAACGGCCTTCAACGACCGGTTTCAGGCGTTGGCACCGGTTCTGTTTATGCACACCGATAAGCCGTTATACGCCACCGGCGACCGGGTCTGGTTGAGTACGTATCTGCTCGATGCGGCTACGAACCGCCTGCCGCTGGGTGAAACGGCTATTCATACCGATTTATTAACGGCATCGGGAAAACTTGTGCAGCACCAGTGGCTACGGATCATGGATGGTCGTGCTGTGGGCAATTTCCGCCTGTCTGATACGCTGACGTCGGGTACTTATCGACTACGGGCTTACACCGACGAAGACGACGGCCAGCATCGACCCGCCTTTGAACGATCTATTGCCGTGTATAACATACTTCAGGGGCCAGTGTCGAAATCAGTCGATACCGCCCGGAAGTTAGTTGATGTTCAGATACTGCCCGAAGGGGGGCGCTGGCTGGTGGGATTATCTGCCCGGCTGGGCATTAAAATTGTTCAGCCAGATGGGCATGGACTGCTAATGCCGGGCCGGATTGTCAATGAAGAGGGAACGGAAATAGTCCGGTTTTCTACAAATAAGCTGGGGATGGGCAGTGTTGTTATGACGCCACAAAAAGGCAGAAAGTACTATGCCGAAGTGCTCCATATGAATCAGCAGCAGTTAGTGCCAATTCTCCCCGCCGAACCGGAAGGGCTCACGCTGTCTGTTGATGCGGTTAGCGATACCAACCGACTGGCAATCAATATCATCGGTGCCAGCCGACCCGCCATAGATTCGGTCTATGTGCTGGTTCAGCAGCAGGGACGATTGGTCGATCAGCGAAAAATATTGCTGGAAAATGGTGTGGCGCACGTAAGCCTGCCGATGGCTTCGTTGCCAGCGGGACTTGTGCAACTAACACTCTATGATGCAACTGCCCGCCCGCAAGCCGAACGGCTGGTGTTTTTGCCGGAGCGCGTGCCGTCCATACGGGTGATACTGGGGGTCAATAAAACCCGTTACCAACCTCGCGAAAAAGCTATTTTGAGCATTAATCTCAACGACGATGGGTTGCCTGTGTTGGCCGCTTTGTCGGCCTCCATCACCGACATTGGTCAGGTACCGGACGACTCGACAGCCGCTACTATTCATACCCATTTACTGTTAACGGGCGAACTGCGGGGGCGGGTCGAACAACCGAATTTCTATACCCAGACCAAATCGTCTACAACTCGCCGGGCTTTGGATGATCTGTTGTTAACGCAGGGCTGGCGACGCGTGAGGGGCACACTAGCAACAGAATTACTGGGGGGCGTGTCGCTGATGGGCCGGGTATTGACTGCCCAAAATCAGCCAATGGTGGGTGCACAGGTCATCGTCGCGTCTACTGCGGCAGAAAAGTCGTTTGTTCGGTCGGCGGGGACCGACGAACGGGGTCGTTTCAGGTTAGCAGGCTTTACCATTGCCGATACACTCAACGTGATGACTCAGATCGCGGATCGCCAGTTGAAAGATATTCCGACGAAAGATGCTCACCTGGTGCTGGAGGGACCGGAAGCCACCTGGGAGCCTGATACAACAAACATGCTTCCAAATTGGGTGGCACTGCGAGCGCAGTTAGAAGCGGCCCGAACCCGTCAGGAGGGCGATGCGGATTTGTACCGGGATAAAACGGCAAAATTGTTAAAAGAAGTGACTGTTAAGGCCAGAAAACCAGATGAACGCCCGGACGATGTTCGGCGGTCGAGTTTGCATAGCAACGCTGATGCCACGCTGGTATTCGACGATAAGTCTCCCCGGTTTCCGAATCTCTACGAAATGATACGGGGAAAGCTTTCGGGCGTGAGCGTGAGCCAGTCAATGACCGGGAGTTACCAGGTCGTCATTCGTGGAATTGGTAGCTTGGTGAGTAGTCCACAACCGCTGTTTCTGGTTGATGGTATGTCTATTCAGGACACCGATGGGACCGCGTTGTTGAACTTTAATCCGGGCGATATTGAGCGGATAGAAGTATTGAAAAATGCCGGCACTGCGGGAATTTATGGCGTTCGGGGCGGCAATGGCGTCATTGCCTTTTACTCTAAACGCTTTCGGCCGGGACAGTCTCAGGCCACCAGTGAAAAAGCCGGTATGAGACCGCTACAGGTAATTGGCTACCCATCGGTGATGCGGGAATTTTATGTACCCCGCTATGAAACTACAGATCGGCAAGTTGGCGAAGCCCTTACGGATCGTGTTGATCGGCGGGATGTTTTATACTGGAAACCCCTTATACAAACCGATAGCCAGGGGCATAGCCAACTGATATTTCCGTTGTCGGATGTTGTCAGAACACTACGGGTAGTGATACAAGGAGTCTCTGCCGATGGTCGGCCTGTGGTGGGTATCGAGCTAATTCGTGTGCAGTAACAAGGTCACTTGCTCCAGGCTGGCGCGGGAGTGCTGGCATCAAAAAGTTCGTCGATGTAATAATCCCGACGAGCGCGTTTATCGCATTCATCATTCCCGATCGGATACCGACAGGTAGCATAGACGGTCACGTCACTTAGATTCATAATGCTGACAAAAGCGCCATTTGGAAATTTATCGGTTTTGTGCGCCCGGCTTAACAGGCAGTGGCCCAGTTCATGAAAAACCAGACATTCGCGCTCATATTGATTGGCCTGTTGCCAGCAAAATGAATCATTGTTGAGTGTAATACGCGGTGTCCTGCCACTTTCTATCTGACACTGACCGCAAACATCTTCGCTTACGGCTGTCCCAAATGTAACAATCAGGTTCGCTGTCGAAACGGCCTTGTTTCGTTTCAGGGCTTCCTCCCGAAATGATTTAACAAAGGGTTCAACCTCTGCAGGTACGCTATACTGCGTTGGCTCGGGTTGCGGATCTGAATGACAGCCGGTAAGTCCAACTAAAATCAACAGGGTTATTAATGGAAGCGGACGCATGACTGTAGAAAGGAGGCTGGCGCGAGTATTTACCGCACGGATTTCCATGGTTTATGCAAGCGCGGGCGTATAGTTTTTGTCATATTTCTGCTGGCGGTTAACCACTGAGCAAACACGGTGGATGAGTTTATTGCGAACTGCATTCAGAACCAGCATCTTGTTTTTGCCTTCACCAATTTTTCGTTGGTAGTAATCTTGTAACTGCCCTTTCATCCGAATTGCTGACATGGCACCCAAATGAAAAAGAGATTTCAATCGAAGTCGGGCGTGCCGACTTACCCGCGTTTTACCACGGACACTACTACCTGATCGGTATTCACGGTATTCACTAGCTAGCTAGTTTGATTGCCTGGATCAACGATTACGCTTAGTCCGTAAAGCCTCTTTACAGAGTCCTTAGCGGAAGCATCTTACTCTTCGAACACGCCTGAAACGACTGACTCGCCGAACCATTTGCTTTTCGAAGTCTGTTGCGGTACATGACACAACAATCGGCCTATTTATGAATCAGTTTTTCTTTGCCGATAAACGCAGTTAAGCCACTACCCATTCATCGAAATAACATTTACTCAAACATCTTGTTACTTAAACAAGTTTTTAATTAATATTATTGCAGTATTTTGGCCATTTTTTCTCCAAAAGAACACTCGTGTATTATTTTAGCTCACACAACAATATAATTTTTATGTAGCCTAAAATAATAAAATTAGTAGAGAGTTACCGTCTAGTAGATAATTTTTATTATCTCTATTACAAAATAAATTTGTGTTATAATTGTAAATTGAGCATCAGACATAGATATTAGTGACCTAAGAATTATAACAAAGTTTATTCTATGAATGCAATTATAGAGACAAATCTACAATAGCAGTACATGAATTATATATACCTCTTCCAAACCTATGGATAAAAACTTTATCTTTTGTAAGCCTGTTAACTCAGACATCAATTTATATAAATTGAGTAGTAGATATACTTTAAAAACTTCTCAATCGTCATCAAACCTGATTTATCAAAAATGGTACTATATAGGTTTCAATAAGTTTAGATTATATTTAGTAGGGACTATTATCATAAAAAGATTTTTATCAAAAGAGAACTCCTTCTATATATATTATAGAAAACGTTCACGTGATTTTCTCACCGCTATTTCCGTAATTACTTATAATTATTTCCACTGTTACATACGTACAAACGGTGTTGTCTATGTTGAACCCGGTAAGGTTCGCATTGCTGATACGGATTGTACTTGCCAGCTTTTACCGATCACTATTAGTGCGTTATTCTTCATCGCCATTATTGTCGGTAGCTTTTAAAGCAAATGAACATGAATCCCAACGTATATACGCCCTATCAAACCGCTGATGTAGAATCAAAATATAATCTAGGTACTCTACTGATCCGGTATGTGCGCAACTGGCCTTGGTTTATGCTTTCAATACTCTTAGCGCAAGCAGCCGCCTACATATATCTGCTTTATCAACCACTTGTCTATAATGTTCAAGCCAGTGTCTTAATTAAAGACGAGAGAAAAGGCATTTCGGAACAGAGTGCAATGAAAGAAACAAATATCTTCACGCAAACTAAATTAGTGGAGAATGAGATCGAAATTCTCAGGTCATATTCACTAATGGACCGAGTCGTGACTAACCTAGGGCTCGATGTCCAGTATTACCGACCGACTCGCACTCTAAAAAAACATATTTACCAAGAATCGCCAATCCGATTGATTGTGGAGAAACCAACTTCGCAACTGTATATGGAAGAACTTAAATTCTTGTTTGTCGATTCAAAAATGGTGAAGTTGAATGGACACATGTACCCTGTGAACCAAAGTATCAAGACACCTTACGGTCAATTACGGATATTTGTACGTAAACCCCTCAGTAGCAAACTTAAACCCATTTTTGCTACCGTATCATTGCATAATGATGCGGTTGAAGGTTATTTGGGAAATCTAAAAATTGGATCAACTACGATGCTTTCCACAGTATTAGTGATGAATTTACAGGAAGCCGTTCCTAGTAGAGGTGAAGCCATTTTAAACCAACTCATCAGCGAGTACAATAAAGAAGCTGTTGTCGATAAAAATAATCAGGCAAGCAGTACCCTTAATTTTATTGAGGATCGACTGGCGCTGATTTCTGGCGAGTTGTCTAACGTCGAAAAAGAGGTTGAATCATATAAGTCAACGCACGGCATCACAGATTTGAGCGTACAGGCCGAAAAATTCTTGACGACAGTTAAGGACAATGATTTGCAACTCAATGACGTCAATATGCGTCTGGGAGCTTTAGCGGATGTTGAAAGATATGTTCAGAGTCATTCAGGACGGAAAGGTGTCGCCCCTGCAACCTTGGGATTAAGCGAGCCTATCTTAACAAGTTTGCTGACAAAAGCGGCTGAACTTGAATTAAAACGAGAAGATTTGTTAAAGACGACATCTTCAGGTAGTCCGTTGATTGAATCGCTCGACAGCCAATTGAAGAATACGAATGCCGCTATAAGTGAAAATATTGAGACTATCCGACAGCAGTTAATCAGTAACCGAAATCAGCTCGTTGCCAACAACCAGCGAATGGAGGGTATGATTCGTACTGTGCCTGGTAAAGAACGGGCCCTATTGAACATTACCCGGCAACAGGGCATCAAGAACAACTTATATACTTATCTGCTGCAAAAGCGGGAAGAGACTGCCCTTTCGGCTGCGTCCAGAGTTTCCGACAGCCGGATAGTCGACCCGGCACATACGACCAGTCAACCGGTGAAGCCTGTTAGGATGATGATTTTCGCTCTCTTTTCTCTCGTAGGTTTGGTTATACCCATTGGCATTATCACAGCTAAGGATATGGTGAATGATCATGTCCTGCGTCGGGCAGATGTAGAAGAGGTTACTCAGATTCCTATTATTGGCGAAGTAATAAAAGAGCGGCAGGTAGGTACTGAAAGCTTCGTATTTAAATCGCGAATGCATTCAGTCATTGGCGAGCAGATACGGGCCTTGCGCACCAACCTGCTCTTCCTGAATGGCGACGCCCAAAAGAATCAGGTGATCCTGTTTACTTCCAGCATCAGTGGCGAAGGGAAATCATTCATATCATTGAACCTCGGCGCAAGTTTAGCCCTTGTCAATCGCAAAACGGTTATTGTGGATATGGATATGCGCAAGCCTAAGCTCCATAAGAGTCTGCATCTTGAAAACAAGTTAGGTTTAAGCAATTACCTGACGGGCGAAGCCGACATTGACAACTTACTTCATCCCGTTATTGGTCACGAGAATTACTACATCATTACAGCGGGCTCGTTACCACTAAATCCATCTGAATTGTTAAGCTCCACTCACTTAGCCGAGTTGTTTACCAAGTTAAAGGAGCGTTTCGAGTACATACTTGTTGATTCACCACCCGTTGGTTTAGTAACCGACTCACAGTTAATTGCACCTTTCGCCGATGCGACTATGTTCTTAGTACGGCATGACCACACATCCAAGAAATACATTAAAATGATAGATGCCTTGTATAAAGAACAACGCTTACCAAACCTGAGAATTATCTTAAACGGCGTAAAAGAAGGTGAGTCGCATTATTACAGTCATAACTATGGCGATTATCGGGAGCTAAAAAAAAAGTAAATTAAGCAACAGTTCCTAACATTACCTGTTACTAAACCACAACTATGCTAACAACTTCCAATTGTATATATAATGCAATTACACTTTTTTGGGTAATGGCTTAACTGCGTTGAATAGGGTATCTTTGTGAATGGTCTTAGAAGCAGTTTCCTGTAAGCATTGTGGGCAAACCAAACACGTCAAACGGTATGGTACCACTCGCGCTGGTACCCAACGCTACCGATGCTATGACTGCGGTCGAACCTTTGTCCAAACCTACACGCATAAGGCTCGTGACCCCTTGGTCAAAGAGCAAATCACTCAGATGGTACTCAACGGAGCAGGGATACGTGATACCGCCCGTGTTTTAGGCGTCAACCGGAACACCGTTAGCGCTCAGTTTAAAAAAAACGGGGCCGCCCGTGCGGCAGTGAAGTCGTCCATGTCAACCCCTTGTACGTCGATAGAGGCTTGAAGATGAGTCTCAAAGTTGACGAGATGTGGTTCTACGTGGGTAATAAAAAGCGACCCCGCTGGCTGTGGTGGGTGGAGGATGCAGGAACAGGAGAGATTATTGCCTTCGTTTTTGGCCGCCGTACTCACCAAACCTTTCGATATTTGCTAAGTCTATTGGAGCGGGCTAAAATTGAGGTAATCAGGTGGATAACGGACTCTTGGTAGGCCTACTTTGATTGCCTGGATCAACGATTACGCTTAGTCCGTAAAGCCTCTTTACAGAGTCCTTAGCGGAAGCATCTTACTCTTCGAACACGCCTGAAACGACTGACTCGCCGAACCATTTGCTTTTCGAAGTCTGTTGCGGTACATGACACAACAATCGGCCTATTTATGAATCAGTTTTTCTTTGCCGATAAACGCAGTTAAGCCACTACCAGCATAAGTAAAATACAATTGCTTTTACAATCGATAATAATTTCCTAACTTAGATCTGTGAATTTAATAGTGAACTACTGAGTTAAAGTTAAAGAATTTGTTTAAGTAAAGAAAACGAGCAGCGAGTTATGCCTTGGTACGTACTTTTTATAAAGTCTCGTAATGAAAAAAAAGAAGCCCAAAAGCTGCGAGAACGAAATATAGAGGTCTATTATCCTTTAGTTAAAAAGAAACGCCAATGGTCGGATCGGATCAGAATAATCGAAGAGCTCCTTTTCAGTTCCTATTGCTTTATTAATTTAGAAAAGCACCAGCGCGACCAGGTATTTGGAATTACAGGTATCGTTCGGTAGCTGTTTTGGTAAAATAAACCAGCTGTGGTATGAGATGTTGAAATAGAAGCATTCAAGTATATGCTCAATGACATAGATTATTCTTTAATTCGGGTAGAAACTTTCTTTCCATTGCAGCGGGTGAGAATTACGTCAGGCAGCTTCACAGATATCGAAGGAAAAGTGATTCATCAACAGGAAAAAGAACTAAGCTTACAAGTTAATTCTTTGCAAATAGTAGTGAAGGTCGACCTAGCAAAAACACTGGCCTCGATTTAGGATCATTTTGTAATTACAGTTTTTTTATTTGTTTGTTGTAATAGGTAAGTTCTAATTGGGACTGAAAAGACGAAGCCATAATATAACGATAAAAGATAATCACTGATTACCAAATAAATAGGATCAAGGTATATATCCAGTTCGATTACTTCACAACCTTTCCACTTACTCAAAAGCAGAATATCATACTCCCTTAAATCTTTTACAAGAACTGAAAGAACAAAAAATCAGCATTTCGGTGACCAAACGATGTGATGATCAAATCGCTCCGACGATCCATTCAAGACGACATGAGATTGCTTTTTGTACTTGCTAAAGAGTACATCTACCTAGCAGGTCGGTTCACTGGTGTTATAGCAAAATAGTTCATCACCACCTCTTAAGATGGATGATCACTGAGTCTCATTTAAATACTAATTTAACGATATTTAAAATCATATTCTATAGATGTCACTAAAACACATACTTGCTCTATCTACACTTCTATTATTTATAATATGTTTTCATACAGCTAACAACAAAAAAAAATCTTATGTAACCTTGGTATTGGTTTTTTTTCCATTAATAGATTTACATATTACTAATGAAAAATACGGAACATTTACAGTATTTGATGGATTCTCATATTATATTCTTATTATTCTCATTAAAGACTTTGTACTTAACTTGAATTTTAAACAAATCTATTTTATTTTATTCTGTATTTTAACCGTAGTTCTATGTGTCAGTTGTATATTATCTGAATTTTTTCTTCCCTCATTATTGAATACCATAAAATATCTCTCCATTTTTTTATATGCACAAATAGTAATTGATGTTTGTAAAAATGATCATAAGTTTATTGAACATATAGTAAAGTATTTGAAAATAAGTTGTTTGCTTTCAATAATATTCTTTGTAATTCAATTGTCTGTTGGTTTAAAATTTTCATTTTATCCGGAGCTAAACCCAAATACGATCGAAAGTGGTATGATACGATATCCAAGTTTCTTTTACGATTCTCAGATGTATTCACAATTTCTTTCTATGTGTGGTTTCTTATTTTTATTTAGAATAGGAAAAGATGAAACGAGAAAAATAATTTACAAGACAGTTATATTTTTAATTGTTGTAACTGTGATATTTATGACTGGAGGAAGGGCAGGGTTTTTAGGATTATGTGGAGGTATATTTCTTTTAACTATTTCGAGTAAAGCTAAATTTCGTATTTTTATTTTTACAGTATGTGTATTTAGTTATTTAGTTATAAATAATTTCCCACAGGCTTTCGTAATTTTTAATCGTAGCGAAGCAATTGATGATTCTTTTAATATTCGCTCTAGGATCTGGAGCGAAGCGTATCAAACTTTTGAACTCAATCCTATTTGGGGTGTTGGTGTGGGCCAGTACGAAAATTACAATTTACTAAATTATAACTATCTTTATAATATAGTAAATGATAAATTTGTTTATTACGGTACTGAAAGCGGTTATTTAAAGATATTGGCTGAATGTGGTATTTTAGGATTTATAATTATTTTCATAATTATATTATTACCGATTATTAAATCTGTAAAATTTTATATAAGAAAGAAAGTGAATTATAATATCATGTTTTTAATAGCAGGAATTATTGCTTGGATGATTGCATTTATAACTTCAAACACTTTAGACGATAAAAGAATAGTAGTATTGTTATCTACAATGCTTTGTTTATTAATATTAGCCGAAAAACTGGCAAATAACAAATATGTTCACAAAAATAGAATTACCCATATCTAGTATATCTAGAAACTTAATTGTCAAAAATAGTTTCTGGGGAATCTTTGCTCAGGTTTCGCAAAGTATTTTACTCAGTATTTTTTTCGTGATTACCGCTAAGAAATACTCAACTTATGACTTTTCAAATTATATAATAGTTACTGTAATGTGTCAATTAATTATTGCTTTTTCACAGCTTGGATTAGGACATTGGTTTATTAGAGAAATATCTACTACAATAGATAAAGAAGATTTAATGAGTAAATTTTTTAAAATACAATTAGTTCTTGGTGTAGTATTTTACTTTGTAAATATTATAATTATCTATGCTCTATATGACAACAGAGAAATTCATATTTTGGCTATAATATTTGGGTTAAATATTATTTTTGACAATATGATTAATGCCATAAAGGGCTTAAACATAGCAATGTTTGATCAAAAAAGAACATTTATTATTTTAACTATAGAATCCATCTTAAAATTTATTATTGCATGTTTATTATTTATTTATCCTTTTTCAATACTTATTTTGACAATCGCTATGATTATAGTGAGATTTATTTCACTTAATTTGTTTTTAACTTTTGGTTCATCTAATATTTTAAATATAAGAAAAATATATAAATATAAAATAAATATTAATGACTTGAAAATATTAATATTTGCAAATTGGCCTTTTATTATTGTCGGTGCGTCTTCTGTATTAAATTGGCGGATCTCTACAATCATAATTTCTAAATTTTTATCACCCATAGATATAGCTAATTACGAAATTTCCTATAAATTATTTGCTATAGCCCAAATATTACCGATAATAGTTTCATCATCTATCTTTCCGATTTTGATAAAATTATTTAATCAAGGAGAAATTAATAATTTTAAATCTTTTTATAGGACAGTTCAAATAGGATATTTTCTATTTGGCTTGTTATCTTATTCTTTTGTGTATTCATTCGCTAATTACATTTTACACATTGCATTTGGCCAAATGTATATTAATGCAACGATATATTCGCAACAAATGTTTCTTACAATGCTATTGTTCCCAACTGTATTTTTACAGGCCAATATGCTTATTGCTATGAAACTAGAAAAACTTGACATGTGGATTAATGTTATTACTTTGCTAATTAATGTTATCTTTTGTATTTTAGGTTTGCATTATGTAAAATCATTAACAGTAATTAATTTTGCCATTTTTATATCATTTTTAGTTTTTCATATCCTTCAAGACGTTAGCTTGTTTAGAAAAAAAATTTCAGAATTAAAAAATATAATAGAATTTTATGGCCTAAGTCTATTAACCGTGATTTTCTACATATTTTCGTCAAAACTAATCAACCCCTTGCTTTGCTTTTTTTTATATTGGCTAATAATTTTGGGGTATTTTATTATAATACCTAAGAAGAATAAGACTATGTTTTTTACATTAAAATAGATACTAATTAGCAAGTAAATAGTAATCTTAAGAAACTGAACATCTTCTTTAGAGCGATTAAGAATGTTTAACTATCCCCAGTTATGCACAAGGTTTATCGATGGCGGTGCTAGACTCCTTCTCATTTGGCTTACCTGTTATTACCACTCCAGTCGGTGGTATTCCAGATATGTTAACTAATTCAGTAAATGCATTAATTTTTGAAGCGGGGGATGTTGGTGCTCTTTCTAAGTGCCTTGAACGTTGCATGAACGATTCTCATTTTAGACACTCTCTATCCGATTCTTTTATAAACTGGCTTCGACTATTTTTAACATAATCGTTATCTTGCTTAAAATAAAATCCTTGTATTTAGAATTGTTAGACAGCTGATTACAATTAACGATTCCTCTCGGATCTAAGAAGATGTTTGGAAATTACATTCTTGTTATGCGCGCACAGCTCCATTCCCTTATCAATCGGGTAGTAGCGTTCGTGGTAGAACGCGCGTGTCGCCTATGGCCGACAATCAGATGAAAACCCTACTTCTACTTATTAGATAGTGAGTAACCACCTTCTCAGAAGGTGGCTTAAATATCGAGCAAAGCCTTCTCGGGTTCAACGAAAACCAATTGTTCCTGTTTTAATGCCTCTACCAGTCTGGGTGAGGACGAAATAGTAAATTTAGAGGGGCAGCCCATAACACAAGGGTGGTGTAAGAAACGGTGGGCGTAGCCCGTCAGAACATTAACACCAGCCGAGAAAGTGAATTTTTAAGGTCTATTAAACAGATGATTGAAGATAAGCATTTGGCCGATCGGGTATATAATCTAGGTTTTCGCTCAGACGTTACAAAAGTGCTTGCTGCTTGGATATCTTTGTGCTGCCTTCCGTTCCAGACCCTCTGCTTACCGTCGTCTTAGAAGCAGCCTGTGATGGCTACCGCCAACGCGGGGCCCTAGAGATGGTCGAAGATGATATTGCAGGAGTGCTGATTCCCAAACGGCAGTAGCGGGTTTCGATCACCTCATTACCGATCCTGTCTTACGTTCCCAAATGGGGCTAAGGGGTTCCAACGGGTGTTACACCTTTTCTCAAAGGAGCATTACGACCAAGCACTTTTGAACCTGATCGTAACCCTTGCGAGTCGATAAGTCTATAAACTTCATAAAAATGATACAGCTTTCAATCATTGTGCCCATTTACAACAAGGCCGATTATCTGGATAATTGCCTGGAATCCGTGCTCAACCAGTCGTTTACCACTTTTGAGCTCATTCTAATCAATGATGGATCTACCGATGCTAGTGGTGAAATATGTGATTATTATGAGAAGAAGGACGCCCGTGTGAAAGTGATTCACCAGTCTAACGGCGGGGTTTCCAAAGCCCGAAACGCGGGTCTTGCTGTCGCATCAGGGACTTACATTGGATTCGTAGACAGTGATGACGTACTGGAAATGGATATGTATGAAACCCTTATCAGCAACGCTCAAACGTACAATGCCGAGGTTTCAATTTGTGGGGTAAGACGCATAACACCTGGTAAAGTGCAGCATTTGGGTGGACAGACGGGTATCAAAATTTACCAGAAAGATGAAGCTGTAAGCGCTTTGCTCAATGGCGAACTGTTACTGAGTACGTATGAAAAAATATTCAAGGCCTCTACGGTTAAAAACATTATGTATGAGCCACCGCTTTTTGAAGACACGTTTTACAATTTCGAGGCTCTTAAAAATGCTGAACGGATCGTCTATGACCCCGCCATCAAATACAACTATATCCTCAGGGGCAACTCCCATAGTATGGCTTCTTTCAATGCCAAGTACATGAATACTACCGTATTATCAAAGAAAATGCTAGACATCACTTGCCAGGAATTACCTTCACTGACGGACCAGGCAAAGGTATTTGATTTTAACACTAACTTAATGGTGTTAAACATTATTCTTATGGAATCCAAAACAAAGCACTATTCGCAGTATTGCTCAATCGCTAACAATTTGAAGGCGTATGCCAGCTACTATTTAACCGCTAAAGGAATTAAGGCTAAGCGTCGATATGGTTATCTGCTATTCAGGGTATCACCCACGCTGTATCAGTGGGTGCTAAAACTTTATGGATATGCTACGCAGTCCGATCATCTCAAGCGTAAAGCCGCAGCGACTTGATCGCTGCTCAATTTGATATACGCTAATGACTTCAACCGTCGTGCAAGACTGGGCCACTAACCAGGGTAATTAAAAAGGGAAACTTGTAATGACACTGTTTCGGCTGGCCTCCTTCCTCCGACAATGTCCGCTGTTAGGGCTATTTTTTTACTATTTTTTGTTTTCCGGGTCGTGGTAGAATCGGGTAAAGTGTAAGAGTAGTACAATACTTTCACTTGAAATCATCAATTACTGTATTTAAGCCATTTACAGCCATAATTTTGGGACTATCAAACTTGAATTACTCAAAACGTATACTTCCTTTCAGAAAACTCAATAAATGAGCAGGTTTCGTGAAATTTGATTCCGCGAACGGCAATATAAAACGTTTATAAGGGTTGAAAATGTGAAATTAGTTCATTCTCTATCCGTTTCGCTCAATCGACCGTTTAAATGAAAAATATGCTTATAACGAATTGATTTTTAATATTTTAACTGCTCTAAAATATAGTATTGTACAAGTTATGCTGAATACCCGGAAAGGGGTCTGGAATCGGGGCCCTTTCCTGCATGATGGTTCGCTGGCCAGCCTGGAGGATGTCCTGGATGTCCCTCGCTTACGGGATGACTATATCCCCACCGGATTCAAACGAGTGGACGTCAGAACCCAGGCCGTCAAAGGCCATGAATTTGGGTTAGATCTGAATGGGACCGATTGACAGGCCTTTATTGCTTACCTGAAAACGTTGTACTATATGATTCGAATGCTTAGTTTCTTCGTACTTGGTTTACTCTTTCAGTTGCCGAACAATCCGGAAGCAATAAAACCCGCATCCAGTGTCAAGTTTCAGATTCGGAATGCAGGCATCATCGTCACGGGTTCTTTTTCGTATCTGCAAACGGCCATCCACTTCGATCCGGCTCACCCGGAAGCGAGTTTATTAGCGGCAAGCTTGGGGGCGGCTACCATCCACACCGGTATTGCCTTATGGGATGCTCATTTGCAGAAACGAGGCTATTTTGATACTGAACACTTTCCGCGCATCAAAATGGTCGCTAAACGTATTCAAAAACAGGCAAATACGCGTTACGTAGGCCTGTTTAATCTCACGATCCGGTCTGTAACGAGGCCGATATAAATTCCTTATTGTTAAGTCCCTACAGGCCCGAAGGGACATCTGAGGAGCCAGTTCAGGGTGAATCGCCAGGATTTCGGCCTTGGCAGTACCAGCTTGATTCTGTCCGACGAGGTAACGATATTGATTGATGTGGAGACAGACTTTTTGATTCGCTAAGAAGACGACAATAAGCAATCCAAACTAAACCTCCTTTTGTCGATGACCTTGAGATCCTATAAACGTTCATATGCTTGTTAACAGGATGGCGAATTACATTTGCCCTAGCTTGTAATCATCGGTGGTGGCCCAACTGTGTTGAAATAGGTATCTTTGAGCATGGTTTTAGAAGCAGTTGTTTGTAAGCATTGTGGCCATACTCAGCAGGTTCAGCGTTTCGGCAAGACCCGTAATGGCACTCAGCGGTATCGCTGTGGCGATTGCCACCGAACGTTTGTGGCCTTCTACACACATAAAGCCTGTGATCCAACAGTCCAGGCCCAACTTACCCAGCTGTGTATTTCGGAGATGCTGGTTCTGATTCAATCTCGGTGATGAGTACAATTTCGAAATAGCACCCGTCGGCGCAACAAGTCAAAACCTGCCCGACCATACCCTTGTCGTTTAAGCATTTTCAACCGGTTTACTTGACCCTCCGTCTGCCCATTACTCCATTGCGATTTGAATGCCTGTCCGACAGCCGCATAGTCCTGACGCAAGCCTCGGACAAATCCTGTATAAGCAGCCACTTTTTCGGCATCTGCACACCACTTATGATGCGCCCCATATTTAGGACCACTTGCTAAATTGGATAACGGGCTAACTTTAGACCCGTATGAAAGGCAAAACAAAACGCAAGTTTACCGCCGACTTCAAGCTGAAAGTCGTTCTTGAAGTCCTGAAAGAAAAGGACACACTGGCTACTATCAGCAAGCGACATGAGCTGCACCCAAACCAGATCAGCGACTGGAAGAAACAGTTTTTAGAATCAGCGACGACCTTTTTTGACGCCACGGGAAAAGCTACGCCGAGTTTGACTGAGCCGGATGTAGCCCTGCTATATGAACAGATCGGCAGGCTACAAATGGAGTTGATGTTCTTTAAAAAAAAGTTGCCCCTATAAGTCTGACCCAACGTCGTGCGCTAATCGACCCGAGCGCAGCGGGTAGTTTGCGTCAACAATGCCAGTGGGTGGGATTGCACTGCTCAGTCTACTACTACCAACCTGTGGCAGCTGATGCAGAAGACTTGTCGCTGATGCGTTTGTTAGACGAGCAGTACTTGCTTACACCATTCTATGGCTATCGCAAGATGCAACTGGTTTTGGCTCAGTCAGGTTACCAAGTGAATCATAAACGTGTCCGTCGATTGATGCAAGTGATTGGTATCGAGACTATTTACCCTAAGCCAAATACGTCAAAGCCAGCGCCTGGGCATCGAATATACCCTTATCTACTACGGGGCTTGAACATCTTCCAAGTGCATCAGGTCTGGGCTACCGACATCACATATATCTCCATGAAAGCGGGTTATATGTACCTGATTGCTATCATTGATTTGTATAGTCGGTACGTGTTGACGTGGGCAGTTTGCAATACAATGACGGCTGATTGGTGTAGTCAGGTACTTAAGCAGGCCTTGGCGATGTATCCGGCTCCTACTATTTTTAACACTGATCAGGGGAGTCAGTTTACGGCTGATGTCTTCACGGACTTACTTCTAAAAGCTAATGTCCAAATCTCAATGGATGGCAAGGGCCGTGCTATCGACAATATTTTTGTGGAGCGTCTTTGGCGTAAAGTCAAATACGAGGATATTCACTTAAAAGCGTATGCAGATGGCTGGGAATTAGAAGTGGGCTTAGCGACCTATTTCGAGTTTTACAATTGCCGACGTTTTCATCAGTCGGGTGCATTTCAAATTGTCGCTACGCGGCCATTGCGTAATTGAAGGGTTCGATATGTTTTCTAACCAACTCCCAGCGTTCGCTCATAAAGCAAGTGCGTAGATTTAGCACATGTTGAGCACCGGCCACACTCCAGCGTTGGCCCGATCGCTTCAGCCTTTTTTGGACCACCGTCCGGTGGGCTGATTCAATGGCTCCCGAACCGATTAACAGACCCCGCTTTTGATAACCCGCATAGTCCATCCGGTCGCGATTGGACTCCAGATAAGAACAAACTGAATCCCGTAAGCTCCTCTTCTAGCTAGCTAGGGTCCAATTCATCGCTGTCAGGCTGTTTACGACCAACAGGCCAACTGGGAAGAGCAGGACATGTACCTATTCTTTTTGCCGACTTACAGTCCGCACCTGAATCCGATCGAAATTCTGTGGCGGTTCCTAAAGTATCGGTGGTTGCAGAAGCTCCATTACAGTTCATGGAGTCGTCTGAAAAAGGCCGTTTTTGCTATCATTCGTTTATTTGGTCAAGAATATCGGATCTGTTTTGACGGGTTAGTGAATCGAAATAAAGTGAAGTTTAATTCTGCGTGATTACTTAAGTAATTGAGCAGAATTAAAATGCATTATTAAACACAGAGACATAGAAAACACAAAGTTTTAATTAATTCATTTTCAATATTTTATGTCTCTGTGTTCTCTGGGCCTCTGTGTTTAATAAATTAGCTTACTTACTCAACTAATTCTCAAAAACTTAATGAATAGACGCGTCATGACTTCACAAAATGAAATTCCCGGAAAGGTTAACGACCGAAAAATATTCCTGGCAGTCTCCGTTTTCTACGTGATTGCCGTTCTAATCAGGTATTTGACAAACAAAACTCAACTCCTGTCAGGCATTGATAACACCTTTATAAAAGTAATTTTACAAGCTATCGGACCAACCATTGGCGCACTGGTGGCGTTCAGGTTTTTTCAGATTAAACCCGTAATGACCCTTAAGGGCGACTTCAAAAATTTCTTTGTGCCATTAGCCATTTATTGGTTATTGCCTGTTATTCTGATTGAGACAACTGCCTATTTTTCAACGAGTACGTTGCCGAGAGTTGCCGTTATTACAATTCTGGTGTATGGGTTATTTGAAGAGATTGGCTGGCGTGGATTTTTACAGCAGGCATTGGTTTCTCTGCCAAAATTTGTCCGGATTACATTAATAACTGTTTTATGGTTTGCCTGGCATTTAAATTTTGAGATGAGTCTGTCGAATCTGACTTTTTTTCTGATATTATTTGCTGGAAGCTGGGCGTTGGGTTTTATAGCAGAAAAAACAAATTGTCTACTCGCGGTTTCGGCTATTCACTCGCTTAATAATTTTTTCTCTGATTCGAATGTATATAAAATCGGTGTATTGTCATTTCTTTTACTTGTTTGGGTTTTAAGTATAGTGTACAGGAATAAATTGGGCGGGAATAAGATAAATAGCTATCTACCCGTAACATTGGTTTAACAGGGTAGGGCTTTTTTAGAAAAACTAGATTCACCCATTAATGGCAAAAAGTGGCCCACGAATAATTAAAATGGTGTCATGTTACCTCAAACGAATTCCGGTCGCGCAGTGCGCGACCGGAAGGGATCGTAAACCATTTTTTGCGGACGTTTAGCAGGGTGAATAACAAGAGAATTGACTCTTTCGGGGTCCGAAGAGATTCAGATGGTTTGATCAGGCAGCCAAATCCTGATCGGTATAGGAATCTAAATCCGAAAAGTTAAAGTCGCCAAACAGGTCATTGGCTGATATGCTCCAGTTATTATCGTACAAGTCGTCCTGATCGAGCAGGTCGTCGGTATTAATCGTGCGCCCAATGGCTCTGATCTCATTGGCAAGTGGGTGAAGAGGACGTGTTTTCATAGTTGTAGAACGTGTTAGCTAGTTTGATTGAACGCCTTTTAGAAGAATCCTTCCGGCTGTTGTCTGTATCAAATTTGCGTACTAAATCATCGTCCTTCAATAATCCATACAACTACTTTAGCCTTTTAACGTATACATTATAACGTTTGGGCATACGGCATTCGTTAGGCAGTACTTTTCTCGTTACTTGTCTGCTGACGGGCCCGGACGGAGTCGTAATACTTGGCTAAGCAATGGTAAAGGACCAATTCGTATGCCCGCTGCTTCGAGGGGAATAACCGGTTCACCACCATGTGGATAAGGCTGCCCGCAATGGAATAAAGCTGAACATCGTCCGGGGTTTGGTCGCTTAGTTGCCGAAGCAGAGCCGCCTGCTGGTCGGTCCAGTTTTCCTGCCCGTTTAGTAGCGGAAAAGGTCGGTTCAGGGCGTGTTCCAGCAGGGTTCGGTACGAGCGGTACTGCTCGTTCAACTGCTGACGAAGGATTGAATCACCTTTAAATTCGTCGAAAAAACGTTCTTTCATCTCGTTCATCAGCTTAAGCCGCTGTTCGGATGTGCGCGTCATGCTATTCAGAATGGCGTCGATTTTATGAATGGCAAAGCCGAAGCGCAGATTCTCGTCGAAAATGTCTCCTGTCTGGGCCAGAAACTGAAGCGTCGATACACTATCGTGGTAAAATAGATTCTCGCACAGGTCAATCTGTTCCAGGCCATACCGTTCGAGTTCGCGCTGGTAGGTGTCGGTCTGAATCTTGTGCACCTCGCCCCGCTGGATGTGTACGTGTAAGGATCGCTCAATTGCCCGAATTACGTAATGGTAGAACTCGACATGTGGATTGCCCCGGAAACGCAGCCGTAGGTGCGGGTCGATGTCCTTATACCGAACGAAGTGAAACTGGTTGATGATCTGGGTACTGAGTAACTGTTGAACGATCGGATAAATGTCGTGAACGAGCAGGGTATCGGCTACTTTTTCGCCAGTGTAAATTTTGAGGTACAGCCACTCACTGCCGACAGAGAATCGGCGCTGCGGACGCTCACGTTCCTGACTAACCAGCGGCTTCATAACCGGTGCACTCATGTTCCGAAATGGAAGAATCAACTCATGCGTGAACCGGTGTTCGTCCTGCTGAAGCGGACACTGTTCGGCCACCGAAAGAAACTCGGTGATCCGGATCGTCAGATTCTTGCGTAGATCCTGCTCAAGTAAGTGCAGCGATTCAGTCACCTGAGTGTTAATCAGTAATTCATTATCGGCAACCGTAATAACAAACTGCGTTGGAATGCCCTTGGCCGCCAGTAGGGCAGGCCAGTCTGCGGTGCGGTTCATGGGCAGTTCGTCCCGCTTGAGGAGCCAGGTAGCCCGGCTAAGAATCATATTGCGGTAGCGCACCCTGGGCAGATACGTCTGCTGATTGAGCTGCCCCCAGTTCCAGCGGACATTCAGGTATGAATCTTGGTATTGAAGGTCACACAGAAACCGGTAAATGGGTAATCCATGTTGAAAATTGTGTGCATTTGACAGCCGGGGAATCACCCGTTTGTTGAGCCGTTTCGACCGGAGAACCAATTTCTCGTCGTGAATGGAAATAAACAAATCCGTCAGGGGAATCTGATGCGACGCAGGCACCGACGACCGACCCATATACGGAATTTCGTAGGAATACAATGACGGCCGGGTGAGAATATTACCCGTTCTCGACTCAGGAAAATGGACAATTTCGGCCAGAATAACGTCTGGATGATACTCTTCTTCGTCGAACGCGCACTCACGCACCTGTTCAGATAGTATCGGGTTACCGTCGCAAAAGCGGGTCATCAGATTTATGGCAGAAGGCCCCTGACTGGACAGTAAATTAAACCGAAAATCACCCCGGTCGAGGGCAGCTTCATCAGTAGCCAGCAGCGTACCGAACAGGTAAAAACTGCTGGGTAGCGGGTTGGGCTGTGCGTGCTGCCGGATGTGGTTCAGGTCGGCATCCGTCAGTTCTATTTCTGGTCGGTTTTCGCGTAATGCGTTGGCAAATTTACTCAGCACAAACGTTTGCCACCAGTTCCAGTCCGGCGGGGTCTGGTCGGTTTCTGCGCCGGGGAGCGATAAACTGTCAATCAGTGGAGCATACCCAACGCCCAGCGTCGACTGACCACCATAGCCGACCCCGCACTCCTGATCCAGGGCGTAGGCCAGTGAGATTTCTTCGTGTTCATACCGATCGTAGAAACGACGTTTGAATTCGGCAAAATCGGGCGATTGATAGGATTGGTTCAATACCAGCAGCGCTTCAAACTGCTTCTGAAGTGTTCGAATAACCTGTTTGCTAACCTGATACGTATCGTCCGGATAAAACGTATCGACCTGAACCGGATCGGTTCCGGCAAGCGGGATGTCCTGCTTTTGAAAGAACTCACGCGTAGCCGTATACAGGGTAATCGGGTCCGGGGACAGATGAGGGGCTGGCTGTAGTTGACGCATCGACGTCACGAACTCGTTCATACTGGGCAACTCCGACAGCTGGCTGAGCAAATTGCTCAGGTAGGAGATTCCGGTTCCCGTTGGTTCTATTTCGTGAATCAGCAATTGACTGTCGAGCAACTGCTGCAGGTACTCCTGCGCGTCATCGGCCTCGGCCCCGTAACGAACCAGCAGGTCGGCCAGTTCCTGAATTGTAACCCCGTTTTGGGCTTCGGCCAGCAACGCCGTCAGGTAATCGTCGACGGTAACGGAACTAACAAAGTACTGGCGCTGCTGGTCTTCCCGCTGTTGCTCGACATACCGCAGCGTATCGCCGACCGGGTACAGGGTAGAATTCGGATAGACCCGTATGGCATTACGCACCGATACCCGGTCTACCAGATGCTCTTTAAGGAGAATCAGCGATTCCATGCTAGGCCGCGCGTATGGATGCTGCACCTGACTGACCGGCCGGAGAATGGTTTTATCGCCGATGGTACCTACCGCACACCCGGCAAACAACCCATAGGGCGTGCAACGGGTACACATCCGAATCAGATATTTGTACAGGGTGGCCATCAGCTTTTTTTGTTCCGATACAGGCTCGTTCGCCAGCCATCGCTGACAGCGTTCATACAGCGGTTGCGACGCTACGTAAATGGCCTGCTGGGCAAATGGGTCGGAATACCAGACTCTCAGCACAGCTTCCAGTGGCTGGGTATCTAACTGGTTATATAACTGGTGTAAGAATTGAATAGAATATGTTGGTCGGCGAAGAATGAAGAACGAGTAGGGCTGTATCATACTAAGGCAGGTTGCATACCCAAGCATATTACGCATTAATCTCGTTTTAATAACAGACGTATATATTATTTAATTTGTTTATAATGTGCTGTGGCAGAAACTCTTATGTAAATAAAAATAGTTATGTGTTGACAATGAATATAACGTATATACATCGTCAATACACGTATTTCTTCTATTTTATAAATGTACATACTTAGTATAATCAGTAGCACTGGTACGCGTGATGACACGTTCAAGGAGTGACAATTGACTATCTTTTCGTTTCTGAATGTGGGGTAGTTTTGCCATTTTGTACAAAATCCGTCACTTGCCTTTAATTCCGTGTAATACGAATGGAGCCTTTTTGCGAGATACTAACTTTTTAATATCTGTCCAACACTATCCGTAGTATACGCTCTGGAGTTGACGGAATCGGCGGGGCAGCCCGACCTGTGGTCAGGTTGATCGTAAAAACTACTTGGTGCAGTATACTCGGTAGCCCAACTCCAGCACGCTATTCGTCGCCTTGCGAAGGCGGCTTTGTCGCTTCAAAAACACCTGTTGCTTTTGCCATAACAACCCGGCTTATCTAAAGCGTTACTCACCAAAAACCGATCGTCTTTTGGCCTTAACAGTGGCCCCCTACAAAGTTCATGAACAGTGAGCGTGTCGCCTGAGTTGTTATAGAAAAAACAATATGCAAACGCCCTACGAGTTTTTACAAGCACAATTGACATCCCAGCAACCCCTAATGGAGACGGAAGAAGGGGGGTATTTAGTTTCGGAGGTAACTGTTGTTGATGAGACGACGAATGCCTTTACATTTAGCCTGACTGGTTATGGCCTGATGGCTGGCAGTACGTTGGCCGGAAGCGTAGAGGATTCCCAAGATGCCAACTATCCAGGCACCTACAATTTTGTGGCTGGCGACGCTGATGCAAACAAGCCCGTGCACCAAAACTACAGCCACGACAACGTCCTGTTGTTCTTTACGCAGGGAATCACCGTCTAGCTTTTTGGCTAAGCGTATCCGTAACTCGATCAAATCATAAACCGTTATGCCGCGGATGACGGTCTGAAATGAGTTTGTCAGTGCGTGTATTTCTTTATACGCCCATTCTATGGTTAGAGTGGGCGTCCCTTTTTTAGACCTTCTTCTAACGGACGGTCAGCCGCCTTTTAAGCTATTAGTGGTGAACCGGAAGGGGTGACCATGCTGCCCACCCTTGTCACTGCCCCTAAAGTGATGCAACACCCTGTGAAAGAGGTTGAGTTTGCCCTTAAAATCGAACAGTTGTTTGGTAAACTCCTGGCTCATTTTTTATTTTGGGTACTTCAGGTGTAAACGATTTGGTGCGGGCAGGTTTGTTAATCCAAGTAGGTTGCCGTGAAAAAGGCGTTTGAGGCCTTTAAAGCGGTAGGTGACCAGCTTTTGATGCCGGTCATGGCAATTGGCTGCGAGTAGGTAAGCAAAAAAGAAGCAGACGCATGCAAGCTCACGTGTCTCGCATAGGAGCATTTTTATGAGACACTAACTTTTTAATTTCTGTCAACCACAAGCCGTCACATACGATTTTGCCCCTACTTGACAGTTAAAACAGATTATGAAAATGACCTTATGCTGCCTAATTCGGAGATTGTGCTGTAAGACGCGCCGGAGTAGATCTACCAGTATATATTACCTTTTCTGACTGGCGGCTCTGAATTCGTTAGGTGAGAGGCCTAGTTCCGCCCTAAAAATTTTGGCGAAGTAGGAGCTATCGAAGTAGTTAAGCTGGGAAGCAACTTCCAGAATGGTTAGATCGGTAAACGTCAACAAACGTTTAGCTTCCAGTATACTACGCGCCCGAATGACTGCGGTGGCCGTTTTGCCGGTTACGTGTTTGGTAATAAAATTTAGTTGGTGCTGCGTTATATGTAGCATAGCCGCGTAGGCGTTAGCCGTGATATTTCTGGCGAAATGCCTATCCAGTAAACACTTGAACTTTTTGTAGACGATCAGGTATCTTTTTGATATTCGTTGTCCACTCTGATTATTAATAGAGCGCTGAATTTGTTGCAGCAGGATATGCAGGAGTGATTGGCAAATGGCCAACGAGGAATCTGTATGATGGCGTTCGACTAAAATCAAGTTGATTGTGTGTCTTATAGCCGCGTAGCTTTCCTCGTCTGGACGAATACAGGCGTTGGTATGAACGTTGTCTAAAAAGATGAGCTCAAATAACCTGTCTTTGTTCTGATAGTTGAGCAGAAAAAAGTCCTCGGTAAACAGGATGCTGCCACCGGCTAGGTGCTCCCACTCTTCGAAAAAGTGAAGCTGTCCGGGCGAAATAAAAAACAACGACTGTGGCGTCAACGCATACTCGGTGTAGTCAATGGTCTGTTTACTTTCCCCCGAGTCGATCCAGATAATTTCATAGAACGTATGTTTGTGCGGATCCTCAACGTCCGGGACATCCATCTGGCCAAACTGAGTTATTTCAAACTCGGTGTGGTTGCCGGGCTGGTTAATGAAGTGACCGATGGAATAGGTGGGGAAGATAGGTTGCATACGCAGTAATACAAAATTTATTTACCACTCACTTTTGGTTAGCGTTGGCATATAATTAGGACACTCGTCAAAACTACTCAGACTGTGTGAACACACAGTCAGGGTGTTTTGAGTTAATTCACCTTGTACTGGTTATCAGGGAGTAATCTCCGAATAATACCGAATAAGGTCCTTTTCGTACTACCAGCCCGGCTTATAGCGGGTGCACCTTTGCATCGTACTTTAAATACACAACTCGTATGATGACGGAAGCACAAATCACAGCCGCCGTAGATGAACTCGTGGCGCTGGTTGCCAAAGGGAAGCCCATGGATGCCTTTGAAAAGTTTTACCATAACGACATTGAAAAAACTGATTTAGATGGGATAACCCATCAGGGTAAAGTACTGATCGAAAAGCTCGGTCACGAACAACTCGCGAATATTCGGCAAGTGCGGGATTTTAGCGCCCTAGCAACGGTAATCAAGAGTAACCGCAGCTTTATTGTCTGGTCTATTGATCTTGACACCATGCAAGGGCCGTTAAATGTGGTGGAAGTGACCATCCAGGACTGGCAGGATGGTCAGATTATCCGTGAACGGTATTTTGCGTAAGTACTCTGCCAGTCAACTGTCGCCAAGTAAGGGCAATTGGCTGTTTAGTCAAATCAATGAAATGATATGCAGCAGAAGATATGGTTTATTACGGGTATTTCCAGTGGTTTAGGTCAGGCTTTAGCGCAGGCCATTCTGGAAAAGATGTGTATGTTCTAGGAACGTTCCGGTATCAGCACCAGGCCGATGCATTTAACGCCACCACCCCGGCAACGCGTTTGCTTATGCCCTGGATTTAACGCAACCCGGGCAAATTGACGAGGTTGTCAAAAAAGCCATTGCCCGCTTTAACCGGATCGATGTTCTGGTGAATAACGCCGGGATTGGTTTTGCGGGGGCATTGAGGAAACCAGCATGGCCGAAGTGAAAACCGTTTTTGACACCAATTTCTTTGGGCCCTTAAAACTGACCCAGGCCTTTTTGCCCGTTCTGAGACAGCAGCGCAGTGGACACATTATTCAGATTTCATCGCATAGCGGACTAAAAGCGTTCGCCGGTTTCGGTATTTATAGTGCCAGTAGGTTTGCGCTGGAAGGCTTCAGCGAAGCCCTGGCGCAGGAAGTGGCTCCCCTTGGGGTCCGGGTAACGATTGTGGAGCCGGGTCCTTTCCGAACGAACTTTGCCGGAACTGGACTAGGGGTAGCCAGCACGATCATCGACGATTACTGGCCGACCGCCGGTGAGTTTCGGGAGCAAATCAAAAGCGTTGACGGCAAGCAGGAAGGTGACCCGGCCAAAGCCGCTCAACTCATCTTCGACCTGGCGAACGCCGACAATCCACCACTACGACTTCGTAATAAAACCTTGGTTATAATGGTGTAGAGCAGATAAATGAAATCTAACGGTATAAACTTCATTAAGCTTAGATTACTTACCGGTAGTCAATCGAAACCCCAATCCTATAGTAAATATGAACCGATTGAAAGCAAGGTCGTAGGGCACCACCCGACTTACTCCATTGAAGGGAAAACGTAATTCGTTGTGTAGCTGGTCAAAGGCGGCTTCATACTGTCCGCTTAACTCAACAAAAAACGGTTTTTGAGCTGGAAACCGCACCCCTGCCTCTACTACCAAACCTGGCACTACACGGGTCACTTTGATGAATTGGGCAGTTGTAGTGGAGGGGTCTGTTCCTGCTTCAGTCTGAATCCATTGAATAGAGGGGCCAAGGCTGATACGTGTGGTGCGTTGCCGGGAGTAATAGCTGTAAAGCGGAGCAAACGAAATGGCGCGCCACCGCACTAAGGCATCGTGTGTTCCCGCAATGCGTCCCCTGGCAAGACTCATCTTACCGGCCAGACTAGAACGGGACCAGAAAAATTCGGTATGCAGCGCCAAGTTAGGTAGGATCTGTGCGATGGGATACGTTCCAAATAAAAAGGCTGGACCGCCCAACCCGTTGGCCTCCATAAGTTCTCGAATTGCGCTGGTAGGGCCACTACTGTATCCACCTATCTGAAATGTAAAGGCAATGGGGGCTGGGAAGGGTTCTTTTGACTGGGCACTGACCGAACCGGCCTCGATGACCAAGCCAGCCACCAATGAAAGGTAACATAGAGTCGTGGAGGTCGTTTTCATGTTTCAGCCGTTAAAATTTGACCAATCAATAAAAGGTAGCGACATTCAAAGATCAAACTACCAAGATTTTAGTGAGTGGTTAATTTTGTTCTATAATCTGGCATGCCACGCAGATTACGACCTGGAAACAGCAGGCTTTAGAGGGTTTGCCCAATCTGTTCAATGGTCAGACGAGTTCAGGCTTGTCCGTTCAAGATCGAAAAGAGCTCGAAGCGCCTTTATTTCAACAGATTGGCCAGCTCAAGGTGGGCCGCCGGAGCGGTGGAAAACGATTTCCTCAAAAAAATTTACGGGCGAATTAGTTGGAGATTGACGCCGGTTAATTGACCACGCTCATCCTGAATTGAGTATTCGTCAACAATGCAAGTTATTGGATTTGGCCCGGTCCATCTATTACTATCAGCCCGTTGGTGAATCGGCTGAAAATCTGGCATTAATGGAACGGATCGATAAACTCTTTACCGACCGGCCTGAGCTGGGCGTTCGGCGCATGCATCAAGAGTTAACCAAGCCTGAGGAACCTCTCAACATTAAGCGGATACGTCGTTTGATACGCTTAATGGGGCTGGAAGCGGTCTATCCCAAACCCAATTTATCGAAACTAGCCGAAGGCCATCAAATCTACCCCTATCTATTGCGAGGGGGACCTATTTAAGCCTGAAATCATGTTTGGTCCACCGACATCACCTATATTCCGATGGCGACCGGATTTCTCTATTTATGTGCAGTTATTGAACGCTCCGGTGTCCCGGTGGCACAGTCGGTTTGTGTTGAGTTGGCAGCTATCGAATACTCTATTAGTTGATTTCTGTCTTGATGTTTTACAAGAAGTACTTGATCGGTGGGGAAGCCCCCGAATTTTTAATACTGATCAAGGGAGCCAGTTTACTAGTCCACGCTTTCTGGCGCCCTTGAAAGCCGCTCAAATCCAAATCAGTATGGATTCTGAAGGCCGAACTTTGGACAATATTTTTGCCGAGCGGTTGTGGCGGACGGTTAAATATGAGCACGTATATTTATATGCCTATCCAGATGGATTAACGCTACATCGAGGTTTAACCAAGTACTTTCAATTGTATACTTATCAATGCAATCACCAGTCATTGGATTACTAAACGCCAGCGCAATGGTATATTGAGTAGAAAGGTAGAAAAATATAATTTATCAGCCGACTAGTAACCGCTTAATTAGCCAAAAAACTGTCCAACATTTGGGGAGCCCGATAAACTATCCCTTTTCGGGGCTTACCGATAGTCTTCGAGACTTTTGCAACAGCTACTATCTTTATGTAAATAAATTAATCCAAGAACTTCTCTTTAGAGCGACAAAATTAATTTCTACGAAAGAGTCAAAAGCATGCCCTAAGTGCAACTCAGATCAGGTAGCCTATCCCCTCGAAACCAGAGGATACCCTGGCGATTCGATCAAAGTGGCGGTGGACCCTGAACGCTCAATACTAGGGCTTAATTTACCTACCCTTTTTCCCCTTCAAACGGCTGTTTGCGGCAATTGCGGGTATACAGAGTTCTACGTGGCTGACTTTAAGAAGGTATACGAGAAATGGCGTGAAAACACTAAGTAGCTACGACTATTCTGCGTCTGCTACGTATAGAATTTGACAGCTATTAAAAACGCTCCTGCAGGAGACGAGGTAATAGTCAGCTAGCGGCTGGGTAAACGGGACGCTTGATTAGCGGGTCTGTTTTACCACCTGTCAACGACGATCTGTCGCAGATGAGCACAGGCAGACTGGCCATGCTAATCTACTTTTTTGTGGCATCATCTCCCTGATGATTATCTAAAGCCTGGCGTCAACATTCTATACCCAACGGGACCGCGACCTGGTGTGGGGTGGCCCTACCGGCAACCCCACACCAGGTCGTTGGCAGGGGGGCCAACAACTACCCAAAAAACTGGCTGCCGGCTTGTAATCCCGCAAACGGGCCAGCCGTCTTCACCATTTTCCAGGGGGCGGGCCGTTGATGATCACCACCCTACAGGACGGGTGGGAGCCGATTGGCGGTCTGCCAATAACGGGGGCAGTTTTTGCCGTGTTTTTTGCTCGTCTAATCTACTCGCTGCGTTGGCTGGCCAGCAAGTTGATCGGCTCATTCAGACAGACCTGTCGAGCGAGCTGTCCCCTTGAGCACTCCAGCCTTGGCCGTTGGTGTCAGAAACGTTACCGTACGGTAATACCGCAATAGATATACGCTACTAAAAATTAATACCTGTTTTAAACGCTGTGGAGAGGTAATACCCCCCCCGGTATTACCCCATATATCGACAAATCGTATCGGCTATCTTCAACAACGGGTAAACCACCCCCAGACGACAGGGAAATATACCCAAAAAGGGGCCAGGGGCGGTCTAGCCCGTAAAACACGGGGCGAGGGGACGAACCGACAGGGGCTGGCTTGGCGCTTTGGGTACCATCTACCCCTGGCCTACGCGTCAAAAGACGAATTGGTACGGGCGTTTTGGGGCCAATTAGCCCGTTGACCGGGTTTTTGGCGCTGGCCCACCGGAAATGGCCAGGCCTAGGCGGGTGGGCCAGCGCCATAACGGCACAGCCCTAGGTCTTTCCGAGGAGGCCCCGTTTTGTAGCCAGCAAGCCCACAAAACGGGCACTGTTTCTCCTCACTCCCCAAATGGGTTCCGCTGCTCGATTAACGGCCAGGTGCGCTCCGAAAGCCATGGGTCAATCGACACTTCATGCGCTGTAGGCATCCGAAAAATGAACCCGGGCGTTGTCGGCCGCTACGTTTGGAGTAGGTATTCAAAATAACTATTCCTGGAGACGTCTTCTGGACTCAGGATCCGGTTGTCAGTCATAAACAGGCCAACGCCGGGATCCAGGTGAACGCCCAGCCCCATCTGGCTCACCAGGGAACCCCGTTTATACCGACGCCCCCCATACAGGAGGAAATCCCTGGTTTCCTTGACCACCTTGATCACTACGGTCTGGGCGGCAAACCGATCGGTCTGTGCAGCTAGCTGGTCCCTGAGTCGCCTGACTTCTCGCCGGAGCGCCTTGAGTTGAGACGGACCTTGTTTGGCCGAAGCATACCGGTCTTTGGCCACCGCGTTTCGTCCGGCCTAGCGATCATGGACGTGGCCCGTGGGTTGTGCTCGATTTAGGCCGCTCGTCGAACATTGCCCGCTACGCCTTTCACCTGGGCCTGTTAGCCGCGTCATAGGCTAGTTGCTGAATTGCTAATATAGTCTCTTCTGAATTCATTGTTTTATGTTGCCTGAACACGATTACCCGTAAAAATGGGTTCATTCTGCTGAATGACACGGCTTAAACGGTCGTTTAAGAGTTGTAGAGACGATCTAAATAGCTAAACCCGAGTCGTGAATGATGGACAAAGAGACTCTCGAAGTACTAGCTATTTGAACTCTGTATTTGAATTAATGAATACATATAGTATTTGAACCATTTGGATGATTCTAACTTTAAGCTGGTGGGGAGAAGGGATGGCTCAGCTCGGATGGGAGACGCTCTAAATCCAACCGTTTGATGGGGCTCAATACTAGCGGCACCGCCTCGGTCACGACGTTGCTCGTGTCTAAACCGTACGATTCCTTGGTGGATAAGGCAATCCGCTTCAACAACAAGTAACCCCGCATGATCAGCTTTTGGTAAGTACTTAGCTCATTATCATAGGACAAAAAGCGCTTGAAGAGCACAAATCGAAAATCCCCCGCAATTCGGTGGACATTCAACGAGCGATAGGGGGTGTCAATGGTTACTTCTTTATCAGCGACCATGTCCAGCACTACTTGCCGAAATAGAAAATTCAGCCGGGGCTCGACGCGGAAGCCCAAGTAAAAGGTAACAAAATATACATCTTCGGCCGCGAGGGTATCTACCTTGTAGCGCATACCATAGGGCTCATCCTGCACACACAGATGGATGAACCAATAGATGTCGGCCCGTTTGGGGGCTCGGTTTAGAATCGAGAACAAGGTTTCAGCTTCAATCTTTTGGTAGTCATCCGCTGAAGTCAAGTAGACCAAATGCGTGGCAAACTTAGGAACGCTCAGGTCATTACTGAGGGTTTTGAGTACGGGGAGGTTACCTGGCAGGGTGTCATAATGAATGAACTCATGGGTAATGGTTTCGCCTTGATACCAGAAGACCATCATGCCCATTAGTAGGAGCCCTAGGGTAATCGAAATCCAGCCTCCTTCTTCAACCTTAACCATATTAGCTATCAAAAAAGTAGTTTCTACAACCAAAAATAGGGCCGTAATCAGCGTACTCAGTATGGGATTAGTCTGTTTCATGCGCAGATAGGCATTAATCAGCACCGTAGACATGAGCATCGTCAGCGTGACCGCTAAGCCATAAGCCGCTTCCATATTTTTGGATTCCTTAAAATGCAAGACGATCAGAATGCAGCCAATCATCAACCCCCAGTTGACAAAGGGGACGTAGAGCTGCCCCCTCTCGTCGGAAGGGTAAGCTACGCGCTGACGGGGCCAGAAGTTAAGCCGCATCGCTTCGCCCACCAGGGTAAAGGCACCGCTAATGAGGGCTTGAGAAGCGATGATGGTGGCCAGGGTCGCTAAAATAATGCTGAAAATCGTCAGTGGAGCGGGCACAATGCTGTAAAATGGGCTGGTCTCCCCTACTTGTTTCCCCAAGTGATTCATCAGATAAGCAGTCTGACCCGCGTAAGAGAGTAATAGGGTTAGTTTAACGTAAATCCAACTCACCCGGATGTTGTCTCGACCGCAGTGGCCCATGTCCGAGTAGAGGGCTTCGGCCCCGGTGGTACAGAGGAACACCCCACCCAGTAACCAGAATCCACCCGGATACTGAGTTAGTAACCGGAAGGCGTAAAGGGGGTTGAGGGCAAGTAGTACCGAGGGGTGGGCCAACAGGGCTAAAAAGCCAATGAAGCCGATGAATGTAAACCAAACCAGCATAACCGGCCCGAAGAGTTTGCCTAACAGTTGCGTACCGAACTGCTGGATGACAAATAAGCCAATCAGAATGCCAATGACAATGGGCTCGGTTTCTAGTTTTGGATCGAAGATCAGTAGGCCTTCGATGGCGGAGGAGACGGAGATGGGAGGTGTAATAAGGCCATCCGCCAGGAGAAAGGCTCCCCCGACGATAGCGGGAATCAGCAGCCATCGACCCGAGAATCGGTGGACCAACGCGTAGAGGGAAAAGATGCCCCCTTCGCCTTTGTTATCGGCTTGAAGGGTGATCAGGACGTACTTGATGGTGGTCTGTATGGTGAGGGTCCAGAAGATGCAGGACAGCGTACCTAGGACGAGCGTTTCGGTAAGTTGGTGCCCGCGCACGACGGCCGCCAGGACGTATAATGGCGAGGTACCAATATCACCAAAGACAATGCCGATGGCAATTAATAGGCCTTGAGGGCTTACTTTATTAATCGAAGAGGAAGACATAGAATCAGTCAGAGTGGGGTAAGCACCAAGTAGCGCGTTCATGGGCTATAACCTTCGCGAGTAGGCTTTGTTTGATCTATTGCTCGAGCTGAACTAGTCCCTAGAGCCAAGGTACGGGTGGTGCTCACTTACTGTCAATCAGGGTCTGCCAAGCCATCTACTTGATACGTTGATAGCTTTTACATATCTAGGATGTTCATTTAATAAATGTTAAATTCCGTACACCTGCATTTTTCTAAGTTGTGGCAACTGGGATTTCAACTGAAGCACCAATTTCGACCCCGCGTAGGCGAAGGTATTTGTATAGGGTGTTTTTAGAGATGTGCCACTCACGGGTCGATGGGGTCGTTCAGACTAACTAACCCAACGTGGTGCTCTTCTAACCGAGATACTACTAAACGCTTTAGAAGGGTATGTCGGCAATAAATAATTGAAATGATTGTCCAACTGTCTTTAATCCTGAAATCGTTCACAAAAAGGTTCGAGCGAGCCGAAACTGTGAACTAATAAACTGAGCTGTTTTACTGAACGTAAAAACGATTGTTTTTGACCACTCTCTTCTTACCTGACCGCCGTTCAGAAAAACCTCCGTGACTGTTGCACAACGCTAATAGCCTTATGTTGAGGAAGATGCCTATCTTGACGTATGGTAGGAACAAAACACCCCGCTCCAAAACAAGGCCATCCTCTGCTACTCGACCAATGTGTACCCCAGCAGAATCTATATCGACGCTTAAAACACGCCATTGATTTATCCTTTCTATATCAAGTTGTCCAGCCCTTCTACGGCAAATGCGGGCGACAATCGATTGATCCGGTTGTTTTCTTCAAATTAATGCTGGTGGGGCATTTGGAAAACCTTACGTCGGATCGGGCTATTATTCGCTGCTGTCAACTCCGATTAGACATCTTGTACTTTTTGGACTACGCTAGCTAGCTAGAGTTGGGTAGTCAGGGCTCTGTCGCCAAATCGTTTTTGCTCATTCAGAGGCACTTTCAACTGGCTGATCATACCTTGCAGACGCTGACGAAGTCGAGTAAATTCAGCCAGTTTTTTCATGACGGGTCGAGCAGGCTTCCAGAGCCGAGTCCGGTCTTGAAAGCGATAAGCGTACTCAGCAATGCGCTGAGCATCAACGTTGTCTGACTTTCCTCGTTGCAGTCCGCCAGCTTGTTTAATATGCAGGGAAGCTTCCAGCCAAATTGGTAATTGAGCCTGAAAAAGCACCTCCAGGGCATGTGCGTTGTAAAGTCCAGTATGTTCCATGCAGACCACACAGTTTGCGATCTGGAAGTTGGGCAAAGCCAGGAGTTGTTTGATAATTGCCCGAATGGCCACGGGTGAATTTTCCGATTGGGTTTGCCAGATGATGCCTTTATTGGCATAAACAGCCCAGTCAAGAGTGTTCTTAGAAACCGCACGGGCGGCCCCGATCAATACCAATGAAATGGCGAATGTCCATTGAAGTGTTTACTTTTAGGGTTCAACAATCAGACAGCTTACTCATCACTCGTTACGCCACGGGGCGCCCCGCTTGCTAATGGGTCACAACACCCTAATTTCTATTCGAGTCGGACCGCCGATGCGGTTAAGTAAGAAAGACCGAGCGGGACCTGACCGCGACGGCGGACCGTTCGGCCCATAGGTTGCGAGCCTGGCCGGAGACGCTAGGGAAGCCCGCTCGGTTGTCTGTCTGGCAAGCTACCTAAATCTTGGTTTCTTACCAGCCCTCAAACCTAAAGGCCGGGGCGGTTATTCAAACGGTAGTAACTACGCCTTGTTGGAAGGGTGGAAAATCACAGGCTGGATACCTGTCTTCGGCCACTATAAGCCCCAGATCGAAGGCTTTTCCTATGATTCTGAGGAGGATCACTTTACGTGTTCAGCCGGCAAGCGATTGCCTTTCAAGACCTTTGCCACCTATGCCGACACCAGTTTGTTGAAGATCTATCGGGCAGATTACCAAGCCTGCCAACAGTGTCCGCTCAAAGCCACCTGTGTTCCCAAGAGGTGGTCCGCCACCGCGGCAATGCCGACAAATTATCCGAACGGCCTATGATCCCTTCTACCGTCGAGCCCTGGAGCGCCAGCAAAGTCGGCGGGGCAAACGCATGAAACGGCTTCGCCAACGAACGGTGGAACCCGTCTTAGGTAGTCTGGTAGAGTACAATGGGTTACGGAAGGTGAATGTACGGGGTAAGGCTGGGGCTCACAAAGTGATGCTGATGGCGGCTATTGCCTTCAACCTGAAGAAGTATATGAAGTTCACCACCCAGTCCACTCTGGGCCAGGCCATAGCCCTAAAGGTGGAATGGTCATTGTCTTCTCAAGACACTTGTCTGGGCTTTGGTGTGCTTTTTCTCAACTAAGAAGGACAGACGATGGTAGAAAATCTTATTTTCCTATTCAGACGCTGAAAAATCGATGTGGGAACCAGAGTTGTGCAACAGCCACGTTCGTTTAATAAATGTTAAATAGGCCACAACTACAATTTTCTATGTTGTGGTAGTCTGGATTTAAATCGAAGCGCCAATTTCGACCCCGCGTAAACGGAGATATTTATACAGGGTAGTTTTAGAGATGTGTAACTCGCGGGCAATTTGTTCAACTGGGTACTTGGCTTCTTTGTAGAGACTTTCACCAAGGCGGGCTTTCTGCTCACCAGCTTTGGATAGCCCTTTTCGACGACCTAAAAGCTGACCTCGTCGACGGGCGGAGGCCAAACCCGCCAAAGTACGCTCCCGAATTACTTCCCTTTCAAACTCGGCTAGACTGGCAAAAATGTGAAAAACGAGCCGACCTTGCGCCGTCGTGGTGTCAATCGGGTCATTTAAACTGACTAACCCAACGTGTTGCCCTTCGAGCTGAGTAACAATCTCGATCAAGTGATTCAGGGAACGGCCCAGTCGATCTAGCTTCCAAATCATCAAGGTGTCTCCCTCCCGGATGATTTCGAGTAACCTGTTTAATTCAGGGCGTTCGGTTTTAGACCCACTGGCTTTTTTCTGATAGATTTTTGCGCAACCTGCTGCATTAAGGGCATCTAGCTGAAGCGCCAGATTTTGATCTTGTGTAGAGACACGGGCGTAACCTAATTTCATGATATAGTAGTATCTAACTCACGTCAAGGACGTGAGTGTGAGAAATCTATTGTCGATCCAGGAAGCAGGTTGTTGGTATTGAAGGTAAAGAATTTTCAGGTTGTTAGGCTAACAAAAAGAAGGATATCCCTAAGCTCTTTAGAAAGCAGGGGCCTCCTATAAATGACTTATCAATTATATCAGTCATCATTCACTTTTGAAATCGTTTACGGAGAGGTTCAATTTGCGCATAATCCTTGCCCATCCGCATTAACGACGTTTCCAGTGAATACGATTCTTCGGAAAGGCCCTTAAAGGCAACGGCCGGACGAAAGGGCTGAATGTTTGGCATCCACGCATTTACATACAAAGCTTCCATTAACCCATTGCAGCTTGTAACACGTACTTAAGCTATAGACTTGGCAAGGAAACGATCTGCCGGGACCTATTATGGCCGCTCGTACTTATCCAACCTGACGTTTTTGGCGACAGGTAGGAAGATCTTTACTGTTTTTTAGCTGATTTAGTCGATGTATTGCTGGTCGCTCCTTTACCAGCCGTACTACCAGTCGCTCCACTTCCTGACGTATTGCCGGTCGTTCCAATTCTAGCTGTACTGCCGGTTGCTCCACTTCGATCAGGGATACCGGCGGCCTGTTGATTGACACGTTTGCCACCCGCCTTATTACCACCCGATTGGCTACTGGCACTGCTGGACCCAGCGCTCATTGTCGGCCCCTTTTTCTGAGCAGGTCCTTTACCGCTTTGCATTGAAGCGCCCTGGGTCGTTGCTTGCTGACCAGATGTATTACCCCCTGCCTGTGCCAGCCCTCTTGCAGAAGCTACCGCAATTAGCAGCGCAACCGTCATTACTATCGTTTTCATACGTTGGTTTTAATTATGGTTTTATTGTCACCATTTGTTTAACCCGCTTAACCATCAAAGTGGATTTCAAATTGCTGGAGTACTGAGGAAACGGGTTTAATGGGTGATTCACCCGTGTTAAATGTGCATAGGCAGGCTTGCGTTGCGTTAATAAGATAGCCCATAGTTCCAATAAACCGAACGCTAGGTGTGGCTAATAGATACGTTTTTCGGTAGTAACTGAACTGCGCTAATCAACAAAATTTGTTATAACTGAATAAATACAAGTTATTTATTACTAATGGATTACACCTTAAGATAATATATACTTCCGTTCGTCAATACCTATTATCAACACCGTTCAGTCCTTATCAAAATTTCAAAAGGTCTTGCTCTGTCAAATTTAGCAGGTCTTTTTACGCTTGTTTCCTTATTTAGACAAAAAGTCAAGGATAAGAATAAGGATTATAGGCCAGCTCTCCCGTAGTTTGGCCAAAGCCCGCTGAACTAAATTACTAACGGATTGAGGTCGAATTGTCAGTATGTCCGCAATTTCTTCAATAGTAAGACTCTGGAAATAACGTAAATAAATTACCTCCCGCTGCCGCAAGGGGAGATGAGCCAGACGTTCGTCTACCTCATTTCTGACATTCACTTCGGTTTCCTGCTGGATGTAGTGATCTTCAACAGAGAATTCCATGTTATATTCCTGAGTGTCGACCTGAATAGTTGGGTTACGTGGAAAATTCTGCATCGCTTTAAAAAGCTGATGTCGAAAGGCTTTTAAAAGGTAAAATTTTACAGAGGGCGTATCATTAAGCGTACGTCGGCTTACCCACAACCGAACTAACACATCTTGAAGGGCATCTTCAACTATTTGTCTATCAGACGTAAATTTCTGTCCATAGTGAATGAGCTTGGCATAATAACGGTTGGCCATCGTCGTGTAAGCGTCCTCGTCGCCCTCTCGAAAAAGGCGCCAAAGCTCTGAGTCGTCCGTGTTTTTGCTAAATTGAGCCAAGAAAAAACGTCGAGGAATAAACCTGTTAAAAATTTCGATCTTCGACTGGTAGAGTAGGTCAAAGACACTACCGTATGTTCAGTTTGTCAGCCTTCCTGACATACGCGTTACAGGACGAAAGAGTTTTTACCGCTCAGCAATGGATGGCGTTTTCCTTTCCAGAGTAGGTGCCCTGACGTATTTGTTGGCAAATCAATCTGAACCATCCACTGCTTATTAACTAGTTTGTAACGCACATCTATTCTTCCGTTGGGGTGTGGCATTTGACCGGCTTTTTTTTTCAGGGCTCCTAAATGCGGTTCAATCTTTATCGTCCTGAATCCAGGGCTTTCGCTGTCAATTCCCAGGACGGTCCGAAAAAACTCAATATTAGGACTAGCACCCCAGGCATGGCAATCAGAACGAGTGGTTTTTACGTCTGATGTTTCCCCCCAGGTCGTTAGGCCTAACGTTATATTTTCCCGCCATATAGTCAACCAGTTTAAATACTCATTACCTAACCCTGCTCTCACTAAAGCTTGGTGCAGGTAAAATTTATAGTAAATAGACGCCTGTGCCAGTCCAGATTCGGCAATTATTTTACGGGCAAGATTTGTGGCCGGTTGACCCGTAATCAAGCCTGTCAAAATAGCCAGCGTGTTGGTGTGCTGAGAGAAGAAGTCTTTTTCTTCTGTATCGGCGTAGAGCATGCGGGATTTATCCCAGTACTTCTTCTGAATCGTTTTTTTTAACAATTCGACCTGTTTTTTGTAAGCACCCGCATGAGACGGTTCACCCAGACCAGCTTCCAATTCCGCGGCCAACTGGTAAGTCCACAGCAGGTGTAAATCCAAAAGTGCCGAATGGCCACTCTTGTCAATAGGAGGGGCTCCAAAATTCCAACCCTTACCGTCGACAGCCCAGTCTGAGAATAACCAATAGGGAACGTCTTTCAACGAGCCATTGGGTTGCTGGTAATGGCTAAAAAATGAAAGAACCTGCCGCATGCCAGGTAGCTTGTTTTTTACGAAAGTCTGATCTGGGCGGTATTTCCAGTAATCATGCAACATGCCAATCCACCACAACGAAAAAGATGGAATCATCTGGGGTGTTGCAGATGGATGGCGACTCTGCGTAACGCCTTCCGCCAGGCGCGAATGATCCATCAGATCCAGCGCGTTCCGCACCAAGCGATCATCACCAGCGTTATAAAACGAAACTAAGGCCTGAATTCGGGCATCCCCAATGTATTGAAGCTGCTCATAGTAGGGACAGTCCATATAGGTTTCAAAGGCACACAATCGGGCCGTTCGCCAGCCAATGTCCAGCATCTTATTTAATTCCGGGTCTTCGCTGTTCAGCATAGCCTGATTCTTAAACGGATACCCCGTGAAGGTGCTGAACACATCATCAATAATCAAGGGCTCGTTCTTTGTTTCGATAGTCAGTTGAATGTAGCGATACGTTCGCCAAAGCAGTGATGTAAAGGTTTGCTGGTTGCTGCCGTCGGCGATGATAAGATCTTCGCGCCCAACCATCACTTTACCCTCTACTTCATTCCGGTTGCCTTTATCCCCGCCCTGATTTAAGGCTTCAGCGTACGTAAGTGTCACCCTGGCGTTTAGGCCCCGACTCATGATTAACGTTGGATAGGCATTGGTTAAAACCGATTGATCAAGTAGGAGGCAGGCTTTTGTATTGGCCGGAACTGTAATGGTGGATGGGAGTGATGGAAATGGGGATGGAATGCTTAGTCCGGTAACCTTTCGGACTCTTGATAGGCGTTGAGGAGTGAGTTCCATTGGTGGAATCCGAGAGGGTACCAGTGCCCATCCATAAGGCGAGGCTCCAACTCCTTTAGGCGTTCCTTCAAAAAGCACATGGGCTGGTTTCCAGTTTTTATCATCAAATAAGGCTTTCTCCCAGTCTTTAATATGGGTCTTCATCCTAATAGACTCCCCAGGTCCGGCCACGTAATACCCGAAAGTATTTTTGACAGCTAACGGGCGATAACTACTGTCCTGTTGACATAGCCAGCTGGTATTTGTGTTGATGATTTCTTCCGCAACCGTATTTCCCTGGAGAATAAACGCTGTTCGGACGGAGAGTTGAGCTTCAGGTCGAAGATCGCCTTCATTCCAGACCTTAGCGGCTACTATGTTTTTACCAGACCGCAGATACGGAGCAATGTCAATAGTTTCGAAATTCCAGTAAAGTAAATCACCTCGTGCCGGGCCCAGTGAAACCAGTTTTTCATTAACGTATAATTTATAGCGATTGTCCGCTGATACGTGAACAATAAAGGACGACGGTTTTTGCGGTAAATCAAGGGTTTTTCGGAAAACATAAATGCCATACGAGCGAAGTGTTTCTTTGGACGAAGCGATCCAGAAGGCCGTCCAGTTCTTCGTCAGCAGTGATGGATGAATCGATTGAGCATGGACTTTTAGACCCAGAAAAATCAATAAAATAAGCGTGAAGGAAGCGTGCTTTTTCACCGTAAGCGGTTTTAGAAATGAAGTAGTAAGCAAAGCTATCAATGGATGACAAGCGTAATCTCGGCGGATTGCAAGCCATTAGCTGACGCCTTCACCTTAATGATCCCCTTCGTTTCACCGGGCCGAATAATAGCGAGACACCGACCCCGATACGTTTTTCTTTCCGGTTGCTGAAAACTAGCCATGTCTGTTGGGTTACCATTACCAACAGCCGCCAGATAACCCTCTCCACTTACCTGAAACGAAAGTGAGGTTTCCGTAGTAGGAACTGTGTTTTCCTGAGCGTCTACCACTTCTGCGGATATATAAGCCAGTTCATCGGGACCTGCTTTCAATGTCGGCCGATCAGCCGTGAGCCGGATATGGTGGGCTGCTGAAGTTGTCGTCAGCCTTACGCGGCCAGTCTCCTGTCCATTGTGTAAACTAACAGCTTCCAATGTTCCGGGCTGATAAGGGACGCTAAAAATAGCGACGATACTGCTGTCCGGCAACGTCTGATCTCCAATTTGGTGACCATTCAGCAGAAGTTGAACTCGTGAGCTTCGGGTGAAAACGCGAACCTGCAAGGGCTTTCCCTCAGCCCCTGGCCAAGTCCAGCTTTGGTGTTCATCGGGCCATCCCCAGTTGGTGACAGACTCTTTCATGCCATTGGGTATAGGCGCGTGAACGGCCATTTGGATGGGACTATTGCGCCAGACCACATCGCGGTAATAGGATTGGGGCTTTTTCGTGCCAATCAGATCTAAATCGCCACAGTAGGCGTTGAACCAGGGCCAGGGCAATACCGCAGTGGTGCTATCTTTCTCACTTTTAGGTTGCATAAGTGAGTGACCAATGGCCGTCTCACCCATGTAATCCATCGCGGTCCAGACGAAGTCGCCGATAACATATGGATGTTTCTCTACCTGTTGCCAGTTCTCGAAAGCTTCTTTAGCAAACGTTTCGGTACCGACCATAATGCGATTTGGAAACTGCTGATGATCTGATTCGTAGTGTTTCCATTCGTAGTTGTACCCACCAACATCTAATAGCGCAAATGCTTTAGCGGACGCGTCCCATTGCATACCGGGGTGTTCCCAGAAACTACAAATGGCCTCCGTCGTCGGGCGGGTCAAATCAAGTTTATGGACCAAACTGACCATTTTTTTAGTTATGACCAGTCCAGATGAGTCAGCACGTTCGCTAATTTCATTGCCGATGCTCCACAGAATAATGGATGGATGGTTTCGGTCTCGCTGAATCATGGCGGTTAGATCGCGTTCCCACCAGGTATCGAAGTCAAGGTGATAATCGTGCGGTTTTTTCAGTCGTTCCCACATATCGAATGCTTCATCAATAACCAGCATCCCTAATCGGTCGCAGGCATCCAGAAAGGCGGGCGATGGTGGGTTGTGGCTACTTCGAACGGCGTTGAATCCGTTTGCTTTCAGTAGTTCGACCTTTCGTTCCTCTGCCCGGTCGATGGCTACGGCCCCCAATGGTCCATTATCGTGGTGGACACAGCCCCCCTTAAGTAAAATGCGTCTGCCGTTCAGGGTGAATCCAGTCTGGGCGTCGAAGTGAATAGTCCGTATCCCAAATTGAGACGATAAACTGTCCACTTTTCGGTTGTTCTGCCAAATCGTTATCGTAGCTCTGTACAGGTAGGGTGTATCAACTGACCACAACGTTGGCTGTGGTATTGACAGCGTTTGGGTGACTATGGCTTGATCGGTCAGGGTTACTGTCTTTTTAATATCTTTTACAAACTGCCCATCCGAGGTTTGTAGAGACACTTGTACGGTGACTTGTGCTGCGCTCGCCTGGTCATTTTTTACGTTTGTACTGATCTGCACCTGCGCAGCTTTACTGGAAACCTGTGGAGTCGTTATGACAATCCCCCAGGGGGCAAGATGAACGGGTTCAGCTATTGTTAGCCAGACGTGCCGATAGATGCCGGAACCTGTATACCAGCGCGTATTTTGCCCCTCATTTCGTACCCGAACGGCCAGAACATTTGGTTGATCTGCTGGACGAAGATAGGGGGTAAGGTCAAATACGAATGGTGTGTATCCATACGCATGATAGCCCAAATGATGGCCATTTAGCCACACATCCACATTCCGGTAAACACCGTCAAACTGAATGGAAATATTCTTTGCTTGATAAGCAGACTTAAGCGTAAAGGTCTTTCGATACCACCCCGTACCGCCAACCGCATAGCCCGTTGAGGTAGCACCCACGCTAGTTTTTGAAAATGGCCCCACAATGGCTTCCGACCCCTGGCCCGGTAGATCCTCGATGCTCCAGTCGTGGGGTAAGCGTAATCGTCGCCAACCAGAATCGTCATACTCAGGCTGCTCTGCCCCAGACACGCTATCCTTTAAAAATACCCATTCCTGATCGAAGAGCTGGGTTCGGACGGCCAGTGTAGTAGGTAGTGACTTACCTGGGTGTTTTCCCGGTTGAGCACTTGTTTCAAGCGTACTGAGTAAGCAAACAATGAGGATTAATGTTCTCATGAACTCGTTTACGAATATCCATTTGTTTTGGGCATCCCTGTTGGCATTGCCTTATTTTGCTTTAATAGGAAACCGGCGGGCTAATAAGCCCGCCGGTTTAGATAAATCACTTCACAAAAAAGACTATTTATGAAGACACTAGTCCTTTTTGATGCTATACAAGAGTTTGTATAAGCTACGCTCACAAATTGGTATTGATGTTTGCATCGCCAATGGGTACCGGATACCAGTAGCTCGATTTTGTAATCGGCCCAATAGGTTTCAAATCATCAGCCGCTTTGTTAGCGGGTGTATTGGCGGTTTCAACCAGTTCAAGCCGTTGTAAATCAAACCATCGGGTCCACTCACCGGCAAACTCCCAGGCTCGTTCGTCAACCACCACATTGGTGAAGTTGGAAACCGATAAATTTGTTACATCGGCTAGCCCAGCCCGCTTCCGTACGGCATTCAGCGAGGTGTAAGCATCCGCGCTGACACCACCACCCGACCGGGCCTGTGCTTCAGCATAAACCAGCAGGACGTGGGCGTAACGAATCATGTGTACTGGCATCGATGACTGATAATTCGTGTTGTCGGCCAGTCTAAATTTGCGGTAGTAGGGGTGCTTTGACTGACTATCCTGCCACGAAATTTTGGTACCATCCGGCTTTGTAAATTCGGTGTAAAATGTAATGTCTTTGCGTTTGCCAGCTGGAAATCGATTAAAGAATCCTACTTCCGCAAAAAAGTCATCCCATCCATTTTCGTCGCCCGGTGTGGCCGAACTGCCATAGAATGCATTGGCTGAACCCCCGTAGTTGACCGACGTCTGGAACGAAAATACTTCTTCCGATGTGCCAACCGAAGCAGGCGTTCCCGACCAGAGCGTTGCCAGATCGGGAACCAGATCAAAGCCATAACTAGCTTTGTTGTCAATTACCTCTTTTGCTTTAGCAGCAGCCAGCGCATACTTGGACGCATCTTTTATTGGCCAACCGCCTTCGGTCAAGTATACATCTGCCAACAGAGCTTTAACCGAACCTTTGTTGGGCCGTCCCGCATCGCGTTTGGTCGTTGGCACGAGCGTTTCAGCCTGTAATAGATCGCTTTCAATTAGTTTGTAGATATCAGCAGGTGCGCTTTTTTGAATTGACAGCAAATCATTCGTAAAGTCGGCGCTCGTAATTAGCGGAACGTTACCGTAGCCACGAACCAGCCAATAGTATCCCAATGCTCGTAGAAAGTAGGCTTCACCTACAATAGCATTAATGGTATTTTGGTCCCCGGCCACGGTCTTATAATTGTTGATAATGTTGTTAGCACCTTGAATGGTCTTATAGCAACCGCTCCAGATCTGAGAAAGCCTTGAGTTCGATGACACTACATCAAATTGATCGGTTTGTCTGAATTCGGCTTTGTTTCCACCACTGAGGGAGGTAACGTCATCGCCCCCCATTACATAGGCTTCTAGGGCGGAGGTTAGAAAACCACGCGCCCAAGTGCGCAGCATACCTTTATACGTACCGGTTAAAGCCGCTTCCAGCCCAGCAACATCCTGAATGGCGTTAGTCCCGACAACCTGTCCTTCGGGTACTTCGTTAAGATAATCGTTGCAGCCAGCCAGGGGTAGAAAAAGAAAGAGTATGATTAATTTTTTCATGACATTACTGAGTATAGGATGTTAAAAAGTAAGGCTCAAACCACCGGTAATCGTCTTTGAATTGGGATACGATCCATAATCGATATTTTGCCCGATATCACCGGAGCCATTGGAGGTTGATTCCGGGTCGATGCCTTTGTATTGAGTGAAGGTCAGCAGGTTGGTTGCGCTCACGAAAACGCTTACGGTACCAATGTTTTTCAGCGTCGATTTGGGCAGATTGTACGACAGACTGATATTTTTCAAGCGTACAAAATCACCTTTCTCCAAAAAACGGGTTGACTGCACGTAAAAATTTTCCTTTACGTTGCTGAACGCCGGAATATCCGACGTTTCGTTAACGCCGGGTATATACCGGTTCTTGATATCGGCAAATGTTGGCTGCCGTGCATCCGTACTACCAACTATCCCATTGGCATACGTGTAATTAAGTTTACTAAAATCAAATAAACCTTGAAAGAAGATGTTCAGTGACAGGCGTTTATAGGTAAACGTGTTGTTCCAGCCCAACGATGTTCTTGGCTGCCCGTTGCCAATTACTTGATAGTCTGCTACGTTAATCACCCCGTCGCCATTTAAATCCTGATAGTGAGCATCACCAGGTTTTTCGCCATAACTAGTCGCCTTATCGGCCTCGTTTGGTTTCCAGGTACCCATGTAGCGTAATCCCCAGAAGGATGTCAGAGACTGTCCCGGAATCAGGACGAACTCGTTCGACGCATAAATAGTATCACTTGTCGAACTTAAACTCACTACCTTGTTTTGGAGTAGAGAAACGTTTAATGAAGTATTCCAGCTGAAGTTATTCTTGTCGATCGGCGTTGCTTCAAGCGAGAATTCCCAACCCTTATTCTGCACCCGACCTACGTTGCGAAGAATGCTGTTGCCACCAACATAGTCCGGCAAGGGTTGGTTTAACAACAGATCACGGGTGTTTTTTACAAAGTAGTCGACTGAAAGGGTTACTTTCCCGTTCAGAAAAGACATATCTGCCCCCCCGTTTATTTGCTCCGTCGTTTCCCATTTCAAATCCGGATTGCCCGGGTTACCGAGGATGATACCATTGGTCACGCCATTGGTGAAATAGCCCGATCGAAACGCGACGGCTGCATCATCCACATTGGTAATATAGGTAGACAGAGTTCCATAGGGATTTATGCCCTGATTACCCGTTAAACCCCAGCTACCCCTTATTTTCAGGTTGCTGAACAGGTGCTGTGACTGCATAAACTTCTCTTCCGACAGTTTCCAGCCCAGCGCCATGGATGGGAAAACACTATATCTGTTCTTTCCCTGAAACTTGGACGAACCATCCCGACGAACCGTCGCTGACACCAAATAACGGTCTTTCAAGGCGTAGTTGACCCGCCCTAAGTACGATAACAAACTCCATTTTCCGTATCCCGAACCAATCTGATTGGACTCGGCCAGTGCCAAGTTGTTAAAGGACTGAGCCGGATAGGTTAAATTAGCTGCATTGGCGTAAAACGATTCGCCGGTTTGCTGCTGGGTTTCAAAAACGCCAGTTATATCCAGCCGATGGATGGTATTGAATACCCGTTTAAACGTCAGCGTATTGGTATTTTGCAGCGTGATCTGCTCACCTGATGTCCGGCTAGCGCGCGGTAAACGGTTTGCAATCACTGGGCCGGAATAATATTTACCCTGCTGGTTATTATAATTGACCCCATACTGCACATCCAGGGCCAGGCCGGGAACAAACTCGTAGCGTACGCCCCCAATCAGGTTAGCCGTTGTGCTATTGGTGCGATTGTCGGCATCGGTAGTTAGGGCAACCGGGTTTTCGAAAATCGACCCAACCGGGTCGCGATAGGTATAGTTACCATCAGCATCCTGAACTGGCGTGGTAGGTGCCCATGCAAATGCTTGGGCAAGTGCACCCGACCGGGCAGCGGTACCGCCGGTGTTATGATTCTCGCGCCGGGTTCCGGTGAAGTTCAACCGTACCGAAAACTTATCTGAAATCTGCGAAGCGATGTTGGAGCGAATCGCGTAACGCTTGTAATCAGAGTTATTGATAATACCATTTTGATTCAGGTAGTTAGTCGAAATTAGGTACGTAGTTTTTTCGTTTCCGCCCGATACACCCAATTGATACTCTTGACCAACGGCTTTGCGGAGTATCTGATCCTGCCAGTTAGTGCCACTGTTTTGCTGATAGCCCGCGATTTGAGCCGGTGTATAGATCGGATTACCACCGGTTGCCGCCTGCCGCTCATTAACCACCTGGGCAAAGTCAGCTGCATTCAGCGTATTAATTTTTTTGAGTACTTCAGATGTCGAGATGCGGGTGTTAAAATTAACCTGCATGCCTTTTTTACTGCCCCCTTTGGTGGTAATGATAATCACGCCATTAGCACCCCGGCTCCCGTAAATAGCCGTGGCTGACGCATCTTTTAGAACTTCCATCGAGGCAATATCCTGCGCGTTGATGTTGTTGAAATCTGCCCCAACGAAGCCATCGACCACGTACAGCGGACTGTTATCTCCGTTAATGGAGTTGGAGCCTCGAATACGGATACGAACATCGCCCCCTGGTGCACCAGCTGAACTAGTAACCTGAACGCCGGCCGCCCGGCCCTGCAACGCTTGATCCAAACGGGTAACCGGCTGATCTTTAAAGTTTTCGGCTGAGATTGATGTTAAGGCTCCTGTTACATCGCCTTTGCGTTGCGTTCCGTACCCCACTACAACAACTTCATTCAACGACTTGACATCGGTTACAAGTACGATTTCCAGCCGCGTACGGTTGTTTACCAGCACTTCCTGTGTGACATAGCCAATCGACGAAACGACCAGCGTATGTGCACCACTTTCGGGCAGATTCAACTTGAATTGACCATTGGCATCGGTCGTTGTACCAATAGAACCACTCCCCTTAAGTACGATTGTTGCTCCAGGAACGGTACCCCCGGTATTATCGATTACCTGTCCGGCAACAACGACGTCAGCATTCTTCTCCGTAAGAAATCTAGGCGTAGTTTCGATCACCTGTTGCTGACCGAATAAAGGCATGCGCTTTAAAAGTACCTGATCACCAGACACTTCATACGTAATCTTTAAAGGTGTCAGCAACTCATTCAGCACAATTGCTAGTTTTACATCTTTTACTTTAAGCGAAGTGGCTCGTCCAGCCTGAATCAACTCCGGACTGTACATGAAGCGAATTCCTGAGGCTTTAGCTAGTTTATCGAGAATGGTTTCTACTTTCTGATTAGTCACCTGAAGCGTTATCCGGCGGTTAAGTAAATCTTGTCCATAGCCATTACGAGCCAATGCGAAGCTGGTAAATAGGGCTATTAAGACAAGCTGAACAAGACTAAGGCGCATTATATAGAATAGCACGTTTTTCAAGGGTATTGATTTCTTCATGTTGAGGGTATGTTAAGAATATATTGAGTAATACAGATTATTGACAGGGTTTTCCGTTAATGGTGATTTGTTGGCCGTTTACCTGGTAGGTAGCCTCTAGAATGGTACAGATCCATAGTAGTTTTTTCTGGAGTGGTTCATCGCCTAGGGTAGCCGACAGACTGCAATTCGCCATGACTTCCCGGTCAAAGTCGATAGATACACCATATGCTTTTTCTAGTGAAGAAAATACAGTTGCAATGGGTGTTGCTTTAAAGTCAAAGGAGGGATGAACGTTTGGTGTTCTTACTGCCGTCCGGGTCAGGCGGGCATCTGTTCGCTCGTATGTTGCTTGTTGATTGGGCATCAGCACCATCCCTGTCAGATCGAGGTTATTTTGTAGTACATTAGCTTTTGGATCTGCTTGCGCGAAAACAGCAACTTTTCCGGTTCTGACCGTTACAATTACTTGCTCGGCTTTCTGATGAGCTTTTACAGTAAAACTGGTTCCTAGAACTTTCGTGACCAGGCCGTTGGCATACACGAAGAAGGGCTTTCTAGGCTCTTTAGTCACTTCAAAGAAAGCTTCTCCCGACATATACACTTCACGCTTGACACCCACAAATACTCGAGCGTAACGAACCCGGCTGTTTTTTCGCAGCACCACTGAACTTCCGTCTGGTAGTAACACATGCATGGCAGGTCTGTCAGTATTGGCAATTGATATCAACTGGTCTGATTGGACTGACAGATCACTTTGTGGATTGGTTTTCCCGACCAGATAGGTACTATATTGCTTGGTATACTGCGTATAGGTAAACCAGCACAGACCCAACAAGAGCACAATTGACGCTGCGGCTACCCAGCGGTAGAAGACCGGATAATGAACCTGGATTATTTTGGGCCTTGTTAATGCTTCCTGATGCTTAGCTTTATTCAGCACTTGCTGTACCCGATCCTTGATATCTTGCTTTGATGAAGTTTCCGGTCGGCCCTGAATCGCCAGTATCGTTAAGCGAGCCTGCTCCAAAACTTCCTGATCAATGGGATAATTCTTAACCAAACTCTCCCAGTAACTGTCATCTTCTGGAGCCTGGCCAATAGCCCATTGAACAAATCGAGGATTTTCTAAAAACTGCTCATAGAGTTTTTCTCTTTGTTGCATGCTAATCTTGTCATGATTAAACTCTTCAATGCTATTATCCAAACGAGGATGCTTACATACTCACTTAATGAAATTTTTTTTAGAAAAAGTGAAATGTGCTCAGCACTATTCGGCACGGTATGAATAAAAACCTTGAGTCTGATAGGGGAGCTTAGGGGTAATTCGAAGGGTTAAACTGAAACCCCAGTAAACCGTAGCAAGTCCACCTTTTCTTATTAATTAAATAAAAATGGAGTTGACAATAGCTTGCTTCAGTCGACAACTGAAGGGATGAGGGTATGGGCAGAACCGTCCCGCTTATGGTGATTATTCACAACCGTCGGTACGCTAATAGTGGAGCGGGATCATGCGGGACCAGCCGATAAAAGGGTCTGTAGGGGCCAGTGGTTAATTATTGTTGTAGGTCGTACCAAAAGTAAGAGGTAATTGGTATCAATAAGGGTATTTTGGTATTCGGTCCTTTACGACACTAAGCACGTTGACAGGGCTTGCGATTACTATAGAAAAGAGTTAACTAGTAGCCTTTATCGAAAATAAACCTCAACTCCCCAATTTATCTAGTCCTCAAAGCTGACTCTAGTAGTTTTGCAGACTTCGGTTGTAGATAAACGGTATTGCTAATTATTAATCCCAGACCAAATTGTGGATAGCTTTGATGCGGAAGTATACGACAATTAACAGGTTAGGTATTATCTTTTCATTGCTTAGGTTGACTAATTAACTCAGCTGAGTCACTACTAAATCGTTCAGTAAAAGGCAAGCCATTGAATTTAATGAGCTACGTATTATCTTGGAAATCAAAACTTTACAATCACTTAGGCAGCTTGAAAAAATCGTTCAGGAAACCCCTTGGACAAATGAACGTCATTTGTAGCAAGGTGATACAGCTTGTCACGTTCCTTTGCTGCTCAAAAGCGTTTACGAAAAGGTTCTTTTAATGGCCACTTATTAGGTAAAAGAGGTACAAATTTAGTTAACCGCGTACGCCGCCGTCGGGATCGATGTTCTAGTGGCCTGGCTTGTCTTTCTTGATGCACAAGTAGTAACCTTATTTAGATCGACGAATGATGAAGGCCGTGGTAATTGGCTCCATGCCTGTTTTGGTATAAAAACCAACGGCTTCCGGGGAAGAGGGCAGAATTAGATTTGCACCCCTCACCCGCATGATATTTGGTTAGTCTGACTAATTCTCTTCCAATACCTTGCTCTTTGTAATCATCTCGGACGACAAGATCTGACAAGTAGCAACAATAACAAAAGTCCGTTAAGGAGGGAGCTATACCCACCAGCTTCGTGTGTTCTTAATCCGTCACCAGCAAGTTGGCCCGGTCATGCATTTGTTTCAATCGATCCCTATCCCTGGACTTGCAACAAAACACTGGACAAATCTTTAAGCAACATTTAAAAATTGCCCACTATAGTAGTAAAAAGGGGAAAGATAACCCAGCGCCGAATGCCTTCGCTGGCGATTATACCAGACCTCTATATATTCAAAGACAGCCTGTCTAGCCGTAGCTCGAGTTTGGAAATCCTGTTGATATACCAATTCCGACTTTAGGCTTTTGAAAAAGCTTTCTGCCACAGCATTGTCCCAGCAATTGCCTTTCCCGCTCATGTGAATCTGCTACTTTAAACTGGACACTACAGTAAGAAACAGCTGCCTAAAAAAAGGTAGCAAGTCCAGTTCTAAACTAAAGACCCCATCCGTGGTTCATGCTAGGTTGTCTAGCGAAAAACTGACTAACCTAAACAGACTATCTGACTGCCTACTACGTATGACTCTGACTTATAGCCGGCGTGGGTCCGGTAAACCACTTTTGCTGCTTCACGGCATTGGCAGTTCCCTGAAGACTTGGGATCTCATTCTGGATGAGTTGGCCACCCAGCGGGATGTAATCGCGCTGGACTTACCCGCTAGCTAGCTAGATGGCCCTATTCATCATGCAAAAGTGGTTAAAACCGAATTTGATACTTGGGAAAGCCAAGGTCTATCCATTTTTTATTTACCTACCTACAGTCCTCATCTGAATCCCATTGAAATTCTGTGGCGCTTCTGCAAATATAAGTGGCTTAACAAAACGCATTATAAAAGCTGGTCAACCTTAAAGAAAGCTATTCTTTATATTTTTAAGGAGTATGGGTCGATATATACCATCAGCTTTACAAACCTTATTGTAAAAAATACCCAAGTTAGTATCAAGCTTAATTCTGCCTAATTACTTAAAGGTAAGTAGTGATTGTTCTTAGATAAACGATCCTTTGCAATGGTAGCGCTCTGCTGAGCAAAATCAGTCAATTAAATGTCCGTCTCTTTGTCCTGTAGGCTACAAACTTGCGTTGACAATTAGTGAAAAATAATCGTTCCATAAAAACTACTCAATCACTGAGCGGCATATCAACATTTGGCAACCGCGTAAGTCCATAGTTTGTTAGTGGCAGAAACCGTTCACGAAAAGGGTGCCTTTCTTGAACGATCACTATGAAAAGTACAAAACATCGAAACGCATAAGAGAGCTTGACCTTGTTCTCACTTTAACGGTATAATGCCATTTTTAGGATAAATTCATAATCGGTATTGGCAGGCGGCTAACCATTCTGTTCACGAGCGAACGTTTATGTACGATTAGGGAAGGCCAAAAGCAACTCAGTTGGAAAGGTGAAGGCCAAAATCGTTGGTCGTAACCAATCGATAGACTTCTCTGTACGCTGCTTCCAAAGTGCACGGATAATGATGGACAGTAGAATCGATCTCGATGCGGTCGCCGGGTTGGCTGCGGTCTTATTGCGTGTCGCTGATGGGTGGGGTGGGATTTAGAAAATTGATGCGTTCCACGGCTGGCAGCCCTCATCCAGCATGCCATAATTGTACAAGCTATCCCCTGAAGACATTTGGTGCGAATCATTGTGGCTCTTCGTTGAGCTGAATAAACCGGCCGTCGAAAGTAATCCGGCCCTGGCAGAGAATGACCACATTTTGGGGCTGTTCTTCGTTCTGTCCCTCCTACCAATGATGTTGCACAAAATCGCGGGCCTCGTCTTCAATATCGATTCCCCGCCAAGGCTGGAAGCTGGCTTGCGCTTCCCCTTCAAAATAACCGACCTGGTGCAGCTTGCTCATAGAATAAATAGCGTGAACCGTCGGTGTTTTTACATAGCAATGTTCAATATCAGGGGTTTGTAAATTAGCCGGCAGGTTGGTCAGGTTGACAGGAGAACTGGTTTAGCGTCGGTAAATGGGTACCAACCAGTGGCCTGCTAGGCTGTCTTTTTTCGCTTGTGTTACCGGGCTGATTCTAGACGTAGGAACTGATTTTTGGGCGGCATAACCTTTGGCTGGTTCCACTCGTTAAGCTTCTAAGAGTACTTATATTCCCTTGCCTTGAACGCTTCTTCGACTACCAATCCATATCCTTTCCTAGCCGGGGGCGGTCAAGCCGGTGAACTCATTCGTCAATTCGACTGGTCAACCGCCTCACTAGGTACGCCTGACCAGTGGCCTTCCAGTTTACGCCAATCGGTGAGCAATCTATTGCTGGCCAGTCAGCCCATGCTCGTGTTGTGGGGCCAGGAGCATATTTGTTTCTATAATGACGCCGTCATGCCCAGTCTGGGTCCCCAGATGCACCCCGCCATTGGCCAGCCTGCCCGGGACATCTGGGCGGAAGGCTGGGATTTTATGGGTCCCTTGCTGGCCGGTGTGCTTAAAACGGGTGAGCCGGTTAGGGTTCAGGAGGCACCCGTCACCTTTTTTCGAAATGGACAGACCCAGACCATGTACTGGACATTTTCCTATAGTTTGATTCGGGACGAGGCAGGCCACCACGGGGGCGTATTGGTCAACGGCCTGGAAACCACCCAGGCCGTACACACCCGGCAAGCCTTAGGACGCAGTCAGCAGCTATTCGATAACCTGTTTACCTCGGCTCCCGTGGCCATTGCCCTCTTTGATGGCCCTCAATTTGTCATCGAGCAGGCCAATGAGCTGGTGTTGGAATACTGGGGCCGTAGTCGGGAGCAGGTCATTCATAGACCCTTGTTTGCCGCTTTACCCGAAGCGGCTGGCCAGGGCTTTGAAGAACGTCTGACCAAGGTGTATACCACCGGCGAACGCTTCATCGCCAAAGAACTGACGGTTACCCTGGAGCGCAACGGGCGATTGGCACCGACCTATATTGATTTTGTCTACGAACCGGTTCGCCAACTCGATGAAACCGTTACCGGCGTCTTAGTGATCTGTACCGAGATTACCGAGCAAGTACTGGCCCGGCGAAAGGTGGAAGAAAGCGAAGCCCGTTTCCGCTCGCTGATTGAAGAAGCACCCGTGGCCACGTGTTTGTTTGTGGGGCCACACATGGTGATCGAAATGGCTAATGAAGCCATGATCGGTGTGTGGGGGAAGGGCCCCTCCGTCCTGGGCCAGCCCCTGGCGCAGGCGTTACCCGAACTCAAAGAGCAACATTTTCTGACGACCCTGGATCACTTGTTTAGGAGCGGCGAGATCTACGACATAAAAGGGGGACGCGCTGATTTAGTAGTTAAGGGCGTGCTCAGTACGTACTATTTCGACTACACCTTTAAGCCCCTGCGCAACCAGGCCGGTGCGGTCTACGCCATTCTGGAAACGGCCATTGATGTCACCAAGCAAGTAAAGACCCAGCAGCAATTGATCGCCAGCGAAAACCGGTTTCGTAGTATCGTTGAGCAGGCCCCCATGGCCATTGGTCTACTGAGTGGCCGGGAGATGGTCATTGAGGTGGGCAATGCGAAAATTTTTGACATGTGGGGGAAGGACGAGTCCATTAAGGGTTTGCCCATTAGCGAGGCCCTACCTGAACTACAGGGGCAAGTATTTACCGCCCTACTGGAAGGGGTTTATGATACGGGCGAGCCCTACTTGGGCCATGGGGTGCTGGCCAACCTGGTGCGCCATGGCCAACTCGAAGATGTCTACTTTGACTTTGTCTATACGCCCCTGCGGGACAATGACGAGCAGATCACGGGCGTGATGGTGCTGGCCACCGAGGTTACCCTCCAGGTACTGGCCCGCCAACGCGTGGAAGCCAGCGAAGTGCGGTACCGAACGTTAGCTGAAGCGTTGGAGCAACAGGTGCAGCAACGAACCCAGGAGCTAGCGGCCGCTAACCAGCGCCTGGCCGCTAACAACCAGGCGCTGGCCTCCAGTAACGAGGAATATGCTGCCCTGAATAAAGCAATGGAAGAAGCCAATCGCTTGTTAGTGCGCTCCAACGATAACCTGCAAACCTTTGCCTACGTGGCGTCTCACGACTTACAGGAGCCCCTGCGCAAAATTCAACAGTTTGGGGATCTGTTGCAAAAAGAGTATGGGGTATCGACCGGTAATCAACCCCTGGATTACCTCCAGCGGATGCAATCAGCGGCCTCTCGCATGTCGATGCTGATTAAAGACCTGCTGAATTATTCCCGGCTGACAACCCGGCGTGATGAGCAGAAAAGCCTGTCTCTCCAGGAGGTAGTCGGTAATGTATTGACTGATCTGGAACTAGTCGTTGCGGAAACGCATGCTCAAATTGCGGTGGATCCCTTGCCCCACCTGATGGGTGACGCTTCCCAACTGGGTCAACTGTTTCAGAACTTAATTAGCAACGCCTTGAAATTTAGTCGGGTCGATGCTGGGGGCGTACCGGTCGTTCCCCAGATTGCTATTCGGTACGCGCTCATTGAGGCCAGGGAGTTGCCCCGTTCGGTAAAACCGGTCCGTCTGGCCGAGCAGTATCACCGGATTGAGGTCGCCGATAACGGCATTGGCTTTGAGGAGAAGTATCTGGATCGCATTTTTGAGGTATTTCAGCGGCTGCATGGCAAGAATCAGTTTGCGGGTACCGGTATCGGCCTGGCCATCAGCGAACGGGTCGTAGCCAATCATGGTGGTGCCATTACGGCCCGTAGTCAGCCGGGCCAGGGGGCTACCTTTCAAGTATACTTTCCAGCCTAGGCTGCGGCCGGTGGTTAACTGGCCGCTATCAGATTAAGCTTTAGGAAGGGACATGCCGTATGGGATGAATTTCGTAACGAGCACCGGCTTACCCTATCCACTCTATGCTATGGCTCTGGGTTCTCCCCACGTTTGGATCGTCGGTGATGATACCCGCCACGGCGGACCGTGATGATCAGTATTTTTTTGAGCAAGCCCTAAAAACGCTGGTTCCTTCGATGACCATCCGCGCTCTGTATGACGGAGAGGAGTTGCTAGCCGCCCTGGAACAATGCGAAACAGTCCCTAATCTAATCCTGTTGGATCTGCATATGCCCCAGGTAAATGGGTTTGATGCCTTGGCGCAAGTTCGGTCTGAAGTCCATCTAAAGGAGTTACCGGTGGTGGTGCTCAGCACCTCTTCTACGGAGCAGGATCGGCAGCGGGCCCTACAATTAGGTGCCGATGGTTTTCTGACCAAACCCCCTATCCTGGATCAGATTTCGTCCCTGTTTGGGACCTTCGTTAAGGAGTGGCAATTAATTACAGTAACGATTCGATTTTAACGGCTCTAAGCAGTTCCAATTTATTATACCAGTAAGTTAAGTGGTTTTCTGCAACGCATAAAAGTACTATTTGTGAACAGTAAAATTGATCTGGGAACTTTTTAGTTAATAATTATCAAAGTAAAAATACTGAATTTACTAATTGCGTTCACGAAAACCCCTGGCCAAATAAACGCTTATTCTAACTCACGAAAATAGTCTGACCCTTATCTTTAAAGGCAGAAAACGTCCAAGGAAAGGTCGCCTTTCACGAACGTCTACTAAGAAAAATACAAATCTTGAAAAGGAAATAAGAGACTAAGTTTATTTATGCTTTGTCGGTAAAGTACTATTTTCGGGACAGATTTAAAATGATTATTGGCTCGTCGTTAGCAACTCTATTTATCAGTTGACGGACATTAATATAAGGGTCAATAAACCGTCTTGCGTTTAGAGGAATTTGTGAAAATTTACCAGGATAAATACGTTAGAATGACCCTTACCTATATGTTTTCCAAAGCTAGGTTATGCGGTCATTGACGGAAAAAGAGATTACGGGTTTATACGCTTGAATTGGACTTTCTTAACCAATTTAAATCTAAAAAAACAGTCACTGGTCTACCGCGGCTAGTCAGGGCAACTTGAAACCCATCCCATAACAGTTTCGTCGGACTTGTTACCCCCCCGCCGATTCATGCTCGCCTAACTTAACCCTAAATTGCTGACCGGAAAAATGGTTGATTGACAGTAATTAATTGGTTTCCTCGTTTCAATAGGTTCCTTTGATGCGCTTAAAAGCAAATCCACTCCAGTCCTGATTCCGGCGAACTAATGTGTAAGACGGATGGGTGGGATGATAAGCCGTCACTTGAAGATGGCCCACCGGATTCCCTGTAAATTCGAGCTTAAGGCTTGGATCGTTCAACTGGTGAAAGCGGTTGGCCGACTCCCGCACCAATCGAAGGTCATTACGGTCAAAACGGATTAGGTATAAACTGATGTCTTGCAGGACAAACTGAAAGCCAAAATCATTCGAGTCCAGATGGATGCCTAACACACCGGGAATGGATTTGTAAGCACTAACTTGTCTGGGTTGTACTGGATTAGTCGTCTTTGGCAACGTTGGTCCCAAAAGTACATCCGCCATCTGTCGGGTCTGGGTAGCGGGAAGCGTTTTTCCACTGTTGGTACTGTTATCACCGAAAGGCCATCCGTGGCAAACCGGATCAGCGTGGCCTTCCAGGTCCCGGTTGCCCCCTCGCGAAATCGGTAAGAAATGCCATGATACTGGCCAAACGCCAAACCATAGCCGTACGAAGTGACCAGAGAATTTTCGACCAGTTGCTGGCTTCGCTGAATCAAACCAGTCGGTAAAGAATCAGGGTGGCAGCGTTGAATAATCGTTTCCCAGGCTAACTACAGATAGATACTGAGCTAACCCAGTTTGGCAGTAGACTACATGGGCGTCTCGGTTGGCCAACGCCTGTAAGCGATTAGGCTCCTCATCACTTCGGGATGAGGGGGAATGGTATAAGTGATACTGAATGGCCCCGAATCGAATGAACCGTAAGCGACGACCTAACTGAATTAGCCGAATGGCCAGATCCGTGTCCTCCCACCCCCACCCCGTAAAACGCTCGTCATAGCCGTTAACGGCCAGTAAATCCGCCCGCCAGAAGGCCATATTGCACCCGATGACGTATCGGTAGTGTTCGTTCCAATGGTAGAACCGGGCAAATGGCTTTTGTAAGAAGGGTACCCACATGCGATGCCAAGTTAGCCGGATTTGTTTAAGGGAAGTGGGAGAATGAGTCCGGGGGTTGGCTAATAGTTGGTTGGTTTGTTGTTGAGTCAAGAGAAACTGATTGCCCGAATAAAAGCTGCCCGCTTTGGCGACCCGCAACTGATCGGCGACGAACTGCGGGTGCAAAATCACGTCCCCGTCAATCTGAATAAGATAACTACCTGTAGCCATGGCGATGCCTTTGTTACGTATCTGAGCGAGTTTGAACCCCTGATCCGCTTGCCAGATATGAAGCAAGGGGACTGGACTTCGGACCTGTAGCGCCAAAATCACCTGCCGGGTTTCATCCCGGGAGCCATCGTCGCACACAATAATCTCGTTCGGTAACCGGCTTTGTCGAAACAAGCTGTTCAGACAATGCGTCAAGGCATCGGGGCGATTGTAGGTGGCGACTAAAACACTGCAAGTCGTGATAGCGGTCCGTTTTCTCATTGATGGTCATTCCGGTTATTACAAGTAGTATGTCAATTGTACTAGTAAGTGAGTAATGGCTTCGTTGGAGTATTTTGATTAGAGATTGAGTTCTATGTACCTAGGGTAGCCATTGGAAATAACCCGTACGCTACGGATAGTAGTGAATAGGTATCGAAAAAGGGGTATCCAAGAAACTCCTTCTTTAGTTAAATGATAGGGGGATGAACCAACCTGATTTGAGCGGACCAACTAGTGAAGATTCACGCCCTAAGATTCGTTTTTAAGGCTTCGCTCAGGAAGGACAGGATGATAACAATCTCAGATTGAATGGCGTTGACTAGGTCACCTAATGATTCTGCCTCAGTCATCTCCAGCTGTTCTAAAGTAGCTGCCAGTTGGGCTAGACTGGGCATACCGGCACTCAGAGCAGTCCCCCGCAGCTTATGACCCGTCGCTTTCAAACCGTCTGTATTCATCGCTTCGGCCTGCTGCAACAGCCCGGATAGGGACGATTTTAACTCGCTTGCCGCCACTTCCATTAACTGGTTCACCAAGTCTACATCTTGCCCGGCCATCGTTTTCAGGACGTCAAAGTTGACGTGATCACCCAAGGCCAGGGTTTGCTCATCCCGGGGGGGAATGGGCAAACTCGCCAGCCACTTTTGAAACAGGGGAACCAAAGAGGCTTCGACAATGGGTTTGGTAATAAAATCATCCATGCCCGCGGCCAGACATTTCTCGCGTTCCCCTTTGACGGTACCCGCCGTCAGGGCAATGATCGGGGTATGGCTCCCCGTTTCCATTTCCCGAATTCGGTGGGCGGCCTCGTACCCGTTCATCACCGGCATCTGAATATCCATTAGGATTAGATCAGGCTTGTCTTGCTGATACATCGCCAGAGCTTCCTGTCCGTTGATGGCTTCCCCGATTTGCGCGTTGGGCACCAGCCGGGAGACAATGGTCTTAGCCAATAATTGGTTTACGGGGTTGTCTTCTACTAATAAGATCTTAACCCGTGCCGTATCAATTGGCCTGGGTTGACGAATCGGGATTGGCGCTGATATTTCTTCCTGGCGACCTAAGCGCGACAGGGCCTGAAATAACTCCGTCATCTTAACCGGCTTGACTATGCGTTGATGAATGGCTAACCGTTCACTGGCCTTGATGAGCCGCTCATCGTCCGATGAACTGTGGAGCAGAATGATGACGGGCTTCTCCATGGCGGCGGGGAAATTAGCCCGTATTTTTTCAATAGTTTCTATCCCATCCATGTAAGGCATATGATAATCCATCAGAATCACGTCGTACTGCTTTTGCTGGCCTAGTAGTTGGAGGGCCTCAAAGCCGTTACTGGCTTCGTCGACGCTAATTTGTTTTAACAGAAACATTTGCCGTAAGATCAGTCGATTGTTCTCGTTATCATCCACCAGCAGTACCTTCTTGATCAGGCTCATAGCCTGCCAGTTGATGGGATCGCCAATTTCCGTTTTTAGCCGCACGTCAAAGAAAAAACAACTTCCCTCCTCCGGTTTACTAACTAGCTCAAGGCGGCTACCCATCAAGCCCAACAGTTTGTTGGAAATGGTTAGGCCCAGACCCGTGCCGCCGTATTTTTTGGTAGTCGAGGCATCTTCCTGGGCGAAGGCGTCAAAAATGCGATCTTGCATCTGGGCCTTAATGCCAATGCCCGTATCGCGGACCTCAAACCGGAAGCTAACATAATCTTGAGTAGGATCGGTTAAGGGCTTGATGGCTAATTCAATTTCCCCTTGCTGGGTGAATTTGACGGCATTGCCCAGCAGATTCACCAGGATCTGTTTCAGGCGCACCGAGTCGATGTAGATAAAGCGGGGTAAATCGGCCGACAGATTTAGTAACATTTCAAGCCCCTTATTCTGCGCCTGGTAGGTTATGATATCGGCCGCCTGACTAGCGATATCGTACACATCCACTCGGTCAATAGCGAGTTCCAGCTTACCCGCTTCAATTTTCGAAAAGTCCAGAATATCGTTAATTATACTTAACAACGCATTCGCCGATTGGTCAACGATAGACAGGTATTGATGCTGGGTCTCATTCAGAGATGTCTTCAGCAACAAATCGGTAAACCCGATAACCCCGTTCAACGGGGTGCGGATCTCGTGGCTCATGTTAGCCAGGAATTCAGATTTGACCCGACTGGCCTGCTCCGCTAGTTGCTTGGCTTTCTGAAGTTCGTCCCGTTGCTGGCAGGCTTGGGTAATATCCTGGGTAAACATCATGATGCCCCCCATGGAGCCGTCAAACTGGTACCAGGGTCTTACCTCCCAGGAAAGGTATTGATCCTGATGCCAGCCCTGGGGTCGCCAGGTCTGCTCTTCCCGCTTTTCGACGGCCCCATTGCTACAACGCTCGAAGATGGCCCGCCAGTTCTCCGATTGGTTCGGGAACACCTCATAATGCGATAAGCCAATGACACTGCCCGATAAGCCATAATCTTCCATCCAGCGATTACTGACGGCTAGATAGGTGGCCGATCGGTCAACCATCGCCACCGCCGCCGGGGCATGTTCAACGAAGGCCGTTAATCGGAGTTTTTCATTGAGTAAAGCCTGACCGGCCCGTTTCTTATCATCAATGTCCTGGAAGATGCCATACAGGCGTTGGCAGATTCCCGAGTCAAATTCAGCCGTTCCCACCACCCGAATCCATATTTCATTTCCTTTAGCGGTTGTAATGGGAAGCTCTAAATCGTACGACTCACCCTGGTGAAGTGCCTGGTCAACGGCCTGGAGAATCCGTTGCTGATTTTCCCCTTTAAAAAAGGAGATAGCCTCATCAAAGGTGGGATCAAACTCAGCGGGTACTTCGTGGATGGCTTTGGTAACGGCCGACCAGTATACCGTCTGCTGATTAACATCCACCTCCCAGGTGCCAATTCGGGCCACCTCGTTGGTTTGTTCCAACATTTTCTTGGTCCAGGTTAGATCCACTTCCAGCTGATGCCGCCGGGTAATGTCGATCGCATTGCCGATAACGTAGGCATCCCCGTTGAGCTCTCTTTCGAGCACGTTGGCAAATAACCAGATTTGAAGGGAGCCGTCTTTATGGTAGGTATGAAGTAGGCCGTTGGCTTTGCCCTTTTGTTGTATGACTTGCAAATATCCGTCAAAGGCGGTGTGCTGGGACGGGGGGATAATCGACTTCAACGGCTGACCAATTAGTTCGTCGGGTTGGTAGCCTAGGGCCTGAGCGCCAGCAGTATTAACCGTCAGTAATTTACCCTCCAGATCATGAATACACATAAGCCCCTGGGAGTTTTCGAAGAAAGAGCGGAATTTATTCTCGGACTGGTACAGCTGCCGTTCCCGTTGTTTTTGGACGGTGACGTCCCGGGCAATAGCAAACAGATAACCGGTAGCGGATTCGGGCGTAGCCACCCACTGGAGACACCGGTAATGGCCCTCTTTAGTCCGAAAGCGGTAGCTAAACTGAGTGGCTAGATTACCCGTAGCCAATTGATTGATGGCTTCCTCCGCCCCCAATCGGTCATCGGGGTGGACCAAGTGGAGAAAGGGGGTGGTTAATAAATAATCTTCGTCCCAACCCAGTAACTGGCTAAAGGCGGGATTCAATTTTTTCAAATACCCATCTACCCCGGCCACAAAGATCAAATCATTCGACAGGGTAAACAGATTCTCAAAGTAAGTAAGCTCTTGCTTTTGCCGATGGTCAACAATAAGCGAGGTGGCTATTTCACCCAGTAGTTGTAAGGCTTTTTGCTGGCTTTGGGTAAGCTTTCTGGGGGTGTGGTCTAATACACAGAGTGTGCCCAGCGCGTACCCGTCCGGATCGGTTAAGGGATAGCCTGCGTAGAAGCGGACATGGGGTGCTGAAGTGACCAGTGGATTTAACTTAAAGCGGCTGTCCTGGGTGGTATCCTCCACTTCGAATAGCGTGCTATCCAGAATAGTATGCTGACAGAAGGCAATGTCCCGACTGATTTGGTCCAGCTCAATACCCAGGGTTGATTTACACCAAAGCTGATGCTCGTCAACTAGGGAAACCAGTGAAATGGGAGTCTGGCAAATTAGCGACGCTAGTTGAGTAAGTCGATCAAATGCCTCATCCGGCACCGTGTCCAGAATTTGATAGCGTCGCAAGGCTTCTAGTCGGTTTAGCTCGTGAGGGGTAACAGACATATCGTCTAATCGGTAAGTATTCATTCAATTGGTGTGCTAATATAGTTTACATATTAATATATATGTAAACAAAACTGTCATACAGTATGCAATAAATAAACTTGTTGGACTTATAATAGTATAGTAGAGATTTTTAAGCCGCCATTGAGGAGGTGTAAAAATGAGATTATTGTTAACTGGGCGTTGGGTAATTCAACACCGGGTAGCGGCTTAATTGGTTTATCGGCGAAGAAAACTGATTGATAAATAAGCTGATTATTGTATTGTTGATTACACCTGACCGCTCTGGCCTTTAGGTTTGAGAGCGGGTAGTAAATCAGGATTATGCTAGCTTGCCAGACAGACAACCCAGCGCATCAGAAGAGCGACTATCACGCCTTGAGATGGTACCCGTATAAAAAGGTGTGGTACAGAAATGTGCTCAATGAAACCATTGTAGCACGGGCTTATATCTTTGATTTTAATTTCTGTTTAGCTTAACCAGTAGCATACGTATCATTCATTTATAATTTTGCAGTGCAAATATTAATTAATAATACGGCATCTATAATCGGCGCTTTTATCAAAATTTTATACAGTAGAATAACTTAAAAATGGTCTATTTAAAGCTGAAAAGATTTCAAACATTTTAACTTTATGCTATATTAATAAAGTACAATTTTTAAAATCTTTCACTTTCGTTCACGAAAATGCTGTCTTGATTGACATTTTTACTTTTGGTTAAGATATGCTCATACTCGCATTAGGCAACTCAATAATGAACTTACTGCCATTCCCTACCTGACTTTCAACCAGCAGTAATCCCCCGTGCCCTTGGGTGACAATGTCATAGGAGAGCGACAAGCCCAGACCTGTGCCCTCCCCCGTTGGCTTGGTGGTGAAAAAGGGTTGAAAGATCTTTGCTTTTACTGACTCGGCCATCCCTGTCCCATTGTCACCTACCCGTATTTGCGTATGCCCATCCATTAAACAGGTCTCAAGAGTGATTCTGGGCGTATAGTCCGTGACGGCAGTTTTCTGCTTTTGGCGCACCGCGTAAAAGGCGTTCGTGTAGAGGTTCAACAGCACGCGACCAATCTCCTGGGGGATCACTTCCAGACGAGGTAAGGCCGCTCCAAAATTCGTGGTCAACTCGGCAGTGAAATCCTTATCTTTGGCCCGCTGGCCCTGGTAAGCAATCTGGAAATACTCCTTCGCCAAGACGTTTATATCAACCCATTCACGATTACCTTGGCTTGAGCGACTGTGTTCGAGCATGCCCTTGACAATGGCCGAAGCCCGCTTGCCGTGCTGGGTAATCTTTTGGAGGTTTTGTTTGAGGTCGTCTAGCAACTCCGTTTCCAGCGCCCTATCAGGGACCAACCGGTGCTGCTGTGCCTGCAGTTCATCGACCAACTCATCCGACACCTCGGAGAAATTATTGACAAAGTTAAGCGGGTTCTGAATCTCATGGGCAATGCCCGCTGTCAGCTCGCCTAAACTCGCCATTTTCTCCTTTTGGATGAGTTGTTGCTGGGTAGTGCGCAGGGTAGTCAGGGAATGAGTTAGTTCGGCGGTTCGCTCAGTGACTTGTCGTTCCAGCTCGTCGTTCTGGCGAGTCAGCAGCAGCTGTTTTTCCTGCTCCTGGATTAGGGCTTGGGTCGACAACTGATCAACTTGACACAATTTGTCCTGAAGCGTTCGATAGGTACGGGCGTAATCGCGTACCAGCGAGAGCGACAACCCGATTGGAATGCTGAACAAGGCCAGCAAGAACAGCATCAAGACTGGAATTATGACCCAGTCCTGACCAGCCCCCAACTTAAATTGGCGTACCAAAAGACTCATCAGAATGGCCATTGGCACTACCGCTACTAGGGCTAGTAGTGTCACTCTGAGTGAATTCCAGGGCAGACGGGCGTCCGGGTCCGGGACATGGCGCTTGGCCAGCCAGCTCACCCGGATGTAGTCAATTAACACCCCTACAAACGGAACCCAGACTAAGTTATCGGGCAGTCGAGCCACCACAACCGCGTAGCCAGCAGACCCCATTTGCACCACCACCAGGCTCCAGAATACCCAGCCGGGACGCCGATCCAGATAGGTATAGACCGCCAGAAGCAGTAACGCGAATGCCGCGTTGATCCCCAGTTGGCTCAGAGCCCCACGCAGCGAGTCCAGGGTAAGCGTACCGATGTAATGTTCGGCGTAATCGGTCAGAAATGTCAAAGTAAACGCCAGCATCGTAGCGCTCAACACGCGATGGACCGCTTGAGCAGGGTTAGCCCGGTAGAACAGCCAATGCAGCAAACTGAGCAACCCAAAAACACCGACCAACAAGCCCGATAGACCCGCAGCGATCTGCTCTTGATCAAGCAACTTAAGCCCGGCTTGATCCCAGGGGTCAATATCGAGTCGAAAGGGGTCTTTGTCAATTACAGTGCCGATTAGAAGGTCTGGCCGGAAGGCGTAGCGCACAGCCAGGGTATGTTGATTGGTATCGGCAATTCGAATGGGTAACAACGCCACGACCCGTTGCGATCCGCCTGAATCGTAGTGGACCGGCTTAAGGATGGCCAGCCGTTGACCATCGAGGAAGACCTCTGAGCGGCCAAATTGACGAATGGTCAGCATCAAGTCTTGGTGAGTCAATCGTCGGAGCCGAAATGTTTGGCGGAACCAGCCTCGCTTAGCTTGCCAGAGTTGGGGGTTTTCATCCAGATCAACACTGGGTGCTACGGCGATCCAGTGTTGATCCTTGTAGATCGGACTAGCCCACTCGATACTGTCACCGGCTCGAAACCGCCATTTGTCCGCCAAAGCTACCTTGCGATCCACTGTTGCCTTAAAAACGATAGCTTGAGCGGTGGCTTGGTTGACCGCCGCTAACAGTCCAATACGCACAATCAATAGGCCTAAAAGTCGCATCATACAGCCAAGTTACGCCCATCAAGTCTGTTGCGCAAGATTTAGGCGTTAGTAGCCTACACGAGCGCCCTGTCTTGACCACCGGTCGCCTTAGCGGGCATTGCTAAACCGTACTATCCTCACCCATGAATGACGCTTGCCCTTCTTGGGTGAGGATAGTACGCTGACTTTTCAGACGCTTAACGCTGCCGAAACCGATTTGGCCGCTGTTTGGTCAATCTCTTTTTAAGGTTGACTCGAATCAAGCAGCTATGTGCCTAGTTGGCTATCGCTTTGGGGCAAGTAATTAAATTGCCGTCGTTTGACTTTCCCTTGCTGAAGACAGAAAGAACGTTCCATCTAGCCTAGAATTGGTTAGGTCCCCGTGAGCCGTATGAGTCGATACAGGAATGAATCCTGTAATTGAGTTAAATCTAATGGGCTGCTTCCTGCGTATACCTCTACTTCTACCGCTTATTGTTTCTATCCTGTTTTTTGACGTGAAAAAAATAAACCCGGTTGCATGGCGGCCGGACTTATTGCTTCTATCCACACCATAAAGACCTAACCCGAAGGCTAGCGTCTTCTTGATGAGCAGTAAACAGGCTGTTGATTCGGTTTGTTCGAAGCCTGGTAGCGGATAGCTTTATACCGGGATGACCTCTCGCCACAGGCTTTCCCCTGGGGAAGATTCCTTAATTCAGGGTGAGAAATTGATTTTTCTGGTTTATTACAAGGCTTAAACGGTCATTTGAGATTTGGAACTAGCTCATGCTAGTACGGCCAAATAGTTTCAATGTTCATTACATAGCTAAGGATGACGTAAAGTAGCACTGCTTTACAAGGCTTAAACAATCGTTTGAGAGTGTAAACAAGCAGGGTTGCCTAATCTAGTCCTTGTTAGCATGACGTTTAGGGGAATGATTGGTTTGTAAAGGCCTGTAGTAATCAGCCTCTTGGCGATCAGTCATATACTTATGAAGTTGGCCTAAGTATGCCTTCACACTGCGATTCCATGCCCGCAGCTGTTGAGCCATCAATTCACTATAGTCATACGTTTGCTGGTCACATCGGTATAACTCCCGGATCGGCAAGCCATGGCCAACCGAATCAGGATGAGCTCGGAACTGACTCAAGCGATACCGATACCGGCCCGCCTTGACCCTTAGCTCGATGGTCACCCGGTAGTCTTGAGGCGGGTTGGAGCCTACTTGGGCATGCGGCAAGGTGATGATGCCGCACCGGTTAATGTGGTGTTTTGCGCCATGAGCCATGGGTACCAGCGAACCGGCATGGAGCGTATGGGCCAGAAAGCGTTGGGCTCGATTATACAATTGCGTCCTGGACGCCCCGGTTACCGGTACGACAGCTGTGTAAACGATATCCCCTGACTCACCATCAACGGGTACCAGTTGGTAGATCAAGACCTGAGGGGCTTGGGCCTGGGTGCGGAGACTGACCGGCCCCTGTATCAGCCAAGCGATGACGATGAGTTTGAGCCAATAGGGCCCGCGTCGGCCAACCGATGGCGAAACAACGTTGACTGACTGGTAGAGCTCCATAGGCGAGTAAGCGTTAGATTAACAAGAAGCGATTGATAACTACGCTAGTGAAGGGAGGTAGAGTCGGCCTAGTCGATAACTCAAAGATAGTCAGGAACTTTTGCCAATTGTAGTAGATAGCAAAGAATTGTCGGCAACCTGATTATAGCTACTGACTTAGGGTTGATTATCCATGATAATCGACAAGGGATTAGGGGTTAATAGTGACGTTTGAATTGATAGCACCCGAAAGCCCTAAGGCGGGCTTAGCTCCAGGAGCCAGATCGGACAGTGAGCGCACGACCGTAATGGTTTGCCCGGCAATCTCCCAGGGCTCAGACAGAAACATAGCATTAAGCGCCTTATCGGTTTGCTCACGGTATTTGTCGATGAGCTTACTTACCTCAGTCACCATATACCCCCAGTAGTAGCCGCGCTGGCCATTACCAACCCGCCACCGCTTACGGGTTAAATCAGTAGTGTATAAGCCCTCTAAAGCCCGTATGGCTTCAAAGACCTGCTTGCGGGTTTCGGGCTGGCTGGTATCGAGAAGCAGGGTTTTGTCTGACTTGCTGGCCATTGTGGTATTGGGGGTGTCTCTGTCACTAATATACGTATTTATAGTAGTATATCTTTACGGTGAGACGAATAAACGCGTTTTTAAGGCATTATCTCTTACAGATGTACAATCATAGGCGCGATTACAGATGGAAAAAGAAAAAGGGCGAAACCAGCCGTCCTCTTTACCCGCACCCACTCTATGAAGGACTATGTTAGCCACCTTGACAAGTTAATCATTTATATAATTGATTAAACAATTAAAGCGTCTTACCTGGTATTCATGCGCTTAAGGGCTAGCTCATAAAGCAACTGCGCTTTGATAAGCTGCCCTTCATACCGATCAATCAAGGCACTGTAATGCGTAATAACCGAAGAGGACCCTGATGCGGCCGGAGCCATATCCCGGGCGCGTTGCCGTATTTCTTTCAGCCGATCCAGAGTTAGTTGCAAGGTGATCATCTTGACTTCATAGCGCCTGACTTGCTGACTGATCCACTGCTTCCGTTCGGAGCGATTGCTTAAAGTGGCTGGGGGAAATTCACTCAAGATGGCCTGCCACTCGCTTTCCAGCTCCTGAATAGCCTTTAAAAAGGGCGTTCCATCAAAGGCCTCCAGGGGCAGCTTTAGGGACTGCCCCTCATCGATGATGCGCGCACTCAAGAGCTTCTCCCCCTGGGCGACGATACCACTCAGCAGATCAAAGCCTACCTCAAGCTGATCGATTTGGCATCTAAACTCCCGGAGTTGATGCTGGGTATCAACGGTGGTCAGTAATAAGAAGATCATCCGATACGTAGGGGCTACTGGATACGATCGTCCGCTCAAGCGCATTCAGTTAATAGTCTAAGGCTCATTAGATCATTGGGCTCAGGGCCTCTTGAGAGGCCCTGAGCCTTTCCAGAGATGCGTGTTTCCAGGAAGGGTATAGCTGGTTGACACTGAACTTGCTACATTTGACTGGAGACTTTTTTTAGGCAGATTTGAGGCCAAACTTCAATTTGACCATGGTTAAACGACGTGTGTTTGACGAAGCATTCAAGGAAATGGCTGTCGAGCTGTCTTATGTAAAAGGATCAATTCAAGAAGCCGCCCGCGAATTGGACATCGATCCAGGACGAATCAGCAAATGGAGACAACGCCACAAAAAAAACGATCAAACGTTGCCTGCCAATACCACACTTACTGACGAACAGCAACAGATCAGAAGGTTGCAACGAGAGCTTCGAGAAGCTCAGATCTAGCTAGCTAGGGCTCCTTTTGAATACCGATCAGGTAGTAGTGTCCGTGGTAAAACGCGGGTAAGTCGGCACGCCCGACTTCGATTGAAATCTCTTTTTCATTTGGGTGCCATGTCAGCAATTCGGATGAAAGGGCAGTTACAAGATTACTACCAACGAAAAATTGGTGAAGGCAAAAACAAGATGCTGGTTCTGAATGCAGTTCGCAATAAACTCATCCACCGTGTTTGCTCAGTGGTTAACCGCCAGCAGAAATATGACAAAAACTATACGCCCGCGCTTGCATAAACCATGGAAATCCGTGCGGTATACTTAAGGAAGAGTATCTAGCTCATCGAGCGGTTTATGCGTTAGCCCAGGCTGAGTTAGTTCTTGAGCAGGCTGTTTTCTTCTCCAACTACAAGCGTCCTCATTTGAACGGTCCGCCGTGGCGGTTGTGACATGCTGGTGCCAGAACAGGCCCACAAAGGTGAAGGAAAACTGAAGCGAAGGTGGAAGAATTATTATCCCCAAAAGCGAACGGTAGCTGTTGAAAAGAATGAAAACAGGGCTTAATTTACTGGTCAATAAAAAAACGGATTATCAACAAACGGTCAACACTTTTCAGGACGGGTCACTATCATTTCGTACAATTAAAGGCATAAGAATTTCATTAAATGAACAATATAAGTAGCTATAAATCAGAAGGCTATGTTGAATTTAGGCACTCATGAAAATCGTTCACGAAAACCCTTTTATAATTGGACGTTTAGCCGCTGCTACAGCTTAAAAAGCCAATTCATCCTATAAACCCATTCAGATTTGCATGAAATGGAGTACCGCTCTAGCTAGGTAACGTTTCCGCTTCGGCTAAATAAAAACATAGGTTGCCCCTAAGTTGAGAGAGGTGGCCCAGTTGAGTAAAATGTAAAATGTGTCCACTCCGTAAGGCTTGATCAAAGGTACCTCTTATCTTCGTTTCCCTGACTCCCTGACACCCAATGTACCCTATTCTGTGGCTCCTCCTGACTGGCTCAATCCTGCCTGCCCCATCCACACCACCACGCCGGCAGGAACCACTGCTGGCCTGCTGGACCAGACAAGTGAAACCCATTCAAGAGCACTATCTACGCTTTACCTACATTGAACAGCGAAATGAACTCGAACATAGTGCCCAGCCCTGGCAACAGACGCCCTATCAAGCCAGGGGTATTATCTGGATCAATGCCGCCAACTTTCGCCAAATCGATACCGTACGCAATCTCACCCGCCAGAAAACCTACGTTGCCAAAACCCAGGCCTCAGCCCAGGCATTGCTGCTCATCGAGCCCGGTGAGGATAAACTAGCCCCCGTTACCCCCGAAAGACTGCTGCAACAGACCATCCAGGCGGCTCGCTATTCCCCCATTGGCCTCATTGAGTACTTCTATCGCCATCATATTCCTCAGGATCGTAAACGAAGTACGGCGGATCAGGCTTGTTACAGCACCACCATGAACAAAACACTAGTCCGGCTATTCATTCGTCAATCGGATGGTCTGCTGACTCAGCTAGTTACCGTGCAGGCGGATGATATGTTGGGCGATGTACTCAGCACCATCACCTACCATGACTATACCTGGGTGGGAGCCAGCCAGCAGCCAACCCGAATGACGATCGATAAGATCAATGGCAAACTCTATGATCAGGTTCAACTAAGTCCGGGTACCCTGTTGAGTGAGGCCCCCCAACTGATGGCGATGCCCGCCGACTTTCAGTGGCAAACCCCGCAAGCGCCTAAACCTGCGGCCCAGGTAGAACATTACAATGACCACCTGTATTTTATCAACTTACCCCACACCGACGACAAAGTGATGGTAGTGGAGTTTAAAGACTTTATGCTGGTGGCTGAAGCCCCGCTGTCGAGCCAGAATGGTGAGCTGATTATCCGCGAAGTTCGTCGACTGGCCCCCACCAAGCCCATCCGGTATTTCGTCTTTGGCCATCATCATCCCCACTACCTGGGGGGTGTGCGCCCCTTTGTCCACAAAGGGGCGACCATTCTGTGCAGCCCGGGTAACGAGGCTTATGTGCAGTACCTGACGTCAGCGCCTCACCAGTTGCAACCCGACAGTTTGGCGCGGGCTCCCAAAGCGCTCAAGCTGGAAGAGGTGGGTACCCATAAAACGATCACCGATGGTCAGTTGCGATTGGATATCTATTTAATCGGCTCTCAGTCCGCTCACACCAATGATTATCTTATTTATTATTTTCCGGGGGAGCAGCTCCTCTTTGAGGATGACTCGGTGTGGTTAGCCAAGACCGGTATGCCTGCCAGGGCCAGTGCGCGTCAGGTAGGCTTGTACGAAGCCATAGAGCACTTAGGCTTAGCCGTTGGGACTATCATTCAGTCGTGGCCCGTTTCGGACTACGGGGTCAAGACGGTGATTCCCTTTGCGGACTTGAAAGCGTCGATGCCGGTTAAATAAGTCAGTTGCTGCTCGTGGCTAGGGCTGCGCTCAGGTTATTCTTTATTGGGTAGTGAAGTTGGGCGCTTTTGGTCATTAATCTTTCTGAGGATACCGCAATATAACTAGCTCTGGCGACCTGTTACACATGATAAACGATCGTTCAAGAGTTGTTGAATAGGCCATAAAACAGGTATATTTAAGAGATAACAAACATGCATTCGTCATGGATAAAGCAATGGATCAAAATCAATCGTTGCCGATTAATCGTACCCAACCAGCAGCGATTTTGACCAGACGACTCGCCTTGACCCGGTCGGTTGAGCAAGCCGCTGAGGCCTTTAACCGCGCTTGGCAAAAGCAACAAACTAACCTAAACAGAGTGCCAGTCCTGCAAGATCGGTTAGACCAGTTACAGGCAAAGCTTGATGAGCTAAAAATAGAAGCCCCATAGACATGGAGTCAGAAGCACAAAAAGAGCTCATCCAGCAATTAGCTGATTAATGGGTAAGTGTAGAACTAGCCGGTGTGGACTTTGCATATGCCGACTGTATCAAGATTATCGGTGGACTACTCACAACAATTCAGGATCAACAGCGCACCAGGCAGACCTTTACGGCAATCCTGAATCAAGCCGCTGAACTGGACAAGAGCTCGCTTTGGGTTGAGCGGGAAGTTAAGTTTGAGATACTGGCGCACTCGATCGGCCGGGAAGAGTTATTAGCGCTTGAGCTGAAATACGCCCCTATCCTTGATGACCAGACGCTGGATTTATACAATGCCCGCAAAAGACGATTTAGGTCAACAAATTAACTGACTTAACAATGAATGATTAGCTAGTGGAGGTGTGGGACTGGTATAAACAGCATTGGTACCTGATTAAAGCTTTTCGACAGGATGCCATCATCACTGATAACCAACACCTGGGCTTAGCGAAGGCGTTGGTCGACTCGCTCGCTAAACAGCACCCGGTGTTAAAATTTCGGCTCAACCAACTACTCAATTAACGGCAAATGGCGAAGAAACCAACTACCTCGACGGCCGACACTGGCCAACTTAGATACGTAGCGTACTACCGGGTATCCACCCGGGCGCAGGGTGATTCATGCTTAGGGCTTGAAGGTCAACGCGCGGCCGTAGCTGGCTACGTGAAAGGGTCGGACCGTCGAGCGGTTATACTGGCTGAGTACACTGAGGTCGAATCAGGCAAGAGCAACCAACGTGCGGAATTAGCAGCGGCCATCGACCGGGCTAAGAAAGAGAACGCGATTTTAGTGATTGCCAAGCTCGACCGTTTGAGTCGTAACGCGTCGTTCATCTTCACGCTGCGGGATTCGGGCGTAAACTTTCAGTGTGTGGATATGCCAAACGCCAACACCCTGACCATTGGTATCTTTGCGACGCTGGCACAGCACGAACGGGAATTAATAAGCAGTCGTACTAGGGCAGCTCTACAGGCTAAGATTGCGCAGGGTGCTGTTCTGGGTAAGCCCGAGAACATGACGCCTCAGGCGCAGGCTAAGGGCGCAGCAGCCAACCGGCAGCGGGCTATTGACAACTTTGAATCCCGTAAAGCGGAGGGGCTAGCCAAAGAACTACGAAGAGGCAAGAAGACCTATACCGAGATCGCAGAGAAACTTAATCAGTTTGGGTTTAAAACGGCCCAGGACTGCGCATTTTACCCCATGCAGGTGAAGCGCCTTTTAGATCGAGTTATGGTCGATTAACTGTCAGTTCCAGGCTACTCAGGTAATGAGGCTTATTATGCGCCAAACACTCAATCCCAACTAGCCGTTTATTCCGTAAATCATTGCATCACCCTGTACTCAACTCATATGACTGGCGATCAGCAGCCCTTTAATTTTTCTACCAATCTTACTCAGCGACTCAACGTTGACTTGGCCCTCGAAGCAGCTGGTCTGGGCATCTGGGAATTTGACTTAGTAACGGGTGGGATCAACTGGGATGAACGGTGCCGGGCACTCTATGGCTTCACGCAGGATACTCAGATCGCTTACGAGAAATTTATTGAGTGTGTGCATCCTGATGATATAATTCTGCTGGGGGAAGAACTTCAACGCTTGGCGGCTTTGGGCTCCAATGGTCGTTATGACGTGACCTACCGCGTCAATACTATTCAGGATGGTCGCCTGCGCTGGATACGCTCGTATGGACAGGCCACGTTCGCCAAATCGGGCGAGTTGATTCGCTTTGCGGGGGTGGCTCAGGATATTACTCCGCAGATACTGGCCCAACAGCAGCTTGAACAAACTCAACAACAGCTAGTACGCCTGTTTGAGGAAGCCCCCGTGGGCATTGCCTCCATCAGCGGAGACGATCTGAGGTTTCGCTCAGCCAACCCCTACTATGGTGACATCATAGGCCGTTCGCCTCAGCAACTCATCGGAAAGACCCTATTTGACGCGATCCCTGAAGTCCAGGGGCAGGGATTTGATGAGCGACTGCGCCAAGTAATAGCCACAGGCCAATCCTTAACAGCTCAGGAAGTGCCCGCTCAACTGAATCGACACGGGCGATTGGAAACGGCATACGTCAACTTCACCTACCAGCTCCAACGGCCTAATGATAGTCATTCGTCTGATGTCTTAATGATCGCCACTGATGTCACCCTACAGGTACTGGCCCGCCAGCAACTAGAAGAAAGTGAAGCCCGCTTCCGCTTCCTGATCGAGGAGGCTCCCATCGCTACCTGTTTATTTGTGGGCCGGGAGCTGCGCATTGAGGTGGCCAACGAGCGGATGATTCAGGTGTGGGGCAAAGGCGCCGGCGTGTTGGGTGTACCCCTGGCCGATGCGCTGCCCGAACTCCGGGACCAGCATTTTCTAACGACGATCGATGAGGTGTTCACCACCGGAGAGCCCTTCTCGACCAAAGCGGGGCGGGCGGATCTGGTCATTGAGGGTCAGCTCCAGACCTTCTATTTCGACTACGATTTTAAAGCCTTGCGGAACGCCGATGATCAGGTCTATGCCATCATGGAAATGGCAACGGATGTTACGGCGCAGGTAGTGACCCGGCAGGCGCTGGAAGCCAGCGAGGCCTTCGCCCGCGATCTGCTTTACAGTTCCCCGGTGGCCAACCTGGTCTTTGTGGGCCCCGAGATGGTTATCAACACGATTAATGAAGGCATGCTGGCCATGCTGGGACGGGATAAATCCATCATAGGTCAACCGTTTATGAAAGCCATGCCTGAACTGATCGATACACCCCTGATGGATCGGCTGCATCACGTGTTGACAACCGGTGAGACGTTTCATCAGCCTGAAGAGCGGATTGACTTGATTCGCCAAGGCGAGCCCTATACCGGCTTTTACCATTACATCTACACGGCACTGCGGGATAAATTGGGCAAGCCCACCGGCGTGGTTGTCACGGCCATTGAAGTCACTACTCAGGTACTGGCCCGCCAGGCGGTAGAAGAAAGCGAAGCCCGATACCGCCGCTTATCCGAAGAGTTGGACTTGCAGGTTCAGGCGCGTACCGAGGAGTTAGAGACGACCAACGAAGAGTTAGAGGCAACCAACGAAGAATTAGCGGCCAATAATGAAGAATTGACGGCCTCCTCCGAAGAGGTCATCGCTATCAATCTGCATCTTGAGGAGTCCAACCTGCATCTGACCCGCTCGAATGAGAACCTCGAACAGTTCGCCTACATTGCCTCCCATGATCTGCAGGAGCCCCTGCGTAAAATTCAACAGTTTGGCGATTTGCTCAAGACTCGCTATGTTGGCTCAGCCGGGGACGAACTGCTTTACCTGGAGCGGATGCAGGGTGCTGCCAGTCGCATGTCCCTGCTGATCAAAGACCTGTTAACGTTCTCCCGTATCTCAACAAGTCAGGTCATGACCCGGCCAGTACTTCTGAGCGAAGTGATTAGTCAAGTAGTCGATGATTTATCGGTGGCCATCGAGGAGAGTGGCGCACAGATTCAGGTGGATACCTTACCGACTGTGCAGGGGGACCGTTCCCAATTAAGTCAACTCTTTCAAAATCTATTATCGAATGCAGTCAAGTTTCGCCATCGGGCTACGGCCGGGCAGGTGGTGACGCCCCGGATCAGTGTGCGGTCCAGTGTTGTACTCAGGCATGAGCTGCCCGCTTTACTTCAGGTTCCACGGTATGCCGAGGCGTATCACCGTATTGAAGTGGCCGATAATGGCATTGGTTTCGATGAGAAGTATGCGGACCGGATCTTCCAGGTGTTCCAGCGGCTGCACGGCAAGAATGAGTTTGCTGGTACGGGCATTGGTTTGGCTGTGGTGCAGAAAGTAGTCACCAATCATGGAGGTACTATCACGGCCAGCAGTCAGCCGGGAAAAGGCGCTACCTTCTGCGTTTATCTACCCCTGTAGCGAACCAAAGGTGACAGGCGGTTCGAAGGTCCGCTTTCGCTCACTTACCGGGCGTGTTACGTCTGGGAAGGAACGGGTCCAGGCACTAAGCCGACATAAGCCATAAAAGTCAATCCGGTTAGCGGGCTAGTGACTATTTAGGTATGCATACCTGTATAGACCTGGAAGTCGTACCTACCTGATAGTGCTGGATGTCCTGGCGGAACTGTGCTTTCAGCTGCTGTAAGGCCGTGCGTGCCCGGGTCTTGACCGTACCCAGGGGTAGCTTCAGGTGGGTCGCCGCTTCCTGACTGGTGAGACCCTTATAATACATCAACTCGACCACGGCCCGGTAAATAGGCGCCAGTGAACTGACCAGCGAGCCCTTCAGCGGCCCCTCGATTAGGGTGGGCAAAACGACCGAATCGGATTGATGATACCCATACCCGCTCGCTTTGAGCTGTTTTTTTTTGGTCCGTAATTCATCCAGCGCCACGTTCCGGGTGATGGTCAGCAGCCAGGTGAACAATCGACCCTGGGCGGGATCATAGTGCTGGCGGTTGAGCCAGATCTTGATAAAGGCATCCTGGAGTAAATCTTCGGCCCGTGCTGGATCCTTAACCAGTCGCAGCAGCACGCCGTACAAAGCGGGCGCATAAGCCGCATAAAGCCGGGAGAAATCGGCTGACTGGTGAGTTCGTAGGTTGTCAACCAGTGCTTCTTCGGTAGAGGAGGTACTGCTCATCGTGAATGGGTAAAAATGGTAGTGAACGAAATCAGTTGGCCATCAAGGGTTTGGCCTCTAAAACGTACCGTTTAGCTTGAGGGATCAGACGAATCCGCTCCCTATATAGCCATAAGGGAGCGGATAGAACACAAAATGGTTTACCTACTTGAAGGCATTGCGCAGCTGGGTAGCGGCTAGCTCCTGGGCCTGTTGTGCCTGGGGCACGATGGCGTACATGCCAAAAAACTCATGGGTAGCCCCCGTAAACAGCTGATAAGTCACCTGGACCCCCGCTGACTGAAGCTTATCGCGCAGCTGCATGCCCTCACTTTGCAGGGGGTCAATCTCCGCTCCGATAATGGTGGTAGGAGGCAGTCCGTTTAGGTTAGCCACATCAACCAGGGAGATCAGGGGGCTATCCCCATCGGCGGGGGAGTTAAAATAATTACTGGTGAAGTACTGGACCAACGGACGATTCAATGGCTTGGCGTTCGCATACTGATTATAAGAGGGCGTATTGAGGTCATTGTTGGCTACCGGAAATACCGACAGGATATGCACCGGCAAGCTGATGTTTTGGTCACGGGCCATCATGCTGACCGTAATAGCCATATTTCCACCCGCACTCTCACCGGCTACGGCTACTTTGTCGGGATTGCCATTCAAGCTGGCGGCATGCTGCTTAACCCAGGTATAGGCCGCAAAGGCATCTTCATGCGCCGTTGGAAATTTGTTCTCCGGCGCTAGTCGATAATCGACCGAAACAACGACGGCACCGGTCTCTTCGGCTAATGCCAGTGTTGAGTACTCATACACTTCGGGACTGGCAACGACCCAGCCGCCGCCGTGATAGTACACGATGAGGGGTAATACCCCCGATACATTATTGGGCGTATAGACCACGATCCGAATGGGTGTGCCACCCGCCCCCGGAATCATCTGCTGGCTCACGGTAACATTGGCGCTCGGCCGGGGAATATGGTTTTTATCGAGCAGTGAGTTGACCGCATCCTTGAAGGATGGTTGCAATCGGGCCTGTTGGGGCGTTAACTCGTTGAGGGGGGTGGGGCTAAGCCGTCCCAGCTCTTCGATGACCGCCTGCATCTGAGGGCCAATAGTGGGACCCCAGTCGGGCTTGGGTCCGGTGGGTTGAATAATCTGACCGGGTTGGGGGATGCGGTGATCCTGACAGGCCAATAGGGTCAGGGTAAACAGGCAAGCGAATAGGCCTTGAAGCAGGCGTGCGGTTGGGGAAATGTTCGACATGACTCGTCCGTTAGTTTTTAGTGTAACTGACGGCGACACATCTGGTTACGAAAAATTTACTGAGCGAGCCAGTTATCTGAATTGATTTATTGGCTGGTGCATTAGCGTCCATCAACGGATGAACGATCCAAGTCCAGTAACCGCCTTTTTTCAAGGAGCCAATGGGGCTGAATCTACCTCTGCATAAGCCAACAGACTGGTCCTTATGGCCTAACCGAACCGGTTTAGCCGCCCTTAATCCTGTTCCGTCCACTTTTCTTTTTCGAACCAGACTCTAGGCACCGTAGCCGTCTGATACCAGTAGCTTCGTAGCTGACTGACGTATTCTTTCCAGCCGCTGTAGGTGTCTGGTTTCTGGGTGAAGGCAGTTGCTCCAGCTAACCAGGCGGCCTTCTTATCGGCGTCTTCCTGGCTGGAGGACAGAATAATGACGGGCAATAACGTACCCTGGGGATGAGTTCGAATCAAATGCAGAAACTCCAGGCCGCTGGGGCCAATATTTAGATTGATATCTAGTAGCACTAATACCGGGCCCCGACCGGTTAGATCACTTAAATAGCAGGAGGCATCCTCGAAGCTGGTTACATGAATAAATTCCGCTTCGGGGAAATGGTCCCGGGCCGACCGGCTCAACAGGTCAGCGATGTGGGGATCATCATCGACTAATAAAATGGGGAAGGTACCAGGCATCATGAGTGGTAATAGTTAACCTGAGCAATAACCCTCCAATTATAACTTATTTTTTTATCATAGCTGGATCCATTATCTGCTTATGTCTGACGACTGGATCGTGCCGCTGTCGAGCTAAGCTTATGTGAGTCAGCTGGGGAGGTATTCACTACGTGTAGGTAGACGAGGTTGTGACTATAAGGGAATGGTCTTGCTCAAACATAAATCAACTACTTAGCATCCCAACGGCCTGGTTATTAAACACTACTTATAAAGTAAGTGTTGTTGGGCCATCATCGCTCTGCTTTCACTAAGGCGATTAGCCCTCTTTTGGCGGTCGAGTTGCTCGACTATTAACTATGAAGTTGAACTGGCCTTTGCGTTTCGACAGGAGCACACCCCGGCGGTTGGAGCCAGTCCGATTTACCGCTCCGTTTGCCCAACCCGCATCCCCGGCTGTACCTTTTACCCCGGTACCAGTATCACTCTTTGAATTTAAGCGCCTTCTTGCCCGCTATAAACGAGCTGGTTTCGAAGGGCACCAAATCTGGCGCCAAAGTCAAGAGAAATACTTCTTCCAGCCTAAAACACCTATTAGTATGCTCGTTCACACCATTATCGACCCCTTTACATCCCCCGAGTGGATGATTGAAGACTGGTCTATTAAATTCATGTTATCTGAAAGGCTATTGACCCATGCCCGCAAGCAATCAGATACGCCCAACTGGTACGAAGATCCGCTGATAGCCGCGACCTGGGGTGGCGTGATCGCTACCTGTTTTCGTAGTGTTCAAGCGTATCACAAGAGCTTCGCTATTTTACCCATGGTGGGAGATCGGTTATTCAATGAAGATACGGGCTGGCAGATTAAAGACCGCTCGATTGATGGGGATCTAATGACCATTACCTTTACACTGGATAGTTAGGGGGAGTACGCCTCTAAGCAAGGTAAAAATGCATCCTGATGGCTATGGATCAGGAGTAGAACAATTGTGCTACATTATTTCCACAGCCTACTTTACGCCAAAGGGAGCATAATCGTTTCCCACCAGAAGGTGCGTAGTCGCTCAAAATAAGTGCTCCACTCAGCGGCAGTCAATGGCTTGAGATAAAAGCCGCTGGCCCCGCTACTATAAGCCCGGCGGATGTCTTCGGGGTCGGTCGATGAACTCATGACCAGAATGGGTATTTGCTGGCAATGACACCCCAGGAGCTTAGTCCGGATGGCTTCCAATGAATCGAGGCCGTCAATTAATAAGGGTAAGTACAGGTTATGCAGGATAAGCTTTGGCAATAAGCCCTGGTCAGAAATATTTTGGTCCAGATAGTCGAGCGCTTGGTGAGCATTAACAACGTGCTTTACACTCACTTCGGGTAGATGCCTTCTGAGCATCAAACTGACAATAAGCCAGATGTCCGGGTTGTCTTCGACAACGAGTAAGGTAGCTTGCGCGAAATTGTGTTCAGCGACCACCGCATTATTGTCAGGTTCCATCCATTTGGTAAGTTGGTTAATCGCTTAACTGCCGGACGAGCCAGTGCGCACTACAGTCACTGGCAAAGTGAGCAAATGGGGGAACCGTCGGTTATTGATGATTCGGCTTGTTGGAAATATGCTTTTGACATGGGACATTGTGCGACTAAGACAGAAGCTAAACCCCCGCAACATCAATGATGATAATTAGATAAATTATCACTGTTCTATCACTGTGATCTCTAAATTGCCCTTTTTTTATACGTGTCCAATGTGTCTAATGACGTTCGCTTGAAAACATTCAAAATGCGCCCCTACTGCCTAGATTAGTCGATTAATGGATTTTTCATAAGGTTATGATTTTTATTAGCCACCTACCTTTTTAATATGGTTTCAAACCGTATTAAAAACCTATGGTTTGTTAGCCCTAAATACCGTTTCTGACGGCATATTAATTCCCTCGAATTTGGGGTAATTGGAGTTGCGCTCTTTGCGTCAATTCGTGTATATACACAAATTATTCCGGCTTGCGAACCTATAGAGTAGCTCCTTTTGATGCCTTTTATATTTTCCAGTATGGAATTTAGGGGCTTATATGCCGGTTAGGACAAAAATAGGGTAGCGGAATATTATTTTGTGAAACGAAAATATAATTCATAAGAAAGCCTAGAATGAAAATTACACACGAAGGCAAAGAACTAGCACCCTGCATTGTATCAAAAGCAAAGTATGCTCTTGAATTGAAAGACCAATCACCATGTAACCAAAACCCGTGCAGTGAAGCCTACTGGGAAAAAACCGTTGTAATCGTTGGGAGGCATTATAACCTTGATGACAATACAATAAACAACGCCATTGAAATGTATAATGATCTGTTTTTAGGTTGACTGAAACATGGTGCTTTTTACATTTATTGGCTTGTCCTAACTGGTATACAAGTCCCATAATTTATACCTATGGCTACGGATCGGCTGTAGAATGATTATTCTACATGTCTCAATCGTACATACGCTTTTGATATCCCTCAGACTCTTTGACTCCTGACGGCCTGGCTGAAACAGTTCAAAGCCAATTAGCGAGGTTAGACCGGATCGCAGTAGCAAACGGAGTAAAAGCAGAAGCCTGATCGATAAGGTAAAACTAGTAGCTCGCAAAGTCGCCAATCCTCATCCGCCGCGAATCGTTATTTATGCATAAACCGGTAAAGTCGCAGCGTCAAAATCGTCTCGGGCCGCTTGCGGAAATTATTCAACAGACTATCCAGGGCGGCCTCCCCATATAACAGAAAGTCGTAAACCCTATTTTTTCTGGAAGAAGCCAGTTGCTCGAACGTTGCCCGCATGGACCAGAACAAAAACATGACGAAGCCGTATTTATTGCCGTGATCATTTTGAAACACGCGCCGTTCATTGCGAACCCGGTAATAGTTTTTCCAGGCACCCGGCCAGGGGATGCCATCACGGTCGACGCTGGGGGGATGGTAAAATACGGATTTGGGTATGGTGACCACGGGAAAGCCCATCTTCTGGGCCCGGGTCATATACTCCACTTCATCGCCCCAGATGAATAACTTTTTATCGGGTATGCCAATGGCTTTGATAACCTGCGAGCTAATCAGGGTCCCATTAAAGAAAGCGGCTACTCCATAAACCATATCCCGGGATGTCATATCGGTGACGTGGCGAAATGTTTGATTAGGCTTGTAGACAAAGAAGGCCAGTTCGTCTTTATTGCGGGCATTAATCGACAAACAATTCTTAATACAGGGCCCCAGGTTTGGGGAAAGCAGTAGCTGTTCCAGCGCATCGGGTGCTGCCAGGCAGTCATCATCCATGCACCAGATCCAGTCATAGCCATCCTGGTAAGCCTGCTGAATGCCGGTGGCAAATCCACCCGCTCCGCCCAGGTTTGGCTGGGTGAGTACGCTTAGGCCCGACTGATCACCAAGCCATTCGGCGGTCCCGTCCGTACTGCCGTTATTGATCACATAAATTGAGTCTGGTCGTCTGGTTTGGTCCTGCAAGCTGGCAAGACACTTGGTTAAATCCTGAAGTCGATTAAAGGTTACGACAACGGCGGCAATTTGTTCCATAGGTACAATTTATACTGAGACTATTCGCAAATTTTGGCATGACTGGGTGCTACATAGCGTCCAGTTGCCCTCATCGATGATCCTGAGTGACTCTAAGGGGGAAGGCCGACGAGAACCGACGAAGCAGGGATGCTCAGTTAACTACGGCCTGGGTTACAAAGCCGCTCCCATTGTTTTCTAGTTAGGCTGAGTCTTTTTACTTGATGTCACGGACAGTTACCGTTTTCAATAAACTAGTAGCAAACTATAGTTTATAAAGCAATACTGTGACTTTTCATACATGACTAATTTGACACACAGTATAATTTTTAGCGGGAAAACCAGCTGAAAAGTTTATTGGTCGTATTGTTCTTGTTAGAGTCGTTTGTGAGTTTATGGTCAACCAAGGGCAGGCTCAATTGACTCATTTTAGTCAAAACGAAGAATGGGGACCCTACTACGAGTTCAGACTATACAAGCAACGGGCTTACAAGGCTTACGGCCCTGGTGAATAGTCGGGTAGGGCATTTGTACTCAACCTTGCGTACAAATGCCGTACAAAATCAACTCGACTTAAGGTCGAACCCCTTTGTGTTACCAGGCATCCTGATCATGAACCCGTACTAAAATTTAGGTCCATTACTTGTTGTATACTTTCCAGTGTATAAACCCGCCGCTATTGCAAATATGCAATAGCACTGCACACTATCTTTTGTATAACACTTGTTACACGTCGCTATCCGATTCCATCGGACATAAAAAAACAGTGCTACAAATCGCAGCACTGCCTGTCAATTACTTATGCTAAGCCCTAATGATTTTTTGGCAGCCCGCCCGGTGGGGCACTCAGAATCATATTGCGGGCTAGCCGCAAAAAACCTCTATACTCTCGCTACACCCTACCTAACCGCTGACTGCAAAAAAAGAGGTGTGGCGCGAAGTCACCATTTAGTCTGTTAATATATAATATCACATATCCGCAGTTTTTAGCTCTTTTAAGCCATTATTAAATATGAACTATGTATTGACAGCATATTTAGGTACAGAGTGGCTCAGGGTGTACTTTTGGCGCCTACAGAACAGGTTTATATGCATACCATAACTTGGATGCTTATAATGGTTAATTTTATGAGTTGTTTAAGACCTATAACGTCTAAGCAAAAAGCTACTCTATGCTACCACTTATTACAACTAAAATTAAGGATGACACGCTATAATGGCTTTGTGCCAATGTTCGTCTTGGTCGATTGGTCGATTTTGAATTTCAACCCTTGCAGGAGATAGTAGGCGTTGATAGTGATACCATGTATATAGTCTTGGAAGATTTTAGGGAATTAGGATTGATCAGCCAGTTAAACCCAATGAGGGCTGGTACACAAATAAGGCTCCAGTCTAAGGCTCACACTTTTTTTCTGCGTGGAGGCTTTGCGGTTGAGGATGCGCTCAATGAAGCGAACATTAAGAGGATACTATATGATTTGGAAAGCCTTCAAAAGCAGCTTAAGCCGGATCAGCTAGACGCATTTAATAAAATCGCTTCAATCGCTTCATCAATTGCCACCGTTCTTACGACATTTTCAGATAAAAATTAACCCAAAAAAAAAGCCACACCGGGCGGGGCGTGGCTTTATAATAACTCAAACCGGATTGAAGTTTGGCGACCTACCTAAGTCAAACAACCACTCATGAATGAGTGACGCGACTGTTCAATAAGCGTAATTGTATGAGACCGGGCGTGGTAGTAGAAATGGGCCATCGACATACTTATCAAACTAAAACGGTGTGGCAGTGCAGATGGCTGTGCTGCATGTGTGGCTTTTAGCTTGACTACCAGCCCAGGTAGCCTTCGGGCGTAACGCCGTTCATCCGAAGATAGACCATGCACTGCCCGCGATGGTGGATAATGTGATTCTCCATCGCGTAGAGGTACCGCCAGTTCGGAACCATACCCCCCACAAAATCAGCCTGCTCAAAAAGCTTTGCATCCGGTATTGTCGTGATGGTTTGCCGCATAAAGGCGTAGAGCGCTTTCACCTCATCCAGTACCTGTTGCTTAGTCACTGCCTTTGACAGGTCGCGGCCGTTTTTATAGGGATCGGCAATGCCCAGCCGATCTGCCAGGAGCGTTGTTGTGAACTGGCAGCAATGCCGCCACTGCTCGGCAAAGGTCATGGCTTCGGGCGTGTATTTGAAGTCGTATGACTCGGCCGGCATCTGTGTGGCCGTGATCAGGGTGAGCATTTCAGACCTAGCCCAAGCCTCGAGTAACTCCCGGCGCACGCGCTGGGCTTCGGATTCGAGGTCGATGGGGACGGGGCGGGCAAGGGCCGCCGCAGGTAGCAGGCCGGTGCCCAGGAGGTTTTTGAGGAAAGAGAGTCGGTTCATAATCCTAAGTTGCCAATTAATTGATTATAAACCAAGTAAGCTAATGGTACTGGTTTTAAAGTCGTTCACTTCCTTCAAGTTTATAAATGCATCTCAGGCCGGACGTATTGCCGTTTCGTACCGTACCGGGACCGCTGGTTAATGCTTCCGAAATTTCTACTCAAGCAATGGGCTATAGGTAAATTTTACGAAAAAACGTATATTGATCACTGCATTTGTTAAGCTACCAATGGACACTGATATAAAGCCAGGCGATCGGGTCGAAGTTACGCAGACCAACAGAGGCGGTTTTTACAAGGGGCGCTACTTAGCTACCGGGATTCAGCTGACCACCAAAGCCAGAGTCAAGGTGAGAGACGACGAAGGCAAGCAGTATATGCCTTTGCTTACTCACGTTAAGAAACTCAATTTACACATCTATCTACCGGTGATATAACCAAAAATGGATAAGTGGATAACCGCCGATTATAATTGTTAACTTAATAAATAGTCTATTCATTTAAAAGTTAAAAAAGAGGGCTGTATCGCCCTCTGGGGAGGGGCGAAGACCGCCATTTTTCGCTTCGCTTTTTCAGTATTAGCAAAAGGCGCTACATCGCTACACCCCAGCAATTAACTGGTGGCTGTAAAAAAAAGAAGTGTGGCGAAGTTGCCAATTTTTTAATAATGAATAACTGGCTATAGTGCCCCTCCATAAGATTTTGGTAGAGGGTGAGCTGCGCTGGCGCAAACAATAGATTCGTTTATGAGTACAACAAGAATGAACGAAGAACAACGGACTCGGCTCACGGCCGAACTTAAGGCGTTTGATCAACTTGTAAAATAATAAGGCCCGCAAATCGCATTTACGGGCCTTAAATGAAAAGCCACACCGGGTAGGGCGTGGCAATCTGGTAAAGTAAGCAGGTTAATCACTACTTACCTTAACCAGCGCTACTCCTTCAATCAGGCAACTCATCAATGTTGCGGCCATCAGCCTGTTGGCGATATGTTTACTTGAAGCCAGTACCGACAGATGCCTGCCAGAAACGGAACCAGCGAAGCGGTGGCTGACAAACCAATAACAGAGTTGGCTTGCCACCCATAGCACTGACTAATCAATGAATCGATCGGTAAGACAAAAATGATGATAGGCAAATGGCGTAGGGAAGGAGCCTGTTTGATCCGCTGCAGCGTCAAGAACCGATCCTGGGTGTTGGTCCGCGCATCTAGCAATAGCAAAGCCGGTAGATTAGCGGCATCGGGCCAACTAGCGGGCATGTCCTGGCTCTGAGTCACCAGTTAAATACGTTGACCTAATGGGCAAGAGTCAATCAGCTCCTCCAGCAAGGACGCTGCATCCAGCTCATCCGTCATGAATATAATCGGAGGTTGTGACTCAATAAACTGAGCGCCTAAAGGCGCGGGTAGCGCTGCGCTGTCGGTCACGGATGGACCACGACCCCTGCTTGGCTGAGCGGAATCTACCACCGGGCAGTTGAGCAGAAACGCCTGAGCCGCCAACCATTGTCGACGGCCAATGGGAAGCTGCTCACCCGTGCTTAGTTGAATTGCCCCGCCCTTCTTCGATGTGGGTGGGGGGTATAGGGATTGAACATGGACCGGATTTACTAAAACGCTTTTATGGATCCGGACGAAGTCAGGCAGCTGTTGGCCGAAGTAGCTGATGGACTTGGATAGGAGTTTTTTTTCGCCGCTCTGGAAATGGACCCAACTGTAGTTATTGGCACCAAGTATGTGTGTAATTAAAGCCGGATACTGCAACGTTTTTTAGATAAGGCTCATCAAGGGTGAAGGCTTGGTCTAAAAAAGAATAGTCAGGAATCAACTAGCCTGATTAGGCAAGGGCAAAGTGGACTTGCAACAGTATAGTGGAGATTTTTTAGGCGGCCATTGAGGAAGTGTAAAAATAAGATTCCTGTTGACTGGGCGTGCGGTAATTCAATACTGAATGCTTCCGTCGGCGGTTGTACCATCCCTCGATATACTCGAAAGTAGCCAACCGAGCCGCTGCCCGCGTGGCAAAATAAGTATGATTGACCATCTCGCACTTGAGGGTCTTAAAAAAACTCTCAGCAACCGCATTATCCCAGCAATTTCCCTTGCGGCTCATACTTTGCGCCACCGGTAAGTCCTTTAGTTCATCCCTCTAGCTAGCTAGCAATTCTTTGCTATCTACTACAATTGGCAAAAGTTCCTGACTATCTTTGAGTTATCGACTAGGCCGACTCTACCTCCCTTCACTAGCGTAGTTATCAATCGCTTCTTGTTAATCTAACGCTTACTCGCCTATGGAGCTCTACCAGTCAGTCAACGTTGTTTCGCCATCGGTTGGCCGACGCGGGCCCTATTGGCTCAAACTCATCGTCATCGCTTGGCTGATACAGGGGCCGGTCAGTCTCCGCACCCAGGCCCAAGCCCCTCAGGTATTGATCTACCAACTGGTACCCGTTGATGGCGAGTCAGGGGATATCGTTTACACAGCTGTCGTACCGGTAACCGGGGCGTCCAGGACGCAATTGTATAATCGAGCCCAACGCTTTCTGGCCCATACGCTCCATACCGGTTCGCTGGTGCCTATGGCTCATGGCGCAAAACACCACATTAACCGGTGCGGCATCATCACCTTGCCGCATGCCCAAGTAGGCTCGAGCCCGCCTCAAGACTACCGGGTGACCATCGAGCTAAGGGTCAAGGCGGGCCGGTATCGGTATCGCTTGAGTCAGTTCCGAGCTCATCCTGATTCGGTTGGCCATGGCTTGCCGATCCGGGAGTTATACCGATGTGACCAGCAAACGTATGACTATAGTGAATCGAAGGCTCAACAGCTGCAGGCATGGAATCGCAGTGTGAAGGCATACTTGAGCCAGCTTCAGGAGCAAATGAGTGACCATCAGGAGACGGAGTATTATAAACCCTTGTAAGCCATCTTTTCTTCATCCTGCTGGTAATAAACTTCACGCTGACAGAGATCAGAGCAGGCCAGCCAGTTTGTTCTACTATCAAATGACCGCTCATGATTTGTATTAACTTGCACTTTCCCGCTATAAGTCTCTATTATTAAATAGCAGGAAAGCAGCTCCGTATGAATGCGGGGCATAATCCGCTCAACAGTGGCTTCTTGAGCAGTGCTCCGACCCCTATTGATTACTGCTCAAATAGGTTTTGTTCCCATTCTTATTAATATAAAATTTCCCGCCTTTGTCACCCGTATGCACGACCTCCCCGTGCGGACCTTTCTGCGTCTTAACGACAGGGGCTTCATAATCAGCGGATGTCGCCTTTTGCCCGGGTGCCAAAGCGGGCATTGGTTTGAGGATATTTTTTTCCGCTTTGGCCGCCCGTGCCTTGGCCATTCGGTCGTTGACCGACATCTTTTGAGCGGGAGGTGTCGATTGAGCCAGCCCGTCAATGGAGAGCCATAGACTCCACAGGATCATTAGTAAGTAACCCATCTGTTTCATGATGCATCCAAAGTTTAACGTGGAAATAATATATACGGACCTATCACTTCTTGCCCTGCTTAAAAAGGCCTAAAGCCGCGACCAAAATTACTAAACTCATATTGATTCATCAACCCCGGCCGGTAGAGTTTGCTGGAAGCTGACTCTTCGATTAATTCTGATCAAACACCTCGTTATTGCCAATTGAAGCGCCGTAAGATAATAAACAAATACGCATAAATGACTCATATTCTGAGAATTACACTTTCTTTCCCCGCCCCACATTGGGGCTTAAATGCCCCAATGTGGGGCGGGGAAAGAAACCTTAGCTGAGGACCATAGATTGACCAGTGGCTGCATTACCCCTTTTTCCTTGACGGCATGATTTTGTCAGCTTGCATTGGTATCGTTGTTTAAACCAGACAAGTATGATCCGTTTCGTAACTGGCATTGCTACAGGACTTGCCATCGCCTACCTGACTGCCCCTAGTTCGGGTAAAACAACCCGTGATTCCTTGGTGAGTTTTGCGAAGGACAAGGTGGAACGGTACAAGCAAATTAAAGGGCAGTTAGACAAAACCGTTGCTCAGGTAAAGCACCTTGCCGAAGTGGTGAAATCTCAGACGGGTTTTTCCCTGCCAAGCCTGTTTACTAACAAAGAAGCTGCCCGTTGAACAACGCGCGTTCGCGAAACGCTTCGTTTAAGACCGATCAGCCGATCGATGCGTTGGTGAATGCGGCAAAATCAGGTATAGACAGCCGACTAAGAAATAAGTACATGTTCTGATTGTCTCAATATAGTGAAAAGAGCCCTTAAACAAGAGATGGCCAAGGGCTTGTAATGAATAACCACCGAGCTAAGAAAGCCCGTAACTGGTCGTGTTCAGGGCTGAAGTTGAGGAGCCCAAATGGCCTTACCAAAGTGATTTAAACAAATTAATTATCATGGAAAAAGAAATCGTATATACCGAGCATCCCCGTACGGGTGGCCTAGATTTACTCAAACGCATCTCTTGGAGTGCGGTCTTTGCCGGAGTGCTGGTCGCCATTGTCACCCAAATGCTGCTTACCCTGCTGGGTCTGGGCATCGGTCTGGGAACCATCGACCCCCTCCAGGAGCGCAACCCCACGGCGGGTCTGGGCATGGGCAGTGCCATCTGGTATATTATCAGTAGTTTACTCTCGCTGTTTGTGGGCGGCTGGATCGCCGGTCGGCTAGCCAGCGCCCCCCGTTTGTTCGATGGTATCATTCACGGGGTGCTGACTTGGTGTCTGGTGACGCTACTGACCATTTATTTTCTGACCACAACCATCGGCAGTATTATCGGCGGAGCGGGCAAGCTGGTCGGTGGGCTGGTGAGTACCGCTGGAACGGCGGTGGCTTCGGCCGCGCCTGGCATTGGTAACGCGGTCCAGGGACAGCTTAAAGCCAATGGCATTGACACGGAAAATATGGACCTGGGTGACTTGAAAGAACAGGTCAACCAGCTACTGCGCCAGACGGGCGATCCGAATCTGAATCCCAATACGCTGGAAGCCAAAGCGGACCGGGCCACTGATCAGACCAAAGCCGCGGCTGGTCGGGCGGCTTCAAATCCCCAGGCGGCTGATGATGTTGCCAGTGGCTTGTTTAGCCGCCTGTTTAAGCAGGGTCAGGCCACGGTTAACAGCGTAGACAAAGAAGATGCGGTCAATGTCGTGATGAAACGCACGGGTAAATCCCGGACTGAAGCCGAGCAAACGGTCGATAGCTGGATCAAGACCTATCAGCAGGCCAGCGTCAAATTTGAGCAGGCCAAGAAAGAAGCCGAAGTGAAAGCTCGTCAGGTAGCCGATGAGGCGGCTTCGGCTGCTTCGAAAGGGGCCATCTTTGGATTTATCGGGTTATTGATTGGGGTGGTGGCTGCGGGTTACGGAGCCAAAATGGGCACCGACTCGAAGGATGATTATTCTACCTATGATCGCCCGGTGGGGTCGATTCGGTAAGCCACTTACTGAACTGGTGAAGCGATGGCGCTTATCGGACCGGGCCTCCCGGTTCGGTAAGCGCCCTACCAACCAAGTCCTGTTTTTTAACAAAAGTTCGTGTTTATTTTTTCTACCGTTTAGCCTAATGTTATCCCTCGCTGATACGACCGACTTACTCGATCAGACCACCCGCCACTTGATGGGCGAGTCTGGACCACTCACGCCTCAGGCGGGTGTCGCCCTGATTGATTCATGGCTGGAGCCCCTTCAGGCGGGTGAGAACACCCGGCCACTCGCCGACCAGTTAACAGCCTTGAAGGCCTTACTGGAAGCGAGTCCGCTTCAACCCGAAGCGGTGCAAACGGCCATGAGTCCAGTAGCTGACGAGCTTTCTCTACTCGCTACCGACATGGGCGGGGAAGGGGAAATGCCGGCCCTGCTGGAAGGACTCTCATCGGCCATGCGGCAAGCCGCCAATAGCTCAAAAGCGGATACGTCGAAGTCCGACTTAAAATAGTACCGATACGTGCCAAGCAATTTGGTCTGTTTCCTTAAGGACGTATAATTCTAACCGTTATATCTTTTTTACCCCCATGAATTCACCCAACGAGCGTACTTCATCAACTGGCGGTTTCACGCCGTCAACAACGGATGGTGCTTTCTCGGAAACACGACGAATCCCGCTACTCGAAGAACGGCTCCAGGTTACGACCCAACTAGTCGAAACGGGCCGGGTAAGGCTGCGTAAAACCGTTCACCAAACCGATGAAACGGTCACCATCCCGCTGCTTAGTGAGGGCTACATCGTCGAGCGAACGGCCATTAATGCCTATGTGGACGAGCTGCCCGCTACTCGCCAGGAAGGGCAGACGACTATTTATCCCGTGGTGAAAGAAGTGCTGGTCGTGCAGAAACGGCTTCTGCTCATCGAAGAAATTTGGGTAACCAGCCAGCAAACTCAAATTCAGGACACCCAGACCGTTCGGCTACGCCGGGAAGAGATGACCGTCGAGCGGACGCCTGCTACCTCCGAACGTCCGGCCTAGTCAAGAGGCCTTCGTTAATAAATCAATTTTAATCTTACCGCAAACCGTAGTAAACCCCAAAACAACACATGGCACACACAGTAATTGGCATTTTTGATAATGCTTCCGAAGCCCAAACGGCCGTTGACCAGTTAGTTAGTAACGGCTTCAGCCGCAGTAACATCGATCTGTCAGCCGGCACGGGCAGCGCGGCTACGGGCTCCGATGCGCTTATCCCGGATCGGCATGTGAACACGTCCGGTACCCGGAGCGAAGAACTCGTCGATGATACCAAAGACGTGGGCAGCAGCGTAGGTGGTTTCTTTAGTTCACTGTTTGGCAGCGATGACGACGAGGATACTAAAAAGTATTCGACCGTTGGTGGTCGCGGCTCGATTGTGACCGTGCATGCGGACACGGATGAACAGGCCGAACAAGCCGCTGATATTCTAGATGAAGCCGGGGCCGTGGACGTCAACGAACGGGCTACCGAGTATGGGTATAGCAGCCCAACGCCAACCGCAGCGTTGGGTACTGATGGCGATCAAACCATCAAAGTAATCGAGGAGAATCTAGAAGTGGGCAAGCGGACGGTTGAAACGGGTGGGGTGCGTCTGCGCAGTCGGATTGTGGCCAAGCCCGTCGAAGAAAGCATCCGCCTGCGGGAAGAGCGGGTTACGGTGAACCGCACCACGGTGAACCGGCCCGCCACGGCGGCCGATCTGAACGCTTTCCAGGAAGGCGAAATTAGCCTGACTGAACACGCCGAAGTACCGGTGGTATCCAAAACGGCGAATGTCGTAGAGGAAATCTCGGTGGACAAAGCCGTTACCGAACGCCAGGAAGTAATCCGGGATACAGTTCGCAAAACCGAAGTCGATGTGGAGAATCTGGGCACAACGGACCAATCGATTCGTCCAGCCGGCACGGATTCGGATGAGGTGACCTATTCGACCAAGTAACCCCCCTGCTCGGGCAGACTGAAACGGGCTGTTTTAGCAAACAGCCCGTTTCAGTCTGCCCGGCCAAGTTAATCAATTGCTACCGAGATGGGTAAAAAACCGTTGTCTGACGGGCTGGACAAAAAAATCAATTTCCCTTGCCAGGCCAATCAGGATACTACCTGGGCAACTGATCCGGCCAATCCCTTGGCTAGTCAAACCGGCTCTATTCAAAAAGGAGACACCATCTGGTTGCAGACGGAACGGTTTGGCAGCGGGCCAGGCTGGCAAGTTGCCCGACTAGCCGATCATCGGGTTTGCTTTGTACAGCCCCCTCATTTCGATTCGCTAAATCCCTGATCTTTTGGGATGGGTGGAGGCAGACCTACCCGCTATTTTAAACCCCAGTACTCATTTTCTTACCCTTACTTCTATGAGCAATAGCATACTCGACCACCTGCGATCTACGTTTACTCCGACGGCAGTTAGCGAGCTGTCCCGCGCCCTGGGCGAAGCCCCGGGCCCCACCCAAAAAGCGCTCGATGGCCTGCTGCCCGCTGTGACGGCTGGGGTCATCAACCGGACCACCGGTCAGCAGGGGGCTACCCAGTTGTATCAGTTACTGCGTGATACGCCCTTTGCGCAAGATCCCACTCTGAGCCAGCTGGTTAACGTTGGGGATCATCGCCAGAAAGCGGCGGAATCCGGCAATGGCCTTTTCAAGCAACTTTATCCGGACCAGCCCAACCGATTGGCCGAAGCAACAGCGCAGTACAGTGGGGTTAGCCTGGGATCGGCCGGTACGCTGTCGGGGCTGGTCATGTCGGTCTTAATGGGCTTCTTACACCAGCAATTCACCAGCCGATCGCTGATGCAGGCCCAACTCACGGCGCTGCTCCTGGGTGAAACCGATTCGGCTCGGTTGGCGATTCCAACGGGGTTCGCGGCTCTTTTGGGCTGGCTCTTGGGTGCACCCCGGCCCGTAAGCACTATTCCCCTGCGAACGGAAACAATCCCCCCCGCTTCCCGCGACGATCACCCCGCTGGTACGGTTTGGTGGCGGTGGCTGCTGGGAGCCCTGGCGTTACTGGCGCTGTTGTTTCTGTTACTACGCGGTTATAAGGGCGACAAAACCCAACCGATGAGCGAATCAAGTTCTTCAGTAGCCTCTGACACCGTTGCCAGTGATCTGGACGGCAATGGACCCGAGGTCCGAGTGGCCATTGATTTGCCCGGTGGTCGAAAACTGAGCGTTGTTGAGCATTCGTTTACCGATAGCTTAGCCCGCTATCTAGCGGCTACCGGTCGTCAGGCCCCTCGCGTGTTTAACTTTGATAATTTGACCTTTGAGACCGATTCGGCCCGTATTACGGCCCAGGCTCGTTCCCACGTGGACGATCTGATCCAGATCATGCAGGCCTATCCTAATCTTCAAATCCGTATCGAGGGTAATACCGATAGTACGGGCGGTGAGGCCATCAATGATCCCTTATCGGGGGAACGGGCCGACATGGTCAAGCAGGCACTGATTCAGGGCGGCATTGCGGCTGGCCGGGTGAGAACCCGGGAGCGGGGGGACACCAAACCCGTGGCCAGTAACCAGACCGCAGCCGGTCGTCAGAAGAACCGTCGAATCGATGTGGTCATTACGAAGCTCTAACGGATCAGACAGTGGCTACAACTCCCAAACGACTACTATTTAGTTGAGAAAGGTGACCACCAACACGACCCAGGTTTATTTTTTCAGTAGCCCTTGCCAATGGCAAGGGCTACTGAATCAAGGTCGGCTGGACTGCTCTAGTCAGAATGGTAAACCTATACCCCTGCCCCTATGAACAAACTAATCGTCCTGTTGCTTCTGTGGCCCCTACTGGGTAGCAGCCAGGCTACAACGAGTGTCCGGTTGGTGAAGCCTTTTAAGCCCAATCATACCAATTAGGCTAGAAGAGACATGATTCGATCAGGACTGTTTTAGTCTGGATGCCCGATGAGCCCGGAACCAAGTATTGCATTGGGTAGTGAATAAGAGTAGTAAAGCAATTAGCGACATGAGCGTCGAGATGAAATCGATTACGGTCGCTCCGGGATGCAGCCGATAAGCCGTCGGAAAGGCCGTCAGGGAGCTAAGCAACCCCAATATGATAACCCCTGCCAGACCATACCGAGCCCCGTTAACACCCCGATGAACCAGGCGCAGCAGGCCATAGACCAGCACCGCTCCCAGGAGCACGCCCACCACGCTGCCAACCGAATAACTGCCTGAAAAAGCAAAGCCCAACAATTCGATGCCTACACAAAGCACCACCAGACGCAGGGCATTTAACAGATTGGTCGGACGGCGCTTGAGAGGTTGCATTGTGAAGCACGGTGGAATAGTCCGTTGTAGAGATAACCCCCTACGACCGATTTAGTTACGTTTTTTTAATTAGCCACTTCCATTGACTGGAGCAAATTATACCGAATTGATTACCGCTCTCAGGCAGCAGTGCTTAGCAGGTGCTCGATCCAGTTGTTAACAACAACCGAATGCGATGAAACTCAACGAACGAATTGACCGTCACGTAGTGGGTACAACCCTTAACCCCGTTTTAGTCAAAGGATTTTTTCAAACACCTCCCCATTACTATCAGTGGGGTCTGTCTCACCAGATCGACCAACGCTCATTAGACCAGCTCAACGCCACCGACCTGTTTGAATTTTACCTACGGTTTTACCTAACGAGTCGCCATAAGACCCTACAAGCCGTTTTACGAGAAGTTCGTGTTTTTGCTCAGAAAGATGCCAACGCAGCTCACCATCTGATTGTGTATTCCCTGGAGGATACTCGCCAACATCTACTCAGCCTGGAATGGTATGAACTACTCCCGCGCCTAGAACTGGCTAAGGAGCACGCTTTAGCCTTGGCGCCTGACGTGGCGGATCAGCTACGCCCACGGATCATTGGCTGTTTAGAAGCGTCCTATTAATGAATTAATAAGGCGTAAGTTCGTAGTAAGTAGGTAAGTGTAAACAAGTCATTTATGCGCAAGTCGCCCAAAACAGTACGAGCCGTATGGCTCCTGGGAGCCGGTCTATTATTGGTCTTGTTGATTGGTTCCCTGGTTAAGTACGAGATCTTAGCAATAGTCAACCGGGCGAAGGTGCAGTCTTCAGTGTGTATCTTCCCGCGTAACTAACCAAATGCGACGGGTGGTTCGTAGGTCCGATGCTCGATTCACTTACCGGGTGTGTTCCTCCTGGGAAGGAACTACAGTAAACCATAAGCCATAAAATTCAATCCGGTTAACGCGCTATCGAATATCAATACATGAGTATTAGCATGTCAAAGTCGTACCTACCTGATAGTGCTGGATATCCTGACAGAACTGAGCTTTCAGCTGCTTTAAAGCGGCCCTTACCCGGGTCTTCACCGTACCCACCGGAAGTTTTAGTATGGCTGCCGCCTCCTGACTGGTGAGTCCCTTATAGTACATCAACTGAATCACGGCCCGATAATCAGGCTTCAGGGAGCTTGTCAGAGAGCCCTTCAGCGGCCCCTCGATCAGATCAGGCAGAACTGTGGGTTCGGACCGATCAGACTGGTAGGCGCCCGCTTTTGAGTGTACTTTGCGGCTCCGTAATTCATCCAGCGCCACGTTCCGGGTGATGGTCAGCAGCCAGGTGAACAACCGACCCTGGGCGGGGTCATAGTGCTGGCGGTTCAACCAGATCTTGATAAAGGCATCCTGGAGTAAATCTTCGGCCCGTGCTGGATCCTTAATCAGCCGCAGCAGCACGCCGTACAGTGCCGGCGCATAAGCCGTATAGAGTCGGGAGAAATCAGCTGACTGCTGATTTTGTAGCGCCTCAACAAGTTTTTCTTCCGTAGACGAAGTAACGGTCATATTGACTGGGTGAAAATGGTATTGAACCAAATCAGTTAGCCATCAAGGGCTGGGACTCTACCAAGTGAGGTTCAGTCCAGGGGGCTAGGCAAATCCGCTCCCTTCATGGCTATACGGGAGCGGACAGACCAGAAGACGTTTTATCTACTTGAAGGCATTGCGTAGCTGGGTAGCGGCCAGTTCCTGGGCCTGCTGAGCCTGGGGCACGATGGCATACATACCGAAAAACTCATGAGTGGCCCCCGTAAACAGCTGATAAGTCACCTGGACCCCCACCGACTGAAGTTTATCCCGCAGTTGCATGCCTTCACTTTGCAGCGGGTCAATCTCAGCTCCGATAATGGTGGTGGGTGGCAAGCCGGTCAGGTTGGCCACATCCACCAGGGAAATCAGGGGGCTGTCCCCATCAGCGGGTGAATTGAAGTAATTGCTAGTGAAATACTGGACCAACGGACGATTCAATGGCTTGGCATTGGCGTAATGATTATAAGAAGGCGTATTAAGGTCGTTGTTCGCCACCGGGAACACCGATAAGATATGGATCGGCAACCCAATGTTCTGGTCACGCGCCATCATACTTACTGTAATGGCCATATTGCCTCCGGCACTTTCACCCGCCACCGCTACTTTATCCGGATTGCCCTTCAGGCTGGCGGCATTCTGCTTAACCCATTTATAGGCGGCAAAGGCATCTTCATGAGCTGTCGGAAATTTATTCTCCGGAGCGAGTCGATAATCGACCGAAACCACGATGGCTCCGGTCTCTTCAGCTAAGGCCAGTGTTGAGTATTCATACACTTCGGGACTAGCAATTACCCAGCCGCCTCCGTGGTAGTACACAATGACGGGCCGGATTCCCGACACATTATTGGGTTTGTAAACCACGATCCGAATGGGGGTCCCACCCGCTCCCGGAATCATTTGCTGGCTCACGGTAACATTGGCCGTAGGGCGGGGAATGTTGTTTTTATCGAGTAGCGAGTTAACCGCATCCTTGAAGGAGGGTTTCATTCGGGCCTGCTGGGGTGTTAACTCGTTAAGAGGGGTAGGACTAAGCCGACCCAGCTCTTCGATCACCGCCTGCATCTGGGGGCCAATGGTGGGACCCCAGTCGGGTTTGGGTCCGGTGGGTTGAATGATCTGACCGGGCTGGGGGAGGCGGTGATCCTGGCAGGCCAACAGGGTTAGGATAAACAGGTAAGCGAGTAGGGTTTGACGCAGACTCGGTTTTTTGGAGATGTTGAACATGGATCTTGATGTATGTTCTTAGTGTAACTGAAGGCTACGCATCTGGTTGCAAAAAATTTATTAAGCGAGTCAGTTATTTGAATTGATCCAATAGTTGGTACCATTGCACTCGTCGACTTGGAGATTTTTACAACGTATAAGCGAAGTGACCGTAGCCCGGACAGGGGATTTTACGGTCGGCCGTCGCCGTGCGAAATAGCAAAATTTCCGTAGCAACTAACTAGCAGTTACTACCCGGCTTTTATGGTTTGTCGGCAGACGCTCTTGTTTTTTGCTAAGCGGCAAGGGCTAATTAATCTCTGAGGTAGTGGCTGAATTATGTTGATGACTATTGCTCCCAGAAAAAAGCATGAATAACTTTAAAGCGTAAGTATGCCCCAATCAATGCTTGACGGCTTATCTATTCAGTACTTACGTTTGCTGATCAACACAGTTCACCCACTACCAACTATTTCATGTTGTGTATTCATTTATTACTTTGTATAAGCCTTGGTGTAGGTATAATCATCAAATGTTTGAGTTGATACGCCATTAGAATTTACTTTAGCATATTTTCCCAAATTGATAGTAATCCAGTCAGCCTTTCCTCTCATATAGACAATCTCGATAAGCCCATTAAGGTATACCTTTTTCGGGCATGGGCATGGCGTTCCCGATGGATGTACTGTTGTTAAATTACCGGGCTTTCCAAAAATCTTTTCTATTGCTTTCGGGCTTTTGCCGGCTATTTGATCCATATTAAACTCATATTTCATGGCATCTTTCACCAGTAATTTTGGAGTGGCAATTGTTTCTTTTACTTTTCCTGACTTTATTTCACCCTCAAAATCTTTTAACGTTTTATCATACTGTAATGACTCTACCAGCCGCTTAACCTGGGATTTTTGAAAATCTGATCCTTTGTACTTACGGGACACCTCGTTTATTTTGCTTTCAGTCCATTTTGAGGGCCTAGCCTCAACCTTCTCCGCCTCTTGATTCTTGGTAGTATTATTTGATTGGCAGGACTCTATGATAAACGAGGATAAAATTAAAGCTAGAAATAGGAATGGATTATACATAAGTCAATGTTAGGTTTTTGAATTGTGAAAGTAAAAAGTCAAGACAATCATCTTCGGGTCGATTGGGGTCGCTTTCAATGTTCATACCAGAGATGTTAGTGACCACATGATAAGGCCATTCTTAATCTTTTCGCATCACAAACCGTTGACTTAAATTTCTATCGGATAAATCTTTAAGTCGTATTTCCGCCTCTTCTAAAGTTAATTTTTCGCCATCTGGGGGAATAATGACTAGATCAGGAGTGAAACTGATAGCTTTAACCGGTACCTCCTTATCTCCCAGTATCCAATAAATAGTGTACATAATGAGCTCAGTAGTTGAGTTTTAAGGGTCAAAAAATCCCGGCCTGACTTCAAGTTGTCAACATTAGGGCGATAGGGCGCGGTAATACGTGGATTAGCTTATCCTTGACAGGCTGTCTTACCGAGCCGGATAATCTCTAAAGTAGTGAAGGCCATTTTTATACGCATAAGTGAAAGGTAGGAAGTAGGCGTGCACTTACTGCTTCAAACAACGACCGAGTTATTTAATGATAAGTAAACTATATCGGGTAAAAAGTATTTATTCCCTGAAGGTTGACCCGCTGACCGCATTCCTTATATTTATTGAAAACACCTCTCCATGAATCATACAACTCTTTTTCTGATTGCCGGGCTGTTGGCTCATGTGGCCCAGGCTCAAACCTTTAGGGCCTCTGCTACCAATTCCAAACTAGACTCCTTAGCCAAGCTGGCTCAACGTTTTACCAATAATAACCAGCCAGATTCGCTCTACGCCCTAATGGGAGATGACTTTAAAAAGGCAATCTCAATGAATAGGGTGAAACAAGTTCTGAGGGGGATCAACAAAGAAGCAGGGGAATGGATAAGTTTAGAATCGCAAGCCGTTACGGGTGGTGTTGCTCATTACAAAGCTGTGTTCAAATTAATGTCGTTCAATTTTTATATCAGTCAGGATAAGCAGGGTAAAATTTACACGTATTTATTTAAGCCCTTATGAAGGCCTCATAGCCCACTTAGACGCTTTGGCCTAAGGCCAAGTCCGTTTCAAATGATATCTTCAAATACTTTGCCGCCTTCAATAAAAAGAAACCTTACAACGTGATTCAAAGGTGTTTGACTTACAGAAACACCATCGCTACTTTCTCCAAAAGAGGGTAAGCAATGATGTTGCATGATAGTACACTTACTTACGACAAAAGACTGTAACTTCACTCTACGTCCTTTATCGTAAGTAAAGAACAACAAACCGAGATTGTAAATCACTCAGTGTGACCATGTATTACCGGGAGTATGAGCGGATGGAAGCTCGCTTGAGGAGTGCGAAAGGGAAGCGGCTGAAACGGCGTCGTAGTGCGGTGGTTGAGCCAGTCTTTGGTAGCTTACTGAATTACTTTGGGATGCGTCGATCTCCAGGCAAAGGAAAAGATAGTGCTCACAAGCGGATGGTGATGGCGGCAACAGCCTACAATCTCAAGAAGTGGCTATTGGCCAAGCGCTGGCCTAAAGTAATTACTCAGGTGTTGGCTTTGCAACCAGAGGGTTCTTTTTTTGCCTTTATGATACGGGTTACTTCAAGGTTTATCTCGTCCCAAAAGAGTTGTGCAACAGTCACATAAGTTGGTATGACTAATGCGTTTCAGCTGACTTCCTTTTCCGCCGTTGAGGGAGTCGAAAGGGTAAGTTGACCAGGCTACATAATTGCCCCTGGTTATCTACCATTAATAAGCGCTTATTAACGCTGTGCAATCGGAGTCTGAAACGTCTATATACCGTTTTATAAAATGATATAGATCAATCTTATTAATCAGGTGCTGACTGCCAGACAAGCCTGCTTTTAATTTACCCTGGCGAATAAAAGACCGAATTTTGCTTTCTTTTAAATCGAGTATTATAGCAACTTGCTGAACTGAGTACATAACAACTAAATACTTCTCTGTTATCGTTAGCAGGGGCCAATGCCTGAACGAATCATGGGGGTTAAGAGTAAACACTTTACGTTTATAAACGTATCTCAGGCCGGGAGCATTCCCTTTTATCAACAACGTCAAGAAATTAACGGTCACATCTGACCAGCCACTGAGCTACTGAAAGAGATGACAAAACGCTCTGAACAATATCGATTAAACGGCCGTTCACCCCCTACAATGAGACGTATACCCCCGGGTATAGTCTTAGGTGTGGATAGAATGATTAAGCCCGGCTGCGCTGCAACCGGGCTTATCTGTTGGTAATTACACATTAGGATAGAAGCAGTAAGGCATGCAAACAGTATGTATTAAACATAAGCTTGCTAATCTTACGCAGCCCACAGCGAAATAGATTTAAGTCAGTTCAAAAAAATATAACTATTCAGCGCGCAGTTCTCGTTGACCAATAAGTACTCCTGACCGTTTATGGCTTACTGACTTACTCAACCATAGACTTTTCGAGCCCAGCTCCTCCACTAGCCGGGCTTTTTTTTAGTCCGTAGCGTGTTGGCCAGTCTGTAGATAGGCGGTTACTTAGCAACAGTTGCCCTCCAGCCACTCGACCCGCAGCCGGGTGACAATCTGACCCAGTAGCCCGGCATTCAGGGGCTGGGTGATGAATTCAGTGGCCCCCAGTTGCTCAGCCCGCTGGCGGTCATGTTCTGCTTCCGACGTTGTTAGTATGACAATGGGCGTTGGTCGATACAGGGGATGATCCCGAAGCGTCTTAAGGGCTTCAAAGCCGTTGAGTAAAGGCATGTTTAGATCCAGGATGATTAGTTCCGGGATCGTCTCATACCGAGCCAGCGCATCCAGCAGATCCAGCCCATCCTGAGCAAAGACCAGTCGGCACCGGGGGCTGTGCTGAGCGAAAGCCAGCTTCAGCAGGAACCGATTATCCTCATCATCGTCGGCGATGAAGACGCAGGGTACGTATGTTGGTTCATGGTTAAGTTAGTACGGCGACAAAAAAGGTAACATGTTGTTAACAATGCAATAATACGTAAATCTTCCCGAAGTTACTTGGCTAAACAAGCTTGGTTTGAATCGAATTAAACAAATTGACCTTGTTTGGAATTAATTAAAACAACTGTCCTCTACAACTGGATACATGGGCTTACGATGAACACATTAAAACCTTGGGTTGCCTTGCTGGACGAGGACGAAGATGATTATATATTCTGGCAGCATGGATTTCGTAGCTGGGCGCAGCATTTAGACCTACATTGGTTTAGCTCGGTCACTGAGTTTCTGTCAGCGACTTCACTGGGCAATGACAAACCAGTAGCGTTGGTGATGGATGGGGTAATACCAAATGGGGAAGAGATGAAATGGCTCAGCACGCTGCTGCTTCATCCCAGCTGTCAGCAGGCTTGTCTGATTATGCTATCTGCGGAGGTGACTGAGGCGGAGCGAGCCGCTTATTTGCGACTGGGGGCTAGTGATCATTTACAGAAGCCTATGCATCTGGATGAATTACAGCTAGTTGTGTCAACCGTCAGCAGCCATATCGCTCGTAAAGTGAGTTTGCCGCCGAGTGAGTTGTGAAGGCGCTTCAGGCCTTCCATTGAGAACTCTACTGACAGAAATTCACAGCCAGATCAGTTTACTCATTGTTACAAATGCATGATTGATTAAATAGGTTGGTTTATAACACAGGTCAGTATTATTGCTTCATAGAGTAAATAAGGGTAAATCGGGTAGCTCTAGCTACCCTTTTTCTTTACTCTACGTGAGGAGATTTTAACTTGTAAAAGATACCTACACTTCGCCGCCTTCCGTTAAAATGGTAGCCATCACCTCCCGCAGCTGGCCTCAAAGCGCGCCATATCATTAGCCATCTTATTAATTTCTTGCTGCAGGTCTTGATAGTCCGTGGTGCTGTTGATTCGCCTGGCAGCCTGGTTGATGTTGACGCCAATTCGCAGAACATCACTCCTGGTTTCTTGCAATAATGACAAGAGGATATCTTGATAAGTCGAGCGCTCAGGCTTCAAACGAAGCGGTTTGTTAAGACAAACGGCCCGGACGTAGGTCGATACAGTCGGCGTCTTAACGGTAGCCTTTCGGATTAAAAGCTGATCATACTCCGCTTGGGTGAAGCGAACCTGAACTACTCTGGTGGCCCGTTCTTCCGGCTTCATCTCAGGCCTGCCCCCTTTGTACCATTTGTCTTTTTCCTTCATGACTGTTGTTGCGGGCGACTTCGGAGGCTCCTCGTTTTGGGTGTTTTGCAGAAGCAAGAAACGATTTTTGTCGCGACAAAAACACATCTTGCTACCTAAAAAACTACCCCTTCTTAATGTCGGCGTTTGGCCGTAGAATCAGCGTACTAAAAGTCCTGTACAGCCTTCACCCAAGTTAGATTTTTCCTTCCCTTTTCAACTTAAACTTTAAGTGGGCTGCGTTTCAATCATCAAGCGCGTAACACGAATCACAGTTGGGCTTTTTTCTCAACACTACCTCACCAAGCACACGTTTTGACAAGCAGCAGGCGTTTATACAAAACATAGGTTAGTAAATTAAAGGAACCTGAGTTATACAGCAGCTATCCAATGGGTGGCTGCTGTATTTTTGTTTATACTTCTCTTTACTTAATCCACTAACTTTGATTGAAACCCTGTTTCAGGGTTAGGTTAATGAATATTGTGGAATTTAGAGGTATACAGCAGCCACCTTCTGGGTAGCTGCTGTTTTTTTATATGCCATAACCTCACTATATATGTGCATTCTCCCGGGATCGCAGTTATAGGGTTAAACGAATTATTCTAGTATTGTGTAGATTGTTCTCAAACAGCAAATGCTTACTGGGCATTTGCTGTTTTTTGTTCAAGCTAGAGCATGCAGCTAAATACCTGAAGTCTAGTTTACCACTACCTCACTATAAAACCGGCTTTGACTACAAACTCTGTTCTAAGATTAGATTGTTTAATAAGTAGAATAAGTTTATTGCAAACAGCAGCTACTTATTGAGTAGCTGCTGTTTTTTATGCCCACTGATACCGTTACCTAATCCAACTAGTAGGAATTCAACGAGTTAGCCTTCTTCATGTTAAAAGCACACACGATGAAGATTGTCCTACTCAATACGTTTATCCTGTTTTGTTTAACAGCATGCTCTTCTGACCCCCTGGACCAGAAATACACCGAAGCTATAGGCTTAGGCCCGTTACTGGAGGTTATGCCACCAATTAGTAAAACAGAATTAGGGTGGATTATGATGGCGAAAAAGGCAAACGATGAAAAGGGCGTTTCTAATGAAGGAAGAACCTTCCGAGAATTAAGTAAGCAGGGCAATGACATTGCCGCGGCTGCTAAGGCCCAGTCTTTTGTGGACAGCATAAATTATAAAGCTCAGGCAGATCAGCGGCAGAAAAAGTAATTACAACGGCTGGCCTAGCCCCCGCCCTGAACTATCATTAAGCTGCTTTAACCGTCGATCCACTGAGTCACGTTCATTGGTACGCTGTTTAGGCTAACCTAGGCCAACCAAAGATCAAAAAGGTACAGTCCCTTAGGCCTCGTCAGATCGAGGCTTTTTGCGCTAATCCCTACCGCTAAGTAAAGTGAAAATGGGGAGTCATTGAAAATAATATTCTTTGCATATGACTCGCCTAAATCTTTCCGACTTGAAATTAATTCTACTCTGCCTCGTCGTACTATCATTGTCAGGCTGTACCGTTAATCGATACTACTACATTGCTGAAGAACCAATCCAACTATACGAATTTCAGAGTCTTAAAGGTGCTCCATTGTTAACTATATCCATTGAGGATACGGTATATGCTACTGGAGTTAAACAGGTAGGCCTGGGCGGGTCTGTTCCGGTCGAATACAAAGACTACCGATTTAATTCCCCCCTTGAACTTGCTACATTTGACTGGAGACTTTTTTTAGGCAGATTTGAGGCCAAACTTCAATTTGACCATGGTTAAACGACGTGTGTTTGACGAAGCATTCAAGGAAATGGCTGTCGAGCTGTCTTATGTAAAAGGATCAATTCAAGAAGCCGCCCGCGAATTGGACATCGATCCAGGACGAATCAGCAAATGGAGACAACGCCACAAAAAAAACGATCAAACGTTGCCTGCCAATACCACACTTACTGACGAACAGCAACAGATCAGAAGGTTGCAAGTTGCAACTAGCTAGCTAGCTTCTGATCTGTTGCTGTTCGTCAGTAAGTGTGGTATTGGCAGGCAACGTTTGATCGTTTTTTTTGTGGCGTTGTCTCCATTTGCTGATTCGTCCTGGATCGATGTCCAATTCGCGGGCGGCTTCTTGAATTGATCCTTTTACATAAGACAGCTCGACAGCCATTTCCTTGAATGCTTCGTCAAACACACGTCGTTTAACCATGGTCAAATTGAAGTTTGGCCTCAAATCTGCCTAAAAAAAGTCTCCAGTCAAATGTAGCAAGTTCAGATCTGCTCTTTTTGGATATTCAGATGCCGGACCAGGATGGCTTTGCATTGCTACGGAGTCTGGCCAAGTACGATTTTGAGGTCATCTTTGTGACGGCCTATGATCAGTATGCTATCCAGGCAATGCGGTTTGCTGCGGTGGATTATTTACTCAAACCCGTCGACATTAGTGAGCTACAGGCAGCCGTAGCCAGAGCCAGTAAACAACGTCAATAAAAAGACCAGAATCAACAGGTAGGTTACCTGATGCAGTGGCTCCAGGCGCAATCCCGTAACGAAGACCAACGGATCGCCCTGTCAACGACGCAGGAAACCCGATTTGTCAGGACGGGTGAGATTGTCCGGTGTGAGTCTGCTAACAACTATACTACGTTTTTTTTAAGCGATGGTACAAGCTTAGTGGTCAGTAAACCCATCTATGAATACGACGAATTGCTGAGTGGCTACGGCTTTTTACGGTGTCATCAGACCCATTTGGTAAACAAAGCCTTTATCAAAAGCTGGCGGAAAGACTACGGTGACTTCTTGCTATTAGCCGATGGCAGCCAGATACCCATATCCAGAGGCAAAAAAGAAGCCGTCAAAAAGTCACTCCATCCCTAGTCTGAGCCGAGGTTCTGTCCCTGAACAATTTCTTTCAACCCTATAGGCTACCGTCTTTCTCTGATGATCAACTTATCAGCCCTCTTGGTTATGCTCTTTTTAAGCGATTCCTCCCGGATGCATCAGCCTGCCCCTGGCCAGGATTCACCTGTCCGACTTTCGGAAACCTATGAACTGGCAAATATTATTCTGGCGCTGACGGACTACGGTAAAACCGATTCTTGGGAGGTATCCCAGCAATCGAGTTACTATCGGGAAGTGAGAGACTACTTTGATCGGTACAGCAACCATCCCTTGCTGGCCAAGGTGAATTATTCCCGGCAACAATGGGAGAGCTATCTCAGTTTCCGGACCGATGCCTATGCATTCGCCTTTGACTCCTCGAATCAGTTAGTCAGACGGGTTGACTTTACGGCAAACCAAGGATTTAACCCCTTCGAGGAGAACCTGAAGTTAGTTGAAGACTTCGTCAAGGTCACGGAGTTTCGACGCTTTTATCGGGATCATTTGTCCTATTATCAGGGGCTGGCCAGTGCTTACCTAAGCTCGCAGCGATATCCTGAGATGCTCCATTTTTTAGAAACCGAATTTGGTAAACATTCTGACATCTCGGGGTATGCCATTGTCCTGTCTCCGCTGGTGGGCCGAATGAACTGCCACCGAATGGTAGCGGGGGTAGGAACTGATTTTATTACGTTGCCGGGCTTTCTACTAACGGGCAAAACCCTTCAGTTGGTTAGTGAGGAAGAGGTGGCTTCGGGCACGCATATGCTGTTTACCGAATTAGATCATGCCTTCGTCAACCCGCTTACGGATCAGTACCGTTTATTAGTGCGGGCCAACTTTGCCAATAGCCAATGGGATTCGGGCAGTGGCTACCAGAAAGACAGCCTGGCGACGTTTAATGAATACATGACCTGGGCCGTATATAATCTTTACGTGCTGCGTTATTTCCCAACCGTAGCCGCGAAAGTGAGTCAAGATTGGGCGCTGCAAAACGAAACCCGTGGCTTTTATGCCAGCACTTTATTTAATCAGGAGCTGGCTACGCTCTACCATCGGCGGAAGCCAGGGCAAATGCTCAAAGATATCTATCCAGCCTTCGTTAAACGGCTTGGTTTACGACAAGCGTCCTTGAGCAAGCCGTTCATTAAAGGGTGTAATCTGGCCGATCAAACGATTCATGACACCACAGCTACTTTCGTCATTGAGTTTTCAGAACCCATGTTTCAGCATTCTACCCTGGACGTAGTGCGGGCGGTTGAAGAGCAAGGGAAAACAAGACAGGAGCGGTTGGTGCTCACCCCTCAGGCTAATGGCTTAGTCTGGTCAGCGAACGGCAGAGCCGTACGTTTTACGCTCACGTTAGTAAACGAGACTCTTAACCGGCTGCTGTTCAATTACCCTTGGAAAACATCGGCTACCCTTAGAAGTCGCAAGGGGATTGACCTAGCCCCTTACACACAGATCAAAACGACGGTTAAAAACAAGATTTAAGTTGGCGCCCTACTCAGCTTACTTCATACTGCCTTACAAGGTGTTGTAGCAGTGAAAAAGGTATAGTCTATTAAAACGCCCTATTTATCGACACGTAATTCTTACTCGTCTCATGTGGGAGCATTATTTGAGAATGTGCAATTGAAGGAACTAGTTCAAGTTATCGCCGAAGTAGAAATTGAAACTTCGTTTCTACCCCGTGCCCATTAATCGTGCCTGGGTTCCAGCGTGGCATCGAGGTGCCCACCCGTGCCATTTCTTTTTTCAATGTTGGATCAGCATCATACGTTGGGACTAATTCAATGACTTTACCAGTTCCATCGAGAGTAGCTGTCAACCAAGTCTTTAAACCTAGTTTAATCGGCGTTTCCGCTTCCTCAATTTGATCCAGAACAAATGTATTTAGCTTGTTTTCTCCACCTGGAAACGAAGGCGGAAACTGTGTTTTAATTGCCGGTAATGAACTTGCTACATTTGACTGGAGACTTTTTTTAGGCAGATTTGAGGACAAACTTCAATTTGACTATGGTTAAACGACGTGTATTTGACGAAGCCTTCAAGGAAATGGCCATCGAATTATCGTATGCAAAAGGATCAATTCAAGATGCCGCCCGCGAATTGGATATTGATCCAGGACGAATTCGCAAATGGAGACAGCGGCATAAAAAGAACGATCAAATGTTGCCTGCCAATACCACACTCACTGACGAACAGCAACAGATCAGAAGGTTGCAACGCGAGCTCAAAGAGGCCCAGATGGAACGCGATATATTAAAAAAGGCGGTCAGCATCTTCTCCAGGGGCGACGGGAGGTATTCCGATTTATAGAGGAACATGCCAGCGAATTTCCCGTTGAGAAGATGTGTAACGTACTGAACGTGAGCAGTAGTGGTTATTACTATTGGCGTAAACATCCGATTGGGAAGAGGCAACTGAATCAAGATAAGTTGATCAACCGGATCCGACAAGTGCATAATAAAAGCCAGTCTCGCTATGGCAGTCCCCGGATTGCTGATGAACTCCGCGAGCAGGGGGTGAAGGCATCCCGTAACCGTATTGCCAGACTCATGAAGAAGGTCGGGATTCGTAGCATCATGTATAAAAAGTATCGGGTGCAGACTACGGAATCAACTCATGACTACTCAGTAGCTAAAAACGTGTTGAATAGAGAATTTACTGCCGATAAACCAGGGCAAAAGTGGGTGTCAGACATTACCTATATCGCAACTGGTCAGGGGTGGCTTTACCTAACTGTGATTTTGGATCTGGCCGACCGGAAAGTGGTTGGCTGGGCCATGAGCGATAGTATGAAAGCGGTGGAGACGAGTGTAGAAGCTTGGCGTATGGCCCTCATAAACAGAACTATAGATGGCCAACTTGTATTTCATTCGGACCGGGGCATCCAATATGCTTGCCCTGAATTCAGAGATGAATTAAAGGACTTACCAGTGGTGCAAAGTATGAGTCGCAAAGGTAATTGTTGGGATAATGCGGTTGCGGAGAGTTTTTTCAAGACCCTTAAGTGCGAGATGGTCAACCATACTTACTTTACGACGCGGTCTGCGGCTCGATTGGCCACCTTTGAGTATATCGAAGGTTGGTACAACCGCCGACGGAAACACTCGGTGTTGAATTACCGAACGCCCAGTCAACAGGAATCTTATTTTTACACTTCCTCGATGGCCGCCTGAAAATCTCCACTATACTGTTGCAAGTCCATAGTGGCCAATAATGTAATGCAAAAGAGAAATGATAAGGATAGATTTGATTGGCTAGTCATGGTCTTCGTGATTGCTTTTTAAGGAGAGATGCAGCCAGCAATCAGTTGGTTGCATACCCCTACAAAAGTATCTACTAGCACTTGACATTATTAAGCCAGCGTCACAACAAATGTCTGTTTTTGTCTGTCTTATTTAGGAGGGTTTAGTAAGATCAGCTATCTTAACCTTATACCAATGAGTGCTGGGTTGTAGATAAAAATAGGTCAGCCCAAGGTGTGATCGATCCGAAATGCATACCTTGTAGCACATAACCGCTTCGATACTTCTACAGACCAATCGCTCCCATGATACGTGTTGTGATTTTCTTCTCGCTGTGGCTTCCCCCTTTGTTTACCAGTGCTCAGCTGACTACCTCGGGCTTAGATAGCCTCTTCAATCGGTTGGCGGCCAATCAGCTCGCCAAGGGCAGTATCGCCATTACCCAGAACGGAGAACTACGCTACCAACGATCGGTCGGCTCGGATCAACTTGCCCAGACCCAATTCCGCGTCGGCTCGATCACCAAAATCTTTACGGCCGTACTGGTCTATCAACTCATCGAAGCCCATCAACTGAGGCTCACCGACAAGCTTAGTCGGTTTTTCCCCGACCTAGCCAATGCTCATACCATTACCATTGCCCAGTTAGTAGGGCACCGCAGTGGACTAGCCAGTTTTACCAATAATACCGATTATGATACCTGGAAGGACCAGCCTAAGACACACGCTGAGTTGCTGACGATGATCAAGACCCAAAAACCCGATTTTGAACCCGATGCGAGAGCCGACTATAACAACTCTAATTATTTACTACTGAGCTACATCCTGGAGCAACTTTACCGAAAGCCCTATAAGGCCATCGTCACCGAAAAGATCATCCAGCCACTGGCTCTAAAGCATACGTATTACGGGGATCACGCTGGCTTCCAGGCCCAGGAAGCCGTTTCCTACAAATATGTTAACCAGGCCTGGAAAGCAGATCGGGCGGCTTACTTAGATAACTTTAGCGGTGCCGGTGCTATCCTATCGACACCGGGCGATCTATGCCAATTCATTACGAGCTTGTTTAGTGGGCGGCTGATCAGTCAACAGAGTCTGGACACCATGAAGCAAATGCAGGATGGCTATGGCAAAGGTCTATTTCCATATGGCGACGCTTTGCACCCAGGCTATGGCCACAATGGCAAGACGGAGGGTTTTGCCGCTTCGCTCCAATATTATCCCCAAAGCCACCTAGCCATTGCTTATTGCACCAACGGGGAGGTCTACCCCAAAGCCCAGATTTTACAACACGTTTTTAAGGCCTGCTTCGGGATGGCCGATACGCTTCCCACGTTTAAGCCGATTGCACTAACCAGCCCGCAACTGGAACCCTTTACGGGTAGGTATGGGGCCAGTTCAGGTATGGAGGTAAGCAATCGTTTAGACTCTGGGAAACTGCTGCTCTCTTTAAAAGGCCAGGACTTCGAGCTGACGCCGATTGCGACCAATGAGTTCTGGAACAAAGCTTACGGTTTTTTCTTTCGCTTCGCCAACGGTGGGCAACAGCTTATGATTCATGATGTGGATGCTATCTACGAGTTGACTAAGCGCTAAGTGATTTTTACCTTAGCTTGTATTGATTACGGCCTAGGATGAGATGGTGATGAATTTACGGTTGATTCCTCTAGTAGCCTGTAACGCCCCATTAAACGATCAGACCCATCAAAGCTTATTCGTCTCACGGGGGAGCGTTTGAAGCGACAACGATTTTTTTATGTCTGTCTGATTCTATCCGTATATTACGGATGAGGGGTAGATAAAACTAATTGAGGGTGAGTTGGTTCATCTCTTCACATGTACGGGTTCAATGCAGGGCGGAAGGAACAAGTTGAACCCACAAGCCAATGCCGTTCAGGATGCTGACCTTAGTAGGTAATTTATCCCCTTTCCATCACTGTGCTGTCCTCATTTTAACCAAGAAGACAATTACGTACGATCGATGAAGCGACGCCGTCCTGACTCCCCCAAAACGCAGCCGTCCCTATCCGAAAAGGAACCCGAGCACCACCGATTGGATTTGCTTATCCATGATCTGCGTAACTGCATCAGCGCCATTGGTTTTGCTCAGTACTTTCTCAATGACAAACTGGATTTAAGTCCCCATGAACAAGCGGCCTATCAGGCCATCTTAAGGAGTAACCTGAGCCAAGCCACCGGATTAATGGACCAGTTCCTGCAGGCAGCACCCGTCCTCAGCAAACAAGCGAATGCTACGGCCCCAAACTGGACCGCGCTCCTGAAGCATCTGTCGAGCCAGTTGCCTCAAGCCGTTGCTGCCGAGAGTGCCGATCAGTTAGCGCACCTTAAAAAGTTGGTTGAAATTGGCCTGCAAAGCGGCTGAGTTGAGGGATCAACCAATTGCTTGGCTAATTAAGTGCCCCTTCAGCGCACTTTCAGATGTCTCGCGAATGAGCATTATTTGAGAATGTATAAAATAGAGTTACAAATTAGGAATGACCATGGATGGTTTGTCACTCGGTTAAGAATTAGCCTAGGCATCTTGATCAAAGGAGGATGACCAACAGGTAAATTCATAATGCATACAGACAGATTAACCAGTCCAGGTAATCTGTCTTATTCGAGCCAAGCTGAAAAGGAGTCATGTCCACCAACTACATGCTCACTCTTTGACAAATGCTCGGGTGTCACTTCCTTGTCGTAAAATCACTTTTTTATGGCCTAAATCAAAGTCAAACGTAGCACTCGACGCAGTATAAAGAAAACTGTGATGGCCTAACGCTTGCAAGTCTATCGGGTCCGGACCTGATAGCTGAAGCTGAAGACGTTTACCCTTTTTAAAAAAGCGAAGCGTAAATTGGACGTCTGCATTGCGGTAGGTGCCTTCATAAACCGACACATCCAGCGAGGACAATTCGTTGGCTAACGAAAGAATTCGGGCCACCTGCCCGGTTGCCTGAATATGGGTTGTGCTTTCTAAGCGGGCCATCAGGCCCCAGCCATAAAAATCATTGGCGACCCCAATCAACAAATCGTTCTGGCCCGTCTTGAGGGTAAGCGGAGCCGTTGCATTCTGAGTCGAAATCCGTCCATCCGGGTATTTACGCATATTATATTGATATACGTTCTTGTCAACCAGCACCATCTGATGGTTCAAGAAGACCCACACTTCATCACTGAATCCCAATTGCAAGTTCGTACTGACCGCTTCCTGAGCGACCAGGGTGGTTTGTAGCCAGACCACTCGTCGCGTCTTACTGGCACCATATTTACGGGTTAGATTCAGCAACCCCCGCCGTTCCGCCCCGATGCTATCGTTAAACTGCTCAGGGGTAGGTAGCTGACGAACGGATAATTCATGCCCATCGGGCAATTCCTGCGGAGTGGATACCGCCCAGGTCCGAAGATAATTGGCATCATGGTTGGTCAAATCAGGGGAAGCCAGCGGACTCACCCCCTCGACTATAGTAGGCTTTACGTGCAAGTTGGCAATGTGTGAAGCCCCTTCAAAGGCAATACTACCCTGACGGGAGTTGGATTCTAGTTGAGGAATGTCGAGTACTGCTTGCGGAGCCTGATTGAGAAAGACCTGTAGCCGGTTGCCGGAAACAATCAGCTTGAGGTGATTCCACTCGCCGGGCTTGAGCAGCGCCGGGGCCTGGTATTCGGGGTACAAATCCCAGAGATTAACACCCCTGACATAGGGGCTGTACTGGATACCGTCGTTAGCTAACGGATTCAGGGTACTGTTGGTGCGCAGATAGACAATCTCCTGGTCGTTTGAATCATGGCGGTGGAAATAAATCGACTGAGCTGACTCGGGCCGAATGGGTTCGAGGTCAAATTCAATCGTTCCATCCTGGAAAATAACTTCGTTGAGAACGACGGGTCCGGCATTCTGGGCTAGCCGCATAGCCTTTTGGCCTTTGTAGTCGACAAAGTCAACTTTGCCGGCCTGGAAGCTCCATTGGCTCGCTGTCAGGGGAACGGCATAATCCAGGCGTTTTGACGCGAGGGAGAGGTTGTTTTTTTGCGCCAGACCTTGCGTAGCCAGCAACACGAACATCATTAAGAATACCTTTTTCATTCTGGATTGGTCAGATACGTTTGGCCAAAGGTGATGCTAAGTGATCTAGTAACGGCGATCAAAAGGGAGTCAACTTCGGTTCAAGTTGGGTTCAAGGCCTATTCCTTCTACTTTTGTGGGCTATGTCTTCCCCTCCGATCCCTATTGCCATCGCTAAGTTGAAAGTTCAGCTGGAAACTCAATTGGGCTGGGGCTCCAGTGAGACCTGGAGTAACTATGATGTGGAGCGCTTAAGCGAACACATCGGCCAGCAAACGGGTGTATCCTTAAGTGTGTCCACCTTAAAGCGGGTTCTGGGTAAAGTAGACTCTAAGAGCACCCCCTCCTTAACGACGCTTAATACATTAGCTCAATTTCTAGGCTACACGGATTGGCGCGATTTCCAACTCAAAACGGCGGAGACGGCGGCAATACCGGTTGAGCAGCCGGTGCCTGTATCGTTGGTCAAAAAGCCCCAATGGATCATACCTTGGTTGGTGCTGGCTCTTCTCGGCATCTTTCTACTGGGGTTAGTGAGTTTTCTGCTCCGTAGAGAGCCCCCCTACAGTCCCACTGACTTTCGGTTTTCCTCCAGCACCATACGAACCCGGGGCTTACCTAATTCAGTCGTCTTTAGCTATGATGCCACCAAGGCGCGGGACGACGATTCGGTTTTCATTAGCCAGAGTTGGGATACCCGGCGCAAGGTGTTGGTCCATAAAAACGACCACCATTATTCCGCTATATATTACTATCCCGGCTTTTACCGGGCTAAACTGATGGTTGGTGGGCAAGTGCTGCGGGAGCATGATCTCCAGATCAACACAGACGGCTGGCTAGGTTTGGTGGAAGCGGATTGGGGCCAGGAGCCTCTGTATTTAAATCCGTCCGATATAATCAGTGCGCAAACGGTTCACATTACGGGCGAACTGCTGGAGAAGCATGGCGTAAAACGGAATTCTTCCTCACCAAAGATTATTCTGGTCAACCAGCAGACTATCAAGGGCATTAGAACCGATGCATTTGAGTTTGAAACCGAGGTGAAAAGTCTGAATGAGGCAGGGACTGATGCCTGCCAGCGGGTTGAGGTAGTGTTGCACGCCAAAAATGATCTGTTAGTAGTACCGCTCGTCGAGCCGGGCTGCGTCGGCGATATTTATGTGGCCGCTTATGGGTATTATGCCTCCAGCCGAAAAGCGGATTTAAGCGGCTTTGGCTGCCATCCCACCCAGTGGAATCAGCTACGGGTAAGTTGCCGGTCAGGGCTGGTGACCTTCTTTTTGAATCAGCGAGCGGTTTACCAGGCTCGAATCAAGAACCGACCGGCTGAGATCATCGGGGTGCAGGTTCGGTTCAATGGTCCTGGTGCGGTGCGGAACACGTGGTTGCAAGGTGCAACGGACAAGGTGATTTTTGAGGGTAAATCCGATATAAGCCCATTCATTAATGGTATCTCTTCAAACGCCCGTTTCTCGAAGCAGACTTATACGATCTCTGTTGTATCGAGTAGGAGGGTTTGTTGAGATTCCTAATATTTGTCTAACTCAATAAGTCGCATACGGTCCCTTGATTCACTTAAAAAGTTACTCGTTCGTCTCTGATGATTCGTAAGCCAGGTCATCGCGGGAGTATTTATTGTCACCCCGCGCGCTGCGTTTTTGCTTCCAGTGCCTGATGGCCTCTTTTAGCGACGCGCCGGCATTAGCGGCCATAAAATCCCGGATGTATTGATTGTACTCAAACTGAGGCCCAATCTCGGGCTGATACGACTTGTCGCTTTTTCGATGGTATTCCTCCTGCCAGTACTGCACGGCATCGCCAAACGTTTTGGTTGGGTTTTCCTTACAAAACTTCATCAGGCCTACGGTGAAATGAAAATGTGGGCCAATCACTGATTTAAAGAATCCCCGAATGTGTTCTCCACTGGTGTAGTTTTTCGTGATGGGCGCATCCATCATAACCACTAGGGGCGGGCCGTCAGCGGAATTGGAGGATTTGCTCGGACGTGCCAGGTCGGTTGGTGGCCGACCTGTTTGCAGAAAATGCGCAATACGTTCCGTAATTTCTAGTTTGCTACCACTTGTTTTGAGGCCCTGTCGTGTACAAAAATCAACCAACTCTTTTTTTAGCCAGTAATAGTCTGAAAAATCAGTTACCGGTATTGCTCGCGTCAACAGGGGTCTTTTATCGGCGTTCATCCGAAAACAGTTTACGTTCGTAGAATAGGTAATCCATTCGCCTTCTCCTTTAATCGGCTTATCCGGGCTTCCAGCGGACTATACCTGGGGACGATCCCAGAAAGCGGGCGGCTCTACGCCCAGCGTGCGCAGGTAGACATAAGCCTGACCCCGGTGATGAATTTCATTATCGATCAGGTAGAAAAGAAACCAGTAGATAGGACCTTCATACAGTCCAAACGCCTTGTCGACTTCCTGGAAGCGAGTGGATGGAATCTGCGGCCAATGGGCATTAATCGTCTCGGTCACCCGATCCCACTGCGCCAGTACCTGCTCCTTTGTAGTTGCTTTTGGAGGTGCCTCCGAACCCTGGCCAAACGAAGGCCAAATGCCCGAAACAACGCCCTGCATACTCTGGTCGGCCATTTGCAGGACTTCATCAATCAGGGCCGAGCAAGGTCGCATGCCGCCCAGGGAATACGAAAAGAAGTGTTCCTCGGGGTAGGCTTCGATCAACCGGCGGGTGAGTCCGCGGTGTCCCTGCCAATGGGCAAGAAGTTGCTGGGGGGAGAGAACGATCGGAACCATCGTTTGGCTAAGCTGCACTGTGTTTTCCATGGTCTGTAATTGGTTGAGGTTGTCAATTGAATGACTACACAAAGAAACACCAGGGGAGTGACAGCCGTATGTCAGTAGTGAACCCAGTCGAGTGTCAATAATTAATCTCAGCAACACTAGGTAGGATGCTAGCTAGTCGAAGCGATTCCAGGCCAAAAACGCAGTCACTACACAGACGACGTGCCTCTTCTTTTGTATCCCAATCAACGAAATTTACCGCCTTGAAAATTATTAACAGACGTAGAGGCGGAACCCCCTATTTATTGATTAGTAATTTCCATTCGTCTCATTTGGGAGCGTGGCTGTTGCACAACTCCGCTTCCAACGTCGATTTTTCAGTGGCTGAATTGGCGAATGAGATTTTCTACCCTGGTCTGCCCTTCTTAGTTGAGAAAAGGCATGCCAAAGCACAAAAAAGTGTCCTGAGAAGACAATGACCATTCCACTCTTAGGGCTATGGCCTGGCTGAGAGTGGACTTGGTGGTGAACTTCATATACTTCTTGAGGTTGAAGGCAGTAGCCGCCATCAGCATCACCTTGTGGGCCCCAGCTTTACCCCGTACATTAATCTTTCGCAACCCATTGTACTCCACTAGACTACCTAAGACGGGTTCCACCGTCCGTTGACGAAGCCGCTTCAAGCGTTTGCCCCGTCGACTTTGCTGGCGCTCCAGGGCTCGGCGATAGAAGGGATCATAGGCCGTTCTGATAATTTGTCGGCATTGCCGCGGTGGCGGACCACCTCTTGGGAACACAGGTGGGCTTGAGCGGACACTGTTTGCAGTCTTGGTAATCCGCTCGGTAGACTTTCAGCCAGCCGCCATCCGCGTTCTTGTCAAACGTCTTAAAGGGTAAACGCTTACCCTCTGAACAAGTGAAGTGATCTTCCTCAGGATCATAAGGAAAGCCTTCGATCTGGGGCTTATATTGACCGAAAACGGGTATCCAGCCGGTGATTTTCCACTGCTCCAGTAAGGCGTAGTTACTCCCGTTGGAATAGCCTGTATCGGCCAATAGCTCCTCTAAACGCAACTCATTATGTGACAACCGCTGCTGAAGTTTCAGGGTAATATCGGGAAGAGTCTGGCTGTCCCGACCATCGGCGAAATCGGCTTGCACATGACTGATGACCCCTTCGGCCGTATCGACCGCTAAGCTACAATTGTAGTTGAGTTTGCGGGCCTTACCCGGCTTGATCGAGATACGAGCATCTGGATCGGTGGGGCTGTAATGAGTCTTGTTACTCAACAATTGGGCCTTTTCATTACTGGCTCCCAGGGTAGTTGGCGCACATTGCAAGTTCTGCTGGCGCTTTTTCAACTGTCTTAACTGATGATCAGCAGCGGTAATCACCGAGGCAGCTTGACGCTTGCTGGGTTTGGGCACCAAGTCTACTGATCCATTGTGATCTTCAGTCTGTAGTAGCAGCTTGGGTCCTGGTCTTTGAGGCTGTTTTTCCAACAGCCTTTCCATCGAGGCATTGGCTTTGACGGGAGCAGAGTCGATGGCTGCTCTACGACCGGCTACCATATTACTAGCTACACACAAGCTGAATACTTTATCGAACACAGCCTCAAAAAGTACTTCCGGGTAAAGTTTGCGGGTACGGCTCAGGGTAGAGTGCCAGGGAAGCGGCTCATCGATATTGTAGCCCAGGAAATACAGTATGTCCATCCGCATAGAGCAGTGCTGGATCAGTTTTCTGTCCGAAGAAATGTTCTCCAGGCAACCGATGAGCATGAACTTAAAAAACACTACCGGGTCAATCGACGGATTACCTGTTGATCCATAGAGCTGTTCCGTAGCCTCATAGATGAATGTCAGGTTGAGCGTCTCCTTTAACCGGCGGTAGAGGTTGTGCTTAGGGACGCGGTTAGACAGCTGAAAACAAGTGATTTGCTTTTCGGTATATTCTTTTCTGCCTTGCATACCTTAAGATACAGAAAAGGCCCCTTATATCCCTAAGCGGAGTTGTGCAACAGCCACGCCCGATTCGTGAAATGGGTACAGTAATAGTGCAAGCAAACTCATTCTGTTCTCGCTTTAGTCTCAAATTGCCATCTCACCAATCAAAAGCAGAATCTCACATTTTAGCTGAGTTTGTGAGATAAATCATCACCTCTCTAAAGTAGTCGATAAGTAACCTGCCAGGCACGTTATTGAGAGCACGGCGCTTTAAGGCTCTAGATAGCACTACCATTGCCCGGCGGTCTGGAACCGTGCCTAGCCAGAAGTAACCTCAAAATTGAGAGCCTATCTACTTTAGTCAGCCGAACTAATTGCCTTTTAGAGGCAGACACATAAAGACTATACCAAATAATTAAAACTAGGCGCTCATAAGCCTACAGGCTAACGAGTGCTAGGAGTTTTCAAGCTCATCAAGCTAACCCCAACCGTCGGTTAATGTGCTTCTTTTATTTATAAAAAATCTTATATAAAAATTGTAAATTAACAGTATAAAATATGCTGAAACAAAATTTATACTATTTGACTCATTTATACCATAAGTCCCTTCCGGTGCAGGCTACTTTTGTCTTCAACCAAAATAAGTAAGCACATCGACTATGGAAACTATCTCACAACCGATTCCCGCGGAACTCTTCACTAGGGCTAACCCCGGCGAAACTAATGACTGGCCTGATTACCCCTCGGGGCCCTATTATACACCTGAATATGTAGTGGGGGGATTTGGGGGTAGCAAATTTCTATCGAGTGAGGCTCTCAACGGTCTACTTGTCAAACGAGTTGAAGTATGGTATGATTCAAAAGCGTTGAAAGGCGTTCGACTTACGTATACCGATGACTCGTCCACTCAAGCGGGTCAACAAAAAAATGAGTACGCCAAACTTGATATCAATCCAGGCGAAATCATTACCTCGTTGAAGCTCTGGGGAAATGGAGTGGGAACCCGAACGGGCCGCGTCGAGATGACAACTAACACGGGTAAAACGTTGGCCGCCGGAAAAGATGTATCGGGACAAAATACTTATGTGGCACCCACCGGCTCGGGGATTCTAGTGGGCTATACGGGCCGCGGCGGCCAGGAAATTGACATGCTTGGCTTCATCTTTTTTGATAACGTTTCCTCGGTTCAATTAGGGGATGTACACTATAGCGGAGCTCCTGAAAAAGGCAGCGCGGCGGGCATCAACGTGGTGGCCTTACAGCAGGCCTCATTCGGTCCTTTTAATACGGAGACTAACTGGCGCTTTGCCAACGCCGTAACCCGGACGAGTTCACAATCATGGACCAAGTCATCCACCGTGAAGTATTACGCCTTGGTGACAGTAAAGGCGGATATTTTCGGCATTGGTGGCGAAGCGACCGCTGGTTGGGAGCGAACGACAGGCAGTGAGTCCTCGACAGAGGTAACGACCGAAATAAGCTTGAGCTGGGATACAGGCGGCGTGTTACCAGCGGAGTACCTTGTTAATGCCTTAGCTACGGTCAGTCAAGGCCAATTAGATTTGCCCTACTCGGGTCAATTAACCATCAGTTTCAACAGTGGGAATCAAGTGAGTGTCCCCGTAAAGGGGTTGTACACCAACGTGGTTTATGGCCGAAGCCAAGCCAAAGGCACACTGATACCCCCATCGAACTAGAATAATTCTCGACAGACTCCTCGTACAAGGAGTCTGTCGAGAATCAAAATTAAAGATTACTGAGCATGAGTGGCCCAAACACTAGGCCAGAGTCTTCTTTAGGGCGCTAGCTCAGTGGTAGGGAGTTATATCCAAAGCGGCTCAGCAAGATAGAGTCCGGACCCCACCCTCATCAATTCATACTGCTGAGATTATCAGTTCCATTCTCGCTGATTATGCTATTGCTGGCGCACAAGTGCTTTACTCATCAATCGTCGTACGGATTCGGCTTGGAATAATTTACCGGTTCGGGTCCGAAAGCCCGTGTTGTTGAGTTGTTGGGCAATCGCCCTGAGCGTCATTTTATCGCGCTGGTAGAGGCGGATTAGCTCGGCGGCTTGTTGGTTAGCGGGGTGATTTCGGGCCGCATGTTTGCCAACACCCGTTCCTTTTTGGCGACCTTCAGCACAGAAATTGTCAGGCTTACCCAAGGTGAAACCACGGGCTTTCTTTTGGTGTAAAGCGGCCCTTGTTCGTTCGGAGATCTTGCGTAACTCATCCTCGGCTAAGGCGGCTTTGATGTTAATAATCATGTCAGAGTCGTTCAGACAATCGAGGGCCGTGAACATGACTTTATTCAGCCGCAAGGCAACCAGAATTTCCAGATTCCGCAACACCCGGTCTAGCCGGTAGGCAATCAACTTTGCATTTTCTTTCTGACAGAGTTCAATGGCTTTGGCCAGCTCCTTCCGGCTGGTTTTTCCACCGGATTCAATTTCGATAAAGTCGCCGATCAACTGCTCACCACAAAAGGCGTGGATACCTGCTTTCTGGGCATCGAGTCCTAGTCCGCTTCTCCCCTGCTTTTGGGTCGATACCCGGTAGTAGGCTACGTATTTTACCATAAATAGACTATTTGTAGACAAAAAATGTGTTTGTCACAAAGCTAGAACGACCGTTCTTGACTCGTGACAAAACAAAAATAGTGGAAAAGGGGATAGAATCTACTACTTAAAAGCTGCCAGGATGGCAGCGAAAGAAAAATTGGGGGAGTCACTTAAAAAAAGATGGCCAGTTCTTGAAAAGATCGGTTGAAGACTACATTACATCACCAGAGACAAAACACAAAAAAACCCTGTCTGAACAGGGCTCATTAAGGTTACTCGGCATCGGAGGCTTGCCTGGGCTTTCGACCTCTTGGCTTACCGGTGTAAGGTACTTTGACAGCCGCAGCTTCAGGAGCTAATTGCAGCGCAAAGGCGGTCGTGCCTTCAAACTCGAAAAGGCGAATGGTAAAGTCGTATTTCGTTTTGGCGAAATCAACTCCACTCTTGGTCAAGATAAAGGGTAATGCCAACGTATAACTTTTAGCCGCTTTCTCGAAGGTAAAGGTTTCCGCATCACTACTGCTTGGAACCAGGTAGAGCGATTTGGCTTTGCGCTTTCCTTCGTCCATCCCTACTTTAAAGCCTGTCTTGCTTAGATCGACCCCTAAATGAGCCACCGTCTTGGCGGGCAAAACAAGTTTGCCGACACTAGAAATGTAACCGGTTAAAAGTAGCTTAGCTGGTTTGGCGGCTTTTTCGGCCTTGGCCGTAGGCTGTTGGTTTTCAGTAGGCGAAAAAAAATGGATGTTAATGGCTTTCATTCACTTGGTTTTAAGACTTTTACCAGAAAACAAAGGTAGAAAATTAAGTATTGAATGAAGAAAAACCACGAGTTCAAGTTGAATGACTTAGTCACGCTCATTAACCCAAAGGCAGCTCAAGCGTTAGAAGCGGCTAATGGGGCCATTGACTGGCCTGTCCCGGTGATCAGTCAATATGGTCAGCGGGTACACTGCTGGAACAGTCAACGGCGCGAATTTACCATCACCCTCAGTGCGACCGAGATTAAGAAAGTGGATTGATCAGACAGGTTACCTGACACGCGGCTTAGCATAGGATAGCGGGTAAAGTGCATTCGATCCTGTTACATCGCCTTTCCCATAAAAGAACCTATTTGTAAACGCGTTCATTTGGCCAAGGGTTTTCCTGAACGATTTTACGACAATGAAATATTGGTGTAACTAATTGTTATACATAGCATTGTAAGTTCAATAAACTGTGTACGCTTACCTTTATTTGAACGATTTGTTAATGACTCGTCCGTAAAAATGTTGACCGTTTGTTGATAATCCAGTTTTATATTGACCAATAAATTAAGTTTTAATGCCACTCTGGTACGATTAGAAGTTAATACCGGCGCGGGTATCCTATCCGGCATTATTAATTTCAATTCCACTCTGGTACGATTAGAAGCACGGTACAGTCCTACACCGAGCGCGATATCCGGAATTTCAATTCCACTCTGGTACGATTAGAAGACACGGTAAGCCCACCTATACCATTTCGTTAAGCAGATTTCAATTCCACTCTGGTACGATTAGAAGAGCAGCATATCACGCATGGTCATGGGAACTTTTAATATTTCAATTCCACTCTGGTACGATTAGAAGTCAACACTATTGGCCGCAATGACCCCAAGTTTACTACCTTTCAATTCCACTCTGGTACGATTAGAAGCTCATTGACCTGGGAGACATCAATGACGAGTTTGGTATTTCAATTCCACTCTGGTACGATTAGAAGGACTTAAATTCGATCAGTACCGGGTGTGGGTTAGTGAATTTCAATTCCACTCTGAACTTGCTACATTTGACTGGAGACTTTTTTTAGGCAGATTTGAGGCCAAACTTCAATTTGACCATGGTTAAACGACGTGTGTTTGACGAAGCATTCAAGGAAATGGCTGTCGAGCTGTCTTATGTAAAAGGATCAATTCAAGAAGCCGCCCGCGAATTGGACATCGATCCAGGACGAATCAGCAAATGGAGACAACGCCACAAAAAAAACGATCAAACGTTGCCTGCCAATACCACACTTACTGACGAACAGCAACAGATCAGAAGGTTGCAACGAGAGCTTCGCGAGAGCTTCGAGAAGCTCTAGCTAGCTAGTTGCCAGAAACTTTTCTTTCCTTGTTCAGGCATTCGATTAGTAAGAGCTTCGACCATTTTTGTCAGGTGGTCCATCTGGTTTTGTAGATCAACCGGGGCAGCTGGTAATTGAGATTGAGAGAGCTGGCCTTGTACTAAACTGCGGATATCCTCATTGACGTACTGACCCATCGTCTTACCGGCTCGTTCAGCAGCCTTCTCGATTACAGATCGAGTGTCGCGTTCAACACCCCGAATAGACCAAGTTACAGGCCCATTAGTTTTAGAGGGTGAATCTATCTTAGTGTCTGAGGTAGGTGCGGGATTTTCAGCTTCCATTAGAATGTCTTACACGTGTAAGACACATATTTAGCTAAAATTTGACAAAACAGAATCATGTAAGACAAAATTCAAAAAATGTAAGACACGTATTTAAGCTTGTAAGACAATATAAGAAATTTGTCTTACAAGCTCCTTAGACTAAAATAAGATTGATTATACAACAACAGAGTCTTTTCATTTCCAACCCTTGGATATAGATCAGAGTCCTTTTTGCATAACCAGAATAGTTATGCGCTACTTGCTTTCATTAGCTACTTCTTGCCTGATAGGGGGCTGTCAATTGATTGAACCTAAAGAAACAGCGGCTACTGTTTATAGATACCGATACGTACCAGCGTGCGTATGTTGCGATAATTTAGGAGTTCAAATAGGGTCAAGTAGGTATCAGACAAGAAATCTACCTGAGCCTTTTGCCGCTGATAATATGCCCGCTAACATAGATGTCGACAGCTTAAAGGTCTGGATTCGCTATAAAGACGATACCAGTGAATGTGGACGAATTATGAATAATCTGATAGTGGTTACGTCTATGCGATCAAGATAGCTTATCATAATGCCACTTATATAACAGGTTTAAGCCCGAATTAATATAATATTTTCAACTATATCTTTAACTATTTTTTAACAAATGCTCTTAGTAAAGAATTTACTTGCTTACCTATTATTTACCTAGTTAGCAGCCAGTTTTGACGGCAATAGTTGGTCTACACTGCAAAACGGGGCCAAAATGAAAATAGAGTGGCAGAAAACTCAATACTCGGTATAGCTAAGCTTACTTTGATTGTTTAACCAAGTTATTTGCCTCAAAACAGGACAAAATAAGCTGCAATAGCCTGTTAATCCAGTAGTAAAGTAAAGGACCGTTTTCTTTACCATACCTCAAAGTCAGTACTTTACGGGGCTATTTTCATTTTGGCCCCGTTTTGCAGTAAAGACCATAGTTGTTAAATCTAGATAATCTAATAACAGATGGAAAGATGGTTGAGTCGAGTCGTATTGAGTAGCCTAGCTATAGCCTTACTGAGCCCCAGTTATGGACAATTAGGCACGGGTGGAGTGGTGTCTCAAGACCAAAAAGGGAATGTATTCACTACTTTTTTGGTCTCTACAACTTATACAGGTAAAGCTATATCGACAATCCGATACTTAGGCTCTCCCTTTTTAGGAACCAATGTTTGGCACCAAGGCAGTCTACAATTTCGAAATGGGCATCAACTAGCAGGTAAACTATCCTACAATCTCATCACAGGAACTATCTTTTTTCAGACTAGCGATTCATTAGAAACCTATCCTGTAGTTCCCGATGAATTCATCTTAGAAGGGCGCAAGTTTATTGGTATTTCTCACAATGATTTAGGCATATGGCAAATGGCCTATTATCAGGTGGTGTATGATGGGCAAACTAAACTTCTACGTCGATACCAAGAAAGGCTTCAGCCCATTTCTCGTTCCGTGTATCCGATGCGAATGCCAAGTGATGAGAAATTCGATGGACGGTACATCATCTCGGAAGAGTTCTATGTAAAGCGAGTTAGTAACTCTCCAAAACTGATTCAACTCACTCAGGAATCACTTCGAAAAGCGTTACCCGATGCCCCATCTGACTTACTCACTTCTGAAACAACGACAGACCTGACACAAGCTAAATTAATTGCACTTATTACCGCTTATGACAGTCGTAAGCTAGCCAACTATTAATCAATGCAAATTTGACTTATTTCTATAAATTCAGGATAAGTCAAATTCGTAGTTTATTACTTTAATCTCTTTACATAAAGTTAGTTATAGAACGAGTCTGGGAAATGTACAAACTAACTGAGGGTCAGACATTTGTACATTTCCCAGACTTGTTCTATAACTACGAATTATGTTATGAAAATATTAGAAGAAAAACTTAAACTTGTCTTTATCAGGCCGAGTGAGAAAAGTTATATAGGCAATGAAAGTTGCAATCTTTTCACAATTCAAACTCAACTTTTTAATTACTAAGGCTTGTTCCTAAACAGTTCGGCTAATTTTACTCCTAACGCTTCACCTCGAATATTCTTCGCCAGAATTTTTCCATCAGGACCAATCAAAAAGTTTTGCGGAATCAATCGAATAGCATACTGCTTCACTACTTCGCTATCCCAATGTTTGAGATCCGATACATGCGTCCAGTCGAGGCCGTCTTTGCGAATTGCTTTCAGCCAAGCCTCTTTCGCATTAGGCCGATCTAGCGAAACGCCCAAGACCGTAAAGTTTTTGTCTTTGTACTGCTGAAAGTTCTTGACTAGATTCGGATTTTCAGCTCGGCAAGGAACGCACCAGCTCGCCCAAAAGTCAACTAAAACATATTTCCCCCTGAAGCTGCTCAAGGATATGGTTTTGCCCGAGGTGTCCGGTTGAGCAAACTCAGGAGCCGTTGCCCCAACCGAAGTGGTTTGAAGAACAGCCAGTGTTTGGGCATACGCTTTACCAGGTTTGCTAGTTTTGATAGCCTCTGAAAATTGGCTGAACATGAGTTCCACTTCCGAAAATTCTGGGGTAAACCAATCAGTATAGTCTTTCAACACATACAGACTCAGCATAGACGTCGGGTTTGCTTGAATAAACTGCGCTTTTAGTTTACCCTGCTGAGCAGAAATAGCGTCGCTCCGCTTCTCGAAACGCTCGTCGAATCCTTTCTCTTTTTTCTGTTCGGGCGTAGCTGCTTTGTACTCCCTCTGTAGCATAGTCATTTGCTCATCCGTGGGTTTGAGTATTTTTTTGAGCTTCTGATTATCAATATTCATCGGTGACCTACTCACAACTGCGTCTTGGACGGAATCAAGACTGATTATTGAAATGGCACCAGGTTCGAGATAGAAGCGGATCGAATTTTGATCAATAAATAGCCGGGCCAAATGGGGTTGATCGACCGTCCCAGTGATAGAAAATTTTCCATTGTGGATCTGGGCGGAATCCGAGTAAACTTTTTTTTCCACTTCCACGGCATAGCGTACATAGGCTATAGTTCCGGGTTTAACCTTTGCTATGTTGCCTTCAATCTTGTAAACGTTGCTTTGACCCCAAAGCAACGTTGGAATTAGGAGCAAAAAAATAAGCAGGAAAGACTTCATAAATCTGTTGTATAAGTGGCATTATGTAAAGCTAGAACACTATTGGCGCATCAGTTTACCTTTAAACCTTCCTCTTGTAAAACGAGTGCTTTGGCCGTTTGTACTAGTCAATGTTAACTCGAATCGACCCTTTACTTGGCCAGTAGCTCGATTCAATTTGGTTACCCTTACCTGACCCTGATCCTTATCGGAGAACTGATAGCTCATTTGAGGGTTCCCTGTTCCAGAGTCCATTAATTGCAAGGAAGCTCTACCCACAGTGAACGATTGAGACGACTTAGCAACTTTGGTTGGCAGACAATACAGCCTGTTACTTTCTGAGTGGAGTTAGCGGTCTTTTGATCGAAAGGGAGATCCGTTCGAATGGTTACACTAAATCGGTCAATGGAGCAGGTTTGATTTTCAGGTGTGTGAATTTCAGTAATCTCTCCAGTGCCAAACCAAGGAGAATTATCTCGGGAAGCGGTCAGTGTATAGGGCTTGGCGCAACTCATGCAAATCAAAAATAAGCTAGGTATCCATCTGACGAGAGTCATCTAATTTACATTTTGTCGTATTGTATAATTAAACGATATGATAACCTAGAAGCCATTCTCGGGGGTACTTTACTCGCAATTGATAGGGTTAATCTAGAGATATTTTATTAACATAATGTTGGCCCTTCTTCTCCCCTTTCCAAAGGACAATTGGATCTGTTTTCACGGCTTGTATGCGGTAGTTGATCTTAGAATATTCCCTTAACATAACGTTGCTTATACAACAACCCTACGAAAAGTACAATTAACCAAGGAGCAGAAAAAGTGTGGAAAAGGGGAGAAAAACGGGGGCTATCACTTAGCAAAATGACCCCCTTTTGCTAACTTCTCAGGGTGCCCAAAAATTACTAACTAAATTTATAGTTCGCCGCCCTCTGCACCTTTCCCTGTTTTGGTGTTTTTGTTTTTTTTGCTTTTTCTCCCCCCTTTGTCACCTTCTTAGGCGTCAGCTCCTTTCTGGATTTCGCGTCAGCTCCCTAGAAGCCGTTTTTTTCGACAACACAATCTTTGTGTTATTTGTAATCTTTGTTCTATTTGTTATCCTATATATAGGCGAAAAACGAGTTTTGATCCCCCAAAAACGAGTTTTGATCCCCCAAAAACGAGTTTTGATCCCCCAAAAACGAGTTTTGATCCCTCGAAAAACGAGTTTTGATCCCCCAAAAACGAGCCTATATAACGATAATAGATTTTTTTTATCGTTATTAGCAGAATCATCCTCAAAATCTTCATTTAGAATGAATCAGGCAGTAGAAATCCGTCAACATAATGCTATCACTACAGCTCGTTACGAGTATTCCGAATTGCAATTAGACATCTTTCTATACCTTTTATCAATGCTCAAAAGAGATAAAAAGGATGAGATCTACGAGATTGTTGTAAAAGACCTGTCAACAATGACGGGAAAGGAATACAAATATGGTTACCTGCGGAAAGCTACTGAAGAAATGGGGAGCCGAATGTTCGAGATCTCAACATCAAAGAGTTACGAACAAATATGGATGTTTCAGCGAGTAAAGTATGTTATTGGCGAGGGACGTATTGAAGTGAGGTTCTCTGATGACATAAAACCTTACCTGTTTGATTTAAAGGACAATTTCACCTCCTTCGAACTATACGCAGCCCTACGGTTAGGCAGCAAATATGCTAAACGAATTTACGCTATATGTAGCCAATGGAAAGATAAAAGGCAGACTCAAACGTTCAGTCTGAATGAGTTTAAAAAGATGCTATTCTTACTCGATGACAAAGGTAATGAGCAGTTTGAGCGACTATCAGATTTCAAGCGTTATGTATTAGATGCATCAGTCAAACAGATAAATCAACGTACTGATTTAGAGATTAGTTATACCCTTGGAAAACGAGGACGTAGCTTCGATAGCGTCACATTTGATGTCAAAGCACAGCCCTTAGCCGTCGTTCTACCTACGAAGGAGGAAGCTGCTAAAACCCAAACAACTCTAGGGGGTGTTTCTGATGCTCAATACCAAAACGTGCGGCTTTTACTGGAGAATTGGAACATCAAACGCGCTGACGTGATCAGTCAGATTATGAACTCAGCCGAATTAATCAAAGAAGTCAATAAGTTTGCTTACGAGTTGCAAACGGGAAAGGTTAAAGTGGAAAAGAACGTGGCAGGTTACCTACTTACCCGGTTGGGACTCAAACAGCCAAAGGGGGTGAAAAATGGCTGAATTTCAGTGGGATAGCGCAAATATTAAACACGTTATCCAGGACTATCCAGAACGAGCAAACACCACTGAGGAAGTAGAAAGCTTGTTCGATGACCCTAAATTCAATCCCCTACCTGATCGGGTGGATAGTCGGGGCGAACAACAATACAGTGGGGTGGGCCGAAGCAACCAAAATCGGCTACTCTTCGTTGCTTTTTCAGTCAGAAATGGCCAAATTCGGCCCATCAGTTGCCGGCCTGCTGGCCGTAAAGCAAGAGATAGTTATGCTCAAGACCAAGAAAAAACCGACTGAGAAGACGGCTCCCAAGATGATAGCGGTCATTAAAAATGGCCATACGGAGGCTGAAATGGACGAAATGGAGGAGCGTTGGGCAACTCACCAAGGCCCTTACCTGACCTTGGCACAGGTGTTAGCTATCGAAAAAGCCAAGCAAGCCTAGTTAGCCTTTTTTCTTCTCTTTGTCGACGCTTTCTGTTCTAGCTCATCAGCTTGAGTATTCATCGCCTTAGCCTGCTCAGCGGCTTGGTGAGCGGCTTCCCGCGTCGCATCGGCCTGTTCCTGCTGGATGATCCATTGGTGAAAATCGGCCAGATCTTTCCCGTCTTTGACCTGACTCGCCACCGCATACGTACTGTCAATCTTGCGCACATAGACCGGATCAACCTGACGCAGATTACGCCACTTCCAGTCCGATACCTCAAACGCACTGCGTTCACTCCGCCAACTCAGGGCCAACCACGTTACAATACCCAGTAATACCGCCATTAAGCCAGATGCTAAAGCACCTACCTGCACGTACTGGCTCGCTTTACGGTCAGGGTGCTGACGACTTAGTTGCTCAATCCGGTCGAGTCGGCTTGTGATCGCGCTTAGGTCTACTGCTGCGGGAGCCTGTTTAACCTGCTGTTGCAGAGCCTGTACCGCTTTGGTTAAGCCATCCAGGCTGGCTCCGTAGTCGGCGGAGGTTTGGGTGGGTAACTTCCCGACGCGGGTTTTAAGCTCTTCGATGTCTTTGGTTAACCCCTTTAAGAGTTCAGTAATTAATTGACTTTCGTCCATCTTACATACTGCGGCCATAGCCGCGTTTAGGTGATTTATCGTCGATTTGCGGGGACTTCTCTGCTTCCTGGGCCTTGGCCCGCTCTTTCGCCTGCTCGATCTCTAGGGCCTGTTTCTGGCGTAGCTGCGCATTTAACCCAAGCTGCTCCTGAATTTGGCCCATGCCTAAATTCTGATGGAGCTTGGAGCCTTTGAAAGCAACCCGGATTTCTTCCCCGTTTTGGTCGACTTTGACCTGCTCGAAACTAATGCCGCGCGGCTGGCCTGCTTTATCTCGGTTAACGATCATGGAAATGTTGTGTCGGGCTAATTCCTCGCGCAATTCTTGGTCACTGGTTGAATGGCTCAGACTCTCCCGCACCTGGTCGCGGATCTCAATCCGGCTGCGGTCGCGCTCAGGTAGGTTCTCCAGGCTTTTCCGTTGCGCCTGTTCGTTCATCGGCGTTAAACCATACTTCTGCTCGATTTGGCGTAAAAGTGTCTCAGAACGGCTAAAATTGTGGCTGTCGCTGACGGTCTGCCCATCGTTGGCCACCCGGTTGGCAATGATGTGAAAATGGCTGTGGCCGGTGTCCCGGTGCTCAATCACTGCGTACTGACTTTGATCCAGGCCCATGCCCTTCAGATAGTCGCTGGCCACCGACTGCATCAGCTGGGGGTTAGCCCGTAAGCGGGCCTCGTCCTGGGGGTCGAAACTAATGGCCGTATGCCACACACTCCGGCTTAGATCGGGGTTCAGCCGGGCTTGCCGCACAAAGTCGGCTACCATCGCCTTCTGTTCGTAGTCGCGCACACCCTGCGACAGGATCACTTCCCCTTTCCCCTTTTCCACCTTTTCCATGTTGTAGCCGCAGCAGCCCTTGAAGCTGCGGCCGATGCTGGTTTTGCCGATCATAAGTCCGAGGGCTTGTTTAAGAGCTGGCTTAACTGCTGAAGTAATCGACTGGCCTCAAAAGCAATGGAGCGGATACCGTCGGCGTTGGCTTTGTGGGCGATCTGGTTAAGATTATTCCCCACCTTGGCCACCTCGTTTAAGGTCGCGTTCTCCTCCGGTGTTAGACGTACCTGGGCCTGACCCGTCAGCACGATCTGACGGCAATAATCCGACAGGTTTAACCCCGCCCGCTCGGCCCGTTTCTTGATGGCCAACTCCTCCAGACCCGTCACATAGAGGTTAATTTTCTTATCGCGTTTTTTGACGCTGGGCGGTCGGCCACCCTTCTTTTTAACCGGTTCATTCTCGACCATAGCTCACTGGATTACGTGGTTTTTGTACCCCAGCTTTTTCGCAAACAGGAATCTATGAAATGATTTTAGGCTACTAGAAAGACACCATAAAAGAGAAACTTTTAACCAAGTACCCAATTAGCAACTACATTGGCTAACAAACTTATTACTCCTTTATCCAGCCCACTTATGAGAACCATCATAGAAGCTATTGACCATCCAGATTGGGTACTTAAAGACTGGAAAATTAAATTTTTGCTCTCGGAGAGAATGCTTCATGAAGTGAAAAAACTAGCCCGGGTTGGTCACTGGTATGATGATCCGCTCGTAACCGATATATGGCGAGATAGACTGACAATTTGCTATGATAGCATTTATGGCTTCTATGAAACCTTTGGCATTCCACCACAAATTGGCGACCGGCTATTCGATGAAGATTCAGGTGTAATTATTCAAAATCGATCGATAGATGGTCGTCTTAAGACAATTACCTTTACCATTAGTATTTAGCTAAATAGGCGTTGCCAGAAACTTTTCTTTCCTTGTTCAGGCATTCGATTAGTAAGAGCTTCGACCATTTTTGTCAGGTGGTCCATCTGGTTTTGTAGATCAACCGGGGCAGCTGGTAATTGAGATTGAGAGAGCTGGCCTTGTACTAAACTGCGGATATCCTCATTGACGTACTGACCCATCGTCTTACCGGCTCGTTCAGCAGCCTTCTCGATTACAGATCGAGTGTCGCGTTCAACACCCCGAATAGACCAAGTTACAGGCCCATTAGTTTTAGAGGGTGAATCTATCTTAGTGTCTGAGGTAGGTACGGGATTTTCAGCTTCCATTAGAATGTCTTACACGTGTAAGACACATATTTAGCTAAAATTTGACAAAACAGAATCATGTAAGACAAAATTCAAAAAATGTAAGACACGTATTTAAGCTTGTAAGACAATATGAGAAATTTGTCTTACAAGCTCCTTAGACTAATATAAGATTGATTATACAACATGACTAGTAGTACCGTTAGCACATGATCAAGCCGTTTTGTTAACATTTACAGGTCGTTCGAATTAAGTAAGAAAAATCGGATGTATGGTGATTTTATTACTTACTGCTATTGATTCAGCAGGTGAATTCAGAGAGTTCGCTTGCCAGCTTCCTGATATAGACAGCGGGTTTGCTCTCTTGACCACTATAGCATCGCTGGGACATACCTTGGTGAAAGTGCGCTTATTGGAGGAAAGTAGTTGGAGTTACCTTCCGCACGAAGCATTTGATGAGATGCCTGTCTTGCCCATCATTAAAGAGTTAGAAAAAGACTGGCAACAGCTTTTGACCGAATCGCCTCAATAGCGTTACCCGTTCACAAGCTTAGTTCTTCAACGACAAACTCTTCACCAGACCTATTTTACCAGTGACCCACTGTATTATCTATTTCAGTACGTCTTCTTGGTCATTTACCTCGGAAGACATTCAGGATATCCTCCAACAGAGTCGTTCTCGGAATGCCCAAGTCGGTATTACCGGTGTGTTGCTCTACATGCATGGTCATATCATTCAAGTATTAGAAGGGGATAAACCAGCGGTCGACGATTTATTTGAGCGGATCAAAAAGGATACACGGCATAAACAGGTTATTTGTGTGCTGAATCAATCGATTAAGGCCCATCTTTTCTCTCAATGGAGCATGGGCTACGAGACGCTGACTACTCAACAATTTGATGAAATTAGGACGATTATTGATTTGGATAAGCCAAAGCCAGTCAGCGAGACAGAAAATGAGTCTGCTATAGTAAAAACGCTTAGAGGGTTCTACAAAATTAACCATCAGCTTTAGCTCCTTACGGCTGGTAAGATGGCTTAGACAGCAGCTCCAGAAGAGGCGTTCCTGCCATTTAATTAACATAGCGACAGTGGCTGTTGCAACAGTAACTCATTGAGGAATAGATAAGTTGTTGGCATATGCTAGGCTATCATCCATCGAATACCTCGCTGGATGATAGCCTACCACTTCTACCAGCTTCTCTTACGGGACGTGGACTTTGGCTTTAGTTATACAACACAATATGGCTACCCAAACTAGTAGCTCCGTGAAGGCAAAGAAGCTATATTAAACCAGTATTCATTCAGGGTTTGAAAAGTAGATTCCCAGTCGTCTAAACTGGATGGCTTACTCAAAAATGAATGAGCGCCCAATTCATAGGCTTGCCTAACTATACCGATGTCTTTTGAACTGCTAAAGACAACAATGGGCAATAGTGGATAACCCTTTTTTAAGTCAGTCAGTAATGCCCAACCCTTGGCCAGATCAGGTAAAAATAAATCGAGTAAGACCAATTGAGGAAAAGTCCCAAGGTCTGTACAAGTAGACTGCAAATGACGTAATGCCTCTTGGGCAGTTTGGGCAAAAATAGGGTTAGCCCGAGGCACTTTGGCTTTTAAGCTATAGCCAATCAGTAATTGATGGTCTGTATTGTCCTCAATGACTAATACAGGAACGGATTTGTTTCGGCGGCTACTTAGGTAGTCGGGAAGCATATGTAGGCGAAGGAATTGGTTGGTGAAGTGTTTATTAGAGTTGAAACAGAAAGAGATTATTATTGATTCAAGTAGGTATATAGATTTACTATAATGCTGAGATTAACTGCTGATGTCAACACGATAATATCCTCATTTTCTTCACTCAACATAAGCATAGTTACACAAGAAGCCTTCAGAAAGTACTAAGCTTAGTCACCGAGTAGAGTAGCCAAGATTTGTACTTTTTCTCTTTTGACAAGAATCTACGACGTATTTAGAGTTTGGGGTGCTATCCGTCAAACTTTCTAAGGGCCTCTGGCGTGACAGGTGTGAAGAAGTTAACCAGATTGCCATCCGGGTCCCGAAATAGTAGCGAGCGATTACCCCAAGGCATGGTAGTCGGTTTTTGAACAACACTGTCACCAAGGATATTGGCTAGCTTTTCATATTCAGCGTCAACATTATTAACGCGGAACTCAATGATAGCCGAGTGGTTTTCGGCTGCCTTAGCCACGTTATCTCCTCCGAAGAGTTGTACGGTGCGTGTGCTACCGATAGCCAAAGTGGCCGAAGGGGTCTGCAACTCAGCAAAGTCATCTGTATACTGTGTCACTGGCATATCAGTGACCTGCTCATAGAACCGAACAAGGCGTTTAATATCCGAGGTAATGACTCGGACTGAGGACAATGTCATGGAGTATGTAAATTTGTTTTGGAGGACAAAGAAAGACACGTCTACTGACAGCCCTATGTCAGTAGACATTTTGTCTTATAAAAGATCCTGTGCTGTAATAACAACAAGCCCTATGTTAATCAACTTTTCCAGGAAATAAGGTGGAGAAAGGCAATTAACAATGCCGTGTGGGAACCGGCGGTTTTCCAACCAGAATACCAACAGAGCGAACTCTATCGGTAGGATGAATAGACCGGATTTGAGCAGAACTTATACCTTTGTTGTAACTAGCCTATTGTCGTACGGTTCAGTAGCTTCTCATCGGAACACCATGGAAAAGGTAACAACGCTGCTTTTTGGTGCTATTAGTCCCCAGCGACGATACGTTGAGTTTAGTTATGTTAATCCAGATTTTGAAGTTTGTCTCGATCAAGTCACTTTTTTAGTGAGCTACGGCTGGCAAGTGGTCTCCATCAAGTGTCGATATCAACAGGGAAATTATAGTCAACTTCCCCTGGAGGCCTTTGATGGAAAACCTTTAGGACCACCTATAAAGCAACTTCAACACGAATGGGAAGACTTACTATACACCGCTACGTAAGTAATTTACCCTCCTTTTACCTAGGCTGACTTCTTACTGACTGACTTTGGGGCTATAGCTATGGATCGAAAATATGATCTCTCCTATATTGTGGTGGATGATGATGAAGATGATCGTTACTTTTTGCGTTTAGCGTTGGAGCAAGCTCATCGGCCTTTACCGGTTTATGAGTTTACCAATGGACAAGAATTATTGGACTATTTGATTTACAACGCCCAGATCCGACAGGATATAAATACTCATTGGCTAGTGGTACTTGATGTCAATATGCCTATTTTAAACGGCCTGGAGACCTTAAAATGTATCCGGCAAAATCCAGCCTGGCAAACCTTGCCCGTTCTAATGCTTTCTACTTCAGACAACCCATCCATAAGGCAACAAGCTCTTGACCAGGGAGCGAATGGGTATTTAGTCAAACCGACTTCCTTAACAAGTTATGCCAGCTTATTTGATGATTTTTTTGCGCCCTGGCTGCAAAAAAATCAACTCTAGCCCATCTGGGCTTTTTCACTATATCCAATTAGCTGAATTTCAGTGAATACTGCAAATCTTCCGCCGCTCCGAAAGCGTCTTTAAGTTGATACCTTGCAACTCCTCGAATGCGGTAGGCCTCAGCATTCATAGGCTCTAGATTTAGTACTTCCTCACAATGCAATAAAGCCTGTTGATAATCGCCGTTTTTGAAACTTTGCCTGGCTTCCGATAAGCGCCTACTCATAAGTGGATTCGAGACCGTTTCCGTTGATTGGCTTATGTTCCTCTTACCTCCAAAAATTTTGCTAATTAAGTTCATAGTCACAATAGGCTTATTTTGTTACTAAAATAATAATAGTATAAATACTTAGTTTATAAATATATTGAATGGTAATTTTTGATCTCTTTACCGTTTCGGTGAGACTCGTTTGCCTGAACTTAGTAACAGGACAATACGCTTGCCGATAAGAATTACGCTAAGCATTTTTGGCATGTCATAAAGCAGAAAACCCGATCCCTTTTTAAGAGACTGAGTTTTCTGCTTTGATCAGATTAGGTAGGTAAGGAATAGGTTGTATCTTATCTCTTTGCTCTGGCTAGTTGTAGACTCAAACCGTTTGAATGAAATCTTCGTTGTAATTAGTTAATAGTTAGTTAATTGACTGCCCTGTACGAAAGTATTGTACCACTTGTACTGGATACCCGACTCTTGGCTAAGAGCGCTCCAACAAGAGAAGATGCCTTGGCGGCAGTTTTTAGTGGATGGGGATAGCTCAATGGTAAAGCTTGATAAAAAATATAATTTAACAGCAATTCCTGTTTGGCTACTATTGGATCGGAGGGTTTTGTTGATATCAGCTATCGATTGAGCCCTTACTTCGGTCATGCATTGAATTAATGAATATCGTGTTATCTGGTTTTCACATCAGACAATAGGTTAATTAGTCCAGCAGTTGACGCACGTGCTCTGCTCGCCGACGAGCAACAGGTATCACCATGCCATTGCTCATGAGAATAACTAGATGCCGAGGACGATCAGTCTTGATTTGAACAATGTGCGTCGGATTAATTAAACTCGACTTATGGACCCGGATGAAGCTTGGCAGCTGAGTTTCGAATTTTTTCAGGGTAGTAGCCAAGAGGAGCTTAGACTGATTTGTACAATGTAACCAAGTATAGTTGTCATACCCTTTCGCACAAACGATAGAGTTGATGACAATCGGGTCAGATAAATTCAGAAGCTCAAGTAATGGCATTCGTTACTTGCTAGTAAAAGAGTGCATAATAGACCCTTTCTTTGAGATGCACAGGGTCTTAGATAAAGGAGTTGATTCTAGGAATAGTTTCTTAACATAAGATAGCTTATACAACAACCCTCAAAATAGTACAATTTTCGTAGGTCCAAAAAGGGGATGGTGACACCGCATGTCACCATCCCCTTTTTGGACCGGTTTGTACATTATTTTTTTGTTTTGGTCAGCATTGGCTGCGCCTTTACTTGGTCGGTAAACTCCGCACCAGGCTTGAAGGAAGGGAGTATCTGGGCCGGAATCGTGACGGCCGTATTCTGACTGATATTGCGTCCTACTTTTTGAGCCCGTTGTTTGAGGATAAAGCTCCCGAACGTGCGGATATAAATGGGTTCGCCATCGATTAGCGCATCTTTCACTACTTCGAAAAAGGATTCGATCACTGACCGGCTGGTAAACGGATCAAGGCCAGTTTCCTCACTGACCTGCTTTATTACATCTTGTTTTGTCATACTTAGCTAATTTATTTCGAGACGATTGAGATGAAAAAAATAAAAAACACTAGCCATTATCCGTTTAATCACGACTCTATAAACAATTGTTTTATGGCTTGAATTATTTACTTCAAGTGTGGGCTAAATTATGGTTATTTTACTAATTATCAATTAGTTATGCGTTGTTATTTTGCTAAATAAATTAGTAGTCAGACCTCCATTAACTAAATTTATAGTTTGCCCCTCTTGCTATTTTTCCTTTTTTGGTGTTTTTGTTTTTTTCTGCTTTTTCTTTCCCCTTTAATATTTTTTCGCGTCAGCTCCCTAAATGCCGTTTTTTTTGACAACACAATCTTTGTGTTATTTGTAATCTTTGTTCTATTTGTTATCCTATATATATAGGCGAAAAGAAAGGTTTGGTCCGTGAAAAAAGAGGTTTAGTCCGTCAAAAGAAAGGTTTGGTCCGTGAAAAGAAAGGTTTAGTCTGTCAAAAAGAAAGGTTTAGTCTGTCAAAAGAAAGAATATTAATAAAGTATTTCTTTTAATATTATATATTTACTGAACAAAACGTTTTATCTATTATAAACCTTTGATAGTCAATGGATAGTGCTTTAGAAGTACGTCAACATAATGCAATTACAACAGCTCGATATGAATACTCAGAGTTGCAATTAGACATATTTTTATATCTGCTCTCAATCCTTAAAAAGGACAATCAAAATGGGATTTATGAGATTGTAGTAAAGGACCTTTCTGCTATAACAGGCAAGGAATACAGATATGGCTACCTGCGGAAAGCTACTGAAGAGATGGGTAGTCGCATGTTTGAGATATCGACACCAAAACGACTTGAACAGCTCTGGATGTTCCAACGAGTCGCTTACGTACTCGGTGAAGGTCGAATTGAAGTTGAATTCGCTAACCCCATTAAACCCTATTTATTTGACCTGAAAGACAATTTCACTTCATTTCAACTCTATGCAGCTTTACGACTAGGCAGCAAGTACGCTAAGCGAATTTATGCGCTATGTAGCCAATGGAAGGATAAAGGACAAACTCCAACCTTTGGTTTGGATGAGTTGAAAAAGATGTTGCACTTACTGGATGACAAGGGCAATGAACAATATAAACCCTTCTCAATGTTTAAAAAATTTGTGCTTGATGAATCGGTTAAGCAAATTAATCAACGTACTGACTTAGAGATAGGTTACATACTTCAGAAGCGGGGCCGAAGCTTCAATAGCGTTACCTTCACGGTAAAACCCCAACCCTTAGCCATAGTCCTTCCTTTGAAAGATCAACCGGCCAAAACGGGATCTACTCCGACGGGTATATCTGACAATCAGTACCAGAATACGCGGCTGCTGTTGGAGAAATGGAATATCAAACGGGCTGATGTAGTGAATCAGATCATGAACTCTGCCGAATTAATTCAGGAGGTCAACAAGTTTGCCTACGAGTTGCAGACGGGAAAAGTCAAAGTCGAAAAGAATGTGGCGGGCTACCTACTGACTCGCCTGGGTCTAAAACAACCGCTCGGCGGTCCGACGAAGGGGAAAGAAAAAGACCTATAAAAAAGTGGCTAAAGGCTTTGTAATCAGCCATCATCCTTTTTTCTTCCCCTTTGTCATCTCTTTTCCTTCTAACTCATTCGCCTGTCTGGATAGGGCTTTGGCTTGCTCAGCCGCTTCACGGGCCAATTCTCGCTTTTGATCGGCTTCCTCCTGTTCGCCGATCCACTTATAAATGGCCGTGTCCTTGAACTTAGCTTCCATAAAGCTGTAGTAGTCCGGATTGGCCTGCTTGGTGTAACGGATTCGCCAATTATCCGCTGCGAAAGCCTGCTCATACTCATCCCGCTCACTCCGCCAACTCAAGGCAAACCAGGTAACGGCCATCAGCAAGACCGTCATTAACCCAAACCCATAAGCCCCCACCTGTAGGTATTGACTCATCTTACGTTCAGGGGATTGACGATGAGCCTGTTCAAGCCGGTCGAGTCGGCTGGTAAGCGGACTCAGATCAATACCGGGCGCGGCTGGCTTGGCTTGATTTTGTAAGCTCTGCACCGCTTTGGTTAGTTCATCGACACTGGCCCGGTAATCGGGCGGGGTCTCAGTCGGCAGTTGGCCGAGTTTAGTTTGCAGCCCTTTTACCTCCTCGATCAGCGATTGCAGCAATTCGCCCATTAATTCATTCTGGTCCATCTCACATACCCAGGCCACGGCCCTGTTTTAGTTGTTTATCTTCGATTTGCGACCCTTTCTCCAGACCAATAGACTTTTCTATCTCCTGCTCTCTGGAAAGCCCTAAAGCCCGTTTTAGGCTATTTTCTAGGAGCTGCTCTTGAATATGGCCCAAACTCAGATTCTGGTGCAGTTTGGACCCCTTAAAAGCGATCTTAACTTCCTCCCCGTTATCGGTCTGGCTCACTCGCTCGAAGCTCAATCCACGGGCTTTACCGGCCTGATCCCGGTTCACGATCATCTCAATACCACGCTGGGCTAAGTCGGCTTTCAATTCGGCGCTGGTGGTCGAACGCGCCAGACTATGGCGCACCTCGTCGCGCATTTCCAGCCGGTAACGATCCCGCTCCGGTACATGCTCCAGACTGAGCCGGTAGCCTTGCTCCTTCATCAGGGTTAGGCTGTGCTTCTGCTCGATCTCCCGTAGCAGCTTCTCCGAGCGGTTGTAATTGAGACTGTCGCTGATGGTTTGGCCGTTGCTGGCCACCCGGTTGGCAATGATATGAAAATGGCTGTGGGTCGTATCCTGGTGCTGGATCACCACGTATTGCGATTGATCCAAACCCATGCCTGTCAGGTACTCGCTGGCCACGTCTTTCATCAACTGCGGTTGCAGCTGTAACCGGGCTTCGTCTTTAGGATCAAAGCTGATGGCCGTGTGCCAGACGCTGCGCGTTAGCTCAGGATTCATCTGGGCCTGTCTGACAAAGTCGGCCACCATCGGGTTTAGCGCATAATCCCGCACGCCCTGACTCATCAGCACCTGGCCTTTGCCCAGCTCCACTTTCTGCATGTTGTAGGCGCAGCACCCTTTGAAGCTGCGGCCAATACTGGTCTTGGCAATCATAGATCAGCGGGTTTATCTAAAAGTTGGCTTAACTGTTGCAAGAGCCGGTGGGCTTCTAGGGCGATGCTGCGGATACCGTCGGCGTTCGCTTTATGAGCGATCTGATTGAGGTTATTCCCCAGCCGGGCGACCTGGTTCAATGTCTCATTTTCCTGGGGAGTTAGCCGTACCTGGGCTTTGCCCGTAAGCACCATTTGCCGCCCATAATCCGACAGATTCAGACCCGCTTTTTCGGCTCGTTTTTGGATGGCCAGCTTCTCCAGCTTGCTCAGCAAAACCGTCATTTGCTGGTCGCGTTTGGTGGCGTTGGGCGGGCGGCCGCCTTTCTTTTTGACAGGTTCAGTGGGTATCATAGCGAACAGAGTGAGCGGTTTTTGTACCCCCGACAGTCGGAGGGGGGACAGCCGTTTAACCCCTGAAAAGACGACTGAAAGGAGGTTTTTTAGGGGTTAAACATGGCTGGCTACTCAATCAGACCAGCAAAGTACGCACGCGCCAGCTTTTTCGCAAACAGGAATCTATGAAATGATTTTAGGCTACTAGAAAGACACCATAAAAGAGAAACTTTTAACCAAGTACCCAATTAGCAACTACATTGGCTAACAAACTTATTACTCCTTTATCCAGCCCACTTATGAGAACCATCATAGAAGCTATTGACCATCCAGATTGGGTACTTAAAGACTGGAAAATTAAATTTTTGCTCTCGGAGAGAATGCTTCATGAAGTGAAAAAACTAGCCCGGGTTGGTCACTGGTATGATGATCCGCTCGTAACCGATATATGGCGAGATACTAGCTAGCTAGAAAGAACTCATAGATAACGGGCTGATTAGTCGTAGCATCCATCACGGTCAAGCGCTTGCCGGCATAGTCGACAAACAGTTTATCACCGGCTTTATGCTCGATATGCATAACTGTCCGCTGCGTTTGTAACCACTGCTTATAGCGTAGACAAAACTGCGTGTACTGAAGCCCGTCGGGGTTGTGCTGCTTGTAAAGAGACCACAGAAGGAACCGGGTTACTCCCGGCTTGCTGAGCTGAACGTCAAAGCCGGTAAAGCGTTCGTAGAGATCGCCGATACGATCCACTTTGGGGATTAGTGGCTGAGCCAATAAACGATGGAGCTGGTCGTCCTGCCAGCTGAGGGCTTGGTCCAGTGTGGCAAAATGGCCTTCGATAGTGGCCAGATACTGATCTACAGTAGATCGGGCTACGGCTAATGTGGCAGCAATGGCCCGTTTGCTGTAGCCTTGCTGACGAAGTTGAAGAATGCGTCGGATCTGATACATGGGTAAGCGTTGGTTAGCCATAGTCGCTGCTGAGAGTCAGGGGAAATCTGTCACTCAACCAAACTACGGGCCTTCTTACACTTATCCACAGGTGGCCTGATTTAGCCGGAATGTATGGCCTGTCATGGCCGTATTGAATGGCCTACTTTAGGCCGAAATATACATTTAGCTCAGCGAGCTAAAATCGATTTATAAAAGAGTTGGGTATTCAACATACTATTTGCCCGAAAAATATAAACGCCGTAAACAACGGGGATGGGTCGATTTAAAATAGTCTCGTTGCCAGGTATCGTTCGAAATCAGATAATTCGGTTGCCAATCCGCCTCTTTTATTCCCTTCTGAATAACGATTTTTATGGCCTCTCGAAAGGCATAGTGGCTATGTAGCCGCATAAATTCACCGAGATATATATCAGCTACGCGTTTATCGTCCCGAATAACAAGCATGTTCTCATCATTTGTATCCGTACTAGCTCCGCTAAAATTAGCTGTTCCTGTAATGACTATCGGGTTATCTCCCAGTGGATCAACGAGCATGTATTTTGTGTGTATCCATAATATATGCGCTCCTGGGAATGGACGGTCAATTTCTTTTAGCCATCGGTCGAAGACGTTAGTAGTTACACGATTACCAAGGGCTAATACCACATTTGGCAATTTTCTAATGCGAGCCAGATCAATTTTGCCTTGAGTCAGTCCTCTTCCTACGCCTTCATTTTCCATTAACGCAAATCGCAATACGCCATCATTCTGTTCATATACTTGCTGAAAGTTTTTATGCATTCCAAAAGCAAAGGTCATGAATAGTCCTTTATTAGCCATGTTGGCCACTATTGCATACCAGTCCAGTACGGTTCTACCCTTATGGGGTGAGAAAATAACAGTTATATCCTTGTTCCACGGACTAGGGGGAGCTGGATTGTTAGTGCCCAACCAATCCGTTGATGTGCTGGTATTCGGGTCATTTCGTAGTTGTGTTAAATAAGTTAGGTAGGTAGCTGCTACTACTTCGTCCTCTACAATATGCCCGACATTCGAATGACCAAATATTCCATTTTCAGTTAAGTTGGTCGAACCAGTCCAAACCGCTATTGCTTTTGTCTTATATGTAAGTACTAAAAATTTATTGTGCATTAACTTTCCGTTCAACCGCTGGGTGGTTAACTTATCCATGTCTGCCTCATGAATAGCCTTTATATTCTTTTTTCGAGGACCGTTGTCGCCATCTATGGCATCGTATAATACGTCGACGTTGGCCCCTCGAATAGAAGCGGCTTTGAGAGCTCTTAATACGTCAGGCCACTGAAATTCGTAAATGGCTCCCTGCAAAGCAAAGTCTGAGTCAGAGGCTCGTCGAATGAAGGCAATCAGCCCCTCAAAGAGGCCGCGTGAAAGCCACTCGTAAGCCAATGGCCCTACATCGGATGGCTTTCGGTTTTGAAATCTACGTGCGTATTCTTGCGAGGCAGCTGCCCCATTGTTAAAGAAAATAGAGTGAACATTGCTAGTAGTAGACTCCGTTTTTATTTTGACAGCGTTGGTTTCTCCTTCCCTTAATTGAGTTGGCGTTCCATAGAGTGCTACCACAGTGTAGGTATAGGGGTTGTCAGGCTTGACACTGTAATCACTCCATTGAAAGGATTGCAATGGGTGTTCTCGACTCGACACAAGAACCCCAGGTTCAGGAAAGGGAAAAGTTTCCTGAAAAGTTTTCATTCCCTTCAGCCATACAATCTCTTGGCTGGCGTGATCTTCCCGTTTAACCGCAAATCCCAAACAGCCAACCCGTTTATTTTCGCTGATATCAAGACCTAAAATAACCACATGAGTGCCGGCAACAGCAAAAATAGTGAGGTCTTTCTGAGGAGACTTCTGGCGCATAATACTGAAAGTGTAGATAGATGATAAATTACAGAAATATAGCAACTTATCTTAATTCCTAATCGACCCTTAAATAAAACTTAAAAATGGTCACAGCTCTTGGGGTTCTCCTGCAAGCTGAAACCTGTGTTGATGATCGTTGCCTACTACTCTTTATTTAGTTAACAGTTTTTTCTTAGGGTAAGCCGCAAATTTAAACTGGGGTAGTAAAAGGCCAGATCATTGACCATGGAATAGCTTTGGCAGTCTCATGTAAAGTTGGAGATTTAAATGATACTAACCGCTCCAGGGGGACCGCCTGAGGGTGTCCACCCTGGAGCGGCATGAGTTTAATTCATTTCAAATCGTACAGTGAGGATACGAACGCCGTCGCGGGAACGCAGCCAAACAGTGAAGAATATTGGGGCGGCTCGACCATACTATTGTAGATGTCTCAAACCTTATTTGAAGAGACGTTTAATAAATGTTAAACAGCTCTTAAGTATCATTTAGCAAACGTTTATTTATTAAATGTTAAATACACTTAACACTTTTCTAAGTTGCAACGATTGGGCTCTGAATTACAAATCCAATTTCAACCCCTTATTTGCGGAGGTACTAGTACAAAGTTGTTTTAAGAAATGCGTACCTCTCGGGTGATTTGTTCCACTGAGTAGTTGCCTTCTTTTTACAGGCTTTCGGTAATTCTTTATTTGGTTGACCGCTTTGGCTAATCCTTTGGAACGACCGAATCGCTGACCCCGTCGTTGGGCGGAAGTAAGCCCCACTAAGGTTCACTCTCAATCTCCTTCCGCTCAAATTAAGCTAAACTGGAAAAGATGCGAAAGACCCAAAGGCACATCCATACTAGCTAGATTTTCAGTATGCACATCACCTGAGAATGTCCACAAAAAGAACCAGTTAACTTTTGGTATAGGCACTCCGGATAGCATTCGTTATAGATTTTAGTTTACCATGATTAAGTCAATCCGCAACTTGCAAAGCATTGATAAAAAAGCAATTAACGAGTTGCATTTCTTCATTTAGTTAAATATATTATGACGTTTTTTCCTATTCACACTATCAATACATTTACATATGCCTCACAGAGTCACCATAGCCTTTTTTTTTATACTTTGTGTACAGCTATCAGGACGTAGTCAGGATAATTCCTGGAATAAACTGGTGGTTAGCTACGCTCGGAAAAACGCGACTTCAACGGAGCTGAACTATGTTTTCAGTAAAGGGGCTACTGTAAATGCTCAGGACCAATTTGGGGTAACCGCCCTAATGTGGTATGCCTATCACCGAAATTTCCCCATGGTAGAATACTTGCTCAATCGAGGGGCTGATCCACGTTTGAAAGGCACAATTATTCCAGATCCTGAAGGAGATTCAACCTTTTATTATGGACATGCGTTGTCGGCGGCCGTTGGAAGTGGGGATTATGGTTCAATCGGCCTTTTACTAAAGGCCGGATTTCCCATTAATGAAGCGGGCCGGGCTCCGGGTGGTAAACGTGGCTATACAGCACTTCACACCGCCTGTTACATTGGGAATTATGACATGGTGGTGCATTTACTCTACCGGGTAAAAGAACAGGGATTTGCCACAGCCAATCCTAATATACCTTCCGAGGCTGATGGGGGTAAAACACCCCTTAAGATCGCAATTGAACGGGGATTTCAGGATATTGTATCTGTGCTTACCAAAGCAGGAGCACAAGTTGGTTCTACAAACGTAGTCCCAGTGCAACAGTCTGCTAATAAACTCATTGTTGCTATCAAAGCTAAAGAATCTAGTGAGACTATCAAAAGCCTTATTGAATCAGGAGAGGATGTAAATAGCCGGGATGAGAACGGGGCGACACCACTCATGTGGGCTGCCTATCTTGATAATCAGGATATTCTTAAGCTATTAATTGCCAAAGGTGCGAAAGCCCGACTCAAGGGAATTATCTATAATCCTCTTCCTAATGCCCGATTCCCCTACTTTGGCAATGCGTTGGTAGCGGCTATCAGTAATAAGGCCCATCACACAGCTCCCATATTACTTAGAAAATGCGGGATGAGACTGGATGAGCCGGGCATTACTCCACAAGGGAAAGAGATCTCATGGAGCGCCTTGCATGTTGCATCCTATGGTGTTGATCCCTGGGTTGTCGACGCCCTAAACCGGCAAGAAACATTGAATCCCGATGAATTATCAGCAACTAATACTGCCTCCAATATCAATCACCGATGTCTAGCTGATCGGAAAATGACCCCCTTATTATATGCGGCCCAGGCCGGAGAGGATAAATTAGTAGATCAACTTCTGGAGCAGGCTGCCGATATTACGCTGGTGGATGAGAAAGGTTGGACTGTACTGCATTATGCGGTTCAGTCAGGTAACATAAAGCTTGTGCAAACAGCGCTTAATGCTGGTTTATCTGCCACTCAGAAAACGACGGACGGACAAACTGCCCTAAGTTTGGCTACTCTAGCCAAACGCAACGATATGTTAAATCTCTTAAAAGCAGGCAGAACTGCCCAGACCAAAAAGGTTGTTGCCACACTTAATCAACATGGACTCGATGCAGAGGTAAGGCAAATCAGTAAAATGATTAACACACCAGCGTTCTTGGCTGATGCATATGAACAAATGGGTACACTCTATGATCGGACAGGCGACAGGAATCGGGCCAATCGGTATTACGTGGAGGCTTCCCTAGCGAGGGAACAACGCTTGTTGAGTAAACCCTTACCTAGTTTTCGTGAATTATCATTTGAACTGAGCGAGTTCGATGAGGAGTTGCAGAAAGAAGTCAGGCCACTTCTTCAACGGGTTGAAAAGGCCACAAAAGGAGGGTGTCGGGGTATCCAGAGCGCTAGAAAGGATGCAGAAGATCTGACGGCTTATTCATTACATCGATTGGCCAGTGAATATAATTTAGCTTATGCCGCCTGCCTGGAACAAAAGCAGGACTGGGTAGAATTAGTGTATGTGCTTCGGATGCTGGCTTTTAATCAGAAAGGACTCAAACGCTACCCAGAGGCAGAGTCTACCCTGAAAAAAGCTGGCCAAGTTGTTATCGACCACTTTAAAGCAAAAGACCAGCCCCACGTATATGCCTTAACGTTATGGGAACTGGGGAAATTTTATTTAAATCAAATTGAAATTCGCAACAATACAATATCAACCCAGGAGAAACGGCAATTAGCCTTAAAGGCTAGACGAGTCCTTTTAAAAGCGGATTCCTGCTGGCAAAAAACAAAGGATGAATATAGTGATCTACGGGCCGAAAACCTCCAGTACTTGGCTTCGGCCTATTACTATACCAATGATACACTGATACGTCCCACTACCCGAACAATCCTCACTAAATTTGCCAAAAGTTCTGAGGCTGTCGCGAACACCCAGCACTGGTTGGGATTATATTATTTGCGAAATGGTAATCTGCTACTCGCAGAAAAAGCATTTAAGGATGGTCTTTCTCGCTGTCGTACCGCATATAATCCAGCTCACCCTTATTTCTTCAGGTTACTGGATGATTTATCCCAGTTGTATTCACAGTCAAACCGATACACGGAAGCCACTTTTTTTGAATCTCAGGCCATAACTACTGCACTAGCCGACGCAGAAGCTACAAACCTTCATGTAGTGAAAGACCCAGTTCGAGAGATGTTTTCCCATTGGTATAATAACTTCAACCATATCTATGGACGGGAGCGCATCCGAGAGAAGTATAGTGCCTATAGCATTAGTCCCCATACTGTAGAATTGTCAGTATACACTCAACTGCTTGAGTGGACAAACCAGAGTCAGCTTGCCTATGAAACCAGAGAGTATGCGAAAGCCGGTGAATTGTTGCGGACCGCCTATCAGACAATCTTGGAGGCTGACGAGCCCTATGACCTGCTGCGCATTCATATATTAACTTTACTGGCTAGCGTCAGTCAGGCAACTGGCGATCAAAAAGCTAGAATTAAGTATTTGCAGGAAGCCTGTGAAGAAAGTAAAACGGTGATGGGAACATTTCATCAATCGTACCTGTACGCACTGCATGAATTAGCAAAAGCATATAGTCAAACTAATGATCAGAAGCAGGCAAGGCAGCTCTTTTCCGAAGGATGGGCCTTACTTAAACAGCGGGTCAGCCTTCAGGCTAATCTTCTCGTTGAGGACGAATTTGTGGTGACAAAGCGCGAACTAGACCGATTTGTTTCGTATCAGATCAACTTTTATTCGGAATCTGCTAACCGGGATACGGCATCATCAGCCCGGCTATATGAAATTGTATTACTACAGAAAAGTCTGGCACTTCGAAGTTATTCAGGCTTTTTGCAACAACTTAGTAAGCAGCAGCCCAAGGAGGTTAAAACATTAGTCGATATACGAAAACGCCGGAATAAACTGCTACTGAACCCAACCGACAATGAATTGATCTGGCGTTCAAGACTCGATACCCTCAATGGAGACATTATTCAACTGGAACGTCGGTTGGCATCCGGTTTACTATCGAAAAGTGAGGTGAACAGAGCTTATACCTGGAAAACTATTCTTCAGATGTTAGATGCATCGACGAAAGGATCTAAAACTGAAACCGCTGCCGCCGTCGAACTTCTTCGATATGAGGACCAGTCTAATAACCGAATTCGTTATGGAGCGCTGGTGATCACTCAGCAAGATCGAGTACCACGTTTTGTTTCCTTAAGCTCGGAGCAACAGTGGCAGGCAATTCTGTCCAAACAATCCAGTCTGCATCCCGATTCAATCAATGCCTTTTACCAGAATAAACAATTGTATCAATTGGCCTGGCAGCCCCTGGAGCAGCGGCTCAGCAAAAGTAGGGTGATCTATCTGTCGTCGGTGGCTGGCTATTCCCAGGGTTTATCCTTTTCGGCTTTATCAAGGCCTAATAATACGCCGATTGCCGCTACTCAGACCATCAGGATGCTGTTAAGTACCAGTCAGATCAGTAATAAGAGTGCATTTAATTTGGCTAGACAACCCATAAAGGCCTTACTGGTCGGAGATGTGGATTATAGCTGTGATGAGGCTAAGCCCAAAGCAGCGCCGCTTGAGCGGACAAAAGAGGAAATTTCGTTTATCAGCAAACTGATCGAACAACACAAAGGAACACTCAAAGTGTTAAACGAACGATCAGCTACAGAAGAAGCTTTTCTAACGGAGACGGGTAAGCCATTGGATTTAATTCATTTAGCCACTCACGGAGAATACCTTAAGCGGGAAGAAGCAGATGTTGATACCACCAACGCCTTTTTGCAGCAAACAGATCAGGGTTTTCATAGCGCCTTACTGATGGCCAGTTCGGACTGTGGCTGGGTAAACCCATCTTTACTGGGAGAACAGGATGGCATCCTGACAGCTCGAGAAATACAGTCTACTGTAACTGCCGCTTGCCAGTTAGTGGTTCTTTCGGCCTGTCAATCTGCGTTAGGCGATACGGAGGGTAGTGAAAACCTGCTTGGTTTATGCCGGGCATTTAAATCGGTAGGTTCAAATTATATAATTGCCTCGCTCTGGAATATAGATGATGATTCAGCGCAGAAATTTATGGAAGAGTTCTATCGCCAGCTGGCCATGTCGACCGCTACAATCGAATCGGCTTTTGAAGGAGCGCAACGAACAAGAAGGTTGGCGGCTGGAAAAGCGGTAAGTCCCTGGGGAGGCTTTGTGCTCGTCCATTAACCAAGCGATGTTAATTTTCTGCTCTCTGCCCTCGTAAAACTTCCTGTTTGACCTGATAAACTTTGTCATCGTAATGAGATTTCACTATTTCTGTCTGTTATTTATTGGCTTCTGGTTTCCAGCTATCAGTCAGGCCCAACAGCCATTGTTTATGGCTGTTTCCTATTCTGGTGACATTGATAAGGTAACTGCGCTTGACTTTGAGAGGAAAGTGCTGAAACAAGCTCGTTCAGCCATCGAGTTGGAGAGTATGTTGAAGAGCTGGTACCACCAAAATCCTAACCCTGTATTTCGCGTAACCATGGTGGGGCCTGATGGTAAGAAAATGACTTATATCCAGCATAGTCAGTTGGGAAGCAGCCTAAATAATAAAGCGGTTACCCGAACTGATGAAAATTCGCAACTGGCCGATCTGGCCTGTGCTTTCAGTGATACATTGATTCTGCTAGATACGCTACGAATTACGCCTTCGGGTGTTTTAAGTAGTGATCAATTCCGAATCCGGACTGGCCCGGCGGTGTATACACTGAAGCGAAATGCACAACAGGAACTTTTGGTTACTAGTAAGGAGTTGCTTGCAGGTCATTATATCCCTAGCACGGTTGAAAGGCTTTCCGGAGATGTGGTCAAAGGAAATTGGACATGCTGGCTCTACGTATTAACGGATATGGAAAGAAAGGCTCTGATTGATTTGACAAAAGGGATCTATACAAAGAACACCGATTCATGCAAGGATATCGTGCAGGAACTTGTCACACTTGTCAAGATGACCCGGGGCGGAAAAACATGCTCCCAAACCAGTAATTATGATGCCGCGCTGCAGTTGAGCATCCGCAGATTTATCCGCAGCCACACCCCGTTCTGTCAGTAGGAGATTGTAGATTAATATGCTGCTGATTATTCTGATTTACCTGATCGTTCTGGTGCCACTGGCTTTGCTCGTCAGGACACTGTCCTTTACGGCCTACCGTTGGCTGTTCACTATACTTCATGGCTTGTGGCTGACGGTTCTGACCTTAAGCTGTAGCAATACCCAACCCTTATTTCTGGCTGAAGAGGCCGAAGCGCTAAGTATTGTAACTTACTTTAGGCAATTATTTGTCAGCGAAAAGAACAATGATCAATTAAATTCGACTGACAATTTTTTGTTAGTTGACGTATCGATGGATACTCAGTTACTGACTAAACCTAAAGAGCGGTTATTTGAAAAATATGGTGCTGTGACCTCAGGTGTTGATAGAGCCCGCCTGACAACGTTCTTAAACCTATTTCTACAAGATAGTGTAATAGGTATGTCAACTGAACTAATTGTTTGTGATTTACTGCTGGATTATCCGTCTATAAACGCACGCGTTGATATGTCGTTACAAAAGAGCTTAACAGCCCTAAACCAGCAGCAAAAATTATTGGTAGCTGACAGTCCGGAACGTTTTAGTGAAAAAACTGGATCAGCCCCAATTTCCCTGCAGCAGGCACCCGTAGACTTTTCCCTCCATGATGGTCTGTTTTTTAATTATAGTCTAATTGATAGTGCCGGACGTTCCAGCCTGCCCTACAAGCTATACCAACTGATCAGCAACAAACGAATCATCAGCCGACCAGTACCTCTATTGGGCAGACTAATAGAGGAACACAATGTCAGCGATTCGACTGACCGACGAGTTTACTGGGCTTTGAATACGTTTATTCCAGAACTACGAATAGCCGATGCACCAATTCAGGACCTTGTTAACCCCAGAGAAACTTCTTGGCTGGATGAATTTTTATCTTTACTTGGATTCACTCCATCGGCGGAAGAAATGGTCCTGCAGACTGAAACCCCTGTCTATGAATTAGGGGAACTGCTAAATAAGCCGGACTTGCTTAGAAAGCACCTCAGTCTGCATCAGGTAGAAAAGACAATTGTACTGATCGGTTCATTTAAAGATCCGCAACGCGATGTTCATCAGACGGCCTACGGGTCAATACATGGACCACTTCTACTAATGAATATTTATCTTAATTTGGTGAATGGTTCCCATATCATTTCGCTGTCCTATCTTGTTTTTCTGATCACCATGTTCAGCTGGGTAAGCCATCAGATGTTACGAAAAAAAATTAACTGTCAGGACGATGGATTAAGGTTAATGTTGCGTGAATGGAAAGAAAAACTCCTGAATAAAAGGTATGAATCGAAGTTATATGCCGATACTTCAGATACCAAAAACGTGAGTTCTACCAATTCGTTTCCCAATACCATCGCGGTAATGGTAGGGCTTAAACAACGGATCAATCATGTGAGTAAGCTTATTATGGAGGAAGCTTTCTTTAGTAAACAGCCGTACTGGATTCTGCTCCTGATTTTAAGTATTTCAGCCTTATATTTCCAGCATGTAATAAACATAATGGGATTGGCGATATACATTGCAGCCATCGATTTTTCTCTTCGAGTACTAAGGCAGAATTAATTGTATGATGACAGGTATTCCAGCAGCGATAAAAAGCTGGGTAACTAACAGATGGTCAACACAATTTAGAACGAGTCATAGAGTTTTCGTCCAGTTAAATGGTCAGTTCTTCGAATTTATTGGACGCGTAAATGATTATAAACTAGCCATTTACTTACATCTCGTATATGTCCACAAAATCGTCCAGAATAACCCTTGGACAAATGAACGTCATTTGTAGCAAGGTGATACAGTTTGTCACGTTCCTTTGCTGCTCAAAAGCGTTTACGAAAAGGTTCTTTTAATGGCCACTTATTAGGTAAAAGAGGTACAAATTTAGTTAACCGTGTACGCCGCCGTCGGGATCGATGTTCTAGTGGCCTGGCTTGTCTTTCTTGATGCACAAGTAGTAACCTTATTTAGATCGACGAATGATGAAGGCCGTGGTAATTGGCTCCATGCCTGTTTTGGTATAAAAACCAACGGCTTCCGGGGAAGAGGGCAGAATTAGCTTGCACCCCTCACCCGCATGATATTTGGTTAGTCTGACTAATTCTCTTCCAATACCTTGCTCTTTGTAATCATCTCGGACGACCAGATCTGACAAGTAGCAACAATAACAAAAGTCCGTTAAGGAGCGAGCTATACCCACCAGCTTCGTGTGTTCCTAAGCCGTCACCAGCAAGTTGGCCCGGTCATGCATTTGTTTCAATCGATCCCTATCCCCGTTCTTTCTCGTAGGATGATAGCTCGAATGGTCGAATAAGTCGATAATCGCTTTTAGGGCGGGTAACCTATTGATCGGGAAAGTTAGGGTCATAAAAGTTAGGTACACATTTTTTTAGCTAAAGTACTTGATTGGTAGCATACAGCGTCAAGCTTTTGGGTCATTCGTGAGTGGTTTTAGGGCAACCGGTTAGTCTATCCATCCATCCTGGTGTTTTTTTGAAATAGACAGTCGGTCTGTTCAACCCTGGGGTAGTACTCCCATTGGTCAAATCGAAAAACCATTGGTCAATAAAGTCTGCTTTAGTGGACGCTTCAGTTTAGCCAGTAGAAGCCCGTTCTTAGAAAGACCTTTTTAGGGTAATACTCCTTTAGTATTCGTATTTGTATTTTTACAAATAATATATTTATTTTATTTGTAAAAATGATAAAGATACGATCGTGCCAATTCGTTCTGATCGCAATGCCGGTATTGACGTGTTTCGACTCCTGGCCGCCTTAATGGTGGTGGTCAATCACAGTCGATTTACCGATGAAGGGCCCTACCTAACGCTATTGGGAAGATGGACAGTCCTATTCTTCTTTATGGTTAGCGGCTACTACTTTCAGCAAGCTTTTCATAAGCAATCGATGAAGGCTTTTGCCAAAACCCTAAAAGCGTTAGTTACCCTGCTCCTAGTAGCTAATTTCTTTTACCTCCTCTTTGTAGGCATTACCGATGGGTCACTCCACTCGCTCAACACGTATTTTACCCTGTTTGTGGGCACCTACTTCCATCTTTGGTTTCTGACCTCTCTGTTGATGGGCTATGGCCTACTTTGGCTCTTTTTAGTCAATGACTGCGAGAGGTTTTTACCTCTTCTAGCGGTAGGGGCCCTGCTGCTCACCTTGGGTCTAAACCCCTACAGTTATCTGGTTGGTCTATCGCCTCATCCTATTTATGCCCGCTCTCTTTTGTCCATTCCTTTTCTATGCATCGGCTTTTTAATTGCTAAGTTGGGCCTAGAGACGCGCCTGTCAAGGTGGACGGCTTACGGGATGGTCGCGCTGGGAGCCGGGCTACAGCTAGGAGAAGCCTGGCTCTTATCCAGAAATGAGCCAGCCAGCTTGCCTTACAATTTTGTTGACGGCACCGTGTTGTTTGCGGCCGGCCTGTTTTTAGTCGCTTTGCAGCTCCCCCTAATCCCTACCAGTCCGCTAAGTTATTATGGTCAGCGGTATTCGTTGGCTTTTTATCTGTATCATCCGGCAGTAAATTACTTAACAAGCCAATTATGGCCAAAGGATGACAAAATAGCTTGTTGGCTTGGGCCCTTTTTATCGGTATTGTTACTTTTCTTGGTACTGCTTGTTTTAGACCGCATCAGCCCCGGTAGTATTCAAATGTTAACAGGCAATTTTCAGCGCTATGCACTGGTTAGAAAGTATAACGGGAGGTAATGACCCCGTATTTGGCTGCGATTTTGACATTTGTCCTTGGGAGCATCCCATCCGGTACTAGTACATAAAGGTACCCGCTGATAAAATTTGATACGGATGCCTGTAAGACATATAAAGAGTTGGACACAAACACGTAACGGCTAAACTTATGTAGGTAGGGCCTCACGGCTTAGGAATTAGTGGTTGGCCCGGTATTGTCAGCGCCGTCCGAAGCCTGACAAAGCGGCCATCAACTAGGTCATCAATGGTTGACCTTGTCTTTGAATAAGTCAGCCAACAAGAAGAACCCATTTGACTTTTTTTTCTTGTTACAAATCTTACACGAACGTTTGCGGACAGAAACAAACAGGTTGCCCTGATGGAATCACTACCCGAGTGAATCTTGAGACCAGGAGGATGAACGAATCATTGGTAAGAACTTATGGTACTCAGTTTGGCAGTTTTGGCACCAGTAACCACAAAATATCGGCGGCATTGATTCTGAACCATTTCTGATGATAATGGAATGTTCATGCGAGGCCGGTTCCACAATAGGATGAGTAAATCAGAATTCTGAGTGAAGTTTCAACCTTATCAAAGAAAGCCTGAAAAGAAAACGAGCTGAAGCAAAAGGGGCTGGAACTTGGTTTCACCAAAAGTGGCTCAGCACCAGTTTACTACGAAATTAACGGCGGCCGGTTCCGCCATCGGAATGCTGACGTAGGTCGGACTGGGCCGGAGCAGGACCGCTGGTCAAAGGCCCTACCATCTCCACGCTACTGGCTGCGCTGTTTCATCCGTCTCGGCGTACTGTCAATGGTCCTCTCTTACTCGCAGGAGAGCAATCAGAATGAGAAAGCGCAAGGCTGCCCAGCAGGACAAGAGCCAAGCGAGTTTGGATGGTTGTTGGAATGGCATATTGACAATAAAGTAAAGCGTTTAACCGTCAAGTTCATACCTACTAAAAATTTACCCCAGAAGCGATCTAACCGAGTCAGCTTTCATCCAACGGCGAGACATCAACAGCCAAAGCCCATTCGTTCATTGGATCACAGTAGCGCCTTCACAACAGCATAGTCAACCTAGTACGGATTACCCGTAGTCGACTGACTAAAGCAGTAGAAATAGGAGCAGCGGCACTCAAATCCTGAAGCGGTTTGACTGAACAATCAAGGTGTTGACTCATCTTGTAAAGGGATGATGTATACTTGCTGACACATTCGATAGGATCGATAGTTGTTTCGCTTAAAGCTGGCTATCGACTGGAATTCTTGGCTGGGTAGGGTTGATAAAGCTGATGTTTCTTTTACTAATTTAGATTCCCACTAAGTCGATTATTAATCGCTTCCCATACAGCCCACTCTTTTTGGACCGCCCCTATGAGCGTGCTTGTCATTCGGCTATACTTTAAGGATGAACATCATCCTAGCTTACCGTTAAGCGGGCACGTATAAAACAAAGTGCTTCTTACGAGCCCCTCGAAGCAAAGCTTTGTTTAACTGGCGACAGCATAAACATTCCACTTTGCCCCCCGTTCCCATTCGTTGACTAACTGGGGGGATATGGCGGGCGTGATGACACTCGCTGTTGCTGTGATAAACTAGTTCCTGCAGGCAATAAACAGGCGCTACAATAGCCATACTTACTAAGGATTATACTGGATGGGTTAGAACTTGTAGGAAACTGGCTTCAATATTTATTACCGATGAGCTGACTTGATACGTTGCCAGTCAGCTGTACTAGCAAGGCTTTCTAGCTTACTTGATTTTAGTTGTCCAACTAGTCTGTGCCCATTGGCCTCTAGGGTTTGGATTAGGCTTTCGTTTTGATGAGCAATGCTTAGTAACCAACTTATCGGATGTTGTTTGATGGAGCGGGCCTGATGCTCGTTAAAGGTGTTTCGCTCGACCCATATAGTCCGAAAAACCTCCGCCAGAATAGAGGCGGCTAAGGAAGCGTCGGTAGTTTGGCGGAGCAAGTGCCCATAAATCGGGGGGGCGTAGTGATCATAGAAACGACCAAAATCCTCTTGACTGTGGATGGGCAGGAGGGCGGTGGGGGAAGTTTCACTCAGAAAAGAAGAGGGATCAGTAGCCGAGTGCATGGTCAGGATTGAGAGCAGACTGAGTAAGTTGAACAGGTATTGATTTGATAAATAGCAATTATTAGCCCTAGAAAAGAAATATAAGATACCGGGCTAGTTAGACTAAATAGGATACGTTTTTAATATATTGATAATATAAAGATAGTTTTTATTTACGTTATTAGTATATAGTAACATAAAAATTTATTAGTCGGTCGCTGCCGTGAGTGACCCGAAGGCTAGGAATTACCTTCAGCAAACATGAAGTAGAGATTGTGATAAACACTGGGCAAGTATGAATAGTCAATCAGCTCACCTTGGATAAGACTCATTTCGTCCAATTTATTACTTGGCCAAATGAACGATCCTTAGCTTACTAAAGGACCCTGGTCATTACCCAATAGCGTTCACGAAATAGTTAGATTTCGTGAACGCTTTCGTTGAAAAGTACAATGTATTGAAAAGGGAGAGTAAGGCCTTGCTACTAGCCGGTATACCGGCAAAATACTATTTGAAGGTCTGAAATTGGGTAACAACTTACCCAGTGTGGCTCTATGGATGAACAACCGACGCTGTTCAGTTCGTCTAAGCCTCGGTTAGGGGCCGCACCAAGGCGGCTCATTTTATATTGCCCATTATTTTCCTCCAATCAAATTGATCGGTTGAGGCCCTATTCCGGTTAGCCAGCTCAGCCAGCATAGCCCTTAATTGAGCCTTCGCTAGCCAGTGGCCGTTGACAAAAACACCCGTAATGGTTCGGGTATTTTTTATATCGTCAAGCGGATTGGCCTCCAACAAAACCAGGTCTGCCCATTTCCCGGCTTCGATGGTGCCCACTTGGGCGTTGATCCCCAGCCAAGTGGCGGGCAACCGGGTGGCGGATAGCAGCACTTCTTCAGGAGTTAATCCGGCTTGTTGCAAAAGGGCCAATTCATCCTGTAAAGAAAAGCCACCCACAACGCCCGAAACCCCGGTGTCCGTTCCGGCCACCATCGGCACACCGGCCTGTTTAAAGGCCCGTACTAATTGACCATGAAATCGAACCAGTTTGTCAAAATAAGCCACCCGTTCCGGGCTCGTGTTCTGGTTGTAGTTATTGGCCGTCAGCCATTTACTCTGTAGCAGCGGATGTATATAGGCCAGCTCGGGTAAGCGTTTGAGATTGTCCAGCGAACGGGCCTGCTCAGCGATCCGAACCATGGCCGTCAAGGTAGGCGATAACCAGGTGCCGTTTTCTTTGGCCAGCCGGGCAAAACGCCTCGCTTCCTGATCACTGAACTCGTTAGCCTGTTTAGAAAATTCCTCCGCATGGGCGACCATCCCGAAATGGGGGACAAAGGCTTGCCTCAATTTTCCCCCAAACGCATCCGGAATATGGCCGACGGTCTTTAAGCCGAGTTTATTGGCTTCATCAATAATGGCTACATACGTTTCGATATTGAGTTGTGAATAGAGCTTTATCAATTCGTAGCCTTCCGCTTTGGCATCCCGAACTGCCTGACGACCTGCCTGGGCGGTATTGGCTCGTCGGCCAGCGCCCTGGCCACCATTAATCAGGGCGGCCAACGCGATGCGAGGGCCGGTCACCTGGCCCTTTTGTATTTCCTTTCGTTGCGAAAAGGAGTCCATGTTGGCATTCAGATTTACGATCGTGGTCACCCCGTTGGCGATGAAAGGCGTCATGATATCCTGGGTGTTAAAGGTTACGTCCGGCGGCTGGGTGGGCACTAGCGGCCCAAGAGAAAAATCGGTCGGGGTATGAACGTGCATATCGATGAGTCCGGGAATGAGCCATTTTCCGTTTCCATCAATGAGCACCGCTTCTGGCGTGACCGCTCCGTTCAGGGATTCAATGTAGCCGTTTCGGATGACGACGCTAGCCTGAATGATAACCGCACCCGGCGAGGTCATGGGAATGACATTCACATTTTTAATCACGAAATAGGCTGGCTGAGAGGCTTGTTGGGATGAATAAGCCGTAGGGGATCGAACGGGTAGCCGAGGCTTAACGACCCCAAAAATGGCTACCAGAACGAAAATAGAGAAGAAACTAGTTTTCATGGGTCGTATCTTGACTGATTGCCGTACTATAGCTGGCCCTGTCGGCTTTCAGTTGACCGCCGTGACCAACGAGCCGCCAGTCGGCCACTCCCCTACATCATCTGAGTTCTACAACAACTCGCTAAAAAGTACACTGCCTGGCTATCGATCAGCGTAGCCAGGCAGTGTACTTTTTAACGCTTAACCGAGCCACTACGTGCGTTTACAGGAATGCGCTCAGCCACGTAAAACAAAAAACCGCATACAGCCATCAAGTCAAGGCATTCTAGGGGTGAACTGGAGCAAAATGGCCATGAAACCCCAACCTATCTATTTACTGTCCGTGTCCAAACTCTTTAGGTAAGCCACCAACTCGCTTCGCTGAGCAGGTCTAACGACATAGAAGGGGTGAGGAGCCATTTTGCCCCGCTTCGGATTGAACAACTCATCCAGGCTACTCACCGAATCATCGTGCAGAAACACGGGCTTACGAGCCAGATCCAATAGCAAAGGAAGGGCGTTGCCACGAATGCCACCACCCGGACTAGCGTCCACTACCACCATCTTATCGTCGAACGTACCAGGGGCGTTCTGAATGGGCGAGAGGGGAGCCTGTCGCTGGGCCAGCACTTTAGGCGCGTAGCCGGGCCAGATGGTTTTCATGGGAATGAGCTTGGTGGAGACCGGCACACCCTGATTGGTATTGTGGCAAGACGTGCAATTTTGAGCCACAAACAGCGCGCGGCCACTCGCCACTTGGGTGGCATTGGTGACAACCCCCTTGGGCGCTTGCAGACTGCGGACGTAGGCTTCCAGATCGCGCAGCTTCTGCTCGTCCACGCGCTTACCGGTGGGGGTAGGCGGGTCGCCGGGCTTGCCCTTCTCGGGAGCCGTTACATAGGGGTAGCCCGTAACGCCAGTAGCGGTCAATACCCTAGCATAACCGGCCACCATTGAGTCACCGCTGGCTGCACCTAACAGGTGAATGAACTCTTTGCCGCCGGGCGAGAGCAGGTTACTCTGGTCAAATAAGGCGGTGTAGACCGTGTTGTTAAAATCATTTAGCTTGTCATTCTGGCCCGATGAGCCGAAGGGTGCGGCCAAATCCTGCCGAAAAAAGGGCGTGATGTGAATGGAGTTGCCATTGCCGTCAGGCGAATCATCAAATGTACCAATTGGGTAGTACTTCGGGTTGCTCAAGTAGGCGTCAACGTCCGCTTCGGAGGAGTTAGCCGTTAGGCCCTTCGGCGCACGGCCAATGGTCGTTCCATCGGGCTGCTGCAACTGTAGGGTAGGAAAGAGCGCGCGGGAGTTGGCAGCGGTGGCCAGCAGCTTGCCTACGTTGAGCCCGTGCGGGGTGGGGCCGTCGATCCGCTTGCCAATGCTGCCCTTGCCCGGTAGCTCAAACATCGACTTGTCGGTGATGGCATGGCAGAGCGCACAAGTCACGCCCACTTTGCCCCCTTTGGGTACCATACCGATAACGGCGTTGTTTTGTAGCAACGCGTCGAGCGTGGCGGGGTCATTGAGCTTGGGCGCTTTGGCGGGCGAGTGGTCGGTCTTAAGCTCACTCATGAAGGCCGCTTTCAGGTCGGTGGGCAGGGCGTCTACATCGAAACTGACACCGGCTTTCAGCGCGTCGAGCACCGTAAGCTTGGCGGCCTTCATGCCCTGGGGCATGCGCACCGCATCGGTCCAGAAGCCCTCGTCGCCAAATGTTTCATTGCGGTATATCTCCCGGCCCGCTTCAATGCGGCCAGCACCCACCGAGTCGGTAGTGGTTTGGGCGGTAGTCTTGGTTGAGCTTTCACTCTGGCAGCCAGCTGTTGCTACAACCATCAGGCCTGACAGCAGGAGAGCTGGCATACGCAAGGAATAGGCGTTAGTCATCTTAATAGGGTCAGATTATCCTGAAGCGATTCTCCATGGAGTCAGTATCTACGTAAGTACAGAAAGCATAGATTGCCCAATTTCCTGGAAGCTACACATTTAGTTACGACGGGTAGTATGATTAGTCTTGACCTATGCCTATTCATTAAATACGATTTGACCAATTGGTTTTCAAGCCCCTAGCTCGATTTGGCGGTTTAATGTCTTCTTCCGTTCTTGCTCCTGAAACTAACGTTTATTCAGTAATGGCAACAGGAACGGTAAAATTTTTCAATGACAGTAAGGGCTTTGGCTTCATTAAACCCGATGATGGGGGCGAAGACATTTTTGTCCACGCTTCAGGACTGATCGATCAACTGCGGGAGAACGACAAAGTCAAATTCACCGTTGAGCGGGGCAAAAAAGGCTTAAACGCGGTCAACGTTGAACTGGCTTAGACCAAATCAGGCGTTCATTGACGGGACAAAAACAGGCTACTTCTGCCTGTTTTTTAGTTTACCGGATCCGGGCTCCTGTTATTCCTAAACAGGTTTTTATTCCTAAACAGGTTTGGGCTAAAGCCTGTCACGATAGAGAAAATCAAAATGAAACCTTAATGCAATAGGCTGCTTACTCGTACCGGATACCTCATTTATGGTTACGCTTCTGTTTAAAGCCCAACTCGTCGATGGTCAGGGTATCGTTTCGGCCGAAGTAGCCAGGATACTTTTTGGGGTCGATTCGGTTGATCAAAAAGAAGCTTTATTTCGAGAGCTATGCCAGCAAAAGTATCCTCACTTGCGGATTGCGGAGCCCATTCTAATCACCCCGGCTAAGTCGGATTAACAGCCATGATAAGCAAACCCGCCAGCGAGTCACGACCGTTTTATCTGAGTATAGTCTGCTGCCTGAGGTCCATCTTATTCAGGAATTATTGAATAGACGATGTAGGCGGGTATGGTAGGCTGAGTCTTCACCCAAGAATTCAGGTGAATAAGTATGAATCTGCTACTTTAAACTGGACACTACAGTAAGAAACAGCTGCCTAAAAAAAGGTAGCAAGTCCAGTTCTAAACTAAAGACCCCATCCGTGGTTCATGCTAGGTTGTCTAGCGAAAAACTGACTAACCTAAACAGACTATCTGACTGCCTACTACGTATGACTCTGACTTATAGCCGGCGTGGGTCCGGTAAACCACTTTTGCTGCTTCACGGCATTGGCAGTTCCCTGAAGACTTGGGATCTCATTCTGGATGAGTTGGCCACCCAGCGGGATGTAATCGCGCTGGACTTACCCGCTAGCTAGCTAGCGTTTTTGCCCCGCGTAAGTCCTATGCTTTCCTGGATGTGAACTGCTCGCTCGATCCAAATGGAAGCTGAAAGCTGGTGAAGTTTTTTTAGAAGTGGGTTGTTGTAGATGCCTGTAAATTCCAGGCAAAATAGACACTGTTCAATACTTGCTTTGGTTTGCTGACGTAACGCCTTAAGAAAATCAGTAATGCCTTTTTGATCATTGCTGACCTGCTGATGAAACAGGACTTGATTGGTTTTCGCAACCGCAAAGTCGAGAGTAACTTTGGACACATCCACGCCAATGAAATAATCAAATTGCATAACTTTACAGAATATAAATAAACGAGTTGGCCAACGCTTAGACACCTTCAATACCTTGCTCATGGGCCACGAACCCGCATTTCTATCTGAAGACAACGTCTAAGATATCCCAGCAGAGTCTTTAATCGGTCCATAGGTCGTTAGCCTTGCCGACGCGTTAAGGTACCTCTGCTGGGGTTGGTCGCTCACGCTTTGTGAGTGGCATCAAGTTACACGACTCATCTTGGAATCATACAACGGCTCAAATCTAAAGGCCGACGCCGCAGTTGCCTTTACGGCTCATGCTCTGTACGACGGGCAAGCCCTTTAGATGCTCCTTCAGTGCAGGCATACTGGACGCCACGATCTGAATGAAAGAGAAGTTCACCCGCTATATTCCTGTTTTTGAGTGCCATACGCCAAGCTGCTACGCTCGTATCCGCAGCTTTCAGACCATCGCTCAAGGCCCATCCGATTACTTTTCGGTCGGCCAAATCCAGCACGGTTGTCAGGTATAACCAACCCTCGCGGGTCGGAATGTAGGTAATATCGGACACCCACTTCTGACCTGGCTTATCTGCTGTGAACTCTCTGTTTAACAGATTTTTAGCTATCGGATAATTGTGAGATGAGTCGGTAGTCTGAACTCGGTACTTCTTATACATGATACTACGAATAGCCGCTTTATGCATCAGGCGGGCCACCCGATTACGTGATGTCTTCACGCCCCGCTCCCGCAATTCATCAGCGATCCCAGGACTACCGTACCGGGACTCGCTCTGGGCATGTACCTCTCGAATATGGTCCAGCAACTGAGCTTGTTTTAGTTGCCTGACGCCAACCGGATGCTTTCGCCAATAATAGTACCCACTACTACTGACCTTGAGCACCTTACACATCTTCTCAACCGCGCGGCGGACCGTGGGAAACTGATTGGCATGTTCCGTTATAAATCGGAATATTTCCCACGGTCCGCCGCGCGGTCGCCCCTGGAGAAGATGCCGACTGCCTTTTTTAATATATCGCGTTTTATCTGAGCGTCTTTAAGTTCTTTCTGTAATCGTCGGATCAGTTTCTGCTCCTCACTTAGCCCGATGGTCGCAGTTGCAAACTGACTAGGGCTTTTGTGGCTTTGTCGCCATTTGGTGACTCGGCTGGCATCAATGCCGAGCTCACGGGCAGCTTCCTGTACGGAACCTTTGGCGTGGGACAACTCGACGGCCATCCGCTTGAAGGCCTCGTCAAAAACACGTCTTTTCTTCATGGGTACTTTCGGTTTTCCCCAAATGTGCTTAAAATCTGTCTCCAGTCAAATGTAGCAAGTCCATAACCTCGACAAATTTACCCTAACGCTATTCATGGCCATTGCCGCAGGGAGCGGGAATTGATCAGCATACGGACCCGGCAGGCTTTAGAGGCCAGGCGCAACCGGCTAGGTGAGTGGAGAATCGGCGGACCTAACAAAAAGAAAGCGGCCGCGTCAGTGCTGGGCGTTCGGGTCAACAAGGAAATGGCTGCGGATAATGACAATAACCGTTGGGCTTTGTCAATTGCTGAAATGATGCACAAGGCCGGTAAGATTTCATCAAAAGTCGCTCAGCAGGCATTATGCCGCATAGCATGCGCTATAACCCATTGGTCAGTACAATCTGCTAATCGAGCATGAATTGGCTTGGCGGCATAGATGCTTCGTAAACATTCTGTAGCTAGTGTATTTGTTTTCGCCATCGGGAAAGCGGTCTACCCAATAGATTGAAAACAGGATGAGTGAGGGGCGTGGACAAGCACCGGCTAGTCACTTCGCTCGACTAACTCCCAACGTCGGTTCATTGATTACTACTCAAATACGTCTTATTGCCGTTGGCATTGATGTAGAACTTGCCGCCTTGTTCGCCGGTGTGAACAACCTCCCCGTGGGGACCTTTCTGGGTCTTATCGACGGGTGCTTTATAGTCAGCTGGGCTCGCTTTCGACTCGCTGGCCCCCGCGGGCATTGCTTTGTTGGCGCTTTTTTCAGCTTTCGCGGCCCGGGCCTTGGTCAGGCGGTCGTTAACCGACATTTTCTGGGCAGGTGGGGTAGATTGAGCTAGCCCCCCAACCGACTGCCCTAAGCTTAATAAAATCGCTAAGACGTAAAGAATCGTTTTCATAGGGAATATGTATAAGTTGTCATGAAGGAGATGAAAACCAGGAGCAATTGGCTAAATCGATTCGGCAAAGCAACTGGATACTAGCGACAGCGAGCACTTTTGCCAAAACTAATCAACCCATGTTGATTAGTCAAGCGTTGCGAAAAACCGTAGAGTCAGCTAATTGTAATAACCGAGTAGCCCAGAGTTATATCATTTACGAAACTCTGGCCGGTTAATGACTGGATCATATAGAGCCAATTTTAGCCCATAATTCGCTGTATTTGTGCGCGTTACGAGGTGTTAACATTACCACGTTTTGGGGTATTCTTACCCCATTGTGGGGCACAAGACTATAGCGCCGCTTCAGGCATTAAATAGACCAGGAAGCGCATTGACCCTTTTTCCTTGATGGCATGCTTTTGTCAGACCAGTTGGATAAATCTCTTTATTCATCCAGTTAACTAGACTGTTATGATCCGTTTTTTCACTGGCCTCGCGTCGGGCATCGCTATCGCCTACCTGACGGCTCCCCGGTCTGGTAAGCAGCTGCGCCACACCCTGGTCGACTCGACCAGGCAAACCGTAGAAAAAGGTAAACAGATCAAAAATCAATGGGATATAACCATTGCCCAGGTGAAGACGCTACTCCGGGTGGTCCAGGTGAACACGGGTCTCTCCTTGCCAAACCTGTTAACTAAGACACGAATAGATCGATTCGGTAGTGCCAGAAGCCGTTCCTAAAAAACTAACGCAACACTGGTCTCCAGGAGACCATTATCAGATTGCCCAGAATAACTAGTCTGATTACTCAACGTGATGGAAAGAGCTCCCGGCCAGGGGTGGTTAGGGGCTCATCTTTTAATTGTTCTGCGTAGACATTCGCCCCAGCGAAACTATAGCGGGACATCAGCCGGGCCAGGCAGGAGGAGCCCTTCAATCTCCTGACCACCAGTTAAAGTCTATTTATTTACTATGGAAGCTGAACCTTTGTATACCAACCAGCCCCTGACGGGCGGATTAAATTTGATGAAACGCATTTCCTGGAGCGCCATTTTTGCCGGGGTGCTGGTGGCCATCGTCACCCAGATGCTGTTGACCCTGCTGGGCCTGGGCATCGGCCTGGGCACCGTTGATCCCCTCGAGGAGCGCAACCCCGCCGCAGGCCTGGGCATCGGCAGTGCCATCTGGTACATTATCAGTAGCTTGCTCTCGCTGTTTGTTGGGGGCTGGATCGCCGGGCGGCTGGCCAGCGCCCCCCGACTCTTCGACGGCATTATCCACGGGGTATTAACCTGGTGTCTGGTGACGCTACTGACGATCTATTTTCTAACCACCACCCTAGGCAGCATTATTGGTGGAGCCGGTAAACTGGTGGGCAGTTTAGTCAGTACAGCCGGATCAGCGGTTGCCTCCGCAGCTCCCAGCATCGGCAACGCGGTCCAGGACCAGCTTAAAGCCAACGGCATCAATACGGACAACCTGGACCTGGGTGATTTGAAAGATGAAGTCAATCAACTCTTGCGCCAAACGGGCGATCCCAAACTAAATCCCAACACCCTGGAAGCCAAAGCCGACCGGGCGGGCGATCAGACCAAAGCAGCGGCTAGCCGGGCGGCCTCCGATCCCCAGGCGGCGGATGATGTCGCCAGTGGCCTGTTCAGCCGCCTGTTCAAACAGGGTCAGGCCACGGTCAATAGCGTGGATAAAGATGATGCGGTTAATGTGGTCATGAAGCGTACGGGTAAAAGCCAGGCCGAAGCCGAGCAAACGGTCGATAGCTGGATCAAAACCTATCAGCAGGCGAGCGCCAAAGTTGAGCAGGCCAAGAAAGACGCTGAGGTGAAAGCGCGGCAGGTAGCCGATGCGACGGCCTCGGCGGCCTCAAAAGCGGCTATTTTCGGCTTTTTGGGACTGCTCATCGGCGTGGCAGCCTCGGGCTACGGGGCCAAGTTGGGCACCGACTCCAAGGACGATGTCAATCCATACGACCGCCCGGTGGGTAACCGGCGTAACGAATGACATGTTCCGTTGGCCAGCGGGGAGTTAGTTGATCCGCTGGCCAACACTAGCCGGCTCGGTAGGGGCCTGGTTGAGTGAGGCTTACCTACGCATTTTTTGTCCTTTAACTCCTAACGCATGCTCTCTTTAGCGGATACCACCGAGTTACTCGATCAGACCACCACCCAATTGATGGGCGAGTCAGATGCCTTGACGCCCCAGGCCGGGATAGCCCTGATTGAGGCGTGGCTGGCGCCCCTGCAGGCCGGGGAAAATACCCGGCCCCTGGCGGATCAGCTCGTAACCCTTAAAACCCTCTTAGCGGCCAACCCGGTAGATGAATCGACGGTGCGCGAAATGGTCGGCCCGCTGGCCGAGCAGCTCACTTTCTTCTCGACCCAGATGGGCGGGGAGGGGGAAATGCCGGCGCTGCTGGAGGGGTTGTCAACGGCGTTGCGTCAGGCGTCTACTAGTTCCAAAGCGGATACAGCCAACTCGATGCATTGACTACCCTTGTACTTAGGACAAAAAACTACTTGATTTTTTCGCTGCCTTTATGATCCCCCTAGAAACTACTCCACCGCTAACCGACGGCCCGTTTTTTCTGGCAGTCGACCCAGCATCGGCCGGGACCGTGCGCATTCCTGTGATCCAAGAGCTGCTTCAGGTAACGACTCAGCTGGTAGAAACGGGCCGGGTGACGCTCACCAAAACGGTACACGAGCAAGAGCAGACCCTAACCATCCCGCTACAGCATGAAACCTACACCGTCGAACGGATGGCGCTCAATCAGTACGTGGACGAACTGCCCGCCACTCGTCAGGAAGGCAATACCACTATTTATCCCGTGGTGAAAGAAGTGCTGGTAGTCCAGAAACGGTTGATGCTCGTCGAAGAAATCCGGGTAACCCGCCAGCATAGCCAAACTGAGGCGACCCAGACGGTTCCCCTTCGCCGGGAAGAAATCACCGTTGCGCGAACTCCCCTAACTGCCGAACGTCCGGCCTGAGAAATAGGCCTTCGTTAATAGATCAATTGTTTAATCTTATCGCAAACCGGAGTAAACCCCAAAACAACGCATGGCACACACAGTAATCGGCATTTTCGATAATGCTTCCGAGGCCCAAACGGCCGTTGACCAGTTAGTGAGTAACGGCTTCAGCCGCAGTAACATCGATCTGTCGGCCGGCACGGGCAGCGCGGCCACGGGCTCCGACGCCCTCATCCCGGATCGACACGTCAATACGTCCGGTACCCGCACCGAAGAGCTTGTCGACGATACCAAAGACGTTGGCAGCAGCGTGGGCGGTTTTTTTAGTTCGCTGTTTGGTAGTGACGATGACGACGATACTAAAAAGTATTCGACCGTCGGTGATCGCGGCTCGATCGTAACGGTGCATACGGACACGGATCAGCAGGCCGAGCAGGCCGCCGACATTCTGGATGAAGCCGGGGCGGTGGATGTCAACGAACGGGCGGCCGAGTATGGGTATAGCAGCACACTACCAACGACCCCGGTGAACGCGGACGGCGACCAAACCATCAAAGTGATCGAGGAAAATCTGGAAGTGGGCAAGCGGACGGTCGAAACAGGCGGGGTACGTCTACGCAGCCGGATTGTCTCCAAGCCCGTCGAAGAAAGCATCCGCCTGCGGGAAGAGCGGGTTACGGTGAACCGCACCCCGGTGAACCGGCCTGCGACAGCAGCCGATCTGAACGCCTTTCAGGAGGGTCAGATCGAGCTGACTGAACACGCCGAAGTGCCAGTGGTATCGAAAACGGCGAGTGTCGTGGAAGAAATCTCGGTGGACAAAGCGGTCACCGAACGCGAAGAAGTGATCCGGGATACGGTTCGCAAAACCGAAGTCGACGTAGAGAATCTGGGCACAACGGATCCATCGATTCGTCCGGCCGGGACGGACTCGGATGAGGTGACCTATTCAACTAAATAAACCCCTATAATGAGGCAGACTGAGGCGGCTATTTTAACGAACAGCCCATTTCATTCTGCCTCATTAGGTTAAATAATCGCTACCGAGATGGGCAAAAAACCGTTGTCTGCCAGGCTGGACGAACCGTTCAGCTTCCCCTGCCAGGCCAATCAGGATACCACCTGGGCAACTGATCCGGCCAATCCACTGGCCGATCAAACCGGTCCCATTCGGAAAGGAGACACCATCTTGTTGCAGGCGGAACGGTTTGGCAGTGGGCCAGGCTGGCAAGCCGCTCGACTAGCCGATCTTCGGCTCTGCTTTGTGCAACCCCACCATTTTGATTCGCTAAATCCCTAATCTTTTGGGATAGAGGCTGGCCTACCCGCGCCATTCTAAACCCTACTAGTCATTTTCTTACCCTTCATTTTATGAGTAATAGCCTACTCGACCACCTGCGCTCTACGTTTGCCCCAACGGCCGTTAGCGAACTGTCCCGCGTCTTGGGCGAAGCCCCGGCCCCTACCCAAAAAGCACTCGATGGCCTGCTGCCCGCCGTGACAGCGGGGGTTATCAACCGGGTCTCCGGGCAGCAGGGGGCCATCCAATTGTATCAGTTACTGCGTGATACGCCCTTTGCGCGTGATCCCACCCTAAGCCAGCTGGTCGACACGGGGGATCATCGCCAGAAAGCGGCGGAATCCGGCAATGGCCTGTTTAAGCAACTTTATCCGGACCAACCGAACCGATTGGCAGACGCGACGGCGCAGTACAGTGGGGTTAGCCCGGGATCGGCCACTACCCTGACGGGGCTGGTCATGTCAGTCCTGATGGGCTTTCTGCATCAGCAACTCACCAGCCGGTCGCTGACGCAGGCCCAACTCACGGCGCTTCTTTTGGGCGAAACCGATTCGGCCCGGCTGGCGATTCCAACGGAGTTGGCGGCTTTACTAGGCTGGCTCTTGGGTACACCCCGGCCAGCCAGCGCCATGCCCCTGCGAACCGAGCCGATCCCCCCTGCTGCGAACGAGGATCGGCCCGCTGGCGTAGTGTGGTGGCGCTGGCTGCTCGGGGCGCTGGCTTTACTGGCGCTGCTGTTTTTATTACTGCGTGGGTGTAATAGGGATAAGACCCAGCAGACTGTTGGCGCAAGCGCGGCATCCGCCACTGACACCATCGCTAGTGATCTGGACGGCAATGGTCCTGAGGTGCGGGTGGGGGTAGATCTGCCCGGTGGTCGAAAATTAAGCGTTGTCGAACATTCCTTCAACGATAGCTTAGCGCGCTATCTGGCGACGAAAGGTAGCCAGACGCCGCGCGTGTTCACGTTCGATAATTTAACCTTTGAGACCGATTCGGCCCGCATTACGGCCCAGGCCCGGCCCCACGTGGCCGATCTGATCCAGATCATGCAGGCTTACCCGACGCTGCAAATACGCATCGAGGGCAACACTGATAGTACGGGTGACGAGGCCATCAATGATCCTTTATCGGGGGAACGGGCCGATAGGGTCAAGCAGGCGTTGATCCAGGGCGGCATTGCAGCCAGCCGGGTGAGTACCCGGGAGCGGGGAGATACCAAACCCGTGGCCAGTAACCAGACCGCAACGGGTCGTCAGAAGAACCGCCGAATCGATGTAATTATTACCAAACTCTAACCGGATCTGCTGGCTTAAAATCCCCCTTTCCGATAAAGATTATACTTCTTCTGGAGGGGGGATTAATCCAGTGAATTTGCTTGTGTGGCCCGAAACCATGTATTGCTCTCCCGGGTAAACAAGAGCCCAAGGGCAACAAGTGAGATGAGCGTTGAGATCAAATCAATCACGGTGGCTCCAGGAGGTAAGCGGTAAGCGGTAGGCGGTGGTAAAGGAAAGAAGCGAGCTGATCACACCCAGGCCGATAACGCCCGCCAGGCCTATCCTGGCACAATTGGTACCCTAGTGAATCAGGCGCGAGACCCCGTCGATCGACAGGGTTCCCGTGAGTACCCACCGGGGTAGGCGGAAACCCTGTCACTCAATCCCAACGCAAAGCACGCTCAGGCGCCGGGCATTCAGCGGCGAGCTCGGAGGGCGAAGTGAAAACATGCGTTAGCGCGGAAGAGTTGTCCAATCGATCCCTTATTATCGGCAAGTAAGTACAGAATCCGGCCATCTCTACCCGTTGACGAGAAAATAAGTTGATGACACTTAACGAACGAATCCGTATTCACGTTGGCACTACTTCCCTTAACCCCACTTTGGTGAAACGGTTTTTGCAAACGGCTCCCCACTACCGTCAATGGGGTCTCAGCCATCAGGTAAGCCAACGATCTCTGGATCATCTGAATGCGACTGACCTGTTTGAGTTTTACCTGCGTCAGTACCTGATAGGCCGCCTTAAAACACTGCAGGCCGTTTTACGCGAAACTCGAGCCTTTGTTGACCAAGATGCCAATGCCGCTCATTTTTTGATTCGCTACTCCCTGCAAGGTACTCGCCAGCAACTACTAATGCTGGAGTGGTATGAATTACTACCCCGATTAGAGGCTGCCCGGGAGCGACTTGTCGGGTTGGCTCCCGAATTAATCGATCAGCTAAGACCGAGCTTTATCCCGTTTTTGGCGGAATCCTATGAACCCGAATAGATTAATTCATCCCAGCCATCCCAGCCGCCTCATCTCCCCTGGCGCACGTTTCCATGCAGACTTTTCTTCAAACAACCACTGATCATCCGCTTACTAACTACCGGTACGAACCCAACCCTTCTCCAACTCATGTTTGAAAAACTAATGAGCCTCCAGGCCCTCAGCAGCACACGCATCTGGCTCTATGATCATCATCCCTTCCACTCAAAAACGGATTGGTACACCTTTTTAACGAAGATGACCACCAAAATTACGGATAATGACACCAGCGAACGGGCCGCTGCCGTTTCGTTTAGTCTCATCCTGGCGGTGTTTCCCACTATAATTTTCCTTTTTACGCTCATTCCTTATGTGCCCCTGGCTAATTTGCAGGCACGCATCATGAGCTTTTTAGGTCGTGTGTTGCCAGGTGATACTTTTCGCTCGGTCGAGACAACGATGCTCGACATTATTAGCCGACCCCGAAGCGGCATTTTATCGCTGGGTTTTTTATTGGCCCTGTATTCGGCCACCAGTGGGTTAGTCGCCCTGATGAATGCCTTCGCGACTTCCCATGAATCCGAAGATAAACGTGGGTTCTTGACAATCAGAGCCGTGGCCGTTGGCCTAACGTTCACGCTGGCTTTGGCTTTACTGCTGGCAATCGTGGTCTTACTGATTGGCGGGGTGGTTAGTAGTTACCTGCTGCGAATTGGCATCCTCAATAATCCCCTCTTCGTGACGCTGTTGTCTTTGGCTCGGTACGGAGTTGTGTTTGGGGTTTTCGTGGGGGCCGTTTCGGTCATCTACCGCTACGGCCCCGGCGTGGCTATGAACTGGAAACTTGTTTCACCAGGTGCCGTGCTAGCTTCGGGGCTGATTGTGCTGACGACGCTGGGTTTTTCCTACTACGTTTCTAATTTTGGTTCGTACAACAAACTCTATGGTTCGATTGGAACGCTGATTGCGCTGATGATCTGGATCAATCTGATTTCGTTGCTGCTGATTTTGGGTTTCGACATGAATGTGGCGCTCTATAATCTGGAGGGCGGCAAGACGCCGAACCCCAATGCCAAAACAACGGCGACAAGCCGTGAGCCGTGACCAGAAGCTGTTAGTATCGTCTCGCCGTATGCTACGGATTGAGTTGGACAGCGATAAAACTAACCAGCTACAAATCTAAAAGACCTTAAAGGAACTGTCTCACAAACACGCTCTAAACGCGAGATGCTATTTTCTAGCCGTGACGGTTTGTATACCTTTTTTTAATTACACCCTCAACACCTAATCGGCGACTGCAAAAAAAGAATGTGGCTAAGTTGCCGATTTATGGATAATAAATAATAGATTATAGGGCCCCTCTATAAGATCTTTATACACCCTCCATAAGATTTTGATAGAGGTGAGCTGTGCTAACGCAAACAATAGATTCGTTTATGAGTACAACAAGAATGAACGAAGAACAACGGACTCAGCTCAAGGCACTTGATCAACTTGATTCAGGTAGCCTGGTGCAGCCAATTACCGACGCTTACAAGGCTCTCTTGGCTACAGTGCAACAAATCATGCTCAGTAGCGAAAACCCCGACGGACACAACCGGGCTTGGAGCTTGCTTAAGGACGATGCGTTCAAGGACTTAGCTGCCATTCAGAAAGGTAAGTTAGATGCCTTGAAAGACCTCAAAATGAAAGCTAATCAAATAGGTCAGCTATTACTAAAACCCTAGCCGTTAGTGTGGAGCTCAAAAATAGCTACTCTTGCCCCTATATATTCAAAGTTTACACTGTGCATTTGAAGTAGTAAGGCCCGTAAATCGCATTTATTAACTTCACATCTAGTTAAATAGACTAATCTATAATGGTTAGAGCGTTTCTACGAAGTTCCTGCCTGAGAAATGATTAATTATTTTGCTATGAGTGGCTGTAAATGACAAGCAATCAGTGAATTTATTAGTCGGCACTGGCTTTCCTTAGCTTTTCTCGTAACTAGCAACATGGAGAAGAAAAAGACATTTTTAAGCATTGGTCGAACCTTGGACATCATGATGGGAATCGCCTTACTGCTAGCGGTCGCGTTCATGGCTATATGTGGCTATTTGTTACTAGCGCCCTAGAAGATAACCAGGTAAAGCGCAGAACAGTGCTTATCCGTTCGATAACAGGGTGCCAAAAAAGTCCTGGTGGTTTACTACGAATGGCTAATCAGCCGGGCGAAAGAAGCAAAGTCTCTGTTTAAAGATGATCTCCATGACAACTCACCCCCTGTTGCCAACAGGTCTGGATGTGAGCCAGAAACGCCTCCCACTCCGTGTATACAGCGGGCTTACCCACATAAGCGGGTTGACCTGAGGGATCGCAGGTTGATCAACCGAATTGCTCAAGGAACTCCTCACGAGCTGACATAAGTGAGTCATGCCCATGGAGGGACTGTCGATGGTGCCCACTAGGTGAAATCCTTCCGGCTGAAAGGATAAATACAAATCAGATACCGGGGCAGTGCTCGCTGCTCAAGCAGACAGGCTTGCAGGTAGCTCAAGGCTGTGACCACATTAGTGGCATGAACTATGTACACTTCAGGGAGTATGCTTTTTAGGGCTACGCGTAAAAAAGCATACGGGAATTCTTTAACAGTTGCGGCCTGAAACCCGATAATAGTATAATGATTAAACTACGCATTGACTGGAAGCGCCCCGTAGCCTACGTAAGTGGGGACGAGAACTACACAACCCTGCATTACCCCGACGGCAGCACACTACTGGTAGCTTACACCGTATCCTGGGTAACCACCAAGCTTAACCTGCTCAGGATTCACAATCGGATATCGGTCAACCGGGCCTATGTGTACGGATGGATTCGCCACGATGCCAGGACAATGGCCGTTGGCGTAACTATGAGTACATTCATCAAGTCCCTTGAGGTTGCCCGCAGGCGGGTGGCTTATGTGGAAGAGCAACTAAGTAAACCAAGCTAAAGACCATGCCCATGTAGCCTGTAAGTTACGCTTCCAGTCGGTCGGGAATAAATGCGAGTTGGGCGACATTGATCTTGAGAAGTCGAGCGTTCTGGCTTTATACCAGTGGTGTTAGTGACCACATTATAAGGCCATTTTTAATCTTTTCGCATCACAAACCGTTGACTTAAATTTCTATCGGATAAATCTTTAAGTCGTATTTCCGCCTCTTCTAACGTTAATTTTTCTCCATCTGGGGGAATAATGACTAGGTCAGGAGTGAAACTGATAGCTTTAACCGGTACCTCCTTATTTCCCAGTATCCAATAAATAGTGTACATAATGAGTTCAGTAGTTGAGTTTTAAGGTTCAAAAATTCCCGGCCTGACTTCAAGTTGTCAGCATTGGGGCGATAGGGCGCGGTAGCACGTGGATTAGCTTATCCTTGACAGGTTGCTTTTACCAAGCCGGATAATCTCTAAAGTAGTGAAGGCCATTTTTATACGCATACGTGAAAGGTAGGAAGTAGGTGTGCACTTGTTGCTTCAAATAACGACCGAGCTATTTAATAATAAGCAAACTATACCGGATAAAAAGGATTTATTCCCAGAAGGTTGACACGTTGACCGCATTGCTTACATTTATTGAAAACACCTCTCCATGAAGCATACGACTCTTTTTCTGATTGCTGGGCTATTGGCTCATGTAGCCCAGGCTCAAACCTTTAGGGCCTCCCCTACCAATTCCAAACTAGATTCCTTAGCCAAGCTGGCTCAACGTTTTACCAACAATAACCAGCCAGATTCGCTTTACGCCCTAATGGGAGATGACTTCAAAAAAGCAATCTCAATAGATAAGGTGAAACAAGTTCTGGGGGAAATCAACCAAGCAGCGGGGGAATGGATAAGTTTAGAATCGCAAGCCGTTAAGGATGGTGTTAGTCACTACAAAGCAGTATTCAAATTGATGTCGTTCAATTTTTATATCAGTCAGGATAAGCAGGGTAAAATTTACACGTATTTATTTAAGCCCTTATAAAAGCCTCATAGCCCCCTCAGACGCTTTGGCTTAAGGTCAAGATATGGGATGGATAATCCTCGCTAAAAAAGGCATTTAGGCCTATGAAAGATCTGCGTAAAAGAAATAAATTGACTGCTAATTCTTTCCTCATACCCCTCGACGTATCCATGAATAACGCTATTAGCTTCGGCGACCGGGTGGAGGTTACCCGGATTGTAAAAGGTGGATTTTACACTGGTCGCTACCTGGCAACCGTAATTTGCCGAAGCAATGGAAGGCGCATCAAGGTAAGAGATGACCAAGGCAGGGAGTACTCCCCTTACCCCGCCCAGGTCAAGAAACTTACCTGATCTGATCAGGTAACTGCGACTGAAAAACCCGCTAAGTCATAAACGTCTGACCAATACATGTAGTCACGCGTCAGCGCTAGATAAAGTGCCAGACTAACTTTAAAATCAAGACCAATCTAATCTTCCTCTGAAAACGGTAAAGCGCCTACATGAAAGCATGGGCGCTTTGCTTTTGCTCTATATAGCGATTCCAAGCTCAAATCAGCCCCTAAAAGTAGCGATTTGTTAACGCTTATAAGGTATCCGTTTTGGTGAATTAACGCCTTGTACCTCATTTATAAGCCTCAGGCCCGCCGGGTGATTAGTCAAGCACTATCAGCTGACTGAAGGCTTCATAAGCTGGCCCTGTCGTGGGGGTTGCTCCATTGGGAACTTCTTCGAATTGACCCTTGATCAGCAGGTCAGTTAAGCAAGTACTGATTGCCTGCCGGGAATCGGCGTGAATCTCCAGAGTAAAAATGTAGCTTGGGTTTTGATCCGTAGTGGGCATTACTGTTGTGTTGTGTTGTGTTGTTGTTATCAAGGAGGCACTCAGGTACTTATGACATGAAAACTATTACTCTAACTCTTGGAAACCAAGTGGAAGTCACCAAAACAACGAAGGGCGGCTTTTACAAATACCGTTATGCGGCTACGCTGATGGGATGGTTACCCAGCGGCCGAGTTAACGTCAAAGACGACTCAGGCCGGGAGCACTCCCCTTTTATCCACAACGTCAAGAAATTAACTGTCACCCCTGACCAGCTACCACATCAATGAGAAGAGTGACGAGGTATGCTTAAACAATCTTGATTAACCGGTCGTTCAACCCCCTACAATGAGGCGTGTACCCCCGGGTACCGTCTTAGGTGTGGATAGAAACAATAAGCCCGGCTGCGCTGCGACCGGGCTTATTTGTTGGTAATAACGAATTAGGATAGAAACAGTAAGGCATGCTAACAGTATGTACTAAACAGTAAGCGTACTATTCTTACGCAGCTCATAGCAAAATAGATTCAAGACAAATCAAAAAACAGGCCTGTTTAATCAGCCAGATGTAGCAGAAACTCACTGCTCGCTGAACAATAAGTACTCCTGGCCGTTAATGGCTTACTGACTTACTCAACGATCGACTTTTCAAGCCCGGCTAGTAGAATAGCCGGGCTTTTTTTAGGCCGTAGCTCACTAGTCAACCTGTGGTTACTCGCCTATTCAGCAGCAGTTGCCCTCCAGCCACTCGACCCGCAGCCGGGTAACAATCTGACCCAGTAACTCGGCCTTCAGGGGCTTGGTGATGAACTCGTTGGCCCCCAGCTGCTCAGCCCGCTGACGGTCAGTCTCTGCTGCCGAAGTCGTTAGTATGACAATGGGCGTTCGTTGATAGGATGAATGTTGCCGAAGCGCCTGGAGGGCTTCAAAGCCGTTGAGCCGGGGCATGTTCATATCCAGGATGATCAACTCCGGGCTCGTCTCATAACGAGCCAGCGCATCCAATAGATCCAGCCCATCATGAGCAAAGACTAGTCGGCACTGAGGGCTGTGCCGGGCAAAGGCCAAGTTTAGCAGGTAACGGTCATCCTCATCATCATCGGCGATGAAGACGCAGGGGTAAGTATGTTGGTCCATGGTTAAGTTGTTACGGGTGCACAAACAGATAACATCCTGTTAATGATACAATACTACATCATTTTTAGGAAAGTTGCCTTGATCGACTATTGCGTTCCTGATATCTAACAAATTGGGGCTAAATGCACTTAAGGTAAACAACTATCCGCCACTACTGGATACACACCACTTACCATGGACACTTTAAAACCCTGGGTTGCCTTGCTGGACGAGGACGTAGATGACTACATCTTCTGGCAGCATGGCTTTCGCCGCTGGGCTCAGCATTTAGACCTGTATTGGTTTAGCTCCGTCACTGAATTTCTGTCGGCTACTTCACTGGGGCATGACAAACCGGTGGCGTTAGTGATGGATGGGGTGGTACCAGACGGCGAAGAGATGAAGTGGCTCAGCACGCTGCTGCTTCATCCCAGCTGTCAGCAAGCTTGTCTGATCATGTTATCCGCAGAGGTGACCCAGCCGCAGCGGGAAGCATATCTGAGGTTGGGCGCTAGTGATCACCTACAGAAACCGGTGCGCCTGCAAGAATTACAGGAAATTGTATCAACTGTAAGCACCCATATTGCCCGTAAGTCTGAATTGAGTGGTTTGTAAGAGAGGGTGTAAAATTTTTATTGCGCCTTCTTCTGAGAGAAGGGTAAAGGTCGAGCAGCTTCAATAATTAATAAGTACAACAAAGTCCAATTCTATTACTTCATAGAGTAGGTATTGCTTCATAGAGTGAGTACAGTAAATCGGGTGGCTATGGCTACCCTTTTTCTTTGATCTACGATGAGGGGCTATTAGCCCGTGCTAAGTAATTACATCTCTCCGCCTCCCTTTAAAACGGCAGCTATCACTTCTCGTAGCTGAGCGTCAAAGCGAACCATATCGCTAGCCATCCGGGTAACTTCTTGCTGCAAATCCTGATAGTCTGTAGTGCTGTTGATACGCCTAGCAGCCTGGTTGATGTTGACACGGATCCGCAGAACGTCGCTCCTGGTTTCTTGTATCAACGATAACAGAATATCCTGATAAGTCGAACGCTCAGGCTTCAGGCGAAGTGGCTTATTGAGGCAAATGGCCCGAACGTAAGAGGATACAGTCTGTGTCTTGACGGTAGCCTTTCTAGCTAGAAGCTGATTATACTCCGCTTGGGTAAAGCGAACCTGAACTACTTTTTCGGCCCGCTCTTCGGGTTTCATTTCGGGTCTGCCCCCTTTATACCATTTGTCTTTTTCCTTCATTGCTCTTGCTGCGGGCCGACTTCGGAGGCTCCGCGTTTCTGTGGTTTTGCAAGAGCAAAGAAAAGGTTTTTGTTACGACAAAAACACATCTTGCTACCTAAAAAATTACCCCTTTTTACGGTGTGCCTTTTTGGCTCAAAACTGGCTAGCCAGCATGCCTGTATAGCGACTATCCAAGTTGTATTTTTCTTTCCCTTTTCAAGCTAAACTTTAAGTAGGCTAAGTCAAGATGGGCATTTTGCTTTACCACTACCTCATTAAACTATACGGATCAACTGTAATACCGTTTAGATAGCATTGTGTATTGAATAAATATATTAGGGTTTATACAGCAGCCACTCTATGGGTGGCTGCTGTTTTTGTTCTATATCACAAATACGCTTAGGTACTTGGCTTTTATCCTGCCGTTACCTCACTAAAATATAGACTTTGATCATAACCCGGTTATAAGGATGGTCATATTTTATTAGCAATAGTAGATAATATCTCATACAGCAAATGCTTAATGGGCATTTGCTGTTTTTTGTTTATGCCACAACGTACGGCTAAACATCTGAAGTTTAACTTACCACTAACTCACTAAATAAGCGGCCCTGATTGAAACCCTGTTTTTAAGTTGAACATAGTTTTCCCATTGAAATAGAGAATTGCGAACAGCAGCCACTTATTGAGTAGTTGCTGTTTTTTTGTGCCCAGTGATGCCGTTAACAAATTCAACTAGTAGGAATTCAATGGGTTAGTCTTCTTCGAGGCAAAAGCACACACGATGAAGGTTAACCTACTCAATACGTTTATCCTAATCTGCTTGACAGCCTGTTCTTCTGCCCCCCTGGACCAACGATACAGCGAAGCTATTGGTTTAGGTCCCTTACTGGAGGTCATGCCGCCCATTGGCAAGACCGAACTCGGGTGGATTATGCTGGCAAAAAAGGCAAACGATGAAAACAGCGTTTCCAATGAGGGAAAAACCTTTCGGGAACTGAGTAAGCAGGGCCTTAACATGGTCAAGGCCACTAAGGCCCAATCTTTTGTGGACAGCATAAATTATAAAGTTGAGGTAGACCAGAGGCTAAAAAGCAACTTTTAAAGCGGCGGCCCCAGTCCACAAGTCGAGTTATCATTAAGCTGTTTTATTCCCCTGGCCACTGTATCCATTAACTCATTCACCCGTTGAACAGCAGGCAATTGGTAATCGTTGGGTTGAGAACAAAGGACTTCGCATGACATTGGCGAAACATTAGCTCATGCCGGGCAACAGCAATCTACATAACAATCAACTAAATAAGGGTCCATATTTCCTTAGAGCTACGCTAACCTGATCAAAGTATCAGGCTTTCTAATTTTAATAAATTATTTATTTATATAAATGATTAAACACCGGTACTTGCATCAAGTATTACCTGTGGCTTTCTTTTGAGTTTGCTGGAGTTGAACTTGCTCAAGCTCTTAGGGCTATTACCTTTGCTTGATCTGCTTTACTGAGTACATTGTAAAACCAATCCGTGAGGGCATAGTCCAAAGACTGGCCAGACTTCACGCGTGCAAATAACTTATCTAGCCGCTGTTGATTAGGTTGGTTTGAATTGGCTCTTTTCATTATACTCTTTAATTAAATTTAGGTGGGTCAACAAGATGTTGACCCACTCTATCGGCACTAGACTATTTTCGGTTGTTTTCTAGGTCGATCCCCTTTGTTTTTACGGCCTGAGCTAGCACTTCATCAGGCTTGTGGTTGATCTGATGTTGCCGATAGGTTGCTACCTCCTTGGCTGCTTTGTAAAGGGCTTCCCGAAATTCCCAAACGCCAACCACGCCAAAGTTTCGGTTTCGGATCAGGTCCACGTTATCCGGGTTGCGGTTTATCGTGCCAATCAATTCAACCACCTCGGCAAAGGGAATTCATTTATCTGCTTCATAGATTGGGTATTTCGGTGAAACTGACCGTGCCACGGTGGCCAGCCAGTTTTGAAATTGGTCGACCAATCATTTCGCTAAGAATTGACCACCTCCGGGCGGCCCCCGCTTAATTCCTTTTCCAATAAGCACTTATCTCCAAACCCAACAGGAGATACCAGTGGCCACCGTGGCGCGGTCAAAATCTTACGAAATCCGCCGCGGCGGCGGGCCGTTGGTCGATGCTTCTGAAATCTCCACCTATGGTCAGCAACTCGGTTTTTCCTATCAGCTCTTTTTCCGTATTGTACTGCTTCATGCCCCCAAGTGCATGCAACTAGAAGGATAGGCTAAATAGCATAAAGGAAGCGATGCTCAGCGAATTCTGGTAGAGTGTCAGCACCCAACCCCTGCGCCGAACGGGACATGGGCCCCTTTTGGGTTGGCGAGGGGGACTGATCCACCTCTTCCAGCTCAGAAAGGCTCTTGGATTCGGAGGAGCCTTTCTGGACGAGCCAGACCGTCAGCAGCACATACAGCCCCATTTGTAAAAACTCACTTTCCCCGTTTTCAAAGACCGCTTCAATGCAGTGACCGCTGGTCAGGTAGGCGCCAAAGGCCAGCGGAGCCCGGCCATACTCACTCAACTCGTCATTGAATTCGTACCAGTCCACCACAAGCTGGCTCCCAGGGTGAGTGGGTGATCGCCGAAAATAAAATGTCAAGCCATTCTGGCGAGATTTTTTTTCATCCTAAAGGAAGTCCCTAACGGGAGCAGCAGCAACCAACTAGTCGATAGCAATACCTGACCCGTTTTCGGTGACAGCTCACTCACACTAAACCACTGTAAAAAGATGCTTCAATAGCTCGTCAACTTACTTACCAAATAGACCCCCCAGCCCTCCGCCCTGACCGCCTAGCGAGCTCATCAGGCTTCCGGCGTCAACACTCGAGTCATTGGGGTCATCCGCTTTGTGCATCAGTTTGCTCAGGACCATCGGCACCAGGGAGCCCGCCACCGACATCGCTACCTGGGGAGAGATCCCCAGTTTACTCATCAAATCCTGCTGAACCGTTTGTTGAACGCCCTGCGTAGCGGGATGATCCGCCAGCGTACTGCTATCACCCTGGCCGGTCGCCATACCCTTTAAACTGCCTAGCCCTCCACCCTGGGCCTGTTGGCCCAGCCCATTCATAATGCTGCCCGTGACCGTTTGGAGCACGTTATCGTTTTGGTCATTGGGGATGGCCGGATTATTTACTACCGACTGACCAGCGTGCTGCTGGACGAGATTCATAATCGTTTCGAACATGATCATTTGTATTTAGAATAGCGGGCGAGCCGCCTTACTATATGAATCAACTAACCGGCCCGCGGATTGATTGTTTCGATTAGGGCCTGACGCGCCCGGAAACCCATCAATTGATGGATTAGAAATAATCAGCCGTCTAGCCGGTAGTCTACCGGCGGTTATTGGGTACTACGCTAATAGGTCATGTTTCCGTTTTTGGTAATGGCCTACTTTTCCCTGCTCCGCATGAACGACTTGCCCATTGGGGCCCTTCAGGAGCTTGACAAACGGAGCAGCATGCTCTGCTGGCGTAGCTTTCTGATCCATCACGAACTTCCGCGCGGGCTGTGTTCTGCCTAAGCCCTATTCATCGATGCTGTGATCCTGGATGCAGCCTGATTGACCGCTTTGATCATCTTTGGGCTGGCTACTTTTTTTTGGCTAAAAAGTTAAGCAACAGGTAGCCAAAAAAAGATAGTCAGTCTACGCCGCAGGGCATGCCCAAGTGAACTTGCTACATTTGACTGGAGACTTTTTTTAGGCAGATTTGAGGCCAAACTTCAATTTGACCATGGTTAAACGACGTGTGTTTGACGAAGCATTCAAGGAAATGGCTGTCGAGCTGTCTTATGTAAAAGGATCAATTCAAGAAGCCGCCCGCGAATTGGACATCGATCCAGGACGAATCAGCAAATGGAGACAACGCCACAAAAAAAAACGATCAAACGTTGCCTGCCAATACCACACTTACTGACGAACAGCAACAGATCAGAAGGTTGCAACGAGAGCTTCGAGAAGCTCAGATGGAGCGCGATATTCTAAAAAAGGCGGTCAGCATCTTCTCCAAGGGAGACGGGAAATATTCCGATTTATAAAGGAAAACGCCAAGCTATTTCCCGTTGAGAAGATGTGTAAAGTGTTGAATGTGAGCAGCAGTGGTTATTATTATTGGCGTAAGCATCCCGTCGGGGCCAGACAACGAAACCAGGATCAGTTGGTGAACCACCACATCTAGCTAGCTAGAGTGTGGCTTTCGAAACGTCAACACCGATGAAATAGCAAATGTCCATAAGAGATAGTAATTTAGGCCGGCCGGTGCCGTGTTCAACAAGTCCTTGCTTCAATGCTCAAACCCTTGCTAATGGGGCAGTATCCCCGAATTTCCATTCGAGCCTTTAAGCAAGTAAAACAGGGTGGGTCCTGAATCCGCGCATAGAGCTGGAACTCTGCGGCCCCCTAGGGTAGCCCACCCTGTTCACTTGTTGGCAAGCTACCAAATCTTAGAATCTTACCACGCCACAAACCTAAAGGGCGGCCCCGCCCTTTCTAAAAAAGCATTCTGTAACAGCCAATAAAGCTTCCGTCCTCCAATGCGCGGATGATCCTGGCGTACCTTCTTGACCAACTTCAGAATGTCGTCGTCATGGTTCACCTGGTCCGCTTGCCGTTGCCAGTATTGATAGTACCCCTGTCGACTAAAACCAAGTACACCCTCTAGTTGCCGAATCGAAATGTTGGGATGATTCGTCAGCATAAACCGGATGGCTTGGTAACGGACTTTTTTTCGACGTCGACCCCCAGCTCGTGTTTAGCCACCCGGACCAGGGTCGAATAGTAAAGGGCTTTAAAATTAGCCGTCTCCAGTTCTTTTTCCATCGACTGCAGCTTAGTCCGTAGTTGCTTAACTTCGTCCTCCGGGGCAGAGCGCCGAGTTGATTTTCTGGTCGGCGGGGAGGGCTGATCAGAGGCAATCGGGGTGGTTTGTTTACTGGCCTTGGCTTCCTCTTCGACTTTCCTCATCCATCGAAGTACCGTTAAGCGATTGACCTTATAGCGCTCAGCGGCCTGGTCAATGTTGAGCTGATCGAGGAGAACGGCGGCCACCATTTCGCGCATGATTCGTTTGGGCTGCTTCATGCGGAGTTTAACAAGTCTGTCCATAAATTGGCTATTTATGGTCAACATTTAGCCGGACAAGTCACTTCCACAAAAATGATTCCGTATTTACCGACCGAAATACATTTCAATACCCGAAGGTGCGATTGAGACTTGAGAATTCCCTTAATTGGCGTATCATGCCCGATAATTTCAATACCCGAAGGTGCGATTGAGACTCGATTGAAAACTGAGTTTAGTAACTCGATCGCATTTCAATACCCGAAGGTGCGATTGAGACTCTGAGATCAAGACAAAAGCCATATATTATTCTGTTTATTTCAATACCCGAAGGTGCGATTGAGACTATCATCAATAGCCCGATTGCTTGAGTTTTGAATAGATTTCAATACCCGAAGGTGCGATTGAGACCAAAGGAGACGGACTATTAGAAAGGCGAATGAAGAAATTTCAATACCCGAAGGTGCGATTGAGACTGTTGCAGCAGTTCCAGTGTAGCGCCCGTCAGAAAATTTCAATACCCGAAGGTGCGATTGAGACTGAGAAGCGTAGCCGCGTCAATCTGCTCAACCTTGATTTCAATACCCGAAGGTGCGATTGAGACGGCTGTAGGAGCAATCAAGGCCATACCGCCATTCTCATTTCAATACCCGAAGGTGCGATTGAGACGCGGAGGAGTAGAGGTTTTGTATTGATCTGCCGTTAATTTCAATACCCGAAGGTGCGATTGAGACGTTTTGTACACGTCCCGCCAGACCATATCCCAAAGCATTTCAATACCCGAAGGTGCGATTGAGACCCGAGTCAATGTGCTTGCCGGTAATGTCCATATTAATTTCAATACCCGAAGGTGCGATTGAGACGCAAGCATAATTGTTTTCGTATCAGAAAAACGCCCAAATTTCAATACCCGAAGGTGCGATTGAGACAGTATTTGCCGGTTCTCTCAAGCGTTGTATCAATCATATTTCAATACCCGAAGGTGCGATTGAGACGTAACGAGTGCGTTCATCAAAGGGGATATAGCCTGATTTCAATACCCGAAGGTGCGATTGAGACCAATCAGCGTCGAGGGTATAGGCAATGGGGAGACTTATTTCAATACCCGAAGGTGCGATTGAGACATATGGTCAGCATCATACCCCATCCGAAGACACTTTATTTCAATACCCGAAGGTGCGATTGAGACATATGGTCAGCATCATACCCCATCCGAAGACACTTTATTTCAATACCCGAAGGTGCGATTGAGACGCCCTTCCCTACCGACTACCCGGTGGCCATCTACGAAATTTCAATACCCGAAGGTGCGATTGAGACACACCGCCGACCATTACCGACTACACCACCAGTTCATTTCAATACCCGAAGGTGCGATTGAGACAGCCCTCGAAATCAGCATCATCCTTGAAGCTCATGATTTCAATACCCGAAGGTGCGATTGAGACTTCAGTGTACAGGCCAACCGCCTGCAGGACAAGATCACATTTCAATACCCGAAGGTGCGATTGAGACTGTCTATTTGCCCGATGAAGTTCGCGCAGACATAAGAATTTCAATACCCGAAGGTGCGATTGAGACTTGGCCGTGAGCTGCGTTTTATCCTTGATGGTGTCAAATTTCAATACCCGAAGGTGCGATTGAGACTCGCGCTTCGATCACGCCTGGACGCTGGCAGGTATAAATTTCAATACCCGAAGGTGCGATTGAGACCTGACCGCTATAACTCGACCAATGAGCGTGTGATGCAAATTTCAATACCCGAAGGTGCGATTGAGACGTGTATTGGTACGATCAATACAAAGCTGAACACTTGATTTCAATACCCGAAGGTGCGATTGAGACACAGCGGCCACAGTCGACCCCTCCAGAATCCGGAAATTTCAATACCCGAAGGTGCGATTGAGACGTAGTGGGTACATTTCATCTTTTTTTGTCAATAAGAAATTTCAATACCCGAAGGTGCGATTGAGACAGTCGTACACGTCGCAGGAGATGCAAATCCAGCCCATATTTCAATACCCGAAGGTGCGATTGAGACCGATTGGCGGCACGCTGCTGGGTGGACCGATGGGAAATTTCAATACCCGAAGGTGCGATTGAGACCGTGCCGTTAGCCGTAGTGTATGGAATGTCAGAACATTTCAATACCCGAAGGTGCGATTGAGACCCGTGTATCTGCCGGATGGTGACTATTACGTCGCCAAATTTCAATACCCGAAGGTGCGATTGAGACCTGGTCAGGATCGCAAGCAAGCCCTGATCACCATTAAATTTCAATACCCGAAGGTGCGATTGAGACGTTCGATAAACTCAGCAAAACATAATGGACACGACCGGATTTCAATACCCGAAGGTGCGATTGAGACGGCAACGATTTGGGCTGTAACGAGTGTGGAGAGTAAATTTCAATACCCGAAGGTGCGATTGAGACCGACCACTCCGCTTCCTTTTGATGGGCATAAACAATATTTCAATACCCGAAGGTGCGATTGAGACACTGGTGGCCAGTGTGCCAGGCGTGGCGCAGGATAAATTTCAATACCCGAAGGTGCGATTGAGACATATCCACCATGGGATAGCCCATATCACCTATTTGCATTTCAATACCCGAAGGTGCGATTGAGACGGTAATGTACTATCAGGAGCAGATAGACGCCATCGGATTTCAATACCCGAAGGTGCGATTGAGACATGTGTTACGCAACGTGGGCAGTGTATCTCACAAAATTTCAATACCCGAAGGTGCGATTGAGACCAAGCGAAATTTACACAAAAATAGGCCTTTTTACGGCCTGGAAACACTTTTTAGTAGGTCAAAGAACAAACCAAAGTCGTCAGCGTCCAGTACTGTAAATATACCGGCAGGCTGACGACTTAACCAACTAACTCTTTATCAATAGTTTACTGGTGAGTCATGCGAAAAATACACTTAACTAGCTAATCATCTTTGCTTTTGGACCTGTCCGACGACTTATAAAAACCGACTTCGGTTCGTAATATCAACGCCTAAAGCAATTCGCTCCACGTAACGCTCGTCGCGAAGCTGATAAAAGACGATCCCATCATTATCTTGTAAAAGCATATCGGCTTCCTGTTGCAATTGCTTCAGTTGAGCAGGAGTTAAGTCACCCTCGAAAACGGAGTTTTGTACCCAAGTTAGATACCGCCGAAAGAGCTTGAGCATCTTGCCCGTCCGTTTCTGGTTCACATCATATACCGCAATACAAAAAGGCATCAGTAGAAACGGTTAGGTATAAACGTCATTACCACCACATATGAAAACCCTGGTAAGGCTCACCCACGGGATCGCAGAGGTGACGTACTAGTTTGTAGCATTCCAGCCGGATTAGCCGCTCATAAGACACCTTCTTATTCATGGTTCGGTGTTGCACCGTTTGGCTAAGCCGCTCGTCCCAGTGGCCCACAACAATTTTTCGACCAGCCTCGGATAAATAACAGCCCCCCAGATGCTTCTAAAAATGTTTAGGTGTCAATTCGGCGGTTTTGATCAACCGAAAAATCATTCGATCAACCAGCAGTGGCTTAAACACTTCGGCCAGATCGAGGGCCAATGAAAAGCGCCGATCACCAGGCTCGTGCAGAAATGCAACAGTCGGGTCAAGAGCCGTCCGGTAAATCTGACGCAGCACGGTGGTGTAACAAAGCGAGTTGCCAAAGGAAATCAGGGCGTTCAGTTCGTTGGACGGTGGCCGACGTTCACGCTTATTGAAGGGAAAACGAGCCGCTACTTCAGGCCCAAGGAAATAAGGCCATAATCGATAATACCGATCCCGAATACGTCCTTCTACGGCCATTAATGTAGGAATATCCACTGTCAGCGGTAAGGCATCCCGGTCCCGTTTCAGGTCGAGCAACGTTTTTTGAACGGCTAGCTGTTCGTCGCCACTAAGCCGGGGCTGATAGTATTTGATTACTCGCTCAATGTTAAACAACGCCGATTCGACGAAGGCCCGCGCCAATACCAGCCGTCGTTTGGGGCTTAGGTAATGCCGAGCCTGATCGACCCGCAACCGCCCCGACAGTTGGCTTTCCCGTGGATAAAGCGTGGCCGTATAATAGCCGTAGTAGTCGTAAAAAAACGTCGGAATGCCCTGCTGGCCCAAAAACGTAATGAGTTTGGTATTAATATCGACCTCCCCAAAGATGTACAGACTATCGACTGTCTCGACGGGAAAGGGATGATTTTTGCCATCGGGTGTCACCGATGGTAAGCCTTCATCGGTGGGATCATCGTCGGGAGTTCGCTCGCCAGTCGCTCGTTCCAGGGCTAGTGTGTTATGCTGTCGGCGCAGTCGGCCACTCGAAAACAAATAATGGGGCTTTTTCATATTTTAGTGATTTCTCACGGTAAACGAGATGGCCGTCAGTCGATTATCCATAACACAGCTCATCGAAAGCGCATTTGGTACAAAAGGTTCGTTTAAGGAGCCGGGTCGGAGGGACGTCCTGCGTAGCTAATTCGCGAATCGCCGAAACGGTAGCTACAAGCTCATCAATATGTTCTGGTTCCAACGTGACCCATTCGGTACGTCGTAGCAGAGGGTAATCTAACTGTCCCCGAAACGGCGACCCGTCGGATCGGGTTACGCCGTTTCGGGTAAGCAACCAGAGATAAAACCGAACCTGCCAAAGATGGGCATCTTCGCAGGATCGACTTTTCTTGGTTTCGTGCAGCACCCCATTCTTCAGGGTGGCCCGGTCGATTTTGCCCACCAAGGGCGTACCGTCGGGGGCTTCGGCATTGATCTCAATATGCTTGTCGGATCGGTCGTAACTGTACTCATCCAGCAACCGTCCCAGCGCCACCGTATCCGACTCCTGCTCCATCCAGATACCCCGCATGGATAGCCAGGCCTTACGAGGGCACAGCCGGTAGTACCCCACGAGCATCCCGCCGATTCGGAGTTTGGAGGTGATATTCATGAGTTGCTTTCAATAACTCCTTTTGCTCGATCTGTCTTTTCTCCTTTACCCAAAAGAGCCAATCCTGTTTCAGATGTGTAGATACCATCGACAAGAATTAGAACTGTATGAGGATCTTTGTCTTCTCCTACTCTAAATACAAAAGGATATAACTGCTTCCGCTCATTTCCCATTCGAACTAGATAATCAGGACAACTAATACCAGCCTCTAATTCGTAACCACGATACGTATCCCAATTTTTAAATACATATACACCCTCTTCGTCTTCTGTTGCATCGAATTCAGGCAAGCTGATAAAGACCGTTTGTTGAGGAGGAATGTCTCTACTTTTCCATTCTCCCGAAACAGTAATCTGCTCCTCATCAGCATGTTGATTTGAGACAATCATCCAGTTAAGTTTCATTAAGTCTTTGAGTCGATCTCGATTTTGCTCAATTTTTGAGGTAAAAGTAGGCTGTTCCCTGTAAAGATTATTGACTCGTTCTACAAAGCTGGCTGATGAAACCGGCGTGGGAATTTCGTCAAATTCGCTGGCTAATTCCTGAACGGTTTGCGTAAATGCTTCAGCCGGAATCCAGCCTTTTCCGCCTTTGGGTAATTCACCATACGGAGCTGGGTAAGAAGTCCCATCTCGCAATGGCTCAACTACATATAAGATTCCACCCATTGGGTCAAGGCCGAAACGGTCCAATCGTCCGGCTCGCTGCGCCAATCTATCCCAGGGACAGGCATCTGACAACATAATCGGCGCGCTGATATTGATTGACATTTCCCCTATTTGAGTTAAAATGGCAATTCCTTCCGCATTTTTATGTTCTGTCCAGGCATCTTTCCCCAGCATTGCAATCAACTCATCTTCGATTGCCTTCTTATCGGGTTCCGTGTAACGGCTGTGATATAATATAGGCTTTGGGCCTCCTTTTTTGAATTGTTCCGCAAACCATTGATAATAGGCATATGCTCGATCTACGGTATTCGCATATACAATACCCGTGCCCCGACGAACCATACCTTTCAAAATACCTTCTACGTCTTTAGGCCCTTCAACAGCCCCACGCCATACAATAGGGCATTTGGCTGTTTGCGCACCAGCCTTTACGTCCACAATGGCATCAGGTATGTTATACCGTACCCGAAGTGAATCTGGCACAGTGGCACTCATAATCAATACAGGCACCTTCAATAGCCGTAGTGTATCGAGTAAAACAATCAAATTGGCTTGAACGAATGGATCATAAAAGTCCGCTTCATCGAATACTACGGCACTGTTAGCCAGAAAAAAGAAACTTGTATGCTGGTCTTCCTTGGTTCCTGTCAGGCAAAGAAGTAAGTGATCTATCGTACACACGGTTACCGGAGTAGCCAAACCACGCGCCAGTTTATGCAGTTCTTTAGCATCATCACGCTCTTTGTCTGATACATTGCCGTAGCGGGTATACCAGGCACTGGAATGGTACAAGCCTGTTGAGCTTACATTCTTGTCGACACTAATTGCTAACGCGTTGGATGTAAAACGCGTTGGCATGGCAATAGTTAGGCGGTCTGCTTTTTGAGCCCATTCCGGTTTTTCTTCATCAACGACTGGTTTTTGATTTCCAACAATCTGATGCTTTGCCCACAGTAAAGACGCATCGGTTTTGCCTGATCCAGTTTTGGCCCGCAGGATACAAATAGGTTGGTCAGCCCCGGTTAGTACAGCTTCCTGCACATCTCGCTTCGTCCAGTTGTCAGGAAAATGATAATGAAACGGTTCTAGGTCAGGGGTTATACCTCCGCTTTCTCTCCGACTGGCCCGGGTATCGGCCAGTTGCAGGAGAGAACGCACGGCGGCAATGCGGTACCGCTCAAGTACTCGTAGTTGCCAATCGTCTCGGCTACGTGAACTTTTACCTGTTCTGCCAATCAAATCAGATTCATTGTTCAACTTAGCCCATAAAGACCAATATGGCCCCTTTGTATCATCCTTTTGCGACTTCCCATCCTGTTGCCATCGGTTGATGTGGCGGTGATTCAATTTACCATGATGGGCGGCAATCGCAACTTGTTCAGTCAATGTAATAGTGTCATCCCCTCTGAGTTGATTCAGAGCTTGCGCCAGTGAGTCGAATTCATGGCGCAAGCCTGCATTCTGCAGATTTGGGCTGCTATTTTTCTTCGCCTTACGCATGGCCGCTTCATACTTTTTGAAGTCAACCGCGTTTTGTGATGGGTCTGGCTCTTCAATAATCATACCGTTTTTCTGCCGCCACGATCTGTACAAGTTATAGTCAGAACGACAGGCATCGCGCCATGTTGGATGGGCTTTTCCTGCATCGTGCCACCAGGCCACGCGCTTGAGCCGGTAGCGCAAATCGTCTCCGGTCAGTTCTTTATACTTTTTTTCCCAGAAAGGATGTGCGTCCAGTAAAGCCAATGCTTCATCATAGACGTGTTGCCGATGGTCTCTGAGCGTGATACCTGAGGGTTTGGCTAACGGCTCCATAACTAATCAGGCTACAGGTGTATACAAGTCATTAGTATCCAATGCCGCTAATGCCTGTTGATAAGCCTCATCGACACTAAGCGTGTCTGGGTTCGTATCGTCGCCAAGAAAGTAAATGGCATCCCGATTATCCAGTTCGGCCAAGATACGCGTCTTTTCAGTGGCGTTCGTGCCAGGGGCAAAATAGCGAACGGCTTTCCTACTCATCTTAGTGTCCAGTACGATAAGCACTTTTTGTGGCTCTGCGGTAGTAGCGTTACGGGCCTGATTGGCATAGTCTGTTATGGAACGAGTAGCATCCAGAAACAACCGCACCCGGCGGGCATGTTCACCGTCTTGGCCCTCTAAATGATTTTTGTAGGTGGTTGCGACGTGCGCTTCTGTTTCGTACTTATACTCTTTGGTTACGCCTACGGCTCCAACGTCGAGGTGAAAACTCATCTGCATGAGATCATTTTGACTATACTCGTTGGTGGCCAACGCCTGTTTACGACCTGAATCTTTACTCTCATCCATCCGAAGCCGCACTAATAAATCCCGTCCAATTTGACTCGTTGCCTGCGCCACACCGGGAGTTGCCGTAGCTGGAGCAGTTCGGCGACCCGAATAGTCGTCTTTATTTGTATCGAGGTAGCCGCCCAGATCACTACGAAGGTCCTTTGCCACATTCGTTGATGGACCATCGCCGTTAGCAACATACGTACCGTTACGCTGCGGATGGTCTTCGTTAAGTCGATCAATAGCACTAAACAAGGCGTGGCGTTGCATCTGACCAGAAATATATACCCGCCCATCGGGTCGGCGTTTAATGGATGATGCGTTACCGAGCAATTTCTCGCCCCGGTTAGCGGCATGGTCGGACATGGGGGCAAGTAACGTAACCGTAATTGATTTGATTTTCATTGGTTGTCTGTTTTTAAGAAGTTCAAGAATGGTATTCAGGCAGGCATTGGATCGTTAGCCGGATTGTCTATAATGGTTTCTTCTGGGGGGATAGCATTATCGCCTGTCACTTCTTTAGGCCGATATGAACTCAGGCGCATGAATGCTGTAATGAGTTCTTGGGCTAGTGATAACTGGCTGTCGGGCCAGCCTGCCGCGGTTTCCATAAAAAATCCAGCTTTACTATCCATTTCACGTCCTGTTAATCGTCCTACAATGATGCCCATTTGTGAAAGTAAGGCGGTCGGCGTTTTTGCACTCAAAATGGTACTCTCAAATTGAACCAGAATACGGTTTTTGTATTCGCTTAGCGGACGTTCACGACGTTTGTTCTTGATATCATCCTGCCGTTCAGATTCGGCCGTAACATAGGCCGCATAATTTAAAGACTGTCCGTATGCGCGAGCCGACGCAATTAATTCGGGGGATAGGTGGTGTTCTGTTTCCATATATTTTATGAAGATTGGAGCTAACTCAAAAGGATATTCGTTTCGCGCGGCCATGAAATCCCGGAAGGTGGGCCGGTCAAGTTGTTGTAGAAATCGGTCGAAAAACCGTTTGTAAAGTTTGAATTTGGGATCATCAAGTTTTTCGACGCCAAATGGCATGGCTCGATGAGCCGCCCTGACAATAGCGGGCAGGTCATAGTGGAGAGCCATATCGACTAGATGGTGCCCGTATTTTTCCTGCCCCACCCCTTCGTACGAAAGAATGTAAAGTGGCTTTTCAGCTAACTGATCTAACACACGTTCGGCAAATTCGGCTCTCGGCTCTTCACGACTCGTACCGTCTTTTTGCTTATGACTAAACCGCCCTCCTTCACGAGCCCAAGCACCGATAGCGGCCACCAGCGAAATGGCTCCTAGTGACCCGTCACGGGGAGCATTCGGGTAGTTCCCCCGAAACAGTTGTGGTCGCCGGTATTTGCGATCTTTCGGATCAACTTTAGCCAGCAACATATCGTCGTTTTTGACTTGGTAATTCTGCTTACGTACCCGTAAATCGGCGAAGACCTGCACAAAATCAATCAAAGGTTCAAATTCTCCATCCACTAAGGGCAAATCTGGAATAATGGTCGTGTTGGCCATTCCCTTGCCTACCGATACCTGTGCGGCTGGTTTAAACTCGGTCAGTGTCGCTACAACGGTAAAAGCCGCTTCAAGCAGTGTTGACTTTGGTTCAGCCATTGATGAACGCCCGTTATTTACTTTGCTGGTCAACGGAGCAAATGATCGTTTCAGTTTTTGTGTCTTAATCAGATCCTCTTCGGTTGCCTTTTTTAATAAATCTCGAATGGTCCGGGCTTCGGCTACCGTTGCCGCCGACGAGCCATCTGTAGTGATTACATACGGCGGCAGATAATATCCCTTGGCGGCTATTTGACCGCTTTTCTTGCCGGGGTCCAATACTTTTTCATCTAAGTAGTCAAACCGAAGAACCTCGGTCGTTTCCAGAAGTGGATCATCCGATGTAAATAACGTGTAGCGCAATAGCGCTCGGTCAATTGCTTTCCAAGCTAATTCGGCTACGTGTTGCCATGTGGTCAACCCGTCTAAAAAAGCGTTTTGCTCAACTAGTGCAGCAGCCACCCCGTAACGAGGGTATGGGTGTAAAAAATCTAAGTCGATCATAATTCTTCATAGCTAACGTCTACCCAACCATCGTTAGAGCCTATATATAAGGGCGCTGATGGGTCGTTAAACGCATCTTTCAACAAGGCTGAAACTGATGGTGTCGTTAGAAGCCGAAACAAATAAGGGCTTCGCGGAATGACGTATTCCCGAACCGTTGGACTGACGTAATAATGTGGGAACTTGCTTCGTACCGACTTATACTGAATCTTAGCTCCATCGGCCGCTAGTAACAGGGATTCATCACGAAGTACTTCGTGTTCCGCCCGGTCGCCAAATTCAACGTCACCTCGACGTTCGCGTGTCATCAAATCAGACAACGAAGCATCATAGTGGCGGCTTCCGCCAAAAAATGAGCGTCCCGTATCGCGTAGTTGCTGAGACCATAAATCATCGAAAGTATCAACTTGAACAGGCTTTTCTAAACCCTCAAAAGCAACATGGTACTGCAATAAGCTCACAAATCCGATTTCGGGGGAGCCAGTTGGTTTACCAGTTATCCAAGGTGATTTAGCCCAGGCCACATTTTTTTTAGCTGATTTTTTAGCTGATTTTTTCAGATCGTCCATCACCTGTTTACGGGGAGTAGCGGATAAATGCCAGCCCAGCGCATTTTCCAAAAGGCCATATAGCATAAATTCCGTCGGGGCGGGTTGACTTCGATAGTAAGCCCCCGGCTGGGCCGCTACCATCGATAGTGGAGCCAGCGCGTCAATTTGTAACATCGCCGTAACAGTCAACTCAGGCGGTTCAATGAAAAAACTTAAGTCAATTTGTTCCATATTCAGAAAAGGTTGTAATCTATACCAATGCCCCAAAACCACTTCCTGTTAATTCGCCTACCCCGACTAGCCAGGCAAACTCAATGGCTTCCGGGGTTCCCTCGATAATGACTGGGCAAATGCTTCCCCGGTGCTTTATACCTTTCACGTCCATAAGCCGGGTACGCGCTTTCGGGTAATCCCGGTCGAATCGGATGTTGATGGTTTGATGAGATTCATTATAGCCAGCCGCCTGTAACTTCTTCCGCATGAGTTGCGTCATTTTCTCGTTGGCGGCTTCATCCGACCAAAGCAAGTATTGACGACTACCATCTGGCCGCTTAGTACGCACAACTATTTCGCCATCGGTGGCTAATCGGACGCGATTTTCAAATGAAGGTATTGGCATTTCATTTGCTTCAATAACTCGCATTCCGAAGGCCAAACTGTCATCTTTCAAAATTCCTTTGGCCATAGCCCATGCATGGTCGCTGTTTTGAAAACTGATTGACAAAGTTGAGCCGTTTGGGAAATAAAGATGTTTGCCAATTTTTTCAGCACCCGTCAGACGGCCAAAGCTGTACAAACTCATCCCATCATGCAATAAGTTATTTTCACCAATCCATTTGTGTAGTGAGCCAACTAGATTGTAGAGGTAAGTAAATGGTACCGGCTGGGTATTAGATGTGAGGTTTAGTTGAAGACGCATGTGGTTTAAGTAGTCGTTAATGCTTATGTATAGGAGATTGTGCGAAAAGGTCAGTGAAATAGGGTAACTGTCTATTGAACAAAACAAAGGAAAACAGGCACTCCCCCCAAAAGTTGAGGGAGTGCCATATAAATACCCGGAGGTGCGATTAAAAAATAATGTGTGGCAAATTGCCGCTAACATTAATATTCAGTTTCAATACCCGAAGGTGCGATTTGAGAACAGAGTTCTACTTTAAGAAACTATCGTGGATAATTTCTATGTTTGTGACACTAGTTATGGGGCCGGGGGAGTCGAACCCCTAACACAGAATCTGCCAAGAATTTGCACGCGCCTTGCGTCCGGCCCCAACTTTTCTCATGCGACTGCTTGGCGGCAGTCGCATTTTTTTATGCGATCATCGATAACCGACACAAACATAGAAAAATATCATATAAAATTAATATTCACGGAAATAGTTTATGGATTTTATTTAGGTCGGATAATAATCATGGAAGTACTCAGATATAGATCTTGCTCAATGATTTTATTCGATTTATAATAATATACCGTAGAGTAACCGGCTCCAATACCTCGACTTCCTCACCGTAGGCCATGATTTCCCGTTCCAGCTCATGATTTAACACGACATGAAGTTCAATATCAACATGGGTCGGCGTTTCGGCAACGGTTTGCTGGCTGTTGTGCAGGGGTAGCGACAGCACATATTCAGCCTCTGGTCGGCGAAAACGTAAACATACCCGCTCAATGGGGCTACCGGGCGGAGCCGTCACACCAATAACGTGTCGACGGGCAGCCCGGTAGTCGGTCTGGCGGCTGGGTAGAATAGATTGGGGAGTCATTGTCAAATCAACGATCCGGTCGAGGCCGAACGTGCGCTCACCGTTTCGATCCAGGTCGAAACCGTCCAGATACCACCGGTTTCGGTATTCGAATAACAAGCCAGGCTCAACCCAGCGTTTTTCAGCGGGCTGATCTTTGTATGCCTGATAGTTGAATGTTACGACTAACCTTCGTTGAAGCGCATTCCACAATGGAGCCATCAGGTCGAGACCTCTAAAGCCATTATGTTGCTCAAGCTGAATGTATTGAGCCACCGACCGACCCGACTGCGTTAATAATTCCAACCGTTCGCGCCGTTCGAGCAATCGAACAAACTCACGAAAATTACTAATATCCTCATCATCGGTTGGTAAGTCCAAGAAGTAGCCATGCTGTCGACGGTCGTAGGTTATGGATATGTCGTAGTCGGTTCGGATGTCATTTATATCTCGCTCGACAGTGGCTAGCGACGTCTGCTCGATGTCATGATCCAGCAGGTATTTGTGGAGTTGTATTAAAGACGGATAGGTGTAGGGCTTATCTAAGCAACGAATTAAATGTAATTGACGGCGCAGTTTTGCGGAATCGTTCATAAGGGATGGACATGGTATGAATTGTCCGCCAACATAGGGAAAGAAGTTTAATTAAAGTATGTTATTATTTAATTTTATTTTTATTTGTTACTTATTAAGTCAATGTGACAGGCCGGTTTACAAACTACTCTTTCAACATACTTTTCTAACCAATTTGGCTTTAGTGAAAGCACAATAATCCACTTCCTCCATTTCCCTACTCCTGAAAAATACGTTAAAGTTGCTTTGTATCATCGGTTAATTCCTTTCGGATTTCCTCAACTAGTTGTTGCTCGGTAGGCAAATGCAATTGATACTTACTGGCAAATAACTGGGTATTGTTCTCCGGCAGCGTATACCGGACCACGGCGTCATTTTTATCCGCACACAACAAAACACCGATGGTGGGATTTTCATAAGATTCCTTTATGTCACGGTCATAGTAGTTAACATACATCTGTAGCTGACCCACATCTTGGTGAGTAATCTTATCCATTTTCAGATCCAGTAACACAAAACATTGTAACAACCGATTGTAAAAGACCAAATCGATTTTGAATTCGTCACTATCAATAATGATCCGTTTTTCCCGAGCGACGAAGGAAAAACCATTGCCTAATTCCAGAAGAAACTCCTGAATATGGGTAATAATCGCATGCTCAATATCCTGCTCGTAGTAACTAGCCTGTGGTTTCAAGCCTAAAAACTCTAACACAATGGGATCTTTGATGACCTGATGGGGCTTAGTTGGTTTAGCCTGTGATTGAGCAATGGCCAAGACGCTTTCTTTATCCTGACTCATCAATAATCGTTCATAAAGTAGGCTATTGATCTGCCGTTCCAGCTGTCTCACCGTCCAGGCATTTTTCTCCGCCTCAGCCATGTAGAACGCTCGCTTACTAGTCTCTTCTAGGCGCACCAAGATTTTATAATGCGTCCAGGTTAATTGTGAACTCAGTGAGTTCACAATTGGATAGGTGAGGAAGAACTGTCGACTTAACTGAAGGTTTCGACTCGAGAAATTTTCACCAAATTCAGCCACTAACTGAGCTGATAGATTCTTAATCAGTGCTTTACCGTACGTGGCTCGTTGTTGACCTTGCTGCTCATCCTCGACAATAACCCGGCCAATATGCCAGTACATAAGTGCTAATGCATGATTGATAGAGCGAGCCGCACTTTCTCTCGATTGGCTAATAATCTGTCGAATGTCAGAAACTAATTGATCCATTTAGAGGGAATGCAAAGAAGTCTTTTTGAGTAAAATGGGATCGTAACTAACACGACTTTCCATCGGCGAAGTTACTCAATAAAGGCTGAAGGATCGGCGATGAATCTTCATAAGCAAGCTACTCAGATAGATGGCATACGTTCAAGAAAACCAGAACTTGGCTAAAAATAGTGAACCACTAAATTGAACGGATTTATTGAACGCAAAAAGGGCCTGTTACAGCCCCTTCCTTACTACTCGACTACCGTTCAGAGAAACGTCCGATTTATTTTGGGTGTCAGGTCAACTGTATGTTATGGAAAAATGTTGACCATTCTACAACTGCTTTCCTCGCTCCTACCCAAGTATAGTCTAATTAAACCTGCAATTGATTTTGACATTGGTTATTAGAGTTGCAAGCGTCGAAGTACCTCCATAATTTGAATCATCTGCTCAGGTTTCCAGAGATCACTCCGGCTAAAGCGTGCATACGCCTGTTGATAAGGAATTTTGGCCTGCTTCAGCAGTAACCCGATATTTTTTGTATTCTGTAGTCGCTGGGATAGCTCCAACTGAGCCTGTTGAAAGTCTTGCACGATCTGCTTATCTTCCGCACTTCCCAAGGCAGTAATGATGTTCTTAAGTTCCTCAGAAGTAAGCTGCCTATGGCCCATCTTTTTCAGGTATATGGTTGCCGGTGTGCCAGAAAACAAATCATCTGTAGCCTGGCTGACTAGTTCAGTGGCTTTGTGCAGGACGGTACTATAGTTCTTGGCAGCATCAATAATCTGCTCTTCAACGGCTCCAAATGGCATGACTTAATGCTATTCAATACATTCTTGTGAAAATATTTATACATCCAGGTTTGAAATTCATCCATTGATTTCAGGTGTACAGATTCTAGCCTCTCCCCTATCCTAAAACAGCAACAAAAAAATTAGTATTAACTCAGGTATGCTCTAATCAAAATAAATACAACTATAAAAATAGTTTTAAAAAAATTTAAGCTACCGTTTAATCAATTTTTAGTAACTTAGGGTATGTGAAAAGCTTAGGATTTTTAACAAGAAATATTCAAAGCTGACCTTAAGGCAGTTAGCTCGAATCGCCCGATTTAGGCGAAGAAAATGGACTACTGTTTACTTCTTTATCTCAACGTTTTTATGAGTTTACTTGAAAAGATTAGCGGTAAAAACCGTGGCCTTAGTGCGTATGGCCAGTACCAAAGTGAATACATTTACCCCAAGCTCGAAGGGCCTCTAAGGAGCCGTATGAGCTTCAAAGGCCGGGAGGTTATTGTCTGGAGTTTTAATGATTATCTCGGATTACAATCGGACGAGACCGTTATTCAGGCAGAGACCGAGATTGTTAAAAAATACGGGGCTGGCTATCCCGCTGGATCAAGGCTCTTAACGGGGAATACCATCTACCACGAACAGTTAGAAGCCGAAATTAGCCAACTTATCGGCAAGGATGTTCTACTACTCAACTTCGGCTACCAAGGTATCCTATCCGTCGTGGATAGCTTGGTGGATCGGCATGATACTATCATTTATGATCAACAAGTACATGCTAGTTTGATCGATGGGGTCAGGCTTCATCAAGGCCCAAAGTTCTCTTATAAGCACAATAACATTCATCAATTGGGCAAGCTATTGTCTAAAGTTCGGCCCGGTAGCGAAGTGCTGGTGTTAGTCGATGGCGTGTTCAGTATGCGAGGGGATACGGCCAATGTAGCGGACATTCTTAAGCTAAAAGAGACCTATGATTTTACCCTGCTGGTAGACGATGCTCACGGGTTTATGAGCTTTGGGGAACACGGATCTGTGGGAAATTTAATGCCCCAAGTTGATATTTATATCAGCACGTTTGCTAAAGCACTTGCCACTACGGGGGGATTTGTGGCGGCTCGAAAGGAATTCATCGACTACTTTAAGTACAATTTACGCTCGCAGACATTTGGTCGGACCCTGCCCTTACTGACCGTAGCCAGTGTGCTTTTCAAATTAAAGCTATTAACTCAAGAAGGAACCGAACGACGAAACAAGCTCTGGCAAAATACCCGGTTACTTCAGGAAGGGTTAAAAACGATTGGGTACGATATTGGTAATACGTGCAGTCCCATTACCCCTATTTACTTGACCTGTTCGGAAGAGAAAGCGGCCCACTTGCTTAAGGAGCTTCGCTATACCTACGGGGTATTTTGTAGTCCGGTTGTGTATCCAGTCGTGCCAAAAGGAACCCTGATTCTTCGGCTTATTGTAACGGCCTTACACGAGGAGAAAGACATCACCCAAACTTTGAATGCCTTTGCTCAGCTACAACAAACGTATGGGCTTGTTAGGGCACTAGAGTACAGCTAGATCAGATGCATGCCTCTTCTAATTTTCCCTCATTTAAGGAGCGAGCGGGAACAGTACCACGCTCAGTTTTCACTGGCAGCTTTATAACTAAAAATGTGATTTTCAATTCTTTAACCTTAATAATAAACTCAGGTGAATGTATTTAATAGACGGAAAAACTCAGGTTATCACTGAGTTTATAGTTTAACGTGTTGATTATCAAATATCAAAAACTGATTCTTAACTGATGTTATGGAAAAAAGTAAAGAGAAAGACAAGCAAATATTGATTTCGGCGGATCTGTTTGCCGAGTTTGAGCGCATGGCCGATAGTTACGATCTGTCTAAAAAAGGGCTGTTAGAAGCCATGATTTTCTACTTCAAAGCGACCCATGCTGACCCCCGAGATCCCCAAGCGGATAACCCAACGGACGCCATAAAAGCACTTGATAAACGATTAGTATCCTTTATTCGCCAGCAGGAGAATGAACTGCTTCGCCCCATGAGCGACGATATAAAATTACTCCTTCAACTCGTTAGCCAGGACTTACCCAAAACGTTGCGTCAGTCGCAGATAAAGACCATTGGCGGGGCGTTCAAGCCCGAATTTCAAACAGAACGATTTCGGGCCGTCTATGAGGAGTTAATGAAAAAGACGAACTAATCTACTAATGTTTTCCTGAGATGATAGCCAAGATTTCAAACGGAGGTAAGGGGAGCTGTATTGGATTAGTACAATACCTGGAGAAGGAAGGCGAGGGCAATTGGTTCACTCATGACAAAGGGAATATAGATGCTTCACAGGTAACGAGCAGCATTGACGCGAACCGGAAGCACTTAGGACAACAGGACGATAAGTATTACCAAGTCATCTTGAGTCCGAGCCAATCCGAGCTAAATCACCTGGGTAATAACCGTCACCAAATGGAGGCTTTTACCAGAGGAGCCATGGACCAATACGCTTCGCAGTTTGGAAAGGGGATAAAAAGCACTGACCTCGTTTGGTTCGCCAAGATCGAGCAAGCACGAACCTTCTCTCATACCGATAAAGCCGTGCAACAACAGCAGCGCGTCGAGGGGGAATCCAAGGAAGGACCCCAAACGCACGTGCATATTATCGTGAGCCGAACGGAGGATTTAACCCGGTATCAACAAAAAAAACAGGCTGGTGAAATTGATCGAAAGCACCCACTTAAACTAAGCCCCGCTACCAACCACCGGGCGACTAGTCAAGGAGCCGTGCAAGGGGGGTTTGATCGAACCGAATTTAAGCAAGCAGTCGAAGCCCAGTTTGACCGGCAGTTTGGTTATCAGAGGCCCTTAACCGAAACGTTCAACTATGCCAACACCTTGCAGAAAGGCAGTCAGGAAGAGCGCCTAGCGTTGCGATTAGAGGCCCTTAAACAGCAACCAAATCATCTTAATTGGGAGCAATCAAAAGTGAAGTCAAGCGAGGTGGAAAGGGAAAAAGATCAAGACCGGTCTAAGGAAAATTTCACCCTATAATAACTACTCGTTTACTGACTCCTACTATCAAACGAAACATATTTTCTTAGTCATGTTTACGCTATTTTTTATCATTGGCACTTGTATTCTTTTAGGCTATTTAATTGCGATTTCATTGGGCTTTTTGCGCCAATTGGGTATTAATTTTATTCCTGATTTGGCCTTGCGAATGATTTTTTACACGCGGAAAACCCATTTCAATAATCACGTTCTTTGGAATAAACTTTGGCTACGCTTTGGGGTGCTAGCTATTGTCTTGATATTTTGTGGGCTAGTGATTTCCTTTATACTAAATCCTATTACTCCCAGGGGATATCACTCATCGGTTTGGTTTTACACGACTATCCTACTGACGGGTGTTTATGGGTACTGGATTCATACCGGCAAGCCCCTGTTTCGCTGGCAGGCCGAACCCGAGCCGTTACCCGATGATCAGCCCCGCTTTTCATTTATGACGGTAGATGGTGTACTTGAGCTTTATAATATCTTTCGGGGTATTTTTATTTGCGGTGGTCCGGGCACGGGCAAAAGCAAAAGTCTCATTGAACCCATTATCCAGCAGTCCGCAGCCGCCAACTTTACGGGTATTTTGTATGATCGGAAATTTCCTACGTTGGCCGAGGAAGTAGCGGGGGCTTATGGGTCTAGTAGCGTAACGACCTTCTATGTGAACTTTACAGACTTGACCCGTAGTCACCGAATCAATCCCGTTAGTCCTAGGCTTATTACCAACGCCAGTTACGCCCGGGAGGCAGCCATGACCACGTTTAGTAATCTGGATTACAAATCCAGTTTGAAACGGGACATTTGGCTACAAACCGCCGAAGCCTTATTAACCGGCAGTCTTTGGTTTTTACGCAATAACTACCCTCAGTTTTGTACGTTGCCTCATGCCAGCAGCCTCATCATTGAAACGCAGCCTAAAGCTTTGCTCGAATTGTTGAGTACGGATGAAGAAGTCCGTGGATCAGTGGCAGCTATTACTTCTAGTCAGGACTCCGAAAAGACGCTAGCTAGTATATTCACGACCGTTCAAAGCTATTTGGCCGTACTAAACACGCCCGAAATCTTTTGGGTCATGAGCGGGGATGAAGTACCTTTCGATTTAAACAACCCCGAAAAGCCTAGCTTTCTAGTGGTCGGCAACGATGCTGACTTACCTACTACGTATTCCCCGTTAATTTCGCTCATCATTGCGACGGCCACCAAGCGAATGAATAAACCGGGCAGGCTACCAAGCATCATTATTTTGGATGAAGCCCCTACCCTATTCATTCCAAACTTTCATGAATTACCTGCTACGGCTCGTTCTAGTAAAGTGGCAACGGTTTACGCCGTACAAGACATCTCACAAATGGAAGGCCAATTGGGGCCTCAGCAATCAGAGATGTTACTGGGTAACCTGTCCAATCAGTTTTATGGCCGTTCGACTAACCCTAAAACCCTGCAACGGGTGACGACTTTATTTGGCAAACAGGATGTGGAGTATCTAAGCTACTCATCGGGACAGAGTAGCTCATCAGGCAGCTCATCCAGTAGTCAGAATGCCAGCACATCCATTCAGCAGCGGGACCGTCTGCCCATGCAGACAATTCGGGATTTGCAAACGGGCCAGTTCGCGGGCTTCATTGCGGAAGGGAGCACCAATGAGTTTGTTACTCAGTTTATGGCTCAACCTTCTAAAGCAGTGCCTATTAAGCCCTTTACGACGGTCAGCGACGAGGAAAAACGGGCCAACTTTCGGCAAATCAAGGAGGATGTTCGCCAACTAGTGCGAGATAATACGAAACCGTCTAAGCCTGATTCTCCCACAGAACCCCCTAAACCGGATCAACCCGACGGCCCCCAACGGCCTGATAGTCCCCAACCGTCTGATGATTGGGAACATTATGGTTAACTGGATTTAGAGGTTAAGGCTCATGGATAGGCGTTAAAACGCCTATCCATGAGCCTTAACCCAACTATCATTCACCTTTTTGTATTCGAAACAAAGCGACCCGGATACGATTCCGTTTTTTCGTGGCATGAATGGCAAAGTGTTCGCCCATTGTTTACGTCCCAAAGAGCATTACAACTACTCGCCGACTCTACACTATCTACCTTGTTTTCCTTGACCAATAAGGTAATACTGATAATGTGATCGGCTTCAATAACCCGCTTGCGCCCGTTTCTGGCCCCGCAGTGCTGACAAGTGAACCGATCACGCAAAAAAACCGCCCTCTTCCAGTTTTCATACTCATTCATCCGGCGAATAAGTCGGACAAGGTTGCTTACTGAAACAACCTTGTCCAGTGGTTTACTATTCATGGACTTTATTCGGATTCAGACTCAATTGAATGGGACGAGATAGCCTCTCTAATCATAGGGTCTAATCCATCAATTAGGATTTCAAGTTGGTGCGATAGAGTGCGCACTTCATCCGCTAGTAAGCGGCCATGTTGGGCAACCATGTATTGGTTTTTGGTCAACAGGTAAACATTGCGAAGAGTCTCTATTTGGGCATAGAAACTGCCGGTAGAGACGAGGGGCAAGCTGATCACTTGCACAAAGGCGTTTGCATGGCTGTTCGAAACAGCGTTATTTTGCACCGTTTGCATTTGACTATGAAGTTAAGTGTAACATTCGCCCCTTCGCTAGCTTCCGCCAAGTTGTCAGCGTTGGGGCTTTTTTGTTGTCGTTTGACACTATAAATATAAGTTTAATTATGGATATATCCATAATTCTTAGACAAAAAAATTAACTTAAAATAATGTCAAAAGAAACCCCTAAAGCATTAGCAACTTTTTGGATTGTCTCTATTGTAAGATTCTGTTTACCTACTTCGTATTGATTTACAGTGCCAACTGATAAGCTAATCTTGTCAGCCAATTCTTTTTGGGTTAACCCCTTCGCTTTTCGAGCCTCTCGAATTTTTTGGCCAACCCGCTGTTTTATATCTTCCATTGTTACCGTAACAATCAACTATCAGGGCAATGCTAATCTCGCAAAATTAAGTATTTTGGAACAGTTCAATACTGTATAACTTTGCATTGTGTAGAAGATAAATTGGGTTTGGGCAAAATCTATAATTGAAATGGCCGCATGAATCCAACCAAATTTAGGACGCTTTGCTGTAGTTTTAAATAATGTCCCAGAACAGTATATTCTAGGAATTGAGCGATTATCAACCACGGGTCAAGAGAACAAGATCGCTACAGTTTATGCTGCGCAGGATCTAAGCCAGATCGAGGACATGTACGGGCGCAGCAAGAAAGATGCCTTACTAGCCAACCTAAACAATCAATTTTACGGGCGAGTCGACCACCGGGAAACGGCACAATACATTAGTGATCTGTGGGGCATGGAAGATGTAGAGTACCGCACCCAGGGCCAAGGTGAAACCAGTCGGGATTCGGTTCAAACGCAAAGTCAGATGATTAATCGTAGCTATGCCCAGCGCAGCCGGGTACGAGTTCAAGACGAGTTAGAGCTGAATCCGGGAGAATTTTACGGCCAACTCGTCGAGTCGGATTTTAGCAGTTTTAAGGCTCAGATTAAAGAACGAGAAGCCACCCCATTGCCGGAAATCGTACCCGTCACTCAGGTAACGACTTATGACTTAAAGCAAAACTTTCTACGAATCCAGGATGAAGTAGAAAGTTTATTCAAACATCAAGGACCTAGTCAGAGTGGAATTTTTGAACCCCTTCGGCCCAAACCAATTGACCCTTCGACAATTAGTTTGGGCCGAAGTAACGGACGAGCTAATAACAATGGTCAGGTCATGCAACCAGGGGAAAACTTAGATTTTTAATCTAATTGCCTTCGGCGACCCCTTAGCTGCGTTAGTAGGCCCCGTAGAACAAGTAAGCTGAATCAAGCCAGCAACTTTAAAGTTGCTGGCTTGATTCAGCTTACTTGTTCTACGGGGCCTACTAACGCAGCTAAAATAAAAAGCGAATAAAATATTTGGTATTTGCAACTAAACTAAGTTTATCAGTAGCTTGGCATAGCAGGTAAAATACGTGCATCATAGGAATTTTGTAAAAAACACAGACATGGTAGTAACACTAGAAGATGCCTTGAAAGAGTTAGGCTATGAACAGGAGGAATTAGAAAAAGTTATTCCCAGGAATCAACTAAACAAACAGCTCCGTTCAGCGGAGAAAATTTTATTGTATGAAGGGGCTTTGACGGGAATAGTAGACTGTACATCGATTACAGTTAACCATTATCAAAATAACTACCTTGTTGAATCTGAAAGAGTAATAAGAACAGAAATCTTACAATTACTTTTCTCTTTTATAGCATACACGCCAGAATTAAACAACAAAATTCTCAAAACAAACAGACTAAGAATAATAGATGCTCGTATATGCAATACAGCAGAAGATATATGGTACTCTGAACAAAATAAAAAAAAGTCAAATGTAAAGAGTAATTTGAATAGACCTAAAACAGTAAAAAGAGAATACTCCCTAGATTTAAGCGATACTACAATAAAAGTAGACCTTTGGTTCGAAAAATGTGATTTCAATAGTGGTATATCATTAAAAAATAGTAATATAGAAACTATTGTGTTTAAAGACTGTAAAATTGGTTATACAGAAACAAACGGAGGGCACATAAGCATAAATGGTAAAAACACGTACATAAATGGTGACTTTCGTATAGAATTAGAGAATAACTCATTATTTTCTAATTTAGACAATGATATATCAAATATTACAGACAGACCAATTGTTGATATATACGGCGATATCGTATTAAATGAAGCTCATCTTGGTGAGGATCTAATAATAAAATCATCAGCAAATAGGCCAATAAGATTAAATGGTGTTGTAAGTTTAGAAAATGCAAAAATATTATCAAATTTTATATTGTTCAATGCCGTCATAAACGGTGATTTAGATATAAAGTATATAATGTCAGATGTGATCAGTATCGATAATAATGTTATACTTGGTGATGTAAATTGTTTACTGGCGCAAATAAACAAGAGATTGAGTCTCAGATACAATAATATTATAGGTAGTGTTAATGGGAATGCACTAACATGTGATTTTCTTTTTCTACAAAATACAATAATATGGAATTCTTGTAATTTGATTAAAATATCAGTAAGAAATGACGTCTATTTTCAAGATACCTTTATTGTGAGTGAGTGGCAAACAGAAAACTCTAATAACATCTTTGATTTATACAAATCTTTAAATTTGTCTGGATCTAATGTGGGAGGAAATATGTACTTTTCAGAAGGTTTCATCTCCTTAGGTCAACTAAGTATAGATAACACTAAAGTTACGAAACAAGTTATATTTAGCGGAGGAACGTTTATAGATATAAGCACTTTCTTCGATAATCAGCATAACTTTGAATATTCGGCTATAAGTGCTCAATATGCAAATATTGATGGATTAGTTAGTTTCAATACGGCAAATACCAGGACAGATTGGGATCGGGTGCATTTCAAATTGTCGCTACGCGGCCATTGCGTAATTGAAGGGTTCGATATGTTTTCTAACCAACTCCCAGCGTTCGCTCATAAAGCAAGTGCGTAGATTTAGCACATGTTGAGCACCGGCCACACTCCAGCGTTGGCCCGATCGCTTCAGCCTTTTTTGGACCACCGTCCGGTGGGCTGATTCAATGGCTCCCGAACCGATTAACAGACCCCGCTTTTGATAACCCGCATAGTCCATCCGGTCGCGATTGGACTCCAGATAAGAACAAACTGAATCCCGTAAGCTCCTCTTCTAGCTAGCTAGGGTACAGCGGGTAGCGATCCGGTAACGGGGAGCCAATCTTGTAAAGCCGGTCACAGTTCGGATTGGGGTCTGCAACCCGACCCCATGAAGCTGGAATCGCTAGTAATCGCGCATCAGCCATGGCGCGGTGAATACGTTCCCGGACCTTGTACACACCGCCCGTCAAGCCATGGGAATTGGGGGGACCTGAAGGTCGGTATAATAGCCGGGCAAGGGTAAACTCGGTGACTAGGGCTAAGTCGTAACAAGGTAGCCGTACCGGAAGGTGCGGCTGGAACACCTCCTTTTTGGAGCCGATTGATGTATCGCCCAGGCGTGCATCGAGGAGTCGGGTTGAGTGCTGACGTTTGTTAAGGACATTGTCCGCTTCTTCGGGAGTGGACAAGCTGTTCTTTGACCTACAGGGAGAGACGTACAGCCGGGTAAGACCGCTGTACGGATAAAGCGACATTAACCTTCGGGTTAATGGAGTATGAGACGTGACATCAACAAGTAGAATACGCGTGTAGACACGCAGCAAAAGGGCGTCTGGGGGATGCCTAAGGCTTCTGATGGCGATGAAGGACGTGGCAAGCGACGAAACATTGCGGGGACCCGCTGGCAGGGGCTGATCCGCAGGTGTCCGAATGGGGCAACCCGGTGGTTTGAAGAACCATCACTCTGTAAAGAGGGCAAACGCGGAGAACTGAAACATCTAAGTACCCGCAGGAAGAGAAAACAATTGTGATTCCCTGAGTAGTGGCGAGCGAACGGGGAAGAGCCCAAACCATCTACGTTACGGCGTAGGCGGGGTAGTAGGACCCGACATCAAATCAACAACCGAACACGAATGACTTGGGAAAGTCAACCACAGGGGGTGAGAGTCCCGTAGTGGTCAGGGCGTTGATGGGTTGGGGATCCTGAGTAGGGGGGAACCGGAGAAATTCCCTCTGAATCGGCCGGCACCATCCGGTAAGGCTAAATACAATCAGAAGACCGATAGCGCAGAGTACCGTGAGGGAAAGGTGAAAAGTACGGGGAGTACCCGGGTGAAATAGATCCTGAAACCAGGCGCTTACAAGCGGTTGGAGCGTCCAGTGTGGCGTGACAGCGTGCCTTTTGCATAATGAGCCTACGAGTAACCGTCACTGGCGAGGTTAATCTTTTTGAAAAGAGAAGCCGAAGCGAAAGCGAGTCTGAACAGGGCGTCTAGTCAGTGGGGGTTGACGCGAAACTTGGTGATCTATCCCTGGCCAGGCTGAAGGGGTGGTAACACACCGTGGAGGGCCGAACCGATAAGCGTTGAAAAGCTTCCGGATGAGCTGGGGATAGGGGTGAAAGGCCAATCAAACTGAGAAATAGCTCGTACTCTCCGAAATGTTTTTAGGAACAGCGTTACGTGTTACTGTCTGTGAGGTAGAGCGACCAACAGGATGCGGGGGAGTCACATCCTACCAACTTCTGATGAACTCCGAATGCGCAGAGAGGTGCGTGGCAGTGAGGGCTTGGGTGCTAAGGTCCAAGTCCGAGAGGGGAACAACCCAGACCATCAGCTAAGGTCCCTAAGTGTGTGCTAAGTTGAACAAAGGCGGTCCGGCTGGGGGCGGGCGTCGATAATAAACGGGCATCAAGCACATCACCGAAGCTATGGACCTATACTTTGAGTATAGTGTGGTAGGAGAGCATTCCATGGGGGGTGAAGTTGGGGCGTGAGCCCTGGTGGACCGCATGGAAAAGCAAATGTAGGCATAAGTAACGAGAATGAGGATGAGAACTCCTCACACCGAAAAGCTAAGGTTTCCTCCGCGATGGCAGTCATCGGAGGGTTAGTCGGGGTCTAAGGAGCAGGCGAAGGCCGGGCTTTGAGGGGGAAGTGGTTAATATTCCACTACTATCTACGCAGGCAATATCCATGACGGAGTGCCGAAGGTGTTACGTCCTGACGGAATAGGGCGTTGAGATGAGGCTTCGGCTGAGTCTGGATACCCGTACCGTAAACCGACACAGGTAGCTGGGAAGAATATTCTAAGGTGCGCGAAAGAATCATGGTTAAGGAACTCGGCAAAATTACCCTGTAACTTCGGGATAAGGGGGGCCTACTCCGCGAGGGGAGGCTGCAGAGAAGACGCCCAGGCGACTGTTTACCAAAAACACAGGACTCTGCCAAAATGAAAGTTGACGCATAGGGTCTGACACCTGCCCGGTGCTGGAAGGTTAAGGGGGGAGCTTAGTCGCAAGGCGAAGGTTTGAACTGAAGCCCCAGTAAACGGCGGCCGTAACTATAACGGTCCTAAGGTAGCGAAATTCCTTGTCGGGTAAGTTCCGACCTGCACGAATGGTGTAACGATCTGGGCACTGTCTCAACCATGAGTTCGGTGAAATTGTAGTAGCGGTGAAGATGCCGCTTACCCGCCACGGGACGGAAAGACCCCGTGCACCTTTACTACAGCTTAACATTGAATGCCGGTCAGTCATGTGTAGGATAGGCGGGAGGAGTTGAAGTGGCGTCGCCAGGCGTCGTGGATCCAACCTTGAAATACCGCCCTTGGCTTACTGGCGTTCTAACTGGGAACAGGACGGTGTTTGGTGGGTAGTTTGACTGGGGTGGTCACCTCCGAAAGGGTAACGGAGGTTTCCCAAGGTTGGCTCATACCGGACGGTAATCGGTAGGGGAGTGCAATAGCAGAAGCCAGCTTGACAGTGAGGCCTACAAGCCGATCTGGGACGAAAGTCGGGTATAGTGATCCGGTGGTTCCGCATGGAAGGGCCATCGCTCAAAGGATAAAAGGTACGCCGGGGATAACAGGCTGATCTCCCCCAAGAGCTCACATCGACGGGGAGGTTTGGCACCTCGGGGTTCAGAACGTCGTGAGACAGTTCGGTCCCTATCTGTGGTGGGCGTGGGAATACTGACGGGATCTGTCCTTAGTACGAGAGGACCGGGATGGACTCACCGCTGGCGGATCAGTTATCATGCCGGTGGTATGGCTGAGTAGCTACGTGGGGATCAGATAAGCGCTGAAAGCATCTAAGTGCGAAACTGGCCTGAAGATGAGTGTTCCGGTATAAAGGGGTGTTGGAGACGACGACGTTGATAGGCGGCAGGTGTCAGCGGTGAGAGCCGTTTAGCCGAGCCGTACTAATGGCCCCGGTCGCGTGTTTATACATAGCTTTGCAACAAGCGATACCTATTCGCAAACATAAATCAGTTAGTAAGATAGAATCAGAGTCTCTCTCTGTGGGAAAAAAGACAAAGACATTGACTGTAAATAGTCAGAAGAGTCAATTAGGTTGGTGTAATTTAGGCGGGTGTTCACCTCTTCCATTTCGAACAGAGTCGTTAAGCCCCGTACTGCCGATGGTACTGCTGTCATAAGCGGGAGAGTAGGAAGATGCCACCTATTGAAACAGCGAAAGCCTGTCCATCCGGACAGGCTTTTTGCGTTTTAAGCCATTCTTCGCAAATAGATGGTCAACAGCATTGATGCATTAGTAGATCACTTATTTTTATGGCTTAATTTCTTTTTGAATTCAAAATAAGGATCTTCTATATAACTCAATGCGATCTTCTTTACTCACACTGGCATTTGTATGTTGTGCCATGATTTCTTCCTTTTCTCAATCAAATCAACAGAAAATTGATCCCGTCGATTTGATTAACCCACTTATGGGAACGGCTTCTAAACCAATCTTATCAACCGGGAATACATATCCAGCCATTACCTTGCCTTGGGGAATGAATTGCTGGATGCCCCAAACGGGAAAAATGGGTGATGGCTGGGCCTATACCTATGATGCTGATAAGCTTCGTGGGTTCAAACAAACGCACCAACCCAGCCCCTGGATAAATGACTATGGCCAGTTTGCTATTATGCCCATTACAGGCAAACTGCGTTTTAATGAAGATGAACGCGCTAGCTGGTTCTCACATAAATCAGAAATAGCTAAGCCCTACTATTACAAAGTTTATCTGGCTGACCACAACGTTACGACAGAAATCAGCCCGACAGAGCGGGCAGCTGCTTTACGGTTTACCTTTCCGGAAACAGAGGACGCATACGTAGTCATTGATGCATTAGATAAGGGTTCGTATGTAAAAGTTATTCCTGCCGAAAATAAAATCATTGGCTATACAACTAAAAACAGCGGTGGCGTACCGGCTAATTTTAAGAACTACTTTGTTATCCAGTTTAATACACCGTTTGCTAACACTGCTGTATGGCATGGTAAGCAGTTAGAACTAAAAGAACTTGAACAGAAAGCAGACCACGTTGGAGCTGTAGTCGGTTTTAAAACTAAAAAAGGCGAGCAGGTTTATGCTCGTGTGGCTTCTTCATTCATCAGTGCGGGACAGGCCGAGCGTAATCTGAACGAGATTGGCAGTGATTCATTTGACGCCGTTAAGGCTAAAGCAAAAGCGGTATGGAGCAAGGAACTAAGCCGGATAACGGCCGAAGGAGGTACTGACGAGCAGCTTCGCACTTTTTATTCGTGTCTATACCGGACAATGCTCTTTCCTAGGAAGTTTTATGAATTGGATAATACTAAAAAGGTAGTGCATTACAGCCCTTATAATGGTGAAGTATTACCCGGCTATATGTTCACTGATAATGGCTTTTGGGATACGTTTCGGGCTGCATTTCCGCTATTTAATTTAACGCAGCCAACTATGAACGCCCACATCATGGAAGGACTGGTGAATGCGTATAAAGAGAGTGGATTTTTGCCCGAATGGGCTAGTCCGGGGCACCGAGACTGTATGATTGGGTCAAATTCTGCGTCAATCATCGCCGATGCTTACTTAAAAGGTATTAGGGAAGGTTATGATATAAATACACTCTACGAGGCTATTCTAAAAAATACAGAAACGGAGGGCCCTTTCAGCTCGGTTGGCCGAAAAGGCGCGAGTTATTACAACAAGCTAGGCTATGTGCCCTATGATGTCAAGATTAATGAAAATGCGGCCCGAACGTTGGAATATGCTTACGACGACTTCACAATTTATCAATTGGCGAAGGAATTAAAGCGGCCACAGGCCGAATTAGACCGTTTTGCCAGACGTTCTCAAAACTACAGAAACCTGTTTGATCCTTCGACAAAACTGATGCGGGGCAAAAATGAGAACGGTACATTTCAGTCCTTGTTCAACCCGTTCAAATGGGGAGATGCTTTTACGGAAGGAAACAGCTGGCATTATACCTGGTCCGTTTTTCATGATATTCAGGGACTTGCCGATTTGATGGGTGGTCGAAAAGAATTTGTGAAAATGCTCGACTCCGTTTTTGTAGTACCGCCCGTTTTTGATGATTCGTACTACGGCTTTGTCATTCATGAAATCCGCGAGATGCAGATTATGAATATGGGTAATTACGCTCACGGCAACCAGCCGATTCAGCATATGATTTACCTGTACAATTATGCGGGACAACCCTGGAAAACGCAGTATTGGGCGCGTGAGGTGATGAATCGGATGTATCAACCTACGCCCGATGGCTATTGTGGCGATGAAGATAATGGGCAAACATCGGCTTGGTATGTGTTCTCAGCTATGGGTTTCTATCCAGTTTGTCCCGGTACAGACCAATATATATTAGGCGCACCACTGTTTAAAAAAATAGCGCTCAAGCTGGAAAATGGAAAGACACTAACGATAAACGCGCCTACAAACAGCGAGAAAAGCCGATACATCAAAGGACTTACAGTAAATGGCAAAACGTATAGTCCAAACTGGGTGAGCCATAAAGAGTTAATGCAGGGTGCTACGCTTAACTTTCAGATGACAGATAAACCAAATACCCAGCGCGGGACAAATACAGCTGATTTCCCGTTCTCGTTTTCGTCAGCTAAGTAGTAGTTAGGGCGAGTTCCGGGATACTATATGTTATCCCAGAACTCACTTATCATCTCCAGCACTTCGTCAACAGTGTCTGCTACAAGCAGAATAGACCGGTTCTCAGCTCTCAGAAAGCCATCGGCAACCATGCGGTCAAGCTGCTTAAGCATCAGATCGTAAAAGCCGTTTGTGTTGACAATCGCAACAGGCCCATCATACAGTTTGAGTTGTCGCCAGGCTAAAATCTCGAACAATTCGTCCATGGTTCCATAGCCGCCCGGTAAGGCAATTACTCCTTTTGATAGTTGTACCATTTTGAACTTCCGCTCGTGCATGGTTTCAACAAAGTGTAGTTCGGTGAGGGTTTGGTGAGCCACTTCCAGCTCAGCAAGAAAATTGGGAATTACGCCCGTCACTTCACCACCGTTTTGTAAAACAGCGTTGGCGACATTGCCCATAAGACCAAAACCGCCCCCGCCATAAATCAGGCGGATACTATTGGCCGCCATTTTCTCGCCGAGTTCAGTGGCAACCTCGTTATATAATGGGTTTACGCCGAGACTCGACGCACAGTAAACGACAATACTTTGCATAGGTGTGATTCTGAGTAGGAGGATAAAGCTCGTATTAAATAAGTTGGTCTGCCAGCATGTTCAAATCCAACCCATCAAAATTGCCGGAACTCATTAACAGAAAAACGCTGGCTACATCACGTTGTTGAATGAGGTGAGCCAGTAAATCGTCGGCCTTATTGAACACAAGTAGTCCCGGCTTTCCAAAAGCAGCAAGCACATAGTCGGCCGTGATAGCCTCTGAATTTACATCTGAGGCATTTTTGCTGATATAGACGATACCTTGATCAGCCATATCTAATGTACCTCTATACTGCTCTAAAAACGCTTTATTAAGGCTGCTGAATGTAGATAGCTCAACAACGGCTACTAATTTCCAATTCGGATACTGGTGTTTTACTGCTTCAGTAGTGGCTTCTACTTTAACTGGTGAATGGGCAAAGTCACGGAATAAAATGCGTTGACTGCTTTCGGCGACTTTTTCCAGCCGCATGGACACGTTTCTAAACGTTGGAATGGCTTCGTAAAACTGTTCTTCAGTAATGCCAATCCGGTCGCAAACGGTCATGGCACCAGAAATATTCTTCAGGTTATATTGGCCAAATACCTGTACAGGAACCTTCGCTCCTTTCTTGGTCAGTAAAATCGTCTTTCCTTCAACCGTAGTAGCAGGATGCGGCAAATAAGGAATCTTGGTTATATCGGTGCGATCTTTCTGACCAATAATATCAAGCATATCGTCAGACTCATCGAAAATCAAAATACCCGCTTTAGGCATTGCTTCGGCCAGTGACTCAAAGGCGTCGACATATTCGTCCCAGGTTGGATAAATATTAACATGGTCCCAGGCAATGCCGCTGATGAGGGCAATGTGGGGTTGATAATGCAGAAATTTTGGACGGGAGTCGATAGGTGACGATGGGTATTCATCGCCCTCAAGAATAATGACCGGCGCATCGGGTGTGAGCTGGGCCATCGTCTCGAACCCATCAATTTGCTCGCCAGCAAGAAAATCGAATTTGCGGTTATGATACTTCAGGACGTGCAGAATCATGGCCGTGATGGTCGTTTTGCCATGACTACCGGCAATAACTACCCGCTGTTTATGCTGGCTTTGCAGGTACATAAACTCAGGGTACGAATAAATGGGTAAACCCAGCTCCTGCGCTTTAACGAGTTCAGGGTTGTCTTTACTAGCATGCATTCCAACGATAACAGCATTCAGATCTGTAGTTATTTTTTCGGGAAACCAGCCCGTTTTGGGGGGTAATAAGCCGTGTTGCAGCAAACGGGTTCGCGATGGATCATAGATTTCATCATCAGAGCCCGAAATGGTATAGCCTTGTTGGTGAAGCGTCAGGGCGAGATTATGCATGGCACTGCCGCCAATAGAAATAAAATGGATAACCTGAGACATTCGGTAAAAATCAATCAGTGACGAAGGACAAAAGTAGACGTTCTTTTTGGTTTGATGAAAGAAGATAATTCATCGGCTCAAGAAGCATGTTTCTGTAATATTAATTTTAGGTCATTTTCGAATCAAACCCCCTACTTTTTCGTTGACTATCGTACGAATAAACTTCGCTTGGAAAGCCGGAATGCCGGACCACCATTTTTCCGGATGAAATTCGCACCTGTTTTTTTTAACACAACCGCATCTGCGGACTACCCCCATTTTATGCGTCGAACGTAGGGATGAAGACATACTATGACCTGATTGACCAGACGTTTGAATTCCCGACACGGGAGTTTAATGTCGAGAACAATGAACTGATGTTCAATAATGTCCCCCTGATGGACATTGTCAAGGAGTACGGCACGCCCTTGAAACTGACGTATTTACCGAAAATCACGGAGCATATTGACCACGCTAAATTGCTGTTCAAGAATGCCATGAAACGGTACAACTACAAGGGAAACTACACGTATTGCTATTGTACCAAGTCGTCGCACTTTCGGTTTGTGCTCGATGAAGTTCTTAAGAACAATGTACATCTCGAAACGTCATCGGCCTATGATATCCAGATTATCAGGGAATTGTACAAAGCAGATAAGGTCAACAAGAGTACATATATTATCTGCAATGGCTATAAACGGCCACTCTACACCCAATACATTAGCGAGTTAATTAACGAGGGATTTACCAATTGCATTCCGGTTCTTGATAACCTGAAAGAAATTGAAGCATACGAAAATTCCATAACTGCTGATACAGTTAATTTTGGCATTCGTATCGCTACGGATGAAGAACCTAATTTTGCGTTCTATACGTCACGTTTAGGGGTTCGGTATAGTGATGTTAATGAGTTATACCGCAGTAAAATCCAGCCGAATGAGAAGTTTAAGCTGAAAATGCTGCACTTCTTTATCAATACGGGTATAAAAGACAGCGCCTACTACTGGAGCGAATTAAGCCGGTTCATGTACAAATACTGCGAACTGCGGAAAATTTGTCCTGACCTCGACTCTATCGATATTGGTGGCGGTATGCCCATTCAAACGTCGTTCCAGTTTACTTACGATTACCAGGCCATGATCGATCAGATCGTGGAAAGTATCCAATGGATCTGTAATAAAAGTAACGTACCGGTTCCGCATATTTTTACGGAATTTGGCTCATATACGGTTGGCGAAAGCGGAGCAGTTATTTACAAAGTAATTGATCAGAAGTTGCAAAACGACAAGGAATTGTGGTACATGATCGACGGATCGTTCATTACGCAATTGCCTGACTCGTGGGGCCTTGGTCAGAAATACATCATGCTATCGGTTAACAACTGGGAGAATCCATACCAAAAAGTCAACCTGGGTGGATTAACCTGCGATTCGCACGATTTTTATAATACGGAAGCCCACAGCGCCGATTTGTACCTGCCCATTTTTGATCAGGATACCGAAGATCAGTATATTGGTCTGTTCCATACGGGTGCTTATCAGGAGTCGCTGGGTGGTTATGGTGGTATTCAACACTGCCTCATACCCGCGCCACAGCACGTTATTGTTGATAAAGACGAAGAAGGTAACCTGCGGACCCGCTTATTTGCGCCAGAGCAAAATAGTGAAGTGATGCTCAAGATTTTGGGCTACGGTGACGCAGAACCCGGCATGACTGAACTCGAAGCAACCGAAGCGGCTGAAGAGCGCGAAGAAGAAGCCGAATTAATAAAAGAGGAGAATTAGTTTTTTGTCAGGCTGGCACAGATAAGCCAGCCTAACAAAAAATCAGTTACTCGTACAGTTTTTGGCACTATATTCGTTTATCAATCTGAGGGTTAGGGATAAACAGAACTATATATTCATGAAAAAATTACTGATACTTGGTGCGGTACTGGCGACGTTATCGCTTGGATCCTGTTCGCGAAAGGCAAACTGCCCTGCATACGGAAGTGTGCAGAAACCTGTGTCAGGACAGGTTCGGGCATAGAAAAAGACGTTAAGAAAAAAGACCTCTCGCTTTCTAGGCTAGAGGTCTTTTTTCTTATTAGACTGGTTTTTTGTCATATTCCAGTACAAACCGGGATGCTTCCAGCAAACTGGTGGCACTGCCATCACATTCGGTAAAGATTTGCGGTTCGTGCGAGATTCGGACTGTGCGTACACCAACGCGTTTACCTGCCTGCATATCGCGTAGAGCATCGCCAATCATCCAGGAATTGTCGGGTTGAATATTGTATTTCGCCATTGCCTTTTCGAGCATCAGCGAGCCAGGTTTACGGGTGAGCGACTCGGTATCGTATTTGGGGTGGTGTGGACAATAATAAATATCATCAATTAACTGACCACATTGATTCTGCAAGTAATTGTAACAGGCCATCACATCATCACGCGTATAAAGACCTCGGGCAATGCCTGCCTGATTGGTAATAACAATGAGCAAATACCCGGCGTCTTTCAATAGACGAAGTGCTTCGGGAACACCATCGGGAATAATAAAATCCTCTACCCGGTATACATAGTCCGTGCGATCTTCATTAAGTACGCCGTCGCGGTCTAGAAAAATACACTTGTTCATTGATGACATGAATGGTTATAGAAAAAGCAATAATACAATTATTTGATCAAATAATTGTATTATTGCTTTAAAAAATTATTGTTAAATTAGTTAATCGTCCTCAATACGAGCATTTCAATACCTGATACAATATGAGTGATCTATTAACTATACGCCCATATCCTTTAATCGTTGCTCTAGTGCCTGAATTTTAGCATCGGCATCGGCCAATTTTTGGCGTTCGCGCTCAACGAGTTCAGGCTTGGCATTGGCTACAAATTTTTCGTTCGATAGCTTTTTGAGCGTCGACTCCCGGAAACCAATGTTGTAGTCCAGTTCCTTTCGGGTATTGGCAATTTCCTGTTCAACGTCAACTTCTCCGGCAATATTGACAAAAAACTCATCGCCTTTAATCAGGAACGAAAGTGCCAGAGAGGAATTTGCACTGGACTCGCTCTTCGCTTTACCGCTGACATAGCTGATTGCCGAAACATTGGCCATTTTCTTCACCAGCGTTTCGAGCTTACTAAAGCGATCGAGCGTAGTTGTTTTGATCGCCAGGGGAAGTTCGGTTTTGGGTGAAATCTGCTTGGCATTCCGAATGTTGCGAACGTTCGAGATCATCTCGAACAGGGTCTCAAAATCGGTTAGCGTTTGCTCGTCAACATTTCCAGTTTTTGGGAAGGGAGCGATACAAATACTATCACCTTCTTTCCGTTCACGAATATCTTGCCAGATTTCTTCTGTAATAAACGGCATGAATGGGTGCGCCAACGCCATGAGCCGCTCAAAGAAATTGATCGTAGCCTCATACGTTTCCCGGTCGATAGGTTGCGAAGTGCCAGCTTCAGTGTCAAATGGCGGCTTGATGAGTTCGAGGTACTGCGAACAAAAATCATCCCAGATGAGCTTGTAAACGGCCTGCAACGCATCCGAAATACGGAATTTGCTGAAATCGTCTTCAATCTGAATCAGCGTCGCATTCAATTTCGATTCAAACCATTGAATGGGTAATGATTGATGAGTCGATACCGACGTTTCAGCAACCGTCCACCCTTTCACAAGCCGAAACGCATTCCAGATTTTGTTGCTGAAATTCCGTCCCTGCTCCACCAGTTTCTCGTCGAACATCAGGTCATTACCCGCTGCCGAACTGAATAACATACCTGTACGAACACCATCGGCTCCATATTGATCGATGAGATCGAGCGGATCGGGGGAGTTTCCCAGTGACTTCGACATTTTACGACCCAGCTTATCGCGGACGATACCAGTGAGGTAAACGTTCTTAAACGGCGCTTCTCCCCGGTATTCATACCCGGCAATGATCATCCGGGCCACCCAGAAAAACAGGATTTCAGGAGCCGTAACCAGGTCATTCGTCGGGTAATAGTAATTGATGTCGGCGTTGTTCGGGTCTTTTAAGCCATCGAAAACCGACATAGGCCATAACCACGACGAGAACCAGGTGTCCAGTACGTCTTCGTCCTGCGTCAGGTCGGCTTCGGTCATGGCAAACAGCAATTTTTCATGCTGCACTTTCTCCAGAGCCTCATGCTTGTTTTTGGCCACGATAACCGTACCGTCCTGCATGTAAAAGGCCGGAATCCGCTGGCCCCACCATAGTTGGCGGCTTATGCACCAGTCGTGTACGTTCTCCATCCAGGAACGATACATATTTTTGAACTTCGGTGGGACGAGTTGGATGGTATCGTCCATAACGTTCTTGAGCGCAGGCTTCGACAGCTCGTCCATTTTCAGGAACCACTGCAAGGATAGTTTCGGCTCAATAACCGCTCCCGTCCTTTCTGACGTGCCAACGTTCGATTTGTACTCTTCGGTTTTTTCCAGATTACCTGACTCTTCCAGCAATTTGATAATGGCTTTCCGGGCCGCAAAGCGATCCATTCCCACCAAAATCTGAGCCTTCTCATTCAATGTTCCATCATCATTCAGTGTGTCCAGCACAGGCAAGTTATGCGTAATACCCAGCGCGTAGTCATTTGGATCATGGGCGGGCGTAACTTTCAGGCCACCCGTTCCGAAGTCCATCGTTACATACTCATCTGTAATAATGGGAATTTCACGATTGATCAGCGGGATTATGGCTTTCCGACCATGCAAGTGCTTGTACCGCTCGTCGTTGGGGTTGACGGCAATAGCGGCATCGGCCATGATTGTCTCGGGCCGAACGGTGGCAATCGTAATAAAATCCTGCCCGTTGCTTCCAGCAATCTCGTACCGAATGTAAACCAGTTTTTGTTGAATTTCTTTAGTGATAACTTCTTCGTCCGATACGGCCGTGCGACCTTGTGGGTCCCAGTTAACCATGCGCACGCCCCGATAAATCTGCCCTTTTTCGTAGAGGTCAACAAACACGTCGATAACGGAATCGTACAAAGGCGGCTCCATCGTGAAACGGGTGCGGTCCCAATCGCAGGAAGCACCGAGTTTACGAAGTTGCGACAGAATGATGCCGCCGTATTTATGCGTCCATTCCCAGGCGTATTCCAGAAACTCTTCGCGGGTCAAATCTTTCTTACTAATGCCCCGTTCTTTCAGCATAGCCACCACTTTGGCTTCGGTCGCAATGCTCGCATGGTCGGTTCCAGGCACCCAACAGGCGTTTTTACCTTCCATACGTGCCTTCCGAACCAGCACGTCCTGAATGGTATTGTTGAGCATGTGGCCCATGTGCAACACACCCGTCACGTTTGGTGGCGGAATAACAACGGTATAAGGCTCACGCTCATCCGGCGTAGACTTAAAAAATTGATTGTCAAGCCAATATTGATACCACTTGGCTTCAATCTCTTGGGGGGCGTATGTCTTTGAAATCATAAATCAGTTGAAATGCTGTCTCCTACTACCGGGCAGAAAGCCCAAATGGTAAAAACCGATGGTGAGGAACACAGATAAAAAGCAAAATTAACTAAATTGGGTAGGGCGAAAAAACGAAAGCCTATGTTTGGCAGTTTTACGTTTACACTTCATGAATAGGCGAATATGGAATTCGGAAAAATACATAACCTGGACACCGTTAATTTTAAGCTACCACCCGGAGCCGCTTTTAACGGACGTATCTGGGCCGCCGTCGAACCGCTGCCCGTCAGCGACCGGACTAAGCCGTCGGTTTTTATTGGCGGACCTATTTGGGCTAACAAAGATTATGTAGGAAAAGTATATCCAAGCCACGCCAAAGACCGGGATTTCCTGCATTATTATACCCGGCAGTTCAACACAATTGAGCTAAACCTGACGCATTATCAGATTCCCACCTTAGGAATGATTGAGAAATGGAAAGCCGAAGCTACGGATGGATTTACGTATTGCCCTAAGTTTCCGCAGGCCATTAGTCACGAGCGTCATTTAATTGCTACCGAGGGATTGACCGAAGAATTTGTCAATGCCGCGCTGAGTCTGGAAGAATTTCTGGGCATGACATTTTTGCAACTGCCACCCACGTTTGGCCCCGATAAATGGCCTGTTCTGGAAGCCTATCTCAGAAGCCTGCCTGACGAACTCGATGTAGCCGTTGAATTTCGCCATCCTGACTGGTTCAGTAAAGCAGCCGTCTGGCAACAAACGCTCGAACGACTCTATGGCCTGCATCGGCACGTAGTTATTACAGATGTTGCCGGTCGGCGGGATGTGTTGCACATGGGTCTAAGTAGCCCCGTTCTAACACTGCGGTTCATTGCCAATGAAGGCCACCCGACGGATTATAGTCGCACTGATGCCTGGGTGCAGCGGCTGAAAACCTGGTTCGACAAGGGGCTTCAAAAAGCCTATTTATTTGTTCACGGCGGTGGCGACAATGATACTGCGCCCGAACTTATTTTGTACTGGATTCGAGAACTTAACAAGCATTGTAACCTCAACCTGCATGAACCTGTTTTGCAACCGAAAGTGGTGCAGGGAAGTTTGTTTTGATTTACAGGCCCCAGCTTTTACCTTTGCTGTATGATTTCGCAAGCAACAAACCATCTGCATCACCATTCTGAGCGGTAACGCAGCAGAACAAGATGCTCGTGTTTGTGAATTCGGTGAGATATCCCTGATTACCACAATATACAAAGCCCGGTTCTGCTAAGGAACTGGGCTTTTTTACTATGAAAACTGTCATTATCAAATACAACGCGGGCAACGTTCAGTCGGTGATGTACGCGCTGGAACGGCTGGGAGCCAGTTATCTGCTTACCGACGATGAAGCCGAAATTCGCTCGGCCGATAAGGTTATCTTTCCCGGCGTGGGCGAAGCCAGTACCGCTATGGCCTACCTGCGTGAACGGGGATTGGACAGACTGATTCCATCCCTCAAGCAGCCAGTGTTGGGTACCTGCGTGGGTATGCAGCTTATGTGCCGCCATTCGGAAGAGAACGATACAACCTGCATGGGCATATTTGATATTGACGTTCGGCGATTTCCGACCCGCCGTGGAGACGGTCAGCCTGAATTTAAGGTACCGCATACGGGTTGGAATAACATTCATACGTTGCGTGGGCCACTAACGGAAGGCTTGCCGGATAATGCCTATGTTTATTTCGTACACAGTTATGCCGCCGATGTGTGCCCCGAAACAACCGCCATTTGCGATTATGTTCGGCCATTCAGCGCCATGCTGCACCGGGATAATTTCTATGCAGCCCAGTTCCACGCTGAAATCAGTGGAAACGTTGGACAACAGATTTTAGAGAACTTTTTGACATTATAAATAACCACGGAGGGCATAGAGTTTTTGCACGGAGAACACAGGGTTCTCTGTATTCTCCGTGAATCCTCCGTTTACTCTGTGTTTAAGAAATGCATATTATTCCCGCTATTGACCTGATTGGAGGCAAAGCCGTTCGACTGACCCAGGGCGACTACAATCAGAAGAAAGAATACAACGCCCGACCGCTTGATGTTGCTCAGGAATTTGAAGGCGCTGGCCTGACCCGCCTGCATTTGGTTGATCTTGATGGAGCCAAAGAAAAGAAAGTGATAAACTGGAAGGTGCTGGAATTGATTACGTCAAAAACCAGTCTGCACGTCGATTTCGGCGGTGGCGTTCAGTCTGACGAAGATTTGCGGATTGTTTTTGAGTGCGGTGCCAAACAAGTAACGGGTGGCAGCATTGCCGTAAAAGACCCGGACCAGATGGAGCGCTGGCTTTCGCGGCTCGGTTCTGAAAAGCTCATTCTGGGCGCTGATGCTAAAAACGAAAAAATAGCTGTCAGCGGTTGGGAAGAAGGCACCGATGTCTGGATTTACGACTTCCTTCAGAAATGGGTTGAAAAGGAGATTAAGTACGTCATCAGTACCGATGTAGCAAAAGATGGCCTGTTGCAGGGTCCTTCGTTCGATCTCTACCGAAACATGCAGGACCAGTTTCCGAACCTGAATATTATTGCCAGTGGGGGCGTCAGCAATATGGCCGACATTGAAACACTTGCCGATATGGGTGTTTATGGCGTCATTGTTGGCAAGGCGATTTATGAGGGACGGGTGACGTTGAAAGAGTTGCAGAAGATTAGCGGGATATAAAAACCATGGGACGGCTGTTACTTTTATTGTGGTTTTCGCTGCTACTAATCCCCGAAGTATTTGCACATGTTTCGTCTGATTCGACGGTGAAGAGAATATTTCCAAAACTGACTAAACAGATAGGCTTGAAGGAACCTAACCTAGAGGCCGATGAATATGAAGTGCTAATCTGGTACCGGCAGGGCCTGCGATTTGGTGATGCTCAAGCAGTGTACGTTTTGCATAAAACAGAGAAACTGTTCACAGTAGTAAAATATATTATTGATTCAAATCAACGAGGCTTTCAATCTGCTAAACGATGGAAACCGACCGTTACCACTACGCTGGCTTTGTGGCAAAGACTTTTGAAACAAAATATCCTCACTTTGCCGAATGAATCTACTGTATTCGACCGATTATATCCTAAATCAAGGCCATCGCCACCTGTAGATACAGTTCAAACTGGAATGCAGGCAGATGGAAGTTTTACGGTTAAGGGATACAGGACGGAAAGAAGGCGAAGCCTTTTTACAGATGGAGACAGTTATTCATTTGAGTTATTTGGGCCAAATAATTATCGTGTTTATAGTTACAGCAATCCTGATGCTTATCTTAGAGATGAACCTAAGTGTGAAGAGTTACAGAATGTAGTTGGTATTTTGAATGATTTGAATCTGCTGTTTCGTTCTGATAAATTGGGAAAAGAACAGGCCAAGGCTATTAATAAAGATTAAAATGAATTCCGATTACACCATTAGCGATGACAAATCGAAACTCAATCTTGAGGTGATTCACCGCTTTTTGAGTCAGGAAGCGTATTGGTGCAAGAACATTCCGGTTGAGATTGTCCAGCGGTCCATTGAGAACTCGCTTTGTTTCGGTGTTTATCAGGGCGATGAGCAGGTTGGGTTTGCCAGGGTCATTACTGATTCGGCTACATTCGGCTATCTGGCTGATGTGTTCATTTTGCCAGAGCACCGAGGTAAGGGATTATCGAAACAATTGATGACTCACATTATGGCGTATCCACCCTTACAGGGCCTGCGCCGACTTATGCTGGTTACATTTGATGCTCACGGCTTATACGAGCAATTTGGTTTCAAACCAATTGATACGCCCGAAAATACGATGTCTATTAAAGCTTTTACCGAGTACTAATGCTGACAAAACGAATCATTCCCTGCCTCGATATTAAAGACGGTCGCACCGTAAAAGGAACCAACTTCGTTAACCTCCGCGATGCTGGCGACCCAGTTGCTCTTGCCGCCATTTATGCCGAAGAAGGTGCCGACGAGCTTGTCTTTCTGGACATTACGGCCACTGTCGATGAGCGTAAAACGCTTATTGAACTCGTGCGTAACGTGGCGCATACCATCAATATACCCTTTACAGTTGGCGGAGGAATCTCATCGGTTGCCGATGTGTCGGCTTTGCTCAACGCAGGTGCCGATAAAATTTCGATCAACTCATCAGCCGTTCGTAACCCGGATTTGATAAACCAACTGGCGCTGGAGTTTGGGAGTCAGTGTGTGGTGGTCGCCATTGATACGCGCTTTGTAAATGGCGAGCACATCGTTCACACGCATGGCGGACGCAAGCCAACCGAGTTACGCACAATTGCCTGGGCCAGGGAACTGGAAAATAGGGGAGCGGGCGAAATTCTGTTGACCTCAATGGATACCGATGGCACCAAAGCGGGATTTGCTCTTGAACTGACCGCTCAGATTTCGGGAGCCGCTAATATTCCGGTCATCGCATCGGGTGGGGCGGGTACGATGGATCACTTTGTCGATGTATTCACCACCGGTAAAGCCGACGCTGGACTAGCCGCCAGTATCTTCCACTTTAAAGAGATTGGTATTCCCGATCTGAAAGGGTATTTGCGGGAGAAAGGTATTGAAATGCGGATTACGAGTTAAATGTACCAAACAGCTTCTAGCTGTTTGGTACCTTAAAACTTAAACCCTAAATCCAGCGAGACAACCCGGTTTTTTGACGTCAGGTCACTCCCCCGCGCCACGTTAACTAAGCCGCGCTGATAACTCATCCCAATGTTAAACGCGTTGTTCTGGTTGATTTTGTATTGTACGCCCGCACCTAGCAGCAACTCTATATCTCCGAAGCCATACTGCCGTCGGGTACCGCCACTTTCAGCCATATAAAGGCCGTTTCGGGCTGGCTCTACAGCATGCTCAGCTAATTTGATGCTTAATAAGCCACCTGTTTGAATGTACAGACGCATGTTGGGACCAATGTTATTGGCAAACAACTTCACCGTTGCCGGAATTTGCAGGTACTGCAAATTGTAAATAGACTCTTTTTCGGGTGCGCCGGGATTCCAGACGGTTTGACCAAACGAACCGGGCATCTGAAAACCTGACCGCTTTATGGTGTAAAAAAGACCCGTACTAAATGCGTAGCGGTCCTTGAAGAAAAAGTAATCGAGCGTTGGGCCAACACTCATCCGAACGCCTGCGCCGTTGTTGCGAAACCCTGCATACGTGCCGTTTCCTTCGGCTGTGTTAATGTCGAGCGATGGGGCAAAGCGAATACCCATTTCGATCAGGTGACTGGGCCACTGATAATCGGGGCCGGAGCCATAGCCGTTATTTTCTGCCTGGTTGTCTGTTGTTGTCTGTTGTTTCTTCCGACGGCGTTTGCGGTCGTCGTCATATTCTTTACGATTCTTGTCCTGACCGTCATAATTATCACCCAATATTTTACGGAATCGCTTCTCCGTAACGCTCGATTCCTTTGTTCTCATCTGGTATAAAGCGGGCGATGTAGACTGCGACCAGGCGCTGCCAGCCACCATTATGACCAAAATCAATCCAAACCCTGCAACTTTTTTCATAATTTTGCACGTTTTCTATATTGAAAACACGTGATTTTCATGCAAATACGATTGGCCATTGTAGGCCTTTTTTGTCTCTTTTTGGTGTCTTCCTGTACTAAAAATGAAGACGTTGCCCTTATCCGGCTTGATCAACAACTCTTTTCCGCTAAATCGCCCGATAGCGTTCGGGCCTTGCTCAATCGGAATCAGGCTGTCTCTCAATTGTACTTTAACGCGAATGGAGCCGGAAATGATACGGCACTCATTCATGATTTGACCAACCGGGTCAATAACCCGGCCCTTAATGAACTCAATAACCAGATTCAGGCCGAGTACGGCGACATGGCCGATCTGAAAAAACAACTGGCCGAAGCCTTTACGAACATCAAAAAAGATTTTCCCGACTTCAAAGCACCCAAAGTAGCTACCATCGTAACGGGTTTTCTTGGCCCTGATCTGGTCGTTACCGACAGCCTTGTTGTTATCGGAATCGACTATTTTGCCGGACCAAAAGCCAAATACCGCCCACCAGGACAAGAGTTTCCGCAATACATCCTTCGCCGATATCAGAAAGAATACATCGTTCCGGCTATTGTCTTCGCCATCTCCGACAAATACAATGCAACCAATCGGGCCGACCAAACGATGCTGGCCGATATGGTGTATTATGGCAAAGGGTATGTATTTACAAAAGCAATGCTACCTGAAGTCGCCGACAGTCTGGTTATCGGTTATTCAGACAAACAATTGACCGAAACGTTTAATGCACAAGATGTTGTCTGGGCTCATTTTATTGATAATCAATTGTTATACCAAACAAGTCCTGCAATAAAACAGCGATATTTGAACGAGCGGCCCTTTACTGCCGAAATCGGACAAGCGTGTCCCGGTGCCATTGGTCGTTGGGTAGGCTGGCGAATTGTAGGGCGGTATCATGAAGAACACAGTGGCGTATCTGTTCCGGACTTGATGCGGAACGCCGACGCCCGACAAATTTTTGAACAGTCAGGTTATAAAGGACAGAAAGAATAGTGAATTAGTGATAGTAGTAAATTAAGTGTGGTAGTCAATTGTCCTGGAAAAACTACTGCACTCACTTCACAACTACACCATTCCACCAAAAATAATGGCAAAAAGGGGAGGAAGTTTTGGCGAAGAAGCCAACGAGGAAGATAAAAAGAAGTTTAGTCGCGATGGGTTCAAAAAAGCCCTGAGCATATTCCGCTTCGTAAAACCCTATCGGGTTCAATACATAATCGGGTTTGTGTTCCTGATCCTGTCGACGGGTACAACCATGAGTTTCGGGTTGCTCATCGGGCAGATTACGAGCGTTATTCAGGGGAAATCGGCCTTTACGCTGAATCAGGTCACCCTGTTTTTTGTGGGGGTTCTGGTTGCACAGGCTATTTTCTCGTTCTTTCGGATTTATTTTTTCTCGCAGGTGAGCGAGCGGGCAATGGCCGATGTACGTCGGGCGGCTTACAGCAAAATTATTACCCTACCCATTCCGTTCTTCGAGAAACGGCGTGTGGGCGAATTAACGAGCCGGATCTCTGCCGATATTTCGCAGTTACAGGATGTGCTGACATTGACCGTTGCTGAACTGTTTCGGCAGGTGGGTACGCTGACCATTGGTACCGCAATCATTTTTTACGTTTCCTGGAAGCTGACGCTGTTTATGCTCGCAACTTTCCCGGTCATCATCGTAGCCGCCATGTTCTTCGGGCGGTTCATTCGCAAACTGTCGAAGAAGGCGCAGGATTTGCTGGCCCAAGCCAATATAATCGTTGAGGAAACGCTTCAGTCAGTGAACGTAGTGAAGGCGTTTACGAATGAAAAACTGGAAATAAACCGATACGGCAGTGCCTTACAACTGGTTGTCAATACGGCTTTGCACGCAGCCCGCTACCGGGGTATATTCGTTTCCTTCGTGATCTTTGCACTCTTCGGGGGTATCATTGGCGTGGTCTGGTATGGCGGTTCGCTGGTTATGTCAAACGAAATGCCCTTTGCCGACCTACTGACATTTATTGTTTACACAACCTTTATCGGCGGCTCCGTAGCGGGCATGGGCGATCTATACGCTCAGTTGCAAAAAACAATTGGCTCATCGGAACGGATTCTGGAAATTCTGGAAGAACCATCCGAAGTTGATGCCGCTGAGGAAACGCCCTTGTTTGTTCCGGTACTGGGTCATGTTCAGTTTAACGATGTTCGGTTCTCATACCCATCCCGCCCGGATATCGCCGTGTTGAAAGGCATCTCGCTCGATGTGGCTGCCGGACGGAAAATTGCTCTGGTTGGACAAAGTGGAGCTGGGAAATCGACAATTGTCCAGTTGCTGATGCGCTATTATCAAATTGCCAGCGGCAAAATCACCGTCGATGATCGCGACCTGTCGGGCTTCAACGTAACGGAACTACGTAAAAACATTGCTGTCGTACCGCAGGAGGTAATGCTATTTGGCGGTACAATTCTGGAAAATATTCAATATGGTAAACCCGGCGCATCGGAAACGGAAGTACGCGAAGCAGCTCGGAAAGCCAATGCGTTACAATTTATTGACTCGTTCCCCGAAGGTTTACAGACCATTGTTGGCGAACGGGGCGTTAAACTATCGGGTGGTCAGCGACAACGAATTGCTATTGCGCGTGCCATTTTGAAAGATCCCGCCATTCTGATTCTGGACGAAGCAACAAGTTCGCTTGATGCCGAGTCGGAGCGGCTGGTTCAGGAAGCCCTAGATATTCTGATGCAAAACCGGACAACGATCATCATTGCTCACCGACTGGCTACCATCCGCAAAGTAGATATGATTTACGTGATGCGCGAAGGCCAGATTGCCGAATCGGGTACGCACGATGAACTGGCAACCCAGGAGGACGGCATCTACGCAAATCTGGTTAAATTGCAGTTTGAGACAACAGAATAATGAGTAATTGACAATGCATAATGTATAATGTATAATGAGGGCTACAGAAAAATTGGTCAACTTCCATTATTGGTTATACATTTTTCATTATACATTTTCCATTCATAAATCATGACCCCTGCCTATAAAACCTTGAAAGACTTCAACCTCCGTCATACCAATGGCCGGGAGGAGGTGCTCGATTTGTTTCTGAACGCAGGTCACGCACTGGCGCATAACGATGTCGAAAACGGCCTTGGTTCTGATCACGACCGCGTAACGATTTATCGGACGCTCCGCACGTTTTTAGACAAAGGTCTTTTGCACAAGGTGCTGGATGATGAAGGCGGCACTAAATATGCCCTTTGCCGCGACAACTGTTCGGCTGGTCATCACCACCACGACCATGTACACTTCAAGTGCGAAACCTGCGGTCAAACGACGTGTTTGGATAAAGTCAGTATTCCGTCTATCGCCTTGCCAGAGGGCTATAATCGTAAGGAAATGAACCTGCTCATACAGGGTGTATGTCAGGAGTGTAATAAGTAATTGATTGTTTTTGTCATGCTGACGAAGGAAGCATCTTCGGCAGCGACACTAAACTTCTAGCTACCGAAGATGCTTCCTTCGTCAGCATGACAAAACTCCCGAATGCCCCCGGAAACAACTTTTCTCGAACGCCAACAGCAATTCAGTCAGAAAGAACAGGCTGCTCAACGAAAACACAATCAATTAGCGTTCTGGCGGCTTATCTGGTTTGTGGGAAGCATAGCCGCCGTTTGGGGACTTGCCCGGCTTGATCAACAACTGGCCGCCGTTGGTGCCTTATTGGTCGGCCTCATCGGCTTTCTGGTATTACTCAAAATGCACCAGCGCGTTAAATACGAACGCGATTTGAACCATCAACTGGTGTTTGTTAATCAGGACGAAGCAGCCCGTCTGAAACGCCAGTATCTGCGTCCCGAAACTGGCGAGCAATTTGCTAGCCCCACCCATTACTATGCCGGTGATCTCGACGTGTTTGGAAAGCACTCTCTTTTTCGTCTCTTAAACCGCACTCATACCTACGATGGCCAGAAACGGCTGTCTGCCTGGCTCAAAGCACCTTCGTTACCCGATTCCATCCGATTACGCCAGGAGGCCGCAGCAGAGCTTAATCCGCAAATTGACTGGCGTCAGCAGTTTGAAGCTTTAGCGTATGTTGAACCGACAATCAGCCAATCGCCCGAAGCGCTTATGGAATGGGCAACTGCCGAAACATCGCCGGTGCCAGGTTACCTAACGATTGTTCGCTTTGTCTTCCCTGTCATTACGCTAAGTTTGTTTGTTGCCTGGCTACTGGGTTATGTACAGGGTGCCGCTGTACTACTGGCATTGGCCGGACATGCGTTAGTACTTACGCAAACATCGGCGAAGGCCAAAGAAGTGAGCGAACAGACTTTCGAGATCTCAACTGCACTAAAGGCATTTCGGGCTCTTTTACAGCAAGCCGAACAACTCAACGGCAAAACGGTTCGGTTGCGGGCTATTCATCAGGAACTAACAGCCGACAAACAATCGGCTTCAGAAGCGATCGGGCAACTGGGCCGATTGACCGAAGGCTTGAATTTTCGGCGAAACCCCTATTTCTTTTTATTGTTTGGTGTAGCAACGCTTTGGGACATTCACTACCTGCTTCGACTCGAACGCTGGCGGCAAACCTATGGGCCCGTGCTTAATTACTGGCTCGACGCTCTTGGCGAACTGGAAGCCCTGAATAGCCTGGCCGGTTTCTCGTTTGCGCACCCGTCGTATGCTACGCCTGACATCGTCGATGATGAGTTTGTCCTGGAAATTACATCGGCAGCACATCCATTGTTGGCTCAGAATAATAGTGTTGCCAACTCGCTCATCGTAAGAGGTTCTGGTAAAACCATCTTGATTACCGGCTCCAATATGTCGGGGAAAAGTACGTTTCTGCGCACGGTGGGTACAAATGTCGTGCTGGCGCTGGCAGGAGCTGTTGTGCGAGCCGAGCGGTTCTGGTGTTCGCCCGTGCAGGTGTTTACAAGCATGCGTACACAGGACTCACTTGAGGAAAGTACCTCGTCGTTTTATGCCGAACTCAAGCGGCTTCAAACCCTTATTGGCCTGACAAAAGCTGATAAATCACCGAAGGGTTTGCCTGTTCTTTATTTTCTGGATGAAATTCTGAAGGGTACTAACTCCGCCGACCGTCATCGGGGCGCAGAGGCACTTATTAGGCAGCTACACCACACAACGGCTTCGGGCTTTGTTTCAACTCACGATCTTGAGTTAGGCCAGTTAACGGATGCCGACGGCTTCGTTCGCAATTATCACTTCCAATCCGATCTTAACAACGGCGAACTCGTGTTTGATTACAAACTTCGCGACGGCATTTGCAAGAGTTTCAATGCCAGCCAGCTCATGCGGGCCATTGGTATAGAAATGGATGCCGTAAAGAAATAATGTAGGTACCAAACAGCATCTTGCTGTTTGTGGGAAGTATTATAAACGCTATAAACAGCAAGATGCTGTTTGGTACTTAAGGGCCCGTCTGGTTTAAATCCAAAACAACCCTGTTTAACTCTTGTTAGATTTAGTGAAAGCAGTATATTTGCTGTCATAATAATAGTATGCTTGCATACTATTATTATGACAGCAAATTAGTTTTCTAGTCTGATGATTGCAAAAAGGAAATACTTGAGACAATGGGCCATAAAAAAGCCTTCCCGATTGGGAAGGCTCGCGTTAGGGTGGTGGTGATGGACGGAATCGAACCGCCGACACAAGGATTTTCAGTCCTTCGTAAAATGATTTTATATGGTCTGATATGATTCGATATTGCTGATTTTGAGTAGCTTAGCGCTCACATTAATACACAAGATTCCGGGCTAAACCACCTCTTGTTGTAGGATTGTTGTAGGCAAAATGGCAACTATCAATATTGTACTTCGCAAGGAAAAGAAAAAGGATGGTACCTTTCCCCTTGCCATTCGCATTACCAAAGATCGTAAATCTTCTTATATCTATTTCGATTACAGTATAAAGTCTGATGATTGGGACGCCGATAAACAGCGCGTCAAAAAATCATATCCGAACAGCACCTGGCTTAACAACTTTTTGTCAACCAAAAAGCTGGAAGCAGAAAAACAGGCCATAGAACTCGAAACGCAGAAATCACATGTCTCATCCCATGCCGTTCGGCAAAGGATCAAACCATCCACAGGATCAACTTTCTTTGCCCAGGCTGATCTGTATCTGCAACGTCTGAAAGAGGCTGGCAAATACAATCAGTACACGGCTGACAAGCCGCGCGTCAAGCACTTTAAAGAATTTATAAAACAGGATATTGCCTTACCGGAAATCACCGTTGCGGTGCTGGAACGGTTCAAAGGTCATATCCGTACGAAACTCAATCTTTCAGAACGATCGGCTATCAACCACATCGTCATGATGCGCTCGGTCTTTAGTCACGCTATTAAAGAAGGTGCGGTTGACGAGAAGTTTTATCCATTTGGCAAAGGAAAAATGAAGATCAAGTTTCCTGACTCGTCCAAGGTCGGCCTGAATCAAGATGAGTTAGAACGTCTTGAAACAGTTTCTCTCGAAGGCCAGCCGCACCATGTACGGAACCTTTGGCTATTCTCTTACTACTTGGCCGGGGTGCGGATCAGCGATGTGTTGCGTCTGCGATGGAGCGACTTCCAAAACGACCGGCTGCATTACGAGATGGGCAAGAACAATAAAGGCGGCTCGCTCAAGGTGCCGGACAAGGCACTTCAGATCACGGCGCAATACAAGGCATTTCAGCGCAATAAGGATGACTTGGTCTTTCCTGAACTTAAAGATGTCAACCTTGACGACAAGTTCATTACGGAACGTACGATTGCCTTCAAGACCAGTGCTATCGATAAATGTTTGAAGAAGTATGTAGCACCTGCCGCCGGAATCGAAAAGACGCTAACCATGCATATTGCCCGTCATTCGTTCGCCCAAAACGCTGGCGACAAGATACCGTTGCAAAGGGTGCATTTCAAATTGTCGCTACGCGGCCATTGCGTAATTGAAGGGTTCGATATGTTTTCTAACCAACTCCCAGCGTTCGCTCATAAAGCAAGTGCGTAGATTTAGCACATGTTGAGCACCGGCCACACTCCAGCGTTGGCCCGATCGCTTCAGCCTTTTTTGGACCACCGTCCGGTGGGCTGATTCAATGGCTCCCGAACCGATTAACAGACCCCGCTTTTGATAACCCGCATAGTCCATCCGGTCGCGATTGGACTCCAGATAAGAACAAACTGAATCCCGTAAGCTCCTCTTCTTCTAGCTAGCTAGTAGGGATGAACTAAAGGACTTACCGGTGGCGCAAAGTATGAGCCGCAAGGGAAATTGCTGGGATAATGCGGTTGCTGAGAGTTTTTTTAAGACCCTCAAGTGCGAGATGGTCAATCATACTTATTTTGCCACGCGGGCAGCGGCTCGGTTGGCTACTTTCGAGTATATCGAGGGATGGTACAACCGCCGACGGAAGCATTCAGTATTGAATTACCGCACGCCCAGTCAACAGGAATCTTATTTTTACACTTCCTCAATGGCCGCCTAAAAAATCTCCACTATACTGTTGCAAGTCCAACCCGCTGATGTCCAGGCCGGAATCCATACGGTATTACAGCGACGATTGGCCCAATATGCCCACTACTATCCGTTGATTGATCAGAGCCAGGCCTTGAGCGTCTGCCCAATTATCCATGCGCCGGAGTGGATGATCTGGATTGGTTTGAAGGCGCAGTACCAGGAAGATGAGCTAGGTCCTATTCTATTTATTTACGAGTTAGAGGAACTCACCAAAGCCGAAGCGGAGCAGTCGTTAGCGCAGATGAAGTTGATGGCGAATCGACTGAATCCATGTTAAGAGCCCTATCTATTCTTCTTGAATAACCGCCAACCGCTTGCTTATTTACGCCCCTAACTAAGGGGTCTATTAGTTTCCCAATTGGTATTTTTTTCTTCCACCATTAGCTATGAGACCAGACAGCCCGATTCGAAGCGGTTATGACCACATGTGGTCGATAGGTAAGCCGGATTTGCTGCGCAATGATATTGATGGTGATCCTGTTCCCGATGCAACCAGCAAACGTTGGGGGGTGAGTGCTATTTTGCGCTTACCGGCCCCATTTGGGGAATCCTTAGACGGCCTACTGACCCAGTTACGGGCCTATACGGGTGAGGGACATACGTTCTATAACCCGATGACGTTCCACATTACGCTTCGATCCATCGAGTATTTTCGAGAACCGATTACCCCGGATGATCGGTGGGTCAACATCTACCGTCAACTGATGAGACAGCTTACACCGAATGCGCTGGACTTGTCGATCCGCTTTGCTGGCTTATCGGCCAACCGGGTAGGCGTTATCCTGCAAGGCTTTCCGGCCACTGATCAACTTCAGGCGTTGCGTGAGCAGTTTCACGAGCTTTTAGCTCATCATGAGCTTTTACAGGGACCTGAGCAGAACCAGCCCCGGATCAACGCTCACGCCAGCCTGATCGTCTATGGCACTTCCCGACTAGCTAAACCCGAAGCCTTAGTGGATTATATCGAGCAGCATCGTTCCACAGACTACGGTCAGGTCAATCCCATCTCGCTGGAGTTAGTGCGCTACGAAAAGCGCCCTGAGTCGGTTACTATTGTGACGCTGGAACGACTAACTCTAACTTGATGGGTTATCAAGAATCTACTTTTGTTACTGGCTTAGGCATTAGATGACTATTGCATTCGTTTTACGAATCGCCCTATTTACGAACCCCAGAATCAGCGTTCTCCAAAAGAGCTTTTTACGAAACGCCGTAGCCGTAAACCTTAACTAACAGATAAGATTCTTTTTGATCGGACGCAACCATCTACTGTAATAGGGCATCAACCTAGTGGTCATCTCACGTCGGCCCCAATCGTCGATTTCAACCTGTACTACACCCAATGTCAAAGAACGTGTTTTGCCTAATTGGCTTTATCCTGGCCAAGTTCGTTTTGCAATATCTTCTCTTGAGCCCTGAGTATGATTTACAGCGGGATGAATATTTGCATCTGGACCAAGCTAACCATCTGGACTGGGGATACGTATCGGTGCCGCCAGTTACCGCCTGGATTGCCTTAATCAGTAAGTGGCTTGGCAATGCACCGTTGATTATTCGCTTTTTCCCCGCCTTCTTTGGCGCCTTGACCCTGCTGGTGGTATGGAAAACAGTCGAAGCCCTGAAAGGTAACTTGTTTGCCTGTGTGCTGGCAGCCACGGGGGTTTTGTTTTCCGGGTTATTACGATTGAACCAGCTTCTTCAACCCAATTCGTTGGATGTGTTATGCTGGACAAGCTTGTATTTTGTCTGGATTAAGTACATCCAGTCCAACGACAAAAAGTGGATGTACTGGTTTTGGGTTGCCGTTGCCATCGGATTTCTCAATAAATACAATATTGTTTTTCTGCTCGTTGGCTTGCTACCCGCCATCCTCCTTACGCCACAACGGGCTTTGTTGCTGAATCGCCAGCTTTATCTGGTGTTACTGCTTGGCTTGCTGCTGATTTTACCCAACTTGATCTGGCAATGCGTACATGGGTTTCCGGTGTTTCATCATATGAAATTACTCGCTCAAACTCAGCTGATTCATGTGAGTCGGCTCCATTTTCTGAAGCAGCAGCTCTTGTTCTTTATGGGTTCCCTACTGATCATAGCGGCCGGATTATACAGTCTTCTCGTTTATACGCCTTTCAAAGACTACCGCGCTTTCGGTTATGCCTTCGTTTTTACGCTAGCGACATTCATCTTGCTGAGAGCCAAAGATTACTACGCCATTGGTATTTACCCTGTTTACATAGCCTTTGGCGCCGTTTACTTGACGGTTAACATCCAATCAACGTGGGGGCGGGCTGCGTTACTAGCTCTTCCCATGCTTTGTTTTATTCCTGTGTATCAGGTAGCGTTTCCCAACAGATCCCCTCAGGAAATTGCCGATCATCCCGAGCGGTATAAGCCGTGGGGCCTCTTGCGCTGGGAAGATGGCCAAGACCATCCAGTACCCCAGGATTTTGCGGATATGCTAGGCTGGCAGGAATTAGCCGCAAAAGTGGATACCGCGTATTGCCATCTTGCCGATCCGGCGCATACGTTGGTCCTTTGTGATAATTACGGGCAGGCTGGCGCGATTAATTATTACACCAGTCAGAACATCAACGCTGTTGCTTTTAACGCGGATTATTTAGACTGGTTTGATCTCACCAAAACGTATAGGCATCTCATCCGGGTTAAAGAAGCTCAGGCAATTGGGGATGAGCTTGAAGAGACAGGTGCTTTATTTAGGGCTGGCTATATCGAGGATTCGATCAGAAGTCCATATGCCCGGGAGCGGGGAACCACCGTTTTTGTGTTTCAGGATGCGAAAGTGAATATTACTAGTCGGCTCGCCAGAGAGATTGCAGAAGAACATTGGTAATAATCAGTTCATTGAGATGAGTAATCTAAAATGAGGATTTTAGGAAACACTGATTTTTATTTGCTGCCCAGCCCCCCAGCCCTACTAGTTGATGACTATAACCCCTTCTTTGCTCGGCTCAAGGTTAACGAAAGCTGGCCAGCATGATGCGCGGTGTGAAACAGCACATGACTAAATAAACGCGCTCGGGAAACCGTACCGAAGAAAGGCGTCTCGATGGTATCATGCCAGGCTTCATCAGGGGTCGTCTCGACATAAGCCTCAAACATCGCATAGCCAGCGGCTATTAACTCTTGACTAGGTTTGATATCCTGCCCTTGGCCCTTATCGAGTTCGCCCATGGTCGTATTTTGAATCTCAACGGGCAGACCAAAGAACAAGCCAAACAAATTCATCATCTCGCCCACATGCCGATAAATGAACCCGATCGAAGCCGTTTCGTCATTGAGTCGAAGAGGGAGGTTCTCGACGGTAATTTGATCGAACGCAAACGAACAAGTTGTTCGGTTTTGGGCTAACATATCTAAGAGTACGGCTTTCTGCATCGTTCGGAATAAGATAAGGAGGACTACCCAGGCAAAGTTAGCCGTCTTTCACTACTTAAAAGAGAAACGTAGTAGTTAGCTACTTAGAACGGTTTGGTCGTGTATACGTGGTATTATATCAGCATATTTTGAGATTAATTACACTAACAATTATATACCGTTTCGTGCTGAACTCTCGCCAGCCATCATATAGGACGCTCCCAGCTAGAAGGCGGCCCCATACCCAGGAAAAAAAACAAAAATAACCTCTCTTGCCAACCCTTGGCCTTACTTTGCGGTCATCCCCATGAATTAAGGTAAAGCCCCTACAATCGTTATGAGAAACCCCTACCGCTTATTGTTGACTAGTTTGCTCTTGGTGAGCCACCTAAGCCTATTCGCCCAGACCAAATCCTGGCAGATCGGCCTCCAGGTCGGGCTTAATCTGTCCGCTCTCCAGCTGGCTGACCCAGCCATTCCTCCTGGTCGCGCCAAGTTCGGGCTTCATCTGGGGGCCACCCTAAGCTACTTTCTGAAAGCCAATCTGTTTCTGCAATCGGGCCTCAGTCTGACCAGCAAGGGCATGACGATGAGCGGCACTTCGTCGCTGGGCTTTGGCGATAATTTTGTGCTACCCGGTCGGCAGACCCGTCTGGTTAGTCAGCAGTGGTATGCTCAGCTGCCCCTGTATTTGGGCTATACGCTGCCGCTGGGATCGACGACCAAACTAGTGCTCCACGCGGGGCCTTACGTAGCGTACGGTTTAGGGGGCAAAACCCAGCTAACCGGCGACATTATCTACGGGGACATGATTGAGTATAGCACCTGGCAAGAGCCCACCTTCGGGGAGCGGGGGTTACAGCGGCTGGACGTGGGGCTGGGGGCTGGGGTGGGTCTTGAGCTGGGTCGAGCGACGCTGGGCTTGAGCTATGAAGCGGGTCTGCGCGACATTGGCCCTAGCCCCCTCGCTTACATTCCTTTTTACGCGGGTAGCTACAAAAACCGGCTGGTGGCCTTGTCTGTTGCTCACCGGCTCTAGTCACCGATGGTCAAGTATTCACAGAGTATCTTCGTCAAATGAGCATTTTGTGAGAATGTTCAATTTCATGATAGCAATCTAATAATCCACAGGTTCCGCCCTGGTGTACCGACCAACTCGATCTATTCGTAGCTTCCACAGCTCACCCGAAGAATTTTATAATCAAGCTGGTAAACCACTACACATTTTTGTTCTGGCCCAGGCTTGGAAAGCTATTTTATTTAGATCTATCAAAAACAGATCTTCTGGTATTATTTTTGGGCTGCGATTAGCACTAGTGCTCGTATTACATGAAAAAAGCGGTTCCTTTTAGTCTATTTGCCCTACTATTTTATCATACGCTGGCGTATATGCTGGCGTGTGTTACTAGTTGGTGGCAGGCAGAACAGGATTTATCGGAGCGGCTGATCGTGTATCGGGCAACGGATAGTCTGATTGAATTTCAGGTCCCACTCAAGAATAAGTCTGATGAGGCCTATGCCATCGCTCGAAATACAGAAGAAGGATTTAGTCATCAAGGCCATTTCTACGATGTCGTAAGCCTGGAAATTCGTAACGATACGCTTTTCATCGCTGGATTAGAGATTAAGCGCAAGCAAAAGACGTTTGGTCAGGCTGATTTGCTGGCCTTTCTCAACCACCATATTGAGGGAATGGCTGACTCTCAAAGGAAAGCCAATAAGTTCCTCAAACTTCTTTTGACGGAATACTCGCTGACTCCACGAGCTAATTTTTGTTTTCTGACACTGGGACAACACGAAACCAGCCACTTACCAACCGGACAGCCCAGTCTATCTTCGCGGCCCTATCCGGTTCATTCGCCACCGCCCGAAGCCTAAGCCATTTTTCTGGTAACAAATTAGCTCAGACCGGGGCCCAAGCGTATTGCCTTGTCGTATCCATTGGCGTAGCTCACCGCTACCTTCGATACCGCATGCCTCTTTCTTTTCCAGTAGGAATCATTCTGACCAAGGTAATCCGTTGGTAAAGAGGCCATCTGTGCTGCTATTCGCCCTAACGGGAAACCAGCTTTGGCCAAATCAACCAATATCAAGCATTTCTTACATTCATGAAAAAACACAGTTTACACCTATATACGAACATCCCCAGACGGCTCGTCGTGGGACTATTGGGCGCTATTGCTCTCCTTCAACCCGTATCCGACGCTATCGGTCAAACCAAAGCCACTGACGACTCCTTACGCTCCCATACCCTCAGTCCTGTTACGGTGAAAGGGGCTCGCGCTATTGTCGTTGAAACGTTGCCCGAAATACATGGGACCTACCTGATGGGGGGCAAGCGCAGTGAAGTCATTCGGCTCTCCGAAATTGATGCAAACATTGCCGAGAAAAATCCCCGGCAGATTTTTGCCCGCATTCCCGGCGTATTTGTCTACGACATGGACGGAACAGGTAATCAGATCAATGTGTCTACCCGTGGACTAGATCCGCACCGATCCTGGGAAAATAACATTCGCCTGAACGGGGTCATCACCAACTCCGATATGTATGGATACCCGGCCAGTCACTATTCGCCCCCCATGGAAAGCATGGAGCGTATTGAATTTGTGCGGGGTATGGGCTCGCTTCAGTATGGTGCACAATTTGGAGGAATGCTAAATTATATCACCAAAAAAGCGGATACAACACGCCGTTTCGCCTTTGAGACAATTAACTCGGTGGGGTCATATGGGCTGCGGAGCACCTACAATGCGATTGGTGGACGGATTGGCAAATGGACCTACTACGCTTACTATTACCGGCGGCATTCGGATGGCTATCGCCAGAATAGTAACTCAGATTCACAGGCTCAGTTTGGTTCGTTGCAGTTTCAGGCCTCGAAATGGGTGAGCCTAACGGCAGAACTGGGTCGTTCGACGTACACTTATCACATTCCTGGTCCACTCACCGATGCGATGTTTGCCCAAGATTCGCGCCAATCGACCCGTAGCCGAAACTATTTCAACCCGGACATTTATATCCCATCGGTAAAATTGAACTGGAAAATCTCTGATCGGACTAGTGTACTGTGGACAAATTCAGCCGTGTTGGGTGCTCGCAACAGTGTTCAGTTGGATGCGTTTGCGACCGTTCCTGATACGATCAGCCGGGTAACGGGTCAGTACCGAAATCGTCAAGTCGATATTGACAACTTCAACAGCTATACGACGGAAGCTAGATTGTTGCATCAATACAAGCTGGGTGGTATTAATGGTGCTTTAGCGGCTGGTGTTCAACTCATGAGCACTGATCTGCACCGTCGGCAACTTGGCGTGGGCACAACGGGTAGTGAGTTCGATTTGAGCCTGACGGCTCCCTTCAAACGGGACCTGCATTATCGGACAAAGAACTTCGCAGCTTTTGCCGAAAATCACTTCTATCTAACCGATCGTCTGACGGTGTCGCCGGGTATTCGGGTTGAACGTGGTACGACCGAGATGCGGGGTACGATCTCCTATTATGATAATGCCAACCTGCCTCGGGATATCAGCCACCATTTTGCGTTGTTGGGTATCAATGGCCAGTACAAACTATCGAATGAGGTGAAACTCTACGGCGGCTGGGCGCAAGCGTATCGTCCTGTTGTGTTTAAAGATATTATTCCAGCCTCGGTGTATGAACGGGTCGACAACAATTTGAAAGATGCCTATGGCTACAATGCTGAGATTGGCCTGGAAGGGCGCTGGCAGGGCATCCATGTAAATGTGACCCTCTTTGATCTGCTGTATCGCAATCGATTGGGCACAGTACTACTGACCAACCCGGATGGCGATGGGGTGAATTACGTTCTTCGGACCAATATCGGCGATAGCCGGAGCACGGGGGTTGAAGCGTTGCTGGAAACCCAGCTATTTCGTTCCGAAAAACTGCTAATCAGTGGGTTTACCTCAACAGCCTTTAACAACGCTCGTTATATCGCTGGTCGCGTTTCGGCCGGAACGGAAAACCGGAACGTGACGGGTAATCAGGTGGAGTCGGCTCCACGTTGGACGTCTCGTAATGGTCTGACAGCTCGTTACGGAGGGGCTAGTTTGACCCTCCAGTACAGCTATGTAGCCCAAACGTTTTCCGATGCATTGAATACCGCTGTTCCTTCAGCCAATGGGGCGGTCGGTCCGGTACCTGCCTATAGCCTGGTGGATCTGAATGGCACCTGGCGCATCAAACGGCTGCTCACCCTTCGTGGTAGCATCAATAATCTGTTCAATCAGCAGTATTTCACTAAGCGCCCTACATTCTATCCAGGTCCTGGGGTTTGGCCATCGGATGGTCGGAGTGCTCAACTCACCGTTGGGCTTACTCTCTAATGGAAAGTAGAGTCAGTCACATTTGGGCAGACTAGCTGAGATGAGTTACGTTCCTAAAATAAACCAACAAGCCAACTCATTTAGGGTTGGCTTGTTGGTTTTCGGTTTAGAGGTAATTCCTTTACTTGAGATCAACCTTTACCCGCTTATAGAGAAACACCGTGTCAATTGTGGGATTACCCAATGCTGGTAAAAATGAGACTCTAAGGTCAAGTTTTCCCCTTAATGATCGTTCCTGTAGACCGTGGTCAGCCGCCCAGGTTCGTAAATCTTGGGCCGAGAAACGGCCAATTTGGGCCGCCAGTGTCTTTTCTCCATTTTTGGGCATTCCTGGGTACGAGGGGACGAAATCAGTCGTTTGACGTACCCTCTGTCGGAATAAACAGGAGGTGGAACACGGGTAGAATCAGCCAACATGAACAGATACGAGCCCGTGGCCGCAACAGGCTTATTCGCGGTGTCGGCTAACACCAGATAGATCAAAAGTGAATCCGGACTTGGTTTATAGATCGCTACGTCTTTGATCTGAGAGACTAGGTTTTGAGGCAGCTGTTTTTTTTTGCAGGCGCAAAAAAGGAGGCTAGCCAGCAGGAAAAGATAGACGTATCGCATTAGGGGTTGATCATTGGGACTAGCAAAAATAAGCTTTCAAACATCACAATTGAGACTAGCATGAACTACTACCGCTGTCATGGCGTCCGGCGCAACTTACCCTCAATACCGAGTCTGCCTATCAATCAGGGGGGACTTCCTAATGGGAGGAATTATGCCGGGCCGCGGGGGCGGTCGCTTCGGCGCTCCGATTCAAACCGCTCCAGCGGCCTGGCGCAACGGCGGATCGTGAAATTTTTAGTTGCACTAATTAGATTGTTGTCTCAGGCTGAGGAGCATTTAATGAGAATAAGTGGCTAAAAAATCAGTTTAAAGGAGACAGGCTATGTCAAGTCGAGCCTGACTTAGCCCGCTACAAACAACTCCTGCTTAATCAATTAATTTGTCCCAATGCGTGGCTACTAGATGCCGCAAAAAGCTAATATACACGTTTCGGTGTGAGGGCTGGCTAAAGCCGTAAAATTGGTCATGAGTCCTATGGAAGCTCATATAAAACAGCCAAAAGCCCAGCGATAAATAAGGGACTAGGGCCAGTTCCTGGTCACTAATCGAACTGAATTCACCGTAACCCTCCAGAAAAATAGCATAGGCCTCATTACAAGCTTGCTGGCTCATCCGACCGGCGTATACCCCCAAGGCCAGATGTTGCCAAAACGACATAATATCATTGACCAACCAACCGTAGCCCATAAAATCAAAGTCAAATAAGGTCACTGAGTCTCCGTCAAAATGAACGTTCTTGGGTAAGAAGTCAAAATGGCAATAGCCGGTCAGGAAACCAGTAGTATTGATGTGTGACAACTTTTCACTTAGGTAGTTGGCTTGGTTTTGCAACCAGGCGTAGCTTTCCTGGTCAGCGCTAAAGGTGGCTTGCAAGCGTTCAAGAGGTTGAAAAAGGGTCGTGTCCAGATCAAAAACCCACCGCTCTCCGGGCAGTGTGAGCGTCGATGAAACCCGGTGAAAGCGCGCCATTTCCCGGCCCAATGAGCGGAGCTGATCGGGTGTCAATATACTGGCTGGCTGGCCAGGAGCATAGCTAAAAAGGACGGCCTGTCGTTGTCCCTCGATGGCGGTAATGGTCTGAATGGTCCCTCCTGTACGATCAACGATAGGATAAGACACCGATACGCCAGCCTGCTTGAGTGCGAGCAGCAACGCCACTTCGGCTTGGATGTGTGCTAGACTTCGATGGGAAGATCGGTAAATCCGTAGGATGAATTGATCCTGTGCTGATTCAACCAAATAGGTGTCGCCCACTCCCCGAACTAGGAAGGCACATCGCACATTTTCTAGTTCATAGGTTTTGGCTAATAAAGTAGCTAGGGCGGTGGAACTGAGAGTCGAATAAGTAGCGGGGAAGGTAGCGCTCATAGTTGCAAGATATATGTTTGTGTCTAGGAATGCGGGTCTGCTGTTATAATTCCCTTCTCTGACCTTAATTATCCGTCTCTCTGAATGCCCCATTTCTGAAGCATATGGATTGGGCAGCCTTCAGTTTCCTTCTGCCAGGCTACGTATCATTATACCCTTGCTAGCTTTGAGACGTTGTCTGAATCAAGGGAATAGGCCCAACCGGTAGGCTATAGCCTACATCCACCAATAGTTTCATCAACGCTTGATTGATGTAGTAATTACTAAGCCCAATCTTCTGTTTATGCAAAAAGCCCTGCTCGCTCAGTAAGTCCAGATAGCGAGTGGCCGTCAGGCGCGTCACGTGCAAGTCTGCCATCAGAAAATCAATCTTGGTGTAAGGATGCTGAAACAAGTTGTTGAGCAAGTCCTGACTGTAGAGTTTGGGCAACCGCTGCCGCAGCGTGTGCTTGTAGTGCAGCATCCGCTCTCGAATAGCCTCTACCAGCACAATGGTTTGTCGGGCCGTTTGTACTACCCCACCCAGCATATACAGTAGCCAGCCCTCCCAATCCTGTTAGTCGCATACGGCTTGTAGCAGAAGTCGACTTATGTTTAGTTGGGCTGGTTCGAAAACCACAATCACGTGACTCGATCTCTTGCATTTTTACTGCATGATTTGATGCCGTAGTCAAACTCTTGTTCGTTCCTGTGCGTTATAACTGAACTAATGTTATATATTAGGGAAAATGTTCAGTTTAATATCACCCCCATGGTACATACTCGAATCCAGTCGGCCAGGTCCCGCCAGGGACAGGCTATCATTCCTCAGGCCCAGCGCAAAGCCTCTCGGGCGTTAGTTGATGAGGTAGCCGACCTGAGCGGACTCACCAAAAAAGAAATGGCGACCCTGATCGGGTTAACCGAACGGGCCTTGTACAAAACAACAACTGGCGATTTCTCGGTACTGATTTCAGAACATTTATTCCGGCTCAAAGCCTTGTTTGAACACGGATTAGCAGTGTTTGACCAGCATAAAAAAACCTTAACCAGATGGCTGAAGACCCCACTGGCGGAACTGGCCACCCCAGAAACAGGCTTTGATCCCCTCCTTCAATCAATAGCGGCCAGGCCACTGAACGAAATCAGTCAGACTACCGGCCCCTACGACCTGATTGCGGCCGCTAACCAACGGGAAGCGGAGTTTACCGCCGAGCGGACCAGCTCCGAGTCCGTAGCGTATCCTACGCCCCTGTCGTTGCTCAATACGGCGACGGGTATTGGGCTGGTGGATGATGTTTTTACCCGCATCGAATACGGAGTATTTAGCTGATGGATGTCTACAGAATTCTGAAAGAACCGCATTGGCATGACCCCCTGACAGTAGTGGGAGCGGAGAAAGCCCCCGGCCGTTGGAACCCCAGAGAGCAGGGAATCCTGTATACGGGCTCCTCACCCGCTTTAACCCTGCTGGAAATTATGGTCCACCTACCCGAGGTAGCCTATGAGGCCCTACCCGCCCTGCGCCTGTTTACACTGCGCCTACCCGAGAATGCCTTGCGCTGGATCAACCCCCAAGCCCTGCCACCGGGCTGGGACCAACCCCAGGCGTTAGCCGTCACACAAACGTTTTTTGCCGAGTGGCTGGAAAAGCCCACTGAGTTAGGGTTGGCCGTTCCCTCGGCCGTGTTGCCAATCTCCTACAATTACCTGCTACACCCTAATCACGCTCAGTTTGGGGATATACAGATCATTGGCCAGGTGAACCTACGGCTCGAACGCCGACTTTGGAAACGGTAGGGGTAAGGCTTACTGATCATTCATCCCTGAGATGAGCGAGAAGCATTTAGAAGGGCATAACCAAACAAGCATATGTACGGCCCGCTCCGGCGTACCGGCTGCCGATAAATCTTTCATTGATGTAGCGATTAATGCATCGGGCCGCTTCTGCTTAAACTACAAAGTTTTCGTCTCGCATTGGAGCGTTTTTCTGAGAAATAAATCGTCTTAGCCCCTATCTTGAAAAAAGTCTTTTTTGCGATATTATATGCAATTTGATCAGAAAGAATCTTCAAAGGAGAACAAAAGTGCGCAGAGTTGAATGCAAGATTACTTCTTCTGCCCAAACTGCTTACGGTACGCTATTGGTGTCAGTCTGAATTCTTTTCTGAATAAGCGAATAAAAGCGCTCTCGTTCTCAAAGCCACATTGGGGAACGATGTTGGCTACGGTGGCATCTGATTTTTTTAGTAGTAAAGATGCTTTCTTTAGTCGTAGTCGCGTGAGGTATTGCAGGGGTGTCAGTTCATAGGCACTGCGGAAGAGGCGGATGAAATGATAGGGGGAGAGGTGGGCTAAATCAGCCAGTTGAGCGATGGTGATTTTTTCTTGTGGATATTTGGTCATGTAGGCCAAGGCGAGTTTCAGTTTTTTATGCAGGTCTTTTTGGGTGGCCTCCTGCGTGGCCGCTATTTGGTTGCCCGTTTGGTATTGAGCTAACTCAAACCAAGGCTTCTTTGGCCGCGTGGAAGGATAGCCGTTTTTTTCGCGGAAGGCTTTGCGCTCGGGGGTGAAGTCCCACCAATTGAGTTTACTGTTTGGGTGGTTGGCAAAATGTACGACCAGCCGAAACTGATCTTCAACACAGGGATCGGTCCATACCCCTTTTTCCAATTCGTATTGATCAGTGAGCTTTGCGGGGTCCTTTCCTTTCAGCTCGTGTAGGGAATAATAGCCCATCCAGATCAGGTCATGCGCGAAGCGTATGCCGACTGAGGGAAGACTTTGAAACTCAGATAACGCAAACAGCTCCATCGCCCTGATTTTTGAGGTAACAAGCAACGTCTGCAATACCTCTATGTTGTGCAGGTGCATTTCACTCTTTTTGATTTTCAGCGCGCGCAGCTTTTTCACTTCTGCGGGTGTTACTTTCAGTGGATTGAGCTCCTCTTTAGTCATGTTCGGCAAAAGTTAGCCGGTAATTATTGTTGTCGCAGAGCGAAAATTCAGTAGCCCCGTAAAACGTTTTCTCCAGACCGGTGAGCACGGTTACGCGTTCGTTGATATAGGCATAATACTGACGGATGTTATCCACAGTGATGTACAACAAAAGCGACCCTCCGTCGGCACGATTCACCATCGGGTGCTGGCCTTCAATGCTGGCAAAGCTCTGAAACATGAACGTGACACTTCCGTTCGTCATCATGGCAAATACCTTTTCGCCTTCGGCAGCAGTCACTTCATCCGTTATTGTAAAGCCAAGTTTGGTGTAAAAGGTGATGGTTGCTTGTAAGTCATTGACGAAGATGTTTGGCGAGATGGATTTCATAAATTGAACGCGTTGATAGTTTGTTTAAAAGTAGGGGAAAGGTGAAAGCGGAAATGTGCGGAAATTGCTAAAGTGAATTATGAGACAAGCGTTTTCTGCGACTTTATAGCGAATGACTACAACATCTTTTTTGATACAAGCTACAGGGCTTATGACGTGACGATTTAGATAGTTTAGCGGCACTCCCCTCTTAGCCGCACTTAAAAAGACCACATTTGAATTTTTAACGCAAAATCATTTATCTTTGCCTCATGAATTCCTTGATCCGCTTTACGGCTAGCTGGTGGCGCTCTTTCACAACCCGATACTGTGAACCAGCTTGGCGTGCCTTCTAATCCCGGATCATTTCCACGGCATTGGGCTCTCTGTTCACAGGGAGCCTTTTTTATTGCCCCAAACTCTAATCAATCTCCTTTTATGACGTATCAGGTTAACGCCGATGGCTTTTATGGCCCCTTTGGCGGCACGTATGTTCCCGAAGTCCTCTACCCCAATATCGAGGAACTTCAAGCCCACTATCGAGCCATCTTAAGTTCGGCTGGCTTTAAACAAACCTTTCAGACCCTCTTGGAGCAGTACGTGGGCCGACCCACCCCCTTGTACGAAGCCCACCGATTATCCAAACGCTATAACGCCCGAATCTTTCTCAAACGCGAGGACCTATGCCATACCGGCTCGCACAAAATCAATAACACGCTGGGCCAAATTCTACTGGCCAAACAGCTGGGCAAAAAACGAATCATTGCCGAAACCGGGGCGGGCTCCCATGGGGTCGCCACGGCCACCATTTGTGCCTTACTCGATTTGCCCTGCGTCATTTACATGGGCGAAGTAGATATGCTCCGACAGTCGACCAACGTAGAGCGGATGCGCTTACTGGGGGCCACCGTGCGGGCCGCTCAATCGGGGAGCCGGACCTTAAAAGAGGCCGTCAATGAGGCCTTTCGAGCCTGGATTAATGACCCTGAGGAGACTTACTATGTGCTGGGATCGGTGTTCGGTCCCCATCCCTATCCGGATATGGTGGCCCAGTTCCAGTCGGTGATTAGCCAGGAAATCAGTTGGCAGCTTCCGGCGTTAACCCACCAAACCTTCCCCGATTATGTGGTCGCTTGCGTGGGCGGGGGCAGTAATGCCATCGGCAGCTTTTATCACTTTCTGGATCAACCCTTGGTGCAGTTAATTGCGGCCGAAGCCGCCGGGCAGGGCCTTGACTCGGGTCAGTCGGCGGCGGCTACGTTTCTGGGTCGGCCGGGCATCTTGCACGGGACCAAAACCTTGTTCATGCAAACGACTCAGGGCCAGGTGGTGGAAGCCCATTCGGTTTCGGCCGGCTTAGATTATCCGGGTATCGGTCCTCAACTGGCTCATTTACACCAGCAGGGCCGCGTCGAGTTTAAAGCCGTTACCGACCAGCAGGCTTTGGAAGCCGCTTTATCGGTAACCCGCTTAGAAGGCCTTATTCCCGCCTTAGAATCGGCGCATGCCCTGGCCGCCTTAGAGCAACTTTCGTTGCAGCCCGAACAACTGGTGGTGGTCTGCCTGTCGGGTCGAGGGGATAAAGACTTAACCACGTATTTTAACTATCAAGCTTCTCAATCAAAGCCATGAACCCGCTTTTGTCAACCAATCGCTTAGTCCAACTCTTTACGCAACCCCGCCCCTTAGTGAGCCTCTATATCACGGCCGGGTATCCCCAGCTGGACGATACGGTTCCCTTATTGACTCACCTGCAAGCCAGCGGCATCGATTTTGTGGAGATCGGCCTGCCCTTTTCGGACTCGCTCTTGGATGGGCCTATCGTTCAACGTAGCCATCAGGTAGCCTTAGCCAATGGCATGAGCCTGGATGTGTTATTCGACCAATTAGCCTCAATGGGTCCCTCGGTCTGCTTGCCTTTGGTGTTTTTTGGGGCGTTGAATCCGGTGTACCAATATGGCTTTGAGCGGTTCTGTCAACGCTGTGAGCAGGTGGGCATTGCGGGTGTTTTATTGCCGGAGCTGCCCTTATCAGATTACCAGCAGCACTATAAACCTTATTATGAACAGTATAATCTAGCCCCTGTTTTTATGATTGGCCCGGGTACGAGTCAGAAGCGGTTGTGGGAAATTGATAAGGAAGGCTGTGGCTTTCTGTATGTGATGTCATCCAATTCGACCACTGGCGGCACTAAGCGTTTGGCTGAGAGCGAATCGTATCTGGCGCGGTTAGCGGAGCTAGGCCTCCAAACGCCCACTGCCGTTGGGATCAATATCAGCCAGCGAGCAGACGTCGAATTGGTTCATCGCTACAGTCAGGGTGCTATTATTGGTTCCGCCTTTATTCGACTCTTGCAGAACGGCATCGATCAGGAATTAATAACTCAGTTTAGTGCGGAGTTAACCTCCATTGAGTAAGTGTCCGGGTTTGGGACGCCTACCTTCTGTTGGCTAGTCTTCTTGATGACTTTTCGCTGAATCGTTTTACTTTAAGATCTCACAAATGGCCGCGTTGGCGTCTGACCCAACCCCAATCATTTGATAAACCTATACATGCATGGTCCTTCGTCTCTTAAATGAGCCATTTATGAGATAAGCCCTGATTTGTGCTTTCCCCAAATTATTCGTTAAACAACGCTACCAGCTTATCATTGGCCGATTCGGTATGCATCCACTCCACCCCCTCCATCGAAACTTTGGCTTCTTCAGTTCCTCGTTCTAGCATCGGTTTCTCATAAGCGGCTAGGGCCAATTGGGTAGTGGCAAACTGCTCACTCGTCAGACACTCGCTTAGCTCCAATGCATCCAGCATGGCCAAATTAACGCCTTCACCAGAAGGCGGCATTAGATGAGCCGCATCACCTAATAGAGTAATGCTTGGCTGAGAGGCCCAGCTTTGGTCGAAGGGCACGCAATATTGCGGGCGAATCAAAAGGGGCAGGCTTACTGACTCAAACAGCTCAAACCAAACTGGGGCCCATCCGCTAAATTCTTGCTTTAACCAGGCCCGCAACTGCTGCTGATCAGCAAAATCAATCCCATTGGTTTGTAGCCAGTCTTCATCGACTCGACAACTCACGTAAAAATCAATACTACCATCCCCTTTAGCGGATACATGTAAAAATTTCCCCGTCGTATGTGTATAGAGTTTGCCGCCTTGGAGTAGTTGATGAATGGTTGGTGCTGCCGTGGCCGCATCGGCTATATTTCCCTGCACAATGGTCGTACCCGCATAAAAAGGCTGGATCGACGTCAGTAACGGACGGACTTTGGAATGAGCACCATCGGCGCCAACGACAAGATCGGCGACAACGGTGGTACCATTTTTAAACGTTAGTTGCCAGGCATCAAGCCTTGGTGAGATCTGGACGAGCTGACTGTCCCAAACGACGGTGTCAGCCTGAAGAGACGCTAATAATAGACTCCGCAAATCGCCACGGTCGATTTCGGGCCGAAACGATTCGTTGTCAAAATCGTTGCACTCGTCCTTGCCGTGATCGTCATAGAGGATGTTCGCCTGCGTATCGACCACCCGCCCTTTGTCGGCCCCTGGCCGGTAGGCGTGCTTAAAAGCGTCCAGCAATCCCGCATTGTCCAGGGCTTTTAGGCCCGATTCATAATGCAGGTCAAGGGTGGCCCCTTGCACCCGTGTGCTTGGGCTATAATCCCGCTCATAGACGGTCACATCCGCTCCTTTGAGTTGTAATAGACGGGCCAGAGTTAGGCCACCAGGGCCACCTCCAACGATAGCTATCCGTTTGTTTTCTAATAAATTTACGCCTTCCTGTGTGTTCATTAGTCGAGCTGTTTATTGGCTACAAAGGAACAGGCTAGTGAACGCGCAGGCAATATCGATACGTGGTAAGTATAGGACTAATCGAGGTTTTTGCTCCGAAACGCCAGGGGGCTCATACCCGCCACTTTACGAAACAGCCGGACAAAATACGAGTAATCCTCATAGCCCAGAGCGGCAGCTATCTCCTTGACCGATTGATCTGAATGATGAAGCAGGCGCTTGGCTTCTAAGACGATCCGTTGCTGGATGTGATACGAAACCGACTGACCCGTCGCTGTTTTGACACATTCATTCAAATACGGCGTCGATAAGTTTAGGCGTTCGGCGTAGCTGGCTGGACTTTTAATGGTGGTAAATTCACGTTCCAGTTCGGATTTGAACGCTTTGGTAATCCCGTCAAACCGGGTGAAGTTGTGGGTTGGTTTAGCCTGGGCCAGATACTGCGAAGCCACTAAGGCGACTAATAGATTGCAGCTTTCTTTCAGGAGCTGGTAATGCAGTTTCTCCTGCTTTCGTTCAGCTAGTTGGAGGCAAAGCGAAGCGGTTTGTGAAAGAAGGGTGAGTGCGTCTGTTTGCAGCGGCAGCGGATCGACTGGGGTGAGTTCTTCTAATAGTTTCAGATAGTCTGGTAGGAGATTTTCGTTGGTGATGATCCAACTGCTGATGGTAGCTTCTTTAAACTCGACCAACCGATGCACTTGATTAGGATGCATGTACAGAAGAGCGGGTGCTACTACCTGATAGAGTTGAAAGTCAACTTCGATCTGAGTAAGGCCTTTTTCCTGTAAGAAAAAGGAATGTCCACTATCCCGGTGCGCTCGCCCTACTTCCTTAGAATCGGGTGCCCCATTGAATACCCCTCTGGCAATGATAATTCCTTGGCCCATGCCAGTAGGTAGCTTGATAACCGGGATATGGTTGTTTTTGGGAGCCATCGTATTTCGATCACAAAGCTAACCTCCATCAGCTTACATGGTAAGCAGATAAGGATTATTCCTTCTTGGCTCGTATTTATTCGATGAATTTAATTGCCATAATGATCATCTCTTTAATTGCCCCGTTTGGGGTAGTAGGCACACAAACACTATTTCGTCTCACTTTGAGGAGCATTTTCTGAGATTACACGTTGTCAGGCTGAGTGCTGCTCACCGTTTAGACATTCAGTTTAGTTCTTTACCTGCTTCCATTCAGTAGTGAAGAATGAAACCATCTTCGTGTAGTAAGACTCACTCAGTACGCCTGGGCCATGCCTACCCCCCGACACCTGGATCAAGTCGCTTTTCACCCCTTCCTGCTTCAACTTGTTGGCCAACTCCTCACTTTGGCAAAAGGGAACTAGAGGGTCCTTATCCCCATGAATTAGTAAAAAGGGCGGGCTCGCTTTGCTAACATAAGTGATGGGATTGGCCAGTTCAACCCTTGATGTATGCTGGGTTATGCCTCCCCCGATGAGTAATGATTCGGGCGATCGGGGGTCATTATGATGCATCCGGGGGTCGCAGGAATCCATTAGTAAAAAATTAGTCGGACCAAACCAATCCACGACCGCATTTACATGACTGCTGACAGGGGTAAACGGACCTAAATGACCTTCCAAATCGACCTCAATACCGTCGATGGTTTTTGTTTTGACATGATTGGTTGTGCCCGCCAGCGAAGCCAGATGACCGCCGGAGGAATAGCCCGTCAGTCCGATAAACTGGTCGGTTACCGAAAACGTAGCGGCATTGGCGCGAACAAATCGGATAGCTGCTTTTACATCGTGAAGCTGGGCGGGAAACAGCGTATCGCCACTCGACCGGTGGTTAATGGCGACCACGGCAAACCCTTCTTTCAATAATCGTTGTCCTAATCCATCCGTAAAGATAGCACCTTTGGCATTATTGGCGAGCCAGGCACTGCCATAAATGCAAATAATGACGGGGAAAGGCGCTTTGCCGCTCAGGGGTAAATGGATATCCAATTTATGGCCGATGATGCCATCACCTACATAATCGAGATCCACCCACGATTTCGATGATTGAATTGCCCTACTAGCATAGTCAGGTGGCTGAGCGAGTACTCGTTGAGCCAGGAGCCCTAAGATAGCGATAAATACACCATGATTCTTTCTTAAAAATTGACAGACGTATTTCATTAAATTAGTTCGGTTTTCCTTCAGGATGCGCTGGAAGACCAACTCGTTGCATAGGCTTTTTTCTTTTTTTGCAGGACAGCCTTCACAGGATACTATTCTTGGCTTAAGTCTGGCCAGTAAACTGGCTTAAAAAGCTCGGTATGAGGAGCAGATACATGAAGGTTGCTTCGTCTCAGGTGGGAGCGTATTTTGAGATGGCAAAGCCCGAAGGCTGACTGACGGCCTGGATTAAAGGCTACCGCTTACACAAGAGGGAGTGACTTAGCCCAATAACCGGTAGGATGGGTAGTAAATAGGCCCAATGATACCAACCTGGGTACTCTCTCCAAACCGCTGTCAGCAAGTGAACGTAACTTGCAACTATAAAGACCAGGGGACTAACCACCCAGGCACTTTTCCCGGAATCGCTGGCCAGTTTGGTCGCTGAAATGCTGGCCGCCGTAGCCGCTAGTAGACCAACCAGTAACCTGGCAAAGAGCATCGGCAGTGTATACGATTTATCGATACTGTGAGTCGCGTAGTCCCTCCAGCTAATGAGGAGGAGATATAACCCCAGTTTACCAACTAGCGCATAGGCAAACAGCCCGGCCACCAGGCCCAACCCAACCGATTTTGTTTTGTTACGATATCCCATGATCGATGGATTAATTAACCTGTTGGGCTCCTGTTGACTTGCCCTCTGCTGTTAATCAGAACAGCCATCCGCTTCTACCCGCTAATATTGGCCGAATAGCTGAAAGAAAAAAGAGCAATTCATGAGAAGGCGTTTGCTCTCCTGGGCAGGTAAACGAATCAACAACGCAGCCTTTTCCTCCAGCTAGTTAGTGTCCCCATGCCCTAATGCAGGAAGCAATCATTGACACTATAGCACTGTCCTTATTAACGGCGGCATTGGAGCGATGCTATAGACCCTGTATAAATTAACGATGATGGCGTCCGGTTAGCCCCCAAATGTGTTTACACCACATGCTTGACTCCCTCTCCTCCTTAACACTATCGATCATCTTCGTGGTTGCCGCGGCTATTGTCTGGTTCGCCGGTATCCGACTCTCTGACACAACGGATACGTTATCCCGACGATTTAACCTGGGCCAAGCACTGGGGGGTATCATCGTGCTGGCAGTGGTGACCAACCTGCCCGAGATTGCTATTACCATCAGCGCAGCCATGAGTAACCAGTTGGAACTGGCTATTGGCAATATTCTGGGCGGTGTCGCCCTGCAGACGGTTGTACTCGTGATTCTGGATGCGATCGGAGTGGGTAAAGAACATACCCTGACCTCCCGGCAGACCTCATTGACACCCGTACTCGAAGGGCTACTGGTGATGGCGATGCTTACCATCGTGATTATGGGCCATCAGCTACCTCCGCAACTGATCCTGGCCCGAGTGACGCCAGCAGGATGTCTGCTGCTACTGGTCTGGATTAGTGGCGTTTACCTGATTGGCAAAGCGCGCACGGGCTTACCCTGGCAACTGAAAGGTACCCAGCCAGCTAAACCCAATCAACAAAGCCTGTCGGCGGGTGCTTCGCTCCCAACGACGGCCCGTAGCCTGGTAATTTTTACCTTAGCCTCGCTGGCCACACTGGCGGGTGGTTTTGCCCTGGAAGAGAGTGGGCAAGCCATTGCCGGCAGGATCGGCATGAGTGGGGTCGTCTTCGGAGCTACGGTGCTGGCAGCGGCTACTTCGCTGCCTGAAGTGGCCACGGGTCTGGCGTCGGTCAAACTAAAAGCCTATTCACTGGCGGTAAGCGATATCTTTGGGGGAAATGCTTTTCTGCCAGTGCTGTTTCCCTTAGCGGTGCTCATTTCGGGCAAGGCTGTTTTACCCACGGCGCATAAAGCGGATATTTACTTGACGGGCTTAGCCATGTTACTGACGGTCGTCTATTTGATGGGCTTTGTATTTCGGCCGACCTATCAGCTAGCTCGGATGGGCCTGGACTCGATTGTGGTGTTAGTGGTGTACGCAGCGGGGATGATTGGTCTGTTTTTTATCGCTAATTGAGAGCATTATCTGAGATTAAGTAATAGGGGCTTCTTAGTCCGGTAATCATTAACAAAAGGCTGCTGCAAGCATTTTTCAAGCTCAGAATGGTTGTAGGCAGGAGTTGCTTAGCATGTCGCCTCTATATAGCCCTTGCCAAGTGATGGTGGTAACACGTAAAATTTGGCAAGAATAAAAATTGCCTCTCCTCTACAGCGCCATGGTAAGACACTCCGGTAAAGCTATACAAATAAATAGCCTCTGTTCGATATGAAACTGATAAATTGGTCCTGGTAAGCCGCCAAGTTTGTAGCAGCCTTGACTGGTTTGGCTGGCTCCTTCGACCAGCACGACTCTGATAACACGGGACGGGTACTGACCACTAAACAGGCAAAACTAGATGATCAGCAAACAGCTTCATATTGTGGTGGTAGGGGCGGGTATTGTGGGGGCCAGCCTGGCTTACCAGTTACAACGAGGTCAGGCACAAGTTACTTTGCTGGATAAAGCGCCCAATCCAGCGGATGGGGCAACGGTTAACTCATTCGGCTGGATTACGGTTAACCCCGAGTCACCGCAGACTTACATCGCCCTGAGGCAACAAGCCATAGCGGACTGGCACCGACTGGATGAGGAATTGAAGGGACAACTCAAGCTGAATTGGTCGGGTGCGTTGACTTGGCGGGATGATCCCAATCAAACTGAGCGACTGGCGGGCAGACTCATGGAGGCTGGTTATACGGTGCGCGTAATCGATCAGCTACATATACAACGGCTGGAGCCCAATCTAAAAAAGGTGCCTTCCCGGGCCATATGGGCTGCAAAGGAAGGGGCAATAGATCCTAACTTAACCCTACCGGGCTTGATCACTGCCGCTCGCCAAGCGGGTGTCAGCTGTCAATTGGGGAATGAGGTCGTCTCCTTGCTGGTGAGCGGTTCCCGCCTTACGGGGGTGCTTACGGCTCATGGTGTGATACGTGCTGACTTGGTTGTCTTAGCCACCGGAGTGGAGGCAACCACCTTATGCCAGCCACTGGCAGTCCACTTGCCCCTGGCTAACTCGCCCGCTATACTGGTGGCGTTTCGGACTGCCCATCCGTTTGTAAACCGGATCGTTTCTTCTCCCTCACTGGAACTACGAGCGGCTTCTCCTACGCTGACGCTGTGTGCTGAAGAGTTCCTGGATGATTCCATCGAGAATAACCCCCAGGCGATAGCCCGCCGAAGCCTGGACAACATAAAAGGCCAGTGGCATCATGTAGGTCCACTGACCCTAACGACTGTTAGGGTAGGGAACCGGCCCATTCCTGCGGACGGACTCCCGATCATCGGTCGAATAAGCAGTATCGACGGACTCTATGTGGCCGTGATGCATGCCGGTGTAACGTTGGCAGCCGTGGTTGGCCGACTGATAGCCAGCGAGTTACTTAGCGATCAGGAGGAAGCTTTGCTGGATTCTTATCGTCCCACCAGATTTCCTTACTTGAGGTGACTACCAAATAGGTAAGAAGGATGCCAAGTAGGGATAAGATCTAGTAAGTCAGGCTAATCATCGCGAACCCGCCAATTGATTACTCGTTGCTACTTGGTGGCCGCAGAATATCAGCCAGTAAGCCCTTCCAATAATACTGGGTAAACAAGGTCTCATTTGGCTAATAAAGGAGCCTTATTTGAGAATTGTTTATGTCTATTCAGATTACAACCAACTGCCAAGCCAAGCAGTTGATTTGGCGAATGGTTCGACTATCAACGATTTATTTCGTTCGTCGGACGCCGCGCCCCCAATAAATCGTTCAAATGATGGGTACTGGCAAAAGACTTGACCTGAACCAGCCTATAACTAATAAAGTGTTTAGCGCCGGTTTAACAAACCCCATGAACGAAACGTTTATTACGAATGGGTTTTGTGTAATCCGATTAGCGTAAATAACTTAGCAAGTTCTCAATACTAATTCCCTTGAAAACAAACACGACGGCTACTCCTCTTGTGTTCCTGGCCGACGGTGGGGAAATGGGTGAACTGACTCGCCAGTATAATTGGGCACATACTTCCTTAGGCCCTATGGACGAGTGGCCAGCGAGCTTACAAATCACCGTCCGGAATCTATTGCACTCAGCTTTCCCCATGTTTCTCTGGTGGGGACCCCAACTCATCTGCTTCTACAATGACGCCTACCGACCTAGCTTAGGCAACAATGGCAAGCACCCGCATATGTTGGGTAAACCAGCCAAAGCGGTGTGGCCAGAGATTTGGGACTTTATAGGCCCCTTGATTGAGCAGGTCATGACGACGGCTCAATCGGTTTGGTATGAGAATCAGGTAGTACCCATCTATCGCAACGGGCGGCTGGAAGAGGTATACTGGACATTTAGTTACAGCCCGGCCTTCGATCAAACGGGCCAGGTGCAAGGGGTTTTGGTCACCTGTTTCGAAACAACACCCCAGGTTGATCTCGTTCATCAACTCCAGTGGTCTGAGCAACGGTTTCAAACCTTAGTACGCCAGGCATCGATCGCCATCATTGTCCTGACCGGAGAGGAGATGCGGGTGACCATTGTCAACCAGGCTTACGCCCGCTTGATTGATCGCCCCGTGGAGGCGTTGCAGGGCCAGTGTTTATTTGATATCATTCCAGAAGCCGAGGAACCTTTCCGGACCATCCTCAAGGAGGTTCGACAGACCGGTGAGCCGGTTTTTTTGTATGATCAACCCTATTGGGTACATGTTGACGGGGGAAAAAAGGAAGGCTTTCTAAATCTGGTTTATCAACCCTTCACCGAGTTGGATGGGTCCATTACCGGCGTCATGGTCCTTTGTCAGGATGTAACCCAACAAGTACTGAATCGTCGGGCTGTTGTCGAAAGCGAACTCCGCTTTCGTACCCTCATTGAACAGGCTCCGGTAGCCACCTGCCTGTTTGTGGGCCGTAACCTGGTCATTGAGATCGCCAATGAAGCGATGATTACCTTTTTTGGGCAGGGTCGATCCATTCTGAACCAGCCGATTCGGGATGTGTTGATCAATACGGACGCTGATGTAGCGGCTATTTCCCTACTGGATCGCGTTTTTGCTACCGCAGAAGCCTATGTGGCTACGGGTGTCCCGGCCAGCTTGACCATCAACGGCACACCCGGTACCTATTATTTCGATCTCAGTCTAAAGCCCTTACGGAACGCAGCCGGTGAGGTGTATGCGGTCTTGGAAACAGCTGTTGACGTGACCCAACAAGAGGTAGCCCGGCGGGCATTAAAAGAAAGTGAGAGCCGTTTACAATCCATCATCGACTTAGCCGAACTCGGTTCGTATCGCATTGATGTGGCTACCCAGCGCATCACTAAATCACCCCGGGTAGCCGAGTTGTATGGCCTGCCCGAGTTGACGGACGTAGCCACCTCGATGAATGCGATCCAGGAAAGCGAACGAAAGTGGATTAGTCAGGTACTTAACGACGCCCTCAAGCCGGACTCGAATGGCTTTTACCAGGTTGAATACACCGTCACTCATGCCACAACGGGTCGTCAGCGTATTCTACGCACCAACGGGCAGGTCAAGTGGGATGCCTTTAAGCAGCCCGTTCGCATTGACGGCACGGTGCTGGATATTACCGCCCAACGGGAGTTGCAACAGGAACTCGAACGCCAGGTCCAGCAAAGGACCGACGAGTTATGGGCCAGTCAGCAAGCCACGGAACGGGCTAATCAAGGGTTAGCTGAGGCTAATCGGGATCTCACCCGCTCCAACGAGAATCTCCAACAGTTCGCCTTCATTGCCTCCCATGATTTACAGGAGCCCTTGCGCAAGATTCAACAATTTGGCGATCTACTAAGCACTCAATATGGAGGGCAACTAGGCGAGGGGGCTGATCACCTGCACCGCATGCAGCTGGCCGCCAGTCGCATGTCGATTCTGATTCGAGACCTGCTGGCATATTCCCGCATTTCGACTCAACAGGATACCACCCTACCGGTATCTCTTACTCGTGTCGTTCAGACAGCGGTAGCGGATCTGGACTTACTGATAGAGGAAACCGGGGCCACCTTACAGATTGACGCGTTACCCACCATCATCGGGGATGCCTCCCAGCTAGGCCAACTGTTTCAAAATCTGCTCAGTAATGCCTTAAAATTTCGGCAAGCCAATCGGGCTCCCCATGTTCAAATCCGTTGTCAAGTCGTACCGGCGAGTAGCCTTCCAACCCTGCTTCAACCCACCCGTCAAACCCCGGCATATTACCTGATTGAGGTAGCTGATAATGGGATTGGCTTTGATGAGAAGTACACCCAACGCATTTTCCAGGTCTTTCAGCGGTTGCATGGTAAACATAAGTTTGCGGGCACGGGAATTGGTCTGGCCATTTGTGAAAAAGTGGTGGCTAATCATGGTGGGGTTATCTGGGCCCAGAGTCAACTGGGTCAAGGGGCTACGTTTCGTATTTATTTCCCTAATCAGTAAAAAAGAGCTTGTCCGAGTTCATTAGGGGCTTGTCGTAGCCTCCAATAAACTGGACAGATTTTATAAAAATGCGGCCATCATGGTGTGGCCGCTGCATGGTTGAGTCATAGACTTGTTGAACTTCTTCCCATTTTTGGTGTGACGTGTGCGACGGATACTCGTTGATCGTACTTAAAACAAGGCGTCCCAAAAAGCGCTCCCAATGGGACGTAGATACTTTAATGTTCCTGCCTCTCATTAAGAGCGTTTTTTTAAGACTTTGTGAATTGTGAACTACTAACCCTTCTGCTTAAATTAAGCCCATAATCTAGATCGAGTAATTTATCACGTATGCTCCCTGTATATTTCGGCCTAAAGTAGGCCATTCAATACGGCCATGACAGGCCATACATTCCGGCTAAATCAGGCCACCTGTGGATAAGTGTAAGAAGGCCCGTCTAGCTAGCTAGTTATGGCTTAGCCCGCTTGGCCAAATGGCATGAAAAAGTACGCCAAGCGGGATTCAAAACTTTCAACACCGTGGCCCGTTCTATCCAAAATCATTATGAAACGATTCTCAACTACTTTGACAACCGCAGTACCAACGCTTCAGCCGAGTCGTTCAATGCGAAGATCAAAGCATTTCGAAGTCAATTCCGCGGGGTGCGAAACATCGAATTCTTTCTGTACCGCCTAACTCAGTTATATGCTTAATCCTTGATGCTCCACAACTTTTGGAATTGATCCGTTGTATTTTTCTTGGTTTGTGCTCTTAATCAAACCTACTTGCTTTGGAGAGTTTCTTGCCTATCATCCAGTTCCTGTTGCCTGAGTTTATTCTGGAAAATTTCGAATTGACATCCATTGATTGGCAGGTAACGTTTGGTCGTTCTTTATGTGTCGTTGCCGCTATTTACTGATTCGTCCTGGATCAATGTCCAATTCGCGGGCAGCCTCTTGAATTGATCCTTTTGCATACGATAACTCGACCGGTCCGCCGGGGCGGGCCATTTCCTTAAATGCTTCCGGTCCGCCGGTTCGGTCAAATATAGAAGGTCCGCCGTTGCGGTCACTTAACCATGGTCAAATTAAAATTTGGTCCCAAATCTGCCTAAAAAAAGTCTCCAGTCAAATGTAGCAAGTTCAGTCGCTGGATGAACGGCAACAGTGTAAGTATATATGACACCCGTTTCTGGAAGGTGTATGGCGAAGGACCATCTACGGAAAAACAGGCAAAGCTGACCGGGCAGGGTTTCAACGAGGGGAAGACAAAATTCACCTCTGCCGATATCCGTTTTACGACAAAGGGCGATGTATTGTATGCTGCCTTGATGGACTGGCCAAATGACTGTAAGGTGACCATCAAATCGCTGGCTCAAAATAGTTTAAACCAACCTAAAGTAGTAAATACTGAAAAATCGGTAAGCTAACCACAAGCCCTCTCTTTTGAGCGTACAGCTGAAGGTCTGGTTGTACAATTGTCACAAAACCGTCCAGCGAGTTCGTTTGCCAACGTATTAAAGTCGATTAATTCCTAACGAATCTTCTACCAATTTATCGGTAGGAGATTCGTTAGGAATAAGGCTCTCACTTTAGACGACGGAGCCGAGCGTTTGTAAAGCTGTTCTGTACATGGGTGTTCTACCAACATTTGACAACGTACACCAAGTTTAAGTATTTAGTATCTTCGTCATTATCAGTGGAAACGGCCTTCTGCAAACTATTCTTCCGATGAGCATCAAACCGTTCCTGCAATTCAGAGTTCTGAACTGACAAACGAATGGATACTTCGAATGAACATGAGTTATGGCAGCAGTTTCAGGCTGGTGATGAAAAAGCCTTTTCGACTATCTATTCAACTTATTTCTCGATCCTGTATCAATATGGCTATCATATTGTTCAAGATGAGGAGTTGGTAAAAGATTGCATCCAAACCTTGTTTATTGAAATTTGGCGAAGCCGCCGGAATCTGGCGACCGATGTAGCTATTAAATTCTACCTGCTCAAAGCGATGCGTCGTCAGGTATACCTATCTATTCGCAGGCAAGCCCCTTTCGTATCCGCTACGGCCTTTGATGAAACTAACCAGGTTACACAATCTGTCTCATACGAATTCGAACTTATCGTTCAGGAAACGGCTCAGCAGCGACAAGCGCAATTGCAGCGAGCGATCAATCAACTGACCAACCGACAGAAAGAGGCCATTACGTTGCTGTACATAAACGAGCTGACTCATGCTGAGATAGCCGAGATCATGACACTTAAGACCCGAAGTGTTTACAATCTGATCCACGAAGCTATGGGGAATTTACGTAGGCAATTAACCCCCTTAAACTTCACATGGCCAATGGTCGTCTTGTTTATCCTATTTGATCATGTCAATAGTTATCCAAGTGTTGGGCTATAAATAATTTCAAAAAATCTTTTAAAAACCGGTAAAACCGACGCAAAGCTGCCATTGCTTCTCTGAAAACAGGAACGTTAGGTTGTAATCAGCTGATTTCAGCGAGCAAACATGCAGCAGTACGATCATTTTTCGGCGGAAGAACTGGCGAACGACCCCGATTTTATTAAATGGGTAAAACATACCGACTCGGCAAATTCGTCCGTTTGGAGAGTCTGGCTGAATCAGCACCCCCATAAAGCCGCCGATGTTCGGCTTGCCCGACAGTTGGTAACAATGTGGAAGCTTTCTCCCGTCGACCCACCGGCTGGCGCGCAGGCAGCTGTCTGGGTGGCTATTCAGGCACAGAAAGATGGCCCAGCCCCGGCTTACCAAGTTCGCCAGCAGCCTCCCGCTCCCGCCCGAAGGCGCCGGCTTGGTATTGCAGTCGCGTTGAGTAGCCTGTTACTGCTGGCATTGGGCATGATCCTTTATCGGATAAATATAGGCATGACCGAATACAACGGTACTGCAGACTCTCCCCGTACGGTAACGCTGCCCGACGGGTCGACAGTTGTATTAAATACCGGCGCTACGATACGGTTAGCACGGCACTGGCCGGCCGACGAACCCCGGACGGTATGGTTAACGGGCAAGGCGCAGTTTTCCGTTACCCATCAGTCGAATAACCAGCGGTTCATCGTACAGACGCCCGATCAGCTACAGGTCGAAGTTTTAGGGACTGTCTTTACCGTCGATGAACAGACCCAACAAACACGCATCATACTCAACAGCGGACGTGTTCGCCTGCACGTGGCCAGTCAGTCGACACCTATCAGCATGGTACCGGGCGAACTGATCGACGTACCGGCGTATAAAAAACAGGCTATCGTTCGTCGGCGGGTCCAACCTGCTGTGTATAGCGCCTGGGCGACGCAGCAGTTTATTTTCGACAATACCACACTGGGTGAAATAGCCGATTTACTGAAGCAGGACCTCGACTACCGGATCGAGTTTTCCGACTCTACGCTGCGTAATCGCCGGATGACCATCCATCTGCCAACTCGTGACCCCGATATACTGCTTGCTGCCATCGCCGAAGCCAACGACCTCACCGTATCTATCGTAACCCCCAAACACATCCGTATCAAACCGAAACTGTAGACAGTTTGCGGTATTCAGTTTGCGGTTTACACTAGTCTTCGATAGGAAGCATGTAATTGACCGAGAACGAGAGATCAGAAAATTGTAAACCGAAAACTGAACATTGTATCTCTAATGACCAACCAGTACATGATGAACGATCTACCCATTAACGGCCCATTGCAGCCGTACTGTTGCTGACCTTCTCCGGTTGTCAGTTGCTAAACGCGCAACCTAGTGCCTCTCAACAACTAGCAACGACTCGGCATAGTCAGTCCGTTCACCGCCCCAAGGCCTTTCGTTCAACTCAAGATGCCCTGTCCGAACTGGAACGACGCTACGGTGTAACGATTGGCTATGCAGCAACTACGCTTGATAACCGACCAGTGCCATCGGAAGAATGGATGCAGGCCAAAGACCTGATAACCGCCCTGGATCGCCTGCTGTCGCCACAAAACCTTACCGTCAAACAGGTCAAAAAATCCGTATTCATCGTCAAAACGGCCGATAAGACTGCTACTGAAAAACCTTCCGTGGAGCTGATGCCGCCATCGGTTGGCATTCAGTCACTGGTCATCAGCGTTAAGCAGGCCGTGGCGGTACGGGGCCAGGTGACAGGCGAGGACGGACAGGGTATTCCAGGTGTCAGTATCGTGCTGCAAGGTACTAGTACCGGTACCGTTACTGATACCAACGGCGACTATTCGCTGACCGTTCCGGACGCAAACGGTACGCTGGTCTTCTCGTTTATCGGCTATACCACGCAGGAAGTACCCGTCAGCAATCGTGCGACGATCAACGTAACGCTGAAGAACGATGTTCAGCAACTTGGCGAAGTAGTGGTTGTCGGGTATGGTACGCAGGAAAAGAAAGACGTGACCGGGGCTATCTCGGCCGTGAAAGGGGCCGACATTCAGAACCTGCCGTCGGGTGGCGCGCAGCAAGCCCTGCAAGGACGGGCGGCAGGTGTTAACGTCGTGCGAAACGGTGGCGCACCGGGCAATGCGGGCTCCATTCGTATTCGGGGACTAGGCACGGTCAACAACGCCGATCCGCTTATCGTCATTGATGGAGTTCCGGCCGGTAGCATGAATGACGTCAACCCAAACGACATCGAAAGCATTGACGTCCTGAAAGATGCATCGGCTTCAGCGATTTACGGAACGCGGGCCGCCAACGGCGTTGTGCTAATAACGACAAAACGGGGGCGGTTCGACGACAACCTACGGCTAAGCGTTAACGGTTACGCGGGCGTCTCAAACCGTATCAAAACATTAGCGGTACTCGACGCACCTACGTTGGCCTCTATCAAGCGAGAAGCCTACACCAACGATGCCCTGACGGTTCCGGCAATCTGGCAGGATTCACAATACCAGACCCAGCAAACCAATTGGCAGGATCAAATTCTGCGGCAAGGTGTTACGCAAAACTTCGATGTGGCGCTTCGTGGAGGTGGTAAATACTCGTCGTTTGCCATTTCTGGCGGCTATTACAACGAAACGGGGATCATCGGCAATTCGTACTACAAACGGTATACATTCCGCATCAACTCGGACCACAAAATCAGTAAACGGCTCAAAATAGGTCAGAACCTCCAGTTTACAAACACCCACGACAATGCGCCGAATACCCTTTCGGCGCAGGACGGGCTGCTCTGGAGTGCAATCCGGTTTCACCCCGGTTTGCCTGTGATGAACGCCGATGGCACTTACAGTACCACGCAGGGGAAAGGTGCATTTGGTGATATTAACAACCCGCAATACACCATCGATACGCAGGATAAAGATAACGCCCGCAACCGGCTGCTGGGTAGCGTGACGGGTGAGTTCGAGATTATAAAAGGACTTAAAGCCCGCGCTAACCTCGCTCTCGACGCAACCTTCTCAAACACACGTGAATTTGCCGTCAAGGTTACCGATCAGTACCGCACATCATCGTATAACCAACTGACGCTTAGTAATGATAAGTACTGGGCCTTCCTGCAGGAATACTTTCTGTCATACGACAAGCAGTTTGGTCAGCACACGCTCGGGCTAGTGGGTGGCTATACCTCGCAGACTTTCAACGATCTGTATTCGGCCACGCGTGGGCGCGACTTCGCCAGCGAAGACACAGACTTAAGGTATATGCGCTACGCCGGTTCGATTGTCGCTATTGGTAACGGCCTGGACGGTGGTCGTAGCTACGATGCCCTGCAATCGGTATTCGGCCGGGGCACCTACGCCTACAAAGATCGCTATCTGCTGACGGCCACCTTTCGCGCCGACGGCTCTTCGAAGTTTGCACCGGGCAACAAGTGGGGCTACTTTCCGGCTTTCTCGCTCGGCTGGCGCGTGTCCGACGAACCCTTTTTCAAGAACGCCCTGTCAACTGTCAGTAATCTGAAAGTAACCGGCGGTTGGGGTCAGTTGGGGAATCAGAACGTCAGCTCGCTGCAATACCTGGCGCTTATCAACTCGAACTATCGCTATTCGTTCGGCGACCAGAATACGTCGGGTTCTGCACAGGGACGGCTCGCCAATGCCAACATTGGCTGGGAAACAGCTGAGATGAGCAATTTCGGGCTCGATGCGGGCTTCCTGCAAAACCGCTTACAGGCATCCGTCAACTATTTCATCAAGGACACTAAGAATATGCTGCTATCGCCCCCCTCGCTGGGTACGCTGGGGCGGGCTACCATTCCCGACCAGAACGTGGGGCAGCTACGTAACCAGGGGCTGGAACTGGAATTGAGTTATCAGAAAAAAATCGGCGACCTGTCGCTGTCGGTCAGCGGGAACGCGACGTTCATAAAGAACCGGATTACCAAACTACTGACGCCCGGCAGTTTCCTGGGATCGCAGACCTACGGCCGCACCGATCAGGAGATTACCCGCAGCTATGAGGGATATGCTTATGGAACATTTTATGGCTGGCGTACCAACGGGCTCTATCAGACGCAGGGCGAGATCGACGCCGACCCGGCACTGGTTAACGACCCACGTCGGGCTCAAGGCTTGATCCACGCCGGCGATGTACGTTTTCAGGATTTAAACGGCGATGGAGTTATCGACAACAATGACCGCACGATTCTGGGCAGCCCGCAGCCCAAAGTCACCTACGGTCTAAATACGGGTCTTACCTACAAGGGCTTTGACATGACGCTGTTTTTCCTTGGTCAGGGTGGCGTCGATATCTACAACGCCGACCGGATGCAGGGGCTCGACGCCAGTTATTCGTTTAATCTCTACGCCGACGAAACGAACCGCTGGACTGGCCCGAACAGCAGTAACAGCATTTCACGTGTAAGCATCACCAACTCAAACCGTAACTTCCGCACCTCTGACCTGTTCATTGAGCGGGGCGACTTTCTGCGGCTGAAAAACCTGACGCTCGGTTATACCTTGCCCAAACCGCTGATGAACCGGCTAGGCCTGTCGCAGGCACGTATTTACGTGACGGGGCAGAACGTGCTTACGATCACAAAATATACGGGGCTGAATCCCGAACTGGGCTTTGCCGATGGCGACCGGTCGCAGGGACAGTACGCGCAGCAAAATGTCGACTACGCTCAGTACCCGCAGGCTCGTACCTTCACGTTGGGCGCTACACTGGCTTTTTAAATTCACCCGTCCTGTCTGAAACGACATGTTAAAACGTCATTCCTTCTAATGAAACATATACCCACATTTGCCAGTCTACTACTCATACTGAGCCTAACGGGCTGCCAGAAAGACCTGCTCGAATCGACTCCCTACGGTCTGACAGCGTCGAACAAGTTCTGGCGTAATGGCGACGACGTCGTGTCGGCCACCAACGCGATTTACGCCCCGCTACTCGATGAAGACGGCTTCGCCCATACCGAGTACACCTTTGACAACTGCTCCGACGACATGAACCGTGCGGGTGATCACCCCGACGAAACATCGCTTGAGTTGTTCACCTTCGACCCAACTAACACCCACATCCTGAATACGTGGTCGAGCAAATATGAAGTGATTTCCCGTGCCAACGCCGTGCTGATCAATGCGCCTAAAGTGACTATGGACGAGAGTATCCGAAACCGTAGTCTGGGCGAAGCCTATTTCTTGCGCGGCTTCGTGTACTGGCGGTTAGCGGTGATCTACGGTGAAGTGCCTATCCTGCTCGAAGCCGACGTCCTAACCGGCAATTTTAACAAAGCCAAATCGTCACTGGCCGAGGTTCAGGCACAAGCTGAGTCAGACTTCCTAAAAGCTGCCAGTCTGCTGCCGGTATCTTACAGTGGCAATGATGTGGGCCGGGCCACGCAGGGAGCCGCCAATGGTTTTTTGACCAAGTTGTATGTCTACCAATCGCAGTGGGCCAAAGCCATTGCCACCGGGACAAAAGTAATTGGCAACCCAGCCTATCAACTAGCTCCCAGCTTCGACCAGAACTTTCAGCTTGGTACAGAAAATAATTCCGAAATTCTCTTTTCGCTGCAATACAAGTCGGGCTGGACGACCGACGACTCACCGGCCTACTACCATACGGTGGGCTCGTGGGGCGGATGGGGCTTTCACGAGCCCATCGCTGACCTCGTCAGTGAGTTTGAAACGGGCGATCCGCGTCGAGCCTACACCGTGCTGGTCGATGGCGACAAGGTCGACCGGAAAGCGAACGGGATTAGCACATTTACACCCGACCTGACCCGTGTAACAGGGCATGCATTCCGCAAATATACTGGTTTCACCGATGCAGGTGACATGGATCAGGGGCTCAATGCGCCATGGCTTCGGACATCGGATGTCTACCTGCTGGTTGCTGAGGCCAAAATCCGCTCGGCACAAAGCGGGGATACGGAACTTAATACCGTACGGAAACGAGTAGGTCTGAACGCGAAGACGGGCGCTACTATGACCGACATCATGCATGAGCGCCGGGTCGAGCTGGCAGGCGAAAACGAACGCCATCAGGATCTGATGCGCTGGGATAAAGCCGGCCTGATTGACATTGTCGCGCATTACAAAAAGGATCGAGGCCCTTACAAACCTGGCCGTACGTTTAGCAAACCGAAGCACTATTATTTCCCCCTGCCGCAGCGCGAAATCGACTTGAGCGATGGGGTGTTAAAGCAGAATCAGTACTACGTAAATTAACAAAAGCGACTGAGCTTATTTTTCTAGTGGTGTCAGTTGTCCGACCTGGTACCACTAGAAAAAGCACAAGTATACTAGCACTCATGACAAAATACATTGGTACAAAACTTTATCAGATCGCTTTGCTTGTCTTACTCATGGTGGGTTGTCAACCAAAATTCCGGGTGACCGAAGTTGACCTGAAAGGAGCATGGAAAACGGATTCCATTTACTCGTATACCAACGGGTTCGTTGAGACGAAAACTGTACCCAAAAATTCTGACGAGATCATCTACGAGTACGACGGATTTGGAACGATGACTATGCGGAAGGAAGCCGAAGCGCGACCCGTTCGCTACCAAATTATTAATGGAGATTCTATGCAGTATGTCGGCAAGACTGGCACTGTGTTAAGTAGTTACCGTATTTTGCATTTCGAACCCGGCAAGCTGGTTCTTCGTAAAATGAATAAACCTTTGTTTTCGGGTAAAAATCAGCTCGTCTACGAAATTCGTCGATTTTCGCTCGCCAGGTAATGTAATGACTGTCCCTTAATTGTCTGGCCAGCTTCCCTATGTTGTGCTACGAATCCCTTCAGGTTTATGCTGTGATATTATTCTAAGTTCAGCTTTCGTAATCCTTTTACATTCGTCGGCGGCAGCCGATGATTATGGCCACCTGATTTCCCGATCACCCCTGGCTATTCTCTACCCGGGGTCGGTCGATGATGTCGTTACGATGATGCACTTTGCCCGGCGGTTCCGGCTGCGGATTGTGGGCCGGGGCAACGGCCACACGGCTTTTGGACAGGCGCAGGTCGAAGGCGGGCTGGTGATTGACCTAGGCAGCCTCCGTCAAATTCATGCGGTAACGGCCGATCGGACGGTGGTCGATGCTGGGGTAGTGCGCCCTGATCGTGCGGGCCACCATCCTGCTGATTCCGGCCTGCGAACGCGCCCGAACGCTCCGCTTGTTTTACCTCGACGTACCGACGATGCTGGCTAACATGCGGGTATTGATGGACGACGGGCGTTTCGATTACATCCGGGGCAACGGCGCGTCTGTGCCCGCCGACCGCAACTTTCCGCCCACCGGACTCGCCTTTTTCATTGAAGCCACCTCGTTTTACTCCATGCCCGACGAGCTAACGCTGAACCTCACCTCCGGGCTCCGGTTCATTCCAGGCATGGAGCAGCAGGAAGACCAGACATACGTTGAATTCACCGGCATCGTGGTGCAGTTGATCGCGCAACTGGAAGCCGCCGGGCTAGGTCATCTACCGCACCCCTGGCTCGACCTATTCGTGGCCGATTCGGTAATCGACGACTGTGTAACGCAGACCATCGCCGAGTTAAATCCGGCCCAGTTACTGCCCGGCTCGCTGCTGTTATTCTACCCCTTCGTGCGGTCGCGGCTGAAACGTCCTCTATTTCGCGTTCCCGATGAAGAGCGTTTTTTTCTATTCGACATCCTGCGTACGGTACCGTCCGACCCGGCCGTCATCGAAGGTATACTGCCCCAAGAACGGCGTTTCTACGATCAAAAGCGGGTACTTGGGGGGTATTTCTAAACCATCAGCGCCGTACCGATGCAGGTCTGTGACTGGATAGAACACTTCCACTCACACCAGCGCCTTCTAAAAGACATGAAGCAACGGCACGATCCCACCCACTTGCTTTGTGCGGGTTTGCCCCTCTTGCAGTAAAGGAACCGTTGCTTCGATACCATAATGAGCGATCCCCATACCACTGCCTTACCCGACGTGCGCGTTACGTTCTTCTTCAAACTCTGCAAAACGGCGCTGGCAGCTATTGTTATCTTCAACGTGCTGTTAATGGGTCTTGAAGTGGCGTATACTACTTATGGTGTTTGACAGAAATGATAAATCAATGTCTCACAATTCGCTCCTCCTTGAGACAAGTGAGATTTACTTATGGAATATAAGTCGTTTCTCCTTGGCCTGATGATGATTTGTAAGGCGGTAAATTGTTGACTAAAATGCAAAAGAGGCATACGACTGGGTTCACTACTGACATACGGCTGTCACTCCCCTAGCTTTTCTTTGTCTTGTAAATCAATCGACAACTTCAACAAGAGCAAGTCATGGAAAATACAGCGCAGCTTAGCCAAACGACGGATCAGATCGTTATCTCACCCGAGCAACTTCTTGCCCATTGGCAGGGACACCGGGGACTCACCCGCCGGTTGATCGAGGCTTACCCCGAGGAGCACTTCTTTTCGTATACGCTGGGTGGCATGCGACCTTGTTCGGCATTAATTGATGAAGTTTTGCAGATGGCCGACCAAAGCATGCAAGGCGTTATTTCAGGTGAGTGGCCTTCCTTTAGCGAGGGGGTGGAGGTACAGCCTAAAGTAACGACGAAAGAGCAGGTGCTGGACCAGTGGGATCGGGTGACCCAGAAGATTAATGCCCACTGGCCGCAGATTCCATCCTCGCGTTTCCAGGAAGTCGATAAGGCTTTTGGGCTGTATGAAGGACCTATCTACTGGTTTCTTTTCTACCTGATCGATAATGAAATTCATCACCGGGCTCAGGCTTATGTCTACCTACGCACGCTGGGTGTAGAGCCGCCCGCTTTCTGGGATCGTCTCCAGGTATAATCCGAATGAAGCCCGGATAAGCCAATTGAACGGCAAGGCGTATGCATAACCTAGTCGATGAACATAACCTGTTTTCCGGATGAACACCGAAAAGAGACCCCTGCTGACGCGAGCAACACCCGTAACTGATTTTTTAGACTATTACTCCCATTCGGTGTTTCTTTAAATCAGTGATCGGCACTCATTTTCATTTCACCGTAGGCCTGATGAAGTTTTGTAAGGAAAACCCAACCAAAACGTTTCGCAATGCAGTGCAGGACTTTTCATACATCTGCTTTAAAAAATGGGCATTTAATTGGATGGTTTGTTTTGATACCTGTCAACTACAAATCGTCACATACTAAGTTTCGTGTCCGGATATTTAGGACCAAATGAGTTGGTCAGTATCAAGGGCTTTTAGATCGTAACCTGCGGTTTAGCTACAACGAAAAGCAGTTTGGAAACTCCTGGTCGGCTACGGATGCTGACATTTGCATTGAACTAGTTCAACGAAAGCAATGCCGCAATCCGTAAGATTTAAAAACCGGACCTGGGAGGTAGCCGCCAACCTGTTCTTCCCGGAATCGTTTGATGAAAAGAAGAAATATGCCTCCATCGTCTGTGTGCACCCCGGCAGTAGCGTAAAAGAACAAACAGCCGGTTTATATGCGGCAAAGCTGGCATCGCAGGGTGGTTTTATCACGCTTGTTTTTGATGCGTCGTATCAGGGAGAAAGTGGTGGAGAACCCCGGTATCTTGAAGATCCGGCTACCCGTATAGAAGACATACGCTGTGCCGTCGATTATCTGACCAGGCAGCCATTTGTAGATAGCAGCAGGATTGGTCTGCTGGGAGTATGCGCGGGTGGAGGGTATGCCGCTAATGCCGCCATGACCGAACGACGGATTAAAGCAGTGTCAACCGTTGTGGCGACAAATGCAAGTCGAGCATTCAGGGAATCCAATCCGTTAGAGACATTAGAAGCCGTTGGTCTACAACGTACTGCAGAAGCCAATGGCGCTGAAGAACTCATTACCAATTGGACACCTAGTTCGGTTGAAGAAGCCAGACAGTCGGGAATGGACGAGTTTGATATGTTAGAAGCCATTGATTATTACAGAACACCAAGGGGTGAATACCCAACCTCGTGCAACAAACTACGCTTTAACAGTATGTCGGCCCTGATTATGTTCGATGCTTTTCATTTGGCCGAATTTTTTCTGACACAACCCTTACTGGTTATCTTTGGTGATAGAGTAGGGGCTTTTGGCTCATACCGAGATGGCTTTGAATTGTATAACAAAGCGGCTTCCAAAACTAAAAAGATGCATATCGTAAAAGGGGCCAGCCATTACGATTTGTACGACCAGCCAGAAGCCACTGGCGAAGCACTTAATCAACTGATTCCGTTCTTCCGGGAGCATCTTGCCTAGGGCGAAGTCGTAGCGCATGGCTTATACAGCCGGAACAACACTATCCATTAGAGAGAAAGCACCCCAAAACGTGCTTTCTCTTTAAATCTGCAAGACGAGCATGAACGCCATCAAATCCATTATACAGTTTCATAGGTTGGCTTCGCTACCGGATCCCCTGCACCCACTGGTGAGCATTATTCATGTGGAAGATATTCGCTTGGCAAAGGATGCGTTGTGGGAACGCTTTTACCTGGATTTCTATACGATTTCGTTAAAGCGAAATGTACAGGCAAAAGCCAAATACGGTCAGCAATCGTATGATTTCGACAAAGGTTTGATGAGCTTCACCGCCCCCAAACAACTGCAATCTCATGAAAAGGTTGACAGCTCTGAGATAAACAAGGATCTTGGTACGGGGTATGTGCTATTGCTGCACCCTGGTTTATTAGGTAAACATCCGCTCGCGGTAGCCATCAAAACGTATGGTTTCTTTGATTATGCTGTACATGAAGCATTGCATCTGTCCGAAAAAGAAGAGAGGAATATCATAGACCTATTTCTGAAAATAGAGGAAGAATACCAGCATATCGACCCCTACACCCAGGATATAGTTCTTGCCCAAGTTGATGTGTTGCTCAGGTATTGTAGGCGTTTTTACGAAAGACAGTTCATTACCCGCAAAACGGGCAGTAATGATTTGCTCAGCAGAACTGAGCAGTTGCTGAACGCTTATTTTGATAAAGAAGAAAGCCTACGGCAAGGCTTGCCCACTGTTGACTACCTGGCAAACGAACTGCATTTGTCACCCCATTATTTCAGTGATATGCTTCGCTCGCTGACCGGGCAAAGTGCACAGCAGCACATACACCAGAAGCTCATCGATAAAGCGAAAGAATACCTGTCCGTTACGGATTTATCGGTTGCTGAAATTGCTTACCGGCTCGGCTTTGAATATCCGCAGTCATTTAATAAACTATTTAAGAGCAAAACGGACCAGTCACCGCTGGAATTCAGGGCTTCGTTTAACTAGTTGATTGCAACTATCAATTGGGACCACCCTGGTGCATTCAAATATAAAATAGGATTGTAAAATGCTGATTGACAAGTATAAATGTTCGTTTTAGTAAGGAATAAATGTTGCTGTTTAGGTGCGTGTAAAAAGCCGGTACGCCAGAGCGGGCCAATTTTGATACTCTTAATACTTTAATCGACGTTAAGACCATCTTGGCCCGATATACAGCGATCAGCAACCTAAATTCACACTTATTCCGTGTACTATACGCTACTTTGGCAAGTAGCGCTCTTACTGGGCAGTGAAATATACATAACTAATTGATTGACAAGATTTTACAGGCTATGCGTGTCGGATATACCCCCAACTGTGTTAACTACCCCACTGTGGGTGGCTGGTTATAAAGAGCCAAAACATTCTCCATTTTGGCCAGATATTCCCCATCTACCTGCCCGATGCACCATTGTTTCTTGAGCCAAGGCTTGAGCTTGCTTTTTTTAAGCCAACTGAACCGACTCGTCATCAATGTGAATGTCAAGTTTGACCAACCGTTCGTTAATCAGGGCCACTGTCCAACGTGTCCGCTCATTAGGTGCCTGACTACAAACTAGTTGGGTTATCTGGGCTTCGACTTGCTGAGTCACATTGCGAGGCTGGCTGGGCCGGGATTTTTCGCTGATAACTCATTGCAATCCGTTCTCTCGATAGCGTTTTCGCAAGTTATGAACTGTGTCAAACTGATGCCTAATAAGTTACTGTTCTGTTCGGGATGCTGCCCTTGATACGAAAACGGCAAGACTCTGGCCCGGTTAAGCTTGCTAACTGAATCTTTACCTTTACTGACTAATTCGTCGAGTGTTGTCTGACCGGCTACCGACAAGACGAACGGAGTAGCAATTATACCCATGCCACATGGGCTAACCAGTTTGTTCTAACCACTAAATTGGAAGAATACCAGCCGTTTTTAATCGCTTGGTTTTGGCAACATACCAGGGAACGGGTTCAACCGGAGCGGTTCCGCAGTTCAAATATGCTCTGATCGCCTGCGGATCGGGAATATGATTGAACAGTCCGTGTTGATTCAGCGTCAGCCCGAATCGACCGGCGAGTTGCTTGCCTATGCCGTGGCAGTGAAACGAGTGAAAACTGCCGCCGGTGTCCACACCAACCAGATCGTACCCGAGTAATTCCTCCGCCGAATTGGGAACCTCCCGGATTTTCTCACTTAGATTCTTCCAGATACCGAATCTTCCTCCCTTTACTTCTTCGTGGTCGAAATCGGCAATTAGTGATTGGGCATCTAACTCGCTTAAATAGATAGCCTGAGTGTACAAGTCATCCCGATTGGCGAAGAATAGATTTTTGAATTCCTGAATGGTTTCCAAATCCGAGAATGCATCGCCCCATCTTATCTTACCTTCGTTGTATTTTTTGACGGTCCAGGCTTGTATTTCTCGTATTATTCTGGCGTCAAGTCCAAGGGCAGTTTTCTCGGTTTCTGTAAGTCGATCGTTAGCCGGACTCCAGCACCAGTACTCAAAAACATGGGTATTTATGCAACCACTGCATGTTTGCACAATTCCATTAGTTTCAGGACTCCACCCAAACAATTTGTTCTTGATCAGAAAGTAGCCGCCCAGGTAATAGGGATCCATAATATTGCCGTTAATTCATAAGTAGTCGTGGTTTTATGGGTCTGGGCAAACATATAAAACAGGGTTTAAATCTTTTGCTGTGAGTGTTGTCCTTGATGTAAAAGCTGCAAGACTTTGGCGCGAGGCATCTTACAAGCTGATTCTTTGCCTTTCCGAAGGAGCTGATTAAGCGTTGCGAGATCGGCTTCCGGCAGCACAAACGGTTTGACGTATTGGCCTATGCCGGAAAGATAAACATATTTGTCTAGTGGACCCTGAACGCTCAATACTAGGACTCAATCTACCTACCCTTTTTCCCTTCAACTGCTGTTTGGGACAATTGCGGGTATACGGAATTCTACATGGCTGACTTTAAGAAGGTATACGAGAAATGGAGTGAAAACACTAAGTAGCTAAAACTATTCCGTGTTGTATAAGTGGCGTGACTGTTGCAAAAGTCGAAAAGCGGTTCGGTTGGTTCAATATATGAGTACTACGTAGCCAAACTTTACTTCGAAAACTATACGTTGAGCCGGGTAGTCCAGACGTGTACCGACTTTGGCAACAGCCATTGGCACCATGTTAAGCTAGACCTAGAATTCAAACACTCCTGTAAACAAATTTATAGCTCTAGGAGCAAACCATTAAGTTTTTGATTCCACTTTTTCTGTTCCGATTTATTAAGAGAATGATTGGTTTCTTCATCATACTGTAGACCCATGAGCTTTGCGTTAGTTAGATGGAGCTGGAATACTAAATTTATCTTCTCCTTGTAGGTGTCTTTCAATAAGACTGTTGATAGGATAGCCTTTTTGAACGTTAACGCATGTATCCGAGCAATATCAAAATGGCCCTGTTCATGAGCTAAGAGTTCATCACTTCGTTGAGTCGGTTTTACCCAAGAGTTCCCTCTTAACCGAGTAGACACCTGCAAATTAAGACTAACCTGGCTTCCTCCTATGGAAATTACTTTATAGGTGTAAACAATCTGGTAATGGGTCATAGCAGCATAGTTTGACGTGGGATCGACAGGACCGCTAAAATCCTCCCATTTCAATTTTCCATTCGCAATTATCTTACTGGTATACTCTGATTGAGCCTGACTAAGCAGAGGGCCAAAAGCTGTTGAAAGGAGCAACAATATAAATTTGCTTTTGAGCCAACGTGGTAAAATCATAGGCATTTGGCTATGAATATTCGTTGATATTTAATGCGAACGTAATGGCAAAACTGATGGACTTGTTATTTTATAATCAAGCGTTATGATAGCCCATAAGCGGTTTTAGGCAGTACTTTACTCGCAATTTATAAGGTCAATCTACGGATATTTCCTTAACACAATAAATAGGTTTCTTCTCCACTTTCCAAAGGACAATCCGGCCTGTTCCTATGGCTTGTATAAAGGGGTCAGTTTTGATTAAATCTCTTAAAATAGGATAACTTATACAAATTGACTAAATAAAATACAATTTTTACCAAGTGATCTTCCCTTTATTATTTACAGGCTTTGGCTTATTCCACTATAGACAAATCCATTCCATGCAAATCAAAATAAATCGTTTTCACCTTCAAACCAACTATAGTGTAGTTTTCGTATGCATTTAAATTAAATTGTACTTATCATAGTAAGCGTTCAGAAAAGGTAACTTTTTCGTGAACGCTTTTAGACACTGATAGCAAAAGTTAGGCTATTTTTGTGCTCAACGAAGAGCATCCATATGACCAAGCCCTTCTACTAGGCGATTTCAGCGCTGACCTGTCGGGAAATCGCTTGAATGGAACGGTACTAACTGTTAGCGTTCCATTCGACACGTATCTACTTAGGGATATTAAACCACAAAAATATAGCTTCTAAGCAATAGTGAGTGGGCCTTTACACCTTCAATAAACGATGCTACTTTAACTCTGTTGCCCTCTGCCACCGCTCATCCAGTCCTTATACCCTGTAAATTAGTGATGGGCTCCGGGCGGAATTAGCTTACAAGTGAACTGACTGATTAGGTTGTAATCCATCGGATCAGCAGGTAAGGCATTTTTAACAAGATAGAACATACTCAATTCGTTCAGGCTTGGGATCTGGCTTTTTTATTTAGAAACAGGACTTATCGGGGACAGTCCACTACATTAATCAAGTCATTCATATACACAAATCCGTCGTTTATGATCATTTATCGGTATCGATAAATCCAACTATCTACTTTTAAGGAATAAGCGCCATACTGTTGACTCACCGCTATACCTAGTGTTTTGACAAATTGACGTACTTTGAGTAGCCTTTCCAGTCTACCCATGCTGCGTACGATAGCCCTGATAAAAATCCCCCTGTTCATTTACCTGCTGTTGATAGCCGTGTTTTCCTGCACAACCACCGATTATCAAAACAGTACGACTAGAGTCGATACCTTATCCGTTCGTGCGACCCCTGACCGCCCCAAACGTCGGTGTCAACATGTGGTATGGCATGCCTATAACACCAACTACTACACCTACACATTTAATTCAAGCGGGTGGTTAAGCGCGTGTTCAGCTGTTGAACACACGTTTAATCTGAAGGATTATCCCCTCAAACAGCAACTACTCTATACGAAAGCAGGTGTACTGGACCGGGTACGGGATGAGCGGGGCTTCAGTAAATACAATTACAGGAACGGACAATTGGTGGGAATCGACTTTTTTCAGGATGGTCAGCCTATCTACCGTTATCAGGTCAGCACCAATGCGATGGGCCAGATTATAAGGCTACAGGGAATGCCACTAAACAACAGTGGCCTGATGGCTTACTCGACCCAATATGAGCTGGATAAACAGGGGCGGTACGTGCAACTCGACGTGCGAAACGACCGGAACATTCTTTACTACCGTGTCATTCGGCGGGACTTCAACTCCTTGGCATCCAGTCCTTATCAGTTAATACGGGGTGTGCCGTATGATCTGAACATACACCCTTGGATTACTTGGGGAGAGGTGTTTCCCATCAGCCGCGAAATAGCCCGGCACGTAGAAATTTACCGGTACGCGCGCCCCGAAATGCCCAACAAATTAATCAAACGGTCAGACATATCGCTTACTTGGCGAACTGACACGTTGGGCTACGTAACCGGGCAGTTCAGCACCGATGCACTGACGGGCATCCGAGATACCGTTTTAATCGACTACCTTAACTACCCCTGACCCATGAGTGACCCGATCAATATCCTGATTATTGAAGATGAAGCGGTGCTCTCTATGGACCTGAGCGATCTGCTGGAAGAAGAAGGCTATTTCGTGATTGGGACGGCCAACAACGGCCCCAAAGCCCTGAGTTTGCACCAGCAAAATCGGCTTGATCTGGCCCTGTGCGATATTCATATTAAAGGCGATTGGGACGGCATCGAAACGGCGGAACGTCTGCTGACCGAACGGCCCATTCCCATCATCTTCCTGACCGCCCTGACTGATAAAGTCACGCTCGACCGCGCCATGCGGCTCTATCCATCGGCTTACCTGATCAAACCTGTCACTGTACCCGGCCTGCGGGCTGCCATTGAGCTGGCCCTACGAAACTTTACCCAATCGGTGACGACTGCGCCCGAACCGCGGCCTTCCCTGACCAGTCTGCCTGCGCGCAAAGAGGAAGCCCGAACCGAGCCCATTCTGCGGATTGATGACGCGGTATTCATCAAACATAAATATCAGTTCGTCAAAATCAGTCTCGATGACATTGACTATATCGAAGCCGATGGTTCTTATACGACGTTAGTGACCCCCAAGCACCGCTACGCCCTGCGGCTGACCATTAGCCACGTAATCGATCGGCTTAGCTTCCCCCGTCTGGTTCGCATTCACCGCTCCTATGCGGTAAACCTGAACCGGGTGAGTACATTCAATGAGCGGGAAGTGTGCCTCTCCACGCTGTGCCTGCCGCTGGGGCGGCTCTACAAGACCGACTTTTTACGCCACTTTAATATTCGGTAATTCTATGCGTACCGGTCTGCTCCTTTTTTTGCTGTCGCTGGGTATCAGCAGTTGGGCACAACCCCTGCAGCCCATTGATTACGATAGTCTCTATCAACGGCGGATGGCAGGCCTGTCGCCTGTGCAGCGATTGGTATGGGCCGATAAGTATGTCAGTTACCTGAATGAACATTCCCGATTTGCTGACGCCAGAACCTTATTACAGGCTTCGCTGAAAGTAGCTCAACAGGCTCATTTGACCGCCTGGACGGCCCGATTCTATGAGTTGTCCGGGTATATTGAAATGACCAACGGAAATCTTGTCCGGTCAATTGATTTTTTCCTCCAGGCACTGGCTATCTACCAGGCCACCTATGCTTTTGAACAGCAACAAAAACTATGTGTTCATATTATCGGAGTCTATAGTAGCCTGCAGAATTTAGCCAAAAGACAGCAATACAATCGGCAGGCAGCTACGTTACAACGCGAGTATCATCAGTTGTCCATGCTGCCGTTTACATATGCAGATAAGGCTGATGATTTCGTAAATGTCGGAAAACTGGATTCTGCGCTGGCCTATGGTCGAAAAGCCATGACCGTTTTATGGGTGACCCGGAAATGGCAACAATTTTATAGTCACCTGGATGGCTACGGCGTTCTGTTGACGGATGGGGGGCAGTACCACGAAGCCGAAAAAACCTTTCGTCAGTGCCTGGCCTACAGTCTCCAGCAGGGAGATCCGCGACGGGAACTCTACGCATACATCCACCTGCCCGAACCGTTGCTACACCTGGGCCGACTGGACGAAGCCGCACACTACGCAAAACTGGCCCTGAGCCGCATTGTACACGACCCTGAACGCCAGGATGAACACAGAACGCAGGTCTATGAGTCCCTAACGCACATTGCCGAAGCCAGGGGCCAGTACAAGCAGGCACTGGTCTACGAACGACTGAGTAATCAGTACCGGAATGCCATGCTGAGTGTGGAGAAAAACAGGCAGATTGCCGAAGTAGAAGCCCGATACCAGACTGCTCAGAAACAGGCCCGCATCAACCAGTTAAGTATTGATAACCAGCGTCAATTAACCCAAATCAGTTGGCAGGCGGTTGGACTCATTGCCCTGATTGCCCTTCTGGCCCTAGCCCTGTGGCAGTATCGCGTTATTCGGCAGGTGAATGCCCGGTTGAGAACCTCCAGCCAACTGGTTTTCGAAAACAACCGGCAGATTAGCCAGCAGTCCGACCGGTTGGGCGTACTGATGCAGGAGTTGCACCACCGGGTCAAAAATAATCTGGCCATCGTGTCGAGCCTGATGCGGATGCAATCTAAACGACTCGATGACCCCCGGGCGGTACAGGCCGTACAGGACGGGCAACGGCGGGTAGAAGCCATCTCGCTGATTCACCAACAGTTTTACCAGACCGAGAATCTGGCCGATGTGCCCATCAAAACCTACGTGACCGAACTCACCGAGAACCTGTTGCTGGGCTACGGGTTTGATCCCAACACGTTCGACTGTCAAGTCGAGGTAGCTGATATCCATCTGGATGTGGATGTGGCTGTGCCACTGGGTCTAATTCTGAACGAAGTGCTGACCAATGCCTTCAAGTACGCATATACCAACGTAGCCAACCCTAAGTTGACCGTCCGGCTCAAGCCAGTAACGGATAGCCCGGCGACTGGATTACTCATCGAGGTCCAGGATAATGGTCCCGGACTGGAGGGTCCCGGTCGGGCCGACGCTCGGCTGGAGCGCTCAACCCCGACTGTTACCCAGCGAAAAGGCTCCTTTGGCCAACGACTGATTCGTGAATTGACCGGCCAATTAGGGGGCGAGATGAGCCTGACGACCCAGCACGGCACCTACTTTCGGCTGTGGATTCCAACCCCGGTGTAACGCTTCTGCCCGAGCCTGTTTTGGTCCGATCTTTTAGAATATTTATATGTTGCTTTTTTTATTTATTACCAAAATCCGGTCGTTTGTATGCCGGATTTTGTCGTTTATTTCCCTTTCCGGGCGAGACAAAAGATTACCATCCAATTTTAGATGCATTAGTGAAGCTATTCGGGTTTAATCTCTCACCGTGCCTTCCTAACCTTTTAATCTGGTCTTAGATCGAAGGCGACTAATGGATTTTCACTTATTCATTTCTGATCACCATGTTCAAAAAAGTTTTCAAATGGACTGGCATAGTATTAGGTAGCCTGGTTCTTCTGCTCCTCCTCTTTTATAGCATTGTTTATACCCAAACCGAAGCGGGTATAAATAAAGTGTACCATGTAAAGCTTCAGCAGCTACACATTCCCGATGACTCGGCTTCTTATATCGCTGGCCGACATGTTGCCGAGATTAGAGGTTGTGTGGGTTGTCATGGCGCTGATTTGGCTACGGGTGAAGTATTTGCCGATAAAAATTCGCCAATCGGGTTCATACAAGCATCGAATATTACCAGTGGCAAGGGTGGCATTCAATATAGCGATCAGGACTGGGTTCGGGCGTTGCGGCATGGACTGGGAAAAGACAACAAACCGCTTTGGTTTATGCCGTCGCACGAGATCTGTGGCTTGTCGAATCAGGATATGACCGCCCTGATCAGCTACGTTAAGAGGCAGCCGCCGGTGGATAAAACGACTCCGCAAAAATCGATCAAGCCACTGGGCCGGATTCTGACCTTCATAGGCGAGTTCCCGTTATTAGCCGCCGAAGAAATCGACCATAACGCCATGTATGTAGATGACGTAAAGCTGAAAGTTAATGCCGATTATGGAAAATACCTGGCTATCACGTGTACGGGTTGCCACTCTGCCAATTTCAAAGGGGCTCCTTCCCGTTCACCTGAACAGCCGCCTATCCCCGATATTTCATCAACTGGCCGACTGGGCAAATGGACCCCTCAGGAATTTGTCCAATTGTTTCGTACTGGCAAAACCCCTGAGGGACGTGTATTAAGCAAATACATGCCGGTTAAATTATTTACGTATTCTGACGATGAACTAAAAGCTATCTACTTATTCCTGCATAAAGTGAACTGAAGGCGATAACAGCCAACCCGCTATGCCATCCAGGCGTACAAATGATATGTTACCGCCAGCCCTAAACAAAGCCCGACCTATGAATCTATTTCTGGTATATCCGCATCGCTTTACGTATTCAGAAGGCAGTTTTTCATCACCAGCAACGGCGCTGACGCCCACTATTCAGAAAAAGTTTGAACGGCTTTGGCACCTGGTCGGAAACACGCCCATGCTGGAGTTATTCTACACTTATGGCGGACAGCCCTGTTCGCTCTACGTAAAATGTGAGCAATACAATCTGACCGGCAGTATGAAAGACCGAATGGCGCTTCATGTGTTGCATCAGGCGTATCGGGAAGGGAAGATTAGACCGGGCGACCGTATTGTTGAAACCACCAGCGGCAGTACGGGAATAGCTTTTTCGGCAATCGGGCAGGCGCTGGGGCACCCCGTGACGATTATCATGCCCGCCGGTGTTAGCCAGGAGCGTATTGATATCATTCGGAGTCTGGGGGCCGACATTGTCCTATTTACGAAAGAAGAAGGCGGTTTTATGGGCGGTATTCAACGATCAGAAGAGATGGCGGCTTGCGACCCGTGCGTTTTTTTGCCCCGCCAGTTCGCTAACAGGGACAATACGGAAGCCCACCGCCTGACAACTGGCAAAGAAATCTGGCTCCAGCTTCAGAGCGTTGATGTTAGACCGGATGCCTTTGTGGCCGGTGTCGGTACCGGCGGTACGGTCATGGGTGTAGGACGTTATCTCAAATCCCGAGACGTTAACATTCGTATCCATCCGCTCGAACCCGCCGAATCACCAACGTTATCAGTAGGTTACAAAACCGGAACCCACCGGATTCAGGGCTTATTTGATGAGTTCGTTCCAGAAATTCTACAGTTAAACGAACTGGATCATGTCGTGCAGGCCAGCGATGGCGACGCCATACTAATGGCCCAGAAACTGGCCCGGCAACTGGGTGTCGCGGTGGGAATTTCGTCGGGAGCAAACCTGGTCGGTGCTATTAAGCTACAACAGGAAATGGGTCCCATTGCCCGCGTGGTAACTATTCTGTGCGATTGCAATAAAAAATACCTGAGTACCGACCTAGTTCGGATAGAACCTGTTAGGCCAACTTATATTGCCCCTAACGTCGAGTTTACGGATTATCGCCCGATCAGCCGCTTATTAGCTGACCGGCCGGGTGTGTTTTAACATTTATTCTCTTGACCTCTATAGTATGGATGTATTACTTATCGGAGCCTCTGGCACCATTGGCAAAGCAGTCGATCACCTCTTCAACGAGCAGGCGTTTACGCTCATCGGCGCATCCCGTTCCACACAACCCGGCGTTGATTTTACCGATCTGGCCAGTATTGATGCCTTTTACGAGCTAATCGGCGAACTGGACGCTATTCTGATCATTGGCGGTGATGCGGCCTTTGGTAGCCTGGATCAACTGACCGATTCCCAGATTGAGTTAACGTTATCGAATAAACTGATGGGCCAGATTAACATGGCCCGCAGGGGCATAGCCAAGCTCCGGCCCAATGGTGTGTTTGTGATGACGGGGGGTATGTTAGCGTATACTCCCTGACCCGGAACATCAATGGTTGCCATGGTCAATGCCGGCCTGGAAGGTTTTGTCAGAGCGGCTGCCCTGGATATGACTCAGGACCGTCGGCTGGTGATTGTTCATCCTCCTCTGGTTGCCGAAACGGCTAGTTCATTTGGCTTGGACGAAACCCAATTTCCGACGGCCGCTACAGTAGCCAGGACCTATCTGGAAGCCGTGGAGAGTGGCCAGAATGGTACTGCTGTTTTTATGAGCGGTTATGCCCCGGATAATAGCTTCAGCCTGACCAACGATCGTATTGACAGTAATCCTGTTCTAACCAACTATATTATTTGAACTGATCAATCTGCTTCGGTAGGAATATACCAACGCTTTTCACTCTATCTATTTACTAATCAACTCATGTTATGTCCTACAAACGATCCATTATAAGTTTTTTTCTGGCAGGTAGCCTACTTACAGGATGCCAGGATCACCGGATACCTGACCCCGTTCAGGTCACTACAACTACGTTAGCTACCGGCTTAGTGGGACTCATTGGCGTAGAAACCGACGCCAGCGGACGAGTCTTCGTAACTGAACAAGGAACCGGTAACAACGATGGCCGCGTATCAGAAATCACACTGGATGGAAAGGTGCACCCGGTTATTACAGGCTTATATTCCTTCACACGGCCTGATAACGAACTGGATGCTACCGATCACCTACTTATTATCGGCACCACCCTTTACGTGCTGAATGCCAAGGGCTTGTATACACTGAGTCTGGATACATATAAAACAGGTGATGCGCCGATCGTAGCGTCCAGCTTAACGCCTGAGAATATTCAGCAGTTTGTTATAGGCCAGTCGCTTACCAGCGATACCGGCGAATCTCACCTCTATAATATGACACTCGGGCCTGACGGAGCCCTGTATTTTGCAGATGCAGCCGCTAATGCCATTGTCCGACGCTCGCCGAGCGGCCAACTGAGCATCGTAGCGGAAGTGCCGGGTATTGCTAACCCAAATCCGGCTGGACCTCCTCCAGGACCACCATTTATTCAGGCGGTTCCTACGAATATTATTTATGATGGCAAACAGTTCGCCATTAGTACGTTGCTGGGCTTTCCGTTCCCGGCCGGTAAAGCGCTCATTTATCGGATGGACTTAACTGGGAAAATCAGCGTTTTTCAGCAGACTTTCAACAGCCTGGTCGACATCGAGAACGATGGAAATGGCAACTATCTGGCCCTTGAATTTGCCACCTTTGGCGCAATGGGTTGGACGCCGAACACGGGTCGGTTGCTACGGGCAAAGGGTACCAGCAGTGATACACTGCTGGATAAGCTGAACATGCCGACAGACCTAAAAATAGTGGATGCTCACACTGCCTATCTTACCAGCATGGGCGACGGGACCTTATCGAAGATTACGTTTTAGAGTTTCTCTAGCCAGGATTAATCAGGGCAACTGATTAACCCTGGCTAGCTTATGCATACTCAACCGTCTACCCTATTAATTTAAGGCTATGACCCTTTACTTTAACCTGAGGGCTTCCGATGGTTCCCTACATAGTCCATGTGTTTGCTGTGCGGAACTTGAGATACAACTGGAAGTACTAAACAGTTTCGTGGCTCTTGGTAACGTTCTCGTAGCGGCCTATCTGATAGATGATGAAGGCATTCGCATTGATTTACCTGTCGGAGCATTTGACGGCTTACCAATTGTCAATTGTCTGCGAAATCTGACAAAAGAGTATCAACAATTGCTTGGGATTTGTCATGGCGCCAAATAAAAGAGTAGTTAACTAAAAGACAACCGGTCATCGTTAGCACAAATCGATTACTAACAGCGATTTAGTTTTTTGGCTAGTACAATTAGTTACCATTCTACTGAATAAATACAGGAAGTCAAATTAAAAGGGACCCTTTTACGAAAATGAGCATCAATAGCCTGTCAGTAGAAAGCGATTAAACCCAATTGAAGCTGTATACATCACTATCAAAGTGGTTGTTAGCGATAGGCAACCATTCATTAGTTTATGGCAATAATCTCTTGTGTTAGTGTTAACCACGGTTAACTTAATCAGTCGCATTGGGCATCCGGTAAGCAAACCCGCCCAGAAAAAATCACCTCTCTATCCACGATCGGGGACAGCTGTATCGGATCCTTTTCATTTTTGCCCGTACGGCCACGCCTTTTTGTATCAAAGACCAAAGGTCATTGGTGTTTTGTCAGGGCTAAAATTTGTAGTATCCAACGGGCACCACGGCTGGTAAATCAACTCGCAAAGCAACGCTGCCAGCCAGAATGGACGCTCAACCGCAAGACGAAAAATTACTATACCTGTCGCTGAACATCAACCTGAAATCCGTTAACTCACTCTATTTGCTTCCTACACAATAATGGAATTTTTACCCATTGTTACCTCAACAACCACTTCCTCAACGGGTTATACCGATAATGGCCGACTGTTCGGATTGCCCCTGGAAGAGTTAATGTATTTGCAGGCAACCAGCAATTACAGCTGGCTTCACTGGAAAAACGGAAAAAAGACACTCATGGCCCGCACCTTAACGTATTACCAGGCTCAACTGCCTAAGGCCTATTTTATCCGTCTTCATCGAAATTGTGTCGTTAACCTTATGTACGTGGAGCGGTTGGAAATTGCCGAGGCTTCTAAAAGTGGGCTGGTGTACCTGCACTCAGGAGCTGTTTTGCCGGTGTCCCGCCGGCGCTTGTGCCAAGTCAAGCGGTCGGTATCACGCTACCAGACTGCCTGTACCGATATGGCGTAAGCAAACTGCTGATGGCCCCAAAAGGGGCCTATTTTAAAGTCGAATCTTCACTAAGTTTGATCAGGCATAGAATAAGGTCATTGACCATGGGGTATGAAGCCGGTGACTAATCAGCACCGTAAAGAGACACCAAGAGGTTAGTTGTTCTCAAAGTTATCTGGATGAATCTAGGACGGGTCGGCGTTTTGGCCATGTCAAACTAGTGGTTCTTAAAAGTTAAGTGGTCGGGTAAAGTTTGTGTAGTTTGATTCTTGCTTCTTGATTAGTGAACTGCCAGTTGGCTTTGACTTGTCTTTGATTGCGTTTGGTTTGCCAGGCTCTGACCTCCCTAACCAACTCGTCTTTAGTCGCGATGTGTCGGTTTAGACAATCTCATTGTAAAACTGACAGTTCGATTTCGGCCATGTCTAACCAAGAACCATGCTTGGGAGTGTAAACAAACTCTAGCCGATCCAGATACGCTTTTGCTTTTTCGGCCTCGAAGACCGCGTAAAAGGTGCTAGACTTATGAGCACCGCTCGGGCGGCCCCGTCAGATCGAGGCATCCAATATTGCAGCAAGAGTTATATTGCCTTGCTGGATGCTTCTGATGTACAAATCAGCATGACCCAAACGGGCGACCCGCTGAATGATAACCCTGTGGCGGAACGAGTGAATGAGTGGCCGCCCGTGCAGTATACTTAAGGAAGAGTATCTAGCTCATCGGGCTGTACACTCGTTAGCTCAAACCGAGTTGGTCCTTGGATGGGCTGTTTTTCTTTACAACTACAAACGCCCTCACCTAAACGGTCCGCCGTGGCGGTTGTGACATGCTGGTGCCTGAACAGGTTCACAAAGGGGAGGGAAAACTAAAGCGAAGGTGGAAGAACTACTATCCTCAGAAGCAATCGGTTGATGTTTTTAAATAATGAAAATAGAGTTTAATTTACTGGTCAATAAAAAAAACGGATTACTAACAAACGGTCAACAAAATTCAGGACGGGTCAGCATGCTTGTCTGAGTAAATAAGATCATGTTCAGTAGCAAGAACTATTAATAAGTTAACTAGTTAAACAATATGGCAAGGCTACTTCGTTTTGGTGAGCTTTATAGGCCTGTCAACTGAATCCACACCCTGAGTAATAATTTGTGTAATAAGCGTGTAGTGTTCGTTTAATCTATTTCTTATCCAACGATGAATTCTTATGAAAAAAAATTTCTCCAATCTTAGGGAATTAGCCTGCCTAATTCAATCGTCTACTCACTTACATTGGTTCAACTTTTACATAGTAACGTTGATTGCCATGGGGCTGCTCATAGCACACCCAACCAGGGCCCAAACGTTTCCGCCTAATTTTGCGGGGATTCAATTAGCCACAGGCCTTGATCCGGTGGGTATGGATATCGCTCCCAATGGACGCATTTTTCTGACCGAAAAGAGTGGCAACATTCGGATCGTATCAAATGGCACCTTGTTGCCAACGCCCTTCCTTACGATCCCCAATGTGGATAATTATAATGAGCGGGGGGTGCAGGGGATTGTGCTCGACCCCGATTTTAGCACCAATAATTTCGTGTATGTTTATTATACTTATAAAGCACCCGGAGGGTCGGTTAGTAACAATCGGGTCAGTCGGTTTACCGCCAACGGCGACATAGCCCTTAGTGGGAGTGAACGAGTACTGCTCGATATTGACCCGCTGTCCTCGGCGGGTAACCACAACGGCGGCTCGCTTGCTTTTAAAGACGGAAAATTGTTGATCAGCGTTGGAGAAAATGCAAATGGTGACAACGCGCAATCATTCACCACTCTAAAAGGGAAAATCCTGCGTCTGAATCCAGACGGCAGTATCCCAACAGACAATCCGTTCTACAATTCAACAGTGGGAAATAACCGGGCGATCTGGGCTCTGGGCTTACGAAATCCATTTCGAATTGTCGTGCAGCCCGGAACGGGAACGGTCTTTGTCAACGATGTAGGCCAAAGCGCCTATGAAGAAATTAATCAGGTCGTAGCCGGTAAAAATTATGGCTGGCCCGGCATTGAAGGCAACAGAACCAATCAGACGCCCCCAACGAATTATCAGGATCCGGTTTATGCCTACAATCACGATTCGGGCTGCTCTATTACAGCCGGCGAATTTTATAACCCTTCGACTGCCCAGTTTCCCTCTTCATACATGGGGAAGTATTTTTTCGCTGATTATTGTGGAGGATGGATCAAAACTATGGATCCGGCTACAAAATCCATTACTTCATTTTCTACAGGTCTGAATCGACCTTTGGTTATTAAAGTAGGGCTGGATGGCAGTCTGTACTTCATCGCCAGGGGGGGTATCGGGGGCGGTTCAGATGCCGACAATACATCGAGTAACGGTGGTGTTTTGTGGAAAGTAACGTACACCGGAAATGGAATGCCGGTTGTGGCGGTACAGCCTGTCAACAAAACGGTATCCGTTGGTGAATCCGTTACATTTTCAGTATCAGCCTCTGGTACACCAACTCCGACTTATCAGTGGCAACGGAACGGAGTAGCTATTTCGGGTGCAACTGCCGCCAGTTATGTTCTTCCCAGTGTTACGCTGAATGATAACGGAGCGGTTTTTAAGGTGGTGGTTAGTAATTCGGCGGGTAGCGTTACCAGTGGCGAAGCAACCCTAACAGTTTTGACGAATCAAAAACCTACAGCTACCATTATTACACCGACAGCCGGCAAAACGTATTCGGGAGGGGATGTAATTGATTTTTCCGGTAGGGGTGTTGACCCCGAAGATGGCAATCTACCTGCCAGTGCGCTTAGCTGGCGGGTAGATCTTTACCATTATGATATACCGACTCATTTTCATCCGGTTCTGGAGTCCACCAGTGGAATCAGTTCCGGCAGTTTTACCATACCCGTATCCGGTGAAACATCCCCGCATGTACTTTACCGTATCTATTTGACCGTAACCGATTCTAAAGGAGCCACTACGACTAGCACGGTCGATGTCAATCCGATTCAGTCAGTTATTACGCTGGTTAGTCAACCCGCGGGACTGACGGTAAAATTTGATGGCACCGTTGTAACAACCCCCTTCACGTTTACGGGTGTTAGTGGTATTAGCCGCAGTCTGGATGTGGTAGATCAGACTAAAAATGGATCAAACTATACATTTTATTCCTGGTCTGATGGGGGAGCTGCCGCTCATACGTTAAACACACCCTCTACGGCTGCAACAATCACGGCTACTTATATTCGCTCAGCTGATGTTGTGTCGGGTGTAACAAATGGTGTAAGTTATACTTACGTAGAAGGAGAGTATGCCAGTTTGCCTGCTTTTTCAACCCTGACACCTGTGAAAACAGGTACAACCACGGACTTTACTTTAGCGCCCAGAAATCGGGAAGATAATTTTGCATTTCTCTTTAAGGGTTATGTCGACTTGCCCACCGATGGAAAGTATACATTTTATACTCAATCAGATGACGGCAGTCGGCTGTCGATTGGCGGGGCTGTAGTAGTCGATAACGACGGGTTGCATGGATTTTTGGAGAAGTCGGGATCTATCTATTTGAAAGCGGGAAAGCACGCTATTGACGTCACTTTTTTTGAACGTGATGGCGATCAGATATTAAATGTGCTTTATGAAGGACCAGGAATAGGCAAAAAAACGATTCCCTCTTCTGTCCTGTTTTACGCCCCGGTTGGTACACCAGGTTCGGGTGGGCTTGCCGATGGAATCTATGAACTGGAGCCCCAACACGCCATTGGGAAACGATTACTGGTCAGTGGAGCGGGTACGGCCGACGGTACTGAGGTCCAGATTGGAACCGCGAATGGTAGTGTGTCGCAGGGGTGGAAACTGACTGATGTAGGCGGTGGTTTTTATGATCTTAGTCCGCAGTACATCCTCTCCAAACGGCTTGATGTGAATAATGCGGGTAGGGAAAATGGCACTAAAGTTCAGATCTGGACGAGTAACACAACCCAGGCTCAGCGCTGGAAAGTGATCGATAAGGGAAACAACATCTACGAATTCGCTCCTGAGTGCGCCCTCGACAAACGACTCGATGTTTCTGGTGTGTCTACATCAGACGGGACTAAACTAATCACCTGGACGTCCACTGGTGGGGCTAATCAGCGATGGAAATTGATCAGTAGGTCGTCGGCCCGTCTAGCCGAGGAGCGTATACCGGGAGATAAACCAGTTGGAACGGGGCTAGCGAATTACCCAAATCCGTTCGACCAGACAACAACGGTTACTTTCCCGATATCTTCCTCAGCCCGCCAGTCACTGATTCAGATTTATACCTTACAGGGTGAACTAGTCCGTAGCATTGATGTATCAACTAATCAAGAAGGACGTTATGAACTAAGCCGGGACCGCTTGGGGGATGGAATATACATTTACCGTTTACTTGGTGACGGTATTCTAAAAGCCAGCCAGCGGTTGATCATTTCGAACTAATGCGATAATAAACTGGGTAAACCCAATTTATTATCGCATTAGTTGCAACTACCAAAGTGGGCCAGATTTCAAATAGCCCGATTCATGTCAAATGAAAACGCATAATTTTATTGACCAAAACGACCATTTTAAGGTCGTTTTGGTCAATAAAATTATACGTTTTCATTTGACTTTAGAGAAAGGAAAAAGGAACGTTTACGGTTGACAATCAGTACCTTAAACTTCTATTTGACATTTGGCCCGCTTCGGTAGTTGTAACCAAAAACAAAAGAGATAAGCCATTCTGGCGTAGATTTTTTTCATCCTTGAGGAAGTCCCTAACGGAGGCAGGAGCAACTAGCTAGTCGATAGCATTACCTGACCCCGTTTCGGTGACTGCTTACCCACACTAAACTACTCTAAAAAGATGCTTCAATAGCCCGTCAACTTACTTACCAAACAGGCCCCCCAGCATGCTACCCAGGCCTCCGCCCTGACCGCCCAGCGAGCTCATCAGGCTTCCAGCGTCAACACTCGAGTCATTAGGGTCATTCGCTTTGTGCATCAGTTTGCTCAGGACCATTGGCACCAGGGAGCTCGCCACCGACATCGCTACCTGGGGAGAGATCCCCAGCTTACTCATCAAATCCTGCTGAACCGTTTGTTGAACGCCCTGCGTGGCGGGATGATCCGACAGCGTACTGCTATCACCCTGGCCGGTCGCCATGCCCAGTAAACTGCCTAACCCACCACCCTGGGCCTGTTGGCCCAGCCCGTTCATAATGCTACCCGTGACCGTTTGAAGCACGTTATCGTTTTGGTCATTGGCGATGGCCGGATTGTTTACCACTGACTGACCAGCGTGCTGCTTGACGAGATTCATAATCGTTTCGAACATGATCGTTTGTATTTAGAGTATCGGCCGAGCCGCCTTACTATATGAATCAACTAACCGGCAAGCGGATTGATTGTTTCGTTTAAGGCCTGAATCGCCCGAAAACCCATCAATTGATGGATCAGAATTAATCCGCTATGGCGTTCTTTTAGCAGTGGGACAAAGAATTACGCTAAGCAATTATGACCTTAGTGGTCATAATCCATTCTCAATAACTCACTCCATTGCGCCGGGATGTAGTCGGGCCGAAAATAGCTGGTGAACTTCAGCGAAGGATACAGTAAGTCCCAACCTCTGATACGACATAAGCGTTGATTCGCCAAGTCACTAAATCGGGGAGAGAACTGAAGACCAAGCAAATCAAACAGCGCAAATATGATGTCTCTGTAACCACCCGTATCAGTTGTATGCTCAACAATCTCTAAATCCGTCTTGTTGCCCAAAATCTCGTCCAGCACATAGGCAGCATCTCTGATCGCGGAGGGAACAGTTTTACTGCCATACTGCGCGTATTGATCGGAGGAATGGATTAACAACGTATAGCCCTTACCGTATCCGTAGTAACGTGGAATTGCCTGCGCGTTCCGGATCTTGCCACTAACCGGGAAGCGCTGATCGTCAGAAGATGATAACAACCCACTCCCCAATACGGAGCCAGCCACTGTTTGTGCTGATAATTGACCAAGCGGACGGTGGCCCGTTTAAGGGTTTCTTCTCGCAAGTAGTTGGTGGAAAATTGACGATTGGCTTGGTTACTGCGAACCCGTATGCTACTGATTAGATTGGACAGATATTAAAATCACCGTAACAGGCCCTCGTATTGCACATTTCCGTACCTCACCTTTTTATAAGGGTACCATCGTAACTTGACTTTACGCTTTCGCTGGTGCATCTGGTGCGGAGTTAAATAATTCAGCGAAGCGTGCGGACGAACCGTGTTATAAGCCGTAATCGCTCGTTCAACACCCTCGGCGGCTGCGGTAAAAGAGGTAAACGTACGGCTAAGTTTGCAGTCGTCTTTCAGAGACTGAAGCACCCGCTCCGCCAGGGAGCTAGCTAGCTAGTCTGAGCTTCTCGAAGCTCTCGTTGCAACCTTCTGATCTGTTGCTGTTCGTCAGTAAGTGTGGTATTGGCAGGCAACGTTTGATCGTTTTTTTTGTGGCGTTGTCTCCATTTGCTGATTCGTCCTGGATCGATGTCCAATTCGCGGGCGGCTTCTTGAATTGATCCTTTTACATAAGACAGCTCGACAGCCATTTCCTTGAATGCTTCGTCAAACACACGTCGTTTAACCATGGTCAAATTGAAGTTTGGCCTCAAATCTGCCTAAAAAAAGTCTCCAGTCAAATGTAGCAAGTTCAATAGTGCCTACTAGATGAAATCCTTCCGGCTGAAGGGACAAATACAAATCAGACAAAATCAACCGGGGCAGGGTTCGCTGCTCAAGCAGACAGGCTTGCAAATAGCTTAGGGCCGTGACCACGTTAGGGGCATGAACCGTGTACACTTCAGGGAGTATGCCTCTTAGGGCAGTACGAAGAAAAGCCCACTGGACTTCCTCATCTTTAACGACTAGCAGCCAATCCGTTGTATTGATAGTCGTCATGAGGTACTAACTAGGTATGCCAACTCCTTGTTTCTTTAGGAGCTAACTAAAAAATGACACCTACACCTCTTATACTGTCACTCCATTGGAAAGGTGGCTGTAGGTACGGAGCTAACCTCCGCTACATGGACAACACGACAACAACGTAACAGGAGCCAACCAGGCCAGTCGAGCCAAAATTAAAAAGACCTCGCATCAAGAAGGTACGCCCCCTCCCAGTCAGCAAACTAATGTTCAGCTTTTTGATTAGGCAACCCGTAGCGGGTAGCGAGGAATTAACTTCTCAGCAAACCCTTATCCTAGCCCATAATGTCGTAATCTAGATAACCCTGTTAATTTATTCTTAAAAATAAAAACATTCCGCGTCAATCTTGTTAATGATAATAGCAACGCATTAATACATGATCTGATATTGTTGCAAAACGCTCAACTAGGTAAACAACCAATTGGGAAAGTACAGCAGCTATTATAAGCTTCATTAATTAGCGGAATAATTTACAACGTTTTGACAAACTAACCTTGGAACAACTTAAACGCAACCGGGCCGCTACCACCCAGCGCATTGTCACCGCCCTGGAAGAGGTGCTGGCCGAACAGGGTATTGACGGGGTATGTATAACCACAATAGCCGAAAAAGCAGCCGTCAGTAAAGTACTCATTTACCGCTATTTTGGCGGCTTACCGGGCTTAATCGAATATTATGTGCGGATGGGCCATTTGGTCCCCCACTACAGTCCAGACTGGCTGGAGCAGATCCAGCCCGTTCATGCTGAGGACCTGGCCCCCGTTTGGTCAAGCCAGACGCTACAACTGTTTCGCCGTCTTCGGGCTTCCCAATCATCCCGTGAACTACTCAAGGCTACTGTACAGGAAAGCAGCCCTTTATCGGAAACAGTTAGCCGAACGCTGGATGAGGAATTGACTCATCTGGTCGATCAGTTATCCTTCGTTAAGGGGGGCGATCATCAGGCCATGTCGGCAATACTGTTAGGGGCCTTGTCCTATCTTACTATACAGGCCCAAAACGACCGGCCGATGATTGGTCTTGACCTGCGGAGTGAAGCCGTTTGGCAGCGAATCGAAGAGTCAATTCGAGGCATTTACAAAGCAATGGCTCATTCAGCCAACGAATCGACGACCACTAAGGTGGCCCTCAGACCGGCTTTTGCTGCCGTTAGTAGTTGGGATAATTAACATAACACGTTGGTATCCATTAAGTGGTAAAAAAGAGCGTGTCATTTCATTCATCTAAACAGTCGTGCCTTGTGGGGTTCGGCTGTTTTTTTATAAATCTGTGGCAATGCCAGGCCGTAAAACTCGAATTTTAGTGAGCAGATCATCCTTCTCGTATTTGATGTGACTCTACGGTATGAAAATTATCACATGAAGCTATAAGTAGAACCGACTTAGCTAGACCATAGGCTCATTAGGGCTGACATTGGCTGAACAGTCGGTAGCCCGATAGAATTATATATTCCGTTGCCGAATAGGGGTAAAGCTTGCTCGGGCCGGATTAGACTAGCTAACAAGCAGGCATTTCGGCTAGTCTAAGTTTGATTCTAGCCTGTTGGTTGAGTTGATTTAAGATATTGGTATGAGCCGCCAATCTTTTGAAGGCCTGCTGACTGGTTGACTGATTGTCTCCCGGAAATTGGCCCAAGTCCTGCTCTAGTTTGGCTAACTCTTCATGCATGGTTTTAGCTAGTTGCACCAGTTGGTAAAAGGGACACTGACCAATGTAGGCATCACTCGTTGAATGAGTAGTCATATGAGAATGTAAGGCGTTGTAATACATGAATAAGCCCGTGATGGCTTCACACCAGCTGGTTAGTACCCGACTGGGGTCGAGTTCATCATCATAGTCAATATAAGTGTCTGAGAGGGGCGTATCCATTCAAGCGGTGTTTACTTTTACTGGCGATAGTTAAGTGGAAAAGTAACTCAAATGGACATAGGATAGAGTATTGGTTAATTTTTTATCGAACGGTGATTATAGTAACACAAACTCTACTCTAACGACTAATGGAAGCGATCTGTGGGGGATTGATTGGTTTTCTTCTCGGCTATTTATTGTGCATGGTTCTGGCCAGTTTAGAGGTTCAACTAGGGGCTAAGCGAGAAGATAAAGTAGGTGAGTTGTACAAACAGCAGCTGGAGGAGCAGCAGGCCAGCATTACTAAGCAAAATCAGTTAATTGCTCAATTGGTGGAGGACAAGGCAAAGCTGGTCATCCGTCAGCAACAGGTGAGCGACAAGCTAAGCGAACTCCGAAAGCAACACGAACGCACGCTCTCGGCCTTGAATTAAGAGACCCAGCCGCAGCGGGAAGCGTATCTACGGCTGGGCGCTAGTGATCATTTAGAGAAGCCGGTGCACCAGCAAGAATTATAGGTAATTGTGTCAACCGTAAGTAGCCATATTGCCCGTAAGTCTGAATTGAGTGGTTTATAAGGGAGGGTGTAAGATTTTTATTGCGCCTTCTTCTGAGAGAAGGTTAAAGGTCGAGCAGCTTCAATAACCAACATGTACAACAAAGGCCAATTCTATTGTTTCATATAGTGAGTACAGTAAATCGGGTGGCTATGGCTACCCTTTTTCTTTGATCTACAAAGAGGGGGCTATTAGCCCTTGATAAATAATTACATCTCTCCGCCTCCCTTTAAAATGGCAGCCATCACCTCTCGTAGCTGAGCATCAAAGCGGGTCATAACGCTAGCCATCTTGTTAACCTCCCGCTGCAGGTCCTGTTAGTCCGTGGTGCTATTGATGTATGTCGTCAGCCAAAAGTGGACAAAAGGGGTGAAAATGGTTAGAGATAATTTCCAAAATTGTTTCACCTAAATCACCTTAGTTATGTCTATATCGGCCAAATCATCCCAGCCTAAGCGTGCCGCTACCAACCCCTCGACTGCTGCGGAACGTAAATAAGCCCTATCCCTCATTAAAGACATCCAGCCGGACGCCGGCGCGGGACAAACCCGACGTCAGTATACTGCTGAAGAAAAGATTGGCACCGACCAGCCGGCGCATTGTTCTAGAAGGCCTACAGAACGAACAGTCAGTGGCCAAGATTTGTCGGCGGGAAGGACTCAACATCAACATTTATTATCGATGCATCGGACTGCCGAAGCAGTAAAGATTGTTTAGAAGCTGGTAAAAAGTGATTGGCAGGCGATACCACTCGCTAAGGTACCGTGCCAGAAGTACAGTCCATTAAGTCAGAAAATGACGTCTTTCCAAGAACTCAATTGTCAGGATGGAAGTGCAGCCCTTTAAATTTATTGTTATCCTATTTTGCTTAATAATTATTTATATAAAAATAATAGTATATACTTAATATTTACTATTATTGTATAATATTAATTAAAATGATATATGATTACATATATGAATTTCTTATAATAGCCTTTATGTAGATCATAGCCAGTTATAAGTACGATCATTTTATGAAATCCAGACCTCGAATTTGATCTGACTGCCTCTGCCAGTGGGTTGGAGCCAACGCTTACCCAACTGGCCAAAAGTAATCTGGCAGGATCGACTATAAACAATACGTAAACCGTACTAAACTGTACCTACTGGATGAGAATTGGTATTGAAGCCCAGCGCCTGCTGAGACCCCAAAAGCACGGCATGGATGTTGTAGCACTGGAGTTGATCAGAGCCCTACAGTCAATTGATCAGGAAAATAGCTATTTTATCTTCGTTCGGCCCGATCAGGACGAAGCCTGCCTGAACCTACGGGATAATTTTACCCTGGTGCGGGTGACGGCCTTCAATTATATTCACTGGGAGCAGGTGGCTCTTCCGCTGGCCATCCGCCGGTATAAGCTAGATGTACTGCATTGTACGGCCAATACCGGTCCCCTGTTGGGGAACGTTCCGCTGATATTGACCCTACACGATACGATGTTTCTGACGCCCCCCGCGGCGGGCTCCACCGCGACGGCTTACCAGCGGTTCGGCAATCAGTACCGCGCCCTGTTGGTTCGGCGGTTGATCGCCCGCTGCCAGACAATTTTGACGGTGTCCAGCTTCTCCCGTCAACAGATTCGATCCGACCTGAATCAGCCTCAACTCGCCATGGAGGTGCTTCATAATGGCGTAAGCCCCCGGTTTTCGACACCTCTCTCCCTGGCCCAGCGTTGCCGGGCTCAAACCCGCTATCAATTGCCTGCCCGCTATTTCCTGTTTCTGGGAAGTGCCGATCCGAGAAAGAATGTTAAGAATGTGTTACGGGCTTTTCTGCTGTACGGGACAATCGATGAAACGACCCGACTGGTCTGTAGCGGCCAGTGGCCGGCCGCCCTGTCAACCTGGTTCACCGCCGAGGAATGCCTTCAGCTAAGCCGGCGCTGCCAGTTTGTTGGCTATATACGGGCCGAAGACCTGCCCGCCGTGTATGCGGCCGCGACCGTCTTTCTGTTCCCTTCCCTCAATGAAGGATTCGGGTTACCCATTCTGGAGGCGATGGCCTGCGGGACGCCGGTTATTACCAGTACCTTAACGGCCATGCCCGAAGTAGCCGGCCAGGCAGCCTTGCTGATTAGTCCCCATCGGCCGGCTGAGCTGGCGGGGGCGATGCAGCAGCTGGTGCAGGATACGGTCCTGCGACAAACGCTGATTCAACGGGGTAAACAGCAAATCAACCAATTTTCCTGGACTGCCAGTGCGCGTCAGTTACAGGCTATTTATCAACGATACGCTACGGATGTCAAGGCAATAACGCCAACGGATTATCGGCTGGCCGACTCGGTTATTCCCTAAACATGCAATGGGGGCCAGTTTCATTCAGTGGACCTGCCACTGGCCAACCCACCGCAGGTTTATGGATAAGGGCTCAAAAAAGAAACGACCCCGTTGGTTACTGGCCAATACGCTACCGTTTGAAAAATAGATATATATAATGCGTTTCACTACTATAGAATGCGTCTTTATTTAGATTCCGTAGGCCGGCGGTCAGCGAAGGTGTTGCCCGCGCGTTTTCTGCTTTTTGGGCTGGCCGGGGTAGTCATTGGCCTGACGGCTCAGGCGCAGCACCAGAATGTTCGCTTCACGTATTTGACCACCAACCAGGGCCTTTCTCAAAACAACGTGACCTGCATTTTGCAGGACCACAAAGGCTTTATGTGGTTTGGTACCCAGGACGGGCTTAATAAATTTGATGGCTATTCCTATACGTTGTATCGAAATAATCCTCGGAAACCCGCCAGCCTGAGCCATAGTTATATTCATGCCCTGTTTGAGGACCGGCAGGGACGACTTTGGGTGGGTACGGATGGGGGGGGGCTTAGTTTGTTCGATGCCAGCACGGAAACCTTTACCAATTATCGGCATATCCCAAGCCTGGCCACCAGCCTGGCTCACAATAAGGTGATGGCCATTGCCCAGGATGGCCAGGGGCAACTTTGGGTGGGGACTGAAGGGGGTGGCCTGGATCGGTTTGATCCCCAAAAAAAGACGTTTACCCACTTTCGCCATCAACCCCAAAATCCCCATAGTCTAAGCCAGGATCTGGTGAGTTCAATTTGCATCGCGCGCAGTGGCGCTATTTGGGTTGGCACCCGGGGGGGTGGGTTGAATCGACTACTCCCCCAAACCAATACCTTCCGGCATTACCTCCATCATCCGGCCGATCCCCACTCGTTAAGTCACAACCAGGTAAATACCTGTTTCGAAGATGCCGGGGGGCAACTTTGGGTGGGGACCGAAGGGGGTGGTTTGAATCAATTGATGCCGGAGTCGAGTACGTTTACCCGGTATCAGCCGTCAACGGGGCCCAAACCCTCGATCACCCATTCGGATATCGTTACCCTGGCCGAAGACCAGCACAAGAACCTCTGGATCGGTACCCGCAATGGCGGCATTAACATCCGGCACCCGGATGGGTCCTTTTCGTATTATACGTATAATGAAGCCGATAGCCACGGCCTTAACAATGGCTCAATTTACGCGATATACCGGGATCGAACGGGCACGATGTGGATCGGCACCTATTCTGGAGGGGTCAACAAGCTGGATGCGGCACCCCCAAAGTTCAAGCTTTATCAACGGACCCGGACCAATATCAACAAGCTAACCAACAACAATATCCTCTCAATTCACCAGGATCAGCGGGGCGATTTATGGGTGGGTACCGATGGGGGAGGAATCAACGTGCTCAAAAAAGGCAAGACGGCCTTCACGGCCTTCCTGCATGCAGAAGGCTTGCCCCGAAGTATCGGCAGTAACTACGTACTGGCCATTCACCAGGATGCCCGGCAGCGTATCTGGACGGGTAATTATAAGGGCGGGCTAACCGTATTTGATCGGGCCAGCGGGAGCTTTGCGCAGAAAGGGAACTTACGGCCACTCAGTATTAGTGTCATTCTGGAGGCCCGCAATGGCGTCTTCTGGCTGGGTACGTTCGAAGATGGCCTTATTCGCTATGATGACCGTACCGGAGCCCTAACCCACTACCGGGCGAATCCGGCCCGGGAGAGCGCCCTCAATTATCCGACGATTACCACCCTTTGGGAAGACAGAGCGGGCAATATCTGGATGGGCACCGAAGGCGGGGGCATCAACGTATTTCATCCTGATCAGGGCCGTTTTACCCACTACGTCCACGCCGACCAGAGTCCGGGAAGCCTGAGTAACAATCTGGTAACGATCCTTTTCGAAAGCGCCGCCGGGCAACTCTGGATTGGGACCAACAGTGGCTTAAACCGGTTTGATGCCAAAAACCAAACGTTCAGGGCTTACCGGCAGTCGGATGGGCTGCCCAACGAGGTGATTCAGGGTATTCTGGAAGATACGCATGGAACGCTGTGGCTTAGTACCAATAAGGGATTGAGTGCTTTCAATCCCCAAAGGGCCATCTTTCGCAATTTTGATCTGAGTGATGGCCTACAGGGCAGCTCGTTTAACCGGATGGCCTGCTATAAAAGTCCGGACGGCCAACTCTTTTTTGGGGGTCTGAGTGGGCTCAATAGTTTTTACCCGGACAGCCTGCGAAACAACCCGGTTATCCCTCCGGTATATATTACGGATTTCCAGCTCTTCAACCGATCGGTTCAGGTGCAGGATGCCCAATCACCCCTGAGCAAAACGATTAGCGAAACCCGGGACATTACCCTGTCCTACCAGCAATCGGTTCTTACGTTTGGTTTTGCGGCCTTGAATTATACCCTGTCCAATGCCAACCAGTACGCCTATAAACTGGATGGCTTTGATACCAACTGGATTCAGACGGGTACCCGGCGAACGGCAAGTTATACGAATCTGGATCCGGGGGACTACGTATTCCGGGTCAAAGGGAGCAACAATGATGGGGTCTGGAATCAAAGCGGCACCTTTGTTAACCTGCACATCATCCCCCCTTTTTGGCAAACGGACTGGTTTGAAATCCTGGCAGTCCTGTTCTTTTTGAGTAGTCTCTATTCGGTTTATCGCCTGCGGGTCAGGCACATTAAGCTTCAGAAACTCACCCTGCAACAGCAGGTGCAGGAGCGGACCCGGGAGGTAACCCAGCAACAGCACGAACTCCAGGAGCAGTCCACGCAGTTACAGCGGCTCCACCAGACCCTCGAAGGACAGTACCGGGAACTGGCCCAGCAATCGGAGCAGGAACAACTGGCTCGACTGGAAGCGGAAAAAGCCAATACTGCCAAAAGTATCTTTCTGGCGACCATGAGTCATGAGATTCGTACGCCCATGAACGGGGTGATCGGCATGACGTCCCTGTTAGAGGATACCCCCTTATCGGATGAACAGCGGGAGTACACCGAAACCATTCGCAGTTGTGGCGAAGGGTTATTAGGGATTATTAATGACATTCTTGATTTTTCCAAGATTGAATCCGGCCATCTGGAGTTTGAAGAGCAGGCGATTAACCTGCGGGATTGCATCGAAGACGTGTTGGATCTGTTTGCCCGCAAAGCCGCCCAGATCGGACTGGACCTGATTTATCAGATCGATCATCAGGTACCCACTCAAGTTATAACGGACGGCCTTCGGTTACGTCAGATCCTGGTCAACCTGGTAGGAAACGCCATTAAATTTACCGAGCGGGGCGAAATTGTGGTGAGTGTCCGCCTAGTGGCTCACCGGCCCGGTCAGGGCATCGAGTTAGGGTTTGAGGTGCGTGATACAGGTATCGGTATTGCGGGGGACAAACTCGATCGCCTGTTTAAGGCATTCTCCCAGGTGGACTCCTCCCATACCCGTCAATATGGGGGTACGGGTCTGGGCCTGGTCATCAGTAAGCGTCTGATTGAGTTGATGGGTGGCCACATTGAGGTCATGAGTGAGGTGGGGCAAGGAACGCGGTTCCAGTTTACCCTCCTGAGTCAGGTTAGCCAGCAGGCAACCCGGCAGTATGTCTACGAACACGGGAGTGTCGCCGAAGGGAAACTAGTCCTGTTGGTGGATGACAATGCCACCAACCGGCTAATTCTGAAAGCACAGCTTGAACACTGGTCTTTGCTGCCTCTAGTTGCCAGCTCGGGTCAGGAGGCCCTGGCGATTTTGGCTCAGGGCACCCGCCTTGATTTGGTGATCACCGATCGACAGATGCCCCACATGGATGGCATTGAACTGGCCAGAGCGCTAAAAGCGATTCAGCCGGATTTGCCCATTATCCTGCTGAGTTCGATGGGGGATGAAAGCCGAAAACTGTATATTGATTTATTTACGGCCATCTTAACCAAGCCCGTTCGTCAACAGCAACTCGCCCAGGTAGTTGAACAGGCGCTAAAATCGCACCGAACGCCCCTGCCGGCGGTTGCCGCTCGCCCGGAATCGACCTACAGCGTGGACTTCGCCCGGCAATACCCCTTACGTATCCTGATCGCTGAAGATAACGTAATCAATATCAAGCTTCTGGAACGGGTGCTTACTAAGTTGGGGTATGAACCCGTGGTGGCCCACAACGGTCAGGAAGCGCTTACCTGTGTAGGGAGTGGCTTTGATTTAATTTTGATGGATGTGCAAATGCCGGAGATGGATGGGCTGGAAGCCACCCGCCAGATCCGTCGGCTACCCATCGCTCAGCCCTGGATCATCGCCCTGACGGCGAATGCGATGCAGGAAGACCGGGGCCTTTGTCTGGAAGCGGGTATGAATGAATACGTGAGTAAACCCCCAAAATTGGAACTGTTGAAGCAATCCTTCCAACAGGTAAGTCTATCCCGTAATCGATCGCTGCTAGCTGCTGGGGAGCGCGTGAGCGCATCCTGACTCTAAGCTTACTATTAAAACTACGTAGTCTAATGAACGTCACCAATTGCCCTAAACATCTTCCGCCGACACAACCCCCAAACAGCCCAATGGGTACAGCCGAGTACGCCACCTTGTCAGCACCGGGCGGTTTGGGGGTAATTGATTCGGTCGAGCCAGGCCCATGTTTTCAATGGGCGGTATTCTTACAAGCGGTGGACCATGAGCAGGCGTTAGCCCTTGAGTTACTGGCGTTAGTGCTCGCTCAGACACCGGGCGAGATGTTGGCCCTGGAGCAGGCTTTGACCGAAAATGACCTGGGCGCCCTTCGTCGCATCATCCATTCGCAAAAAGCGTCCTTTGAGGTATTTGGCTTACTTGAGGTAGTTCAGCTGGGCCGGGCTGTGGAGCAGCAGCTGGCGGCACCACAACCCGACGGCGATGTTTCCGGTTTGATTCGACAATACGTTCGTATGCTAAAGGCTGAATTAGCGCTTATGCAACTGGTCTTACAAACAACCCAGGAGTGGTGATCTATTCTGATGGTGGAGAAAATAAGGATAGCTGCAGCTATTGATAACTTATTTTTTATTTAATTGGACCATTTTCTGAACGTTTTCAGGCATCGGAGCTGAGCATTATACTATCCCTACAGGTCATAACAAGCGTTCAGTTGGGCAAGCGTTTTCATGAACAATATCATCAAATTTTTCAATTGTATTTTTTAAGGAAAAAAGTGCTAATTAATTTCAGACTATGTGTTGAATAGGGTAAAATGTACAGATAAATCAAGTGCACGACGGACGTCATGGCTTTGTTACCAAAGGAAAATATGGATCCGTTCAGACTGACAGGATGACCTGGAAAGGGTAAATATTCAGAAGCGCCCGGTAGAGGCTTTGGACTTAACAAGCCTAAAGCCTCTACAGAATGAGCTTTTTTACTTGTAGCTGCCATTCACCAGGAGATTGCCATCTTCTGTGACCGAATAACTTTCGACATCCCGGAATTCTTTTACCTCATAGCTTTCGGCTGAGTCAAGCGGATACTTTTCTTTAAACAACTCTTCAGCTTGTTGGCGAGTTTGATCGACAAATACGGCGCAATATTGATAGGAATCTTTCCGGTAGACAATTAAGATAACCGGGCTTGGCGTAGGTAGGTAAGAAGCGATTTGATTTTGCATAGCTGAAGCAATCGATAAGATGGTAAGCCAGACAACCCGCTGTTCTTCGCCGTTGTTCAGTATAACCAGGTAGATTGTTATCCTATGCTTCATCCCTGTCGCTAAAGCTTTACCCTAGACTCGATGTCCAGGTAACAACCGTTTATCAATAGAGGAGTAAAGAAGCCTTCTGTTAAACGAATTAAGCGTTATCACGAGCAACTAATTGTCTAGTTGTAGTATTAATTTTTTATAGGTTTAACGTACGGTGACCCGAACATAGCGACGAATCAGGTAAGGTCTTTGTTGGCCGTGAAGCTTCGTTTTGGCCTGATTAATTGACCTGATCGTTCAACGATCGCCAGCGGTCGCGGCACTCAGCGCCATACATTATTTATTAATATTGCTTCCATGGCCGGCGAGAACCTTTAACCAAACAAAACGTTAGGATGCCAGCGCTAAAATGGTCGTATCTATGGCAACCAAAACTGATTTTTCGATCAACAAATCGAAAGCCCCTGGGTCTAAGAAGCAACCCGATACGTACGACAAACCTGAATTACGCCACAGGATCAGGGAAGACATCAAAGCGGGTGATAAGGGGGGCAAACCCGGTCAGTGGAGCGCCCGTAAAGCGCAACTGTTGACCCACGAGTATGAGAAAGCGGGGGGCGGTTACCTGAGCGATCAGCGGACCGGCCAGCAGCAGCACCTAACCCAGTGGACCGAGCAGGACTGGCAGACCGCTGATGGTGAACCCGCTCAGCGGGCAGGCGGCACCACGCGGTATTTACCCAAAGAAGCCTGGGAGGAACTATCCCCCGCCGAGAAAAAAGCAACCACTGCTGAAAAACAGGCAGGTTCTAAAAATGGGGAGCAGTTTGTCGCCAACACCGAAAAGGCGAAAGCGGCCCGTAAAAAAGCATAAACTCAACGCGCCAGTCGATTAACGTGCTCATACCTCAACTAAACCCAGTTGGTCAGCCATGAGCAGGCCATTTCCAGAACCTGGTTACCCATACCACTGCCGCTACACCCGGTAGAGATCCAACCAGCCCATGAATACAACCATCATTCACTGGTTTCGCAATGACCTGCGGCTGCACGATAATGCCGCACTATACCAGGCCTGTCAGGACGCTAAACGGGTATTGCCCGTCTTCATTCTGGACCCCGATTCGCTGGCCGTTTTACCCGATATTCAGGTGCCCCGGGCCGGGGGGCACCGTCTACGCTTTCTACTGGAAAGCCTGGCTGATCTACGCCGGAATCTTCGGAAGCAAGGCTCCGACCTGTTGATTCGGGTGGGCAACCCGGCTCAGGTGCTGGCCGAATTGACCCGTCAGCATCAGGTCAGCGCCATTTATGCTGGCCAGGAAGCCACCCCCGAAGAAATCCGGCTGGAAGAGCAGGTGCGGCAGGCTCTCAAACCCCATGGCGCCCAACTGAACCTATTCTGGATGCTCTCGCTCTACCACCTGGACGATTTACCCTTCGATCTGTCGGAATTACCCGATGCCTACCGGGATTTCCGCAAGGGTTGTGAGAAACAGACCACCGTACGTGATGAGGTGCCCGTGCCGCATTTGCCCACTTTACCCGATGTTGCCATAGGTCGGTTGCCTAGCCTGAAAAGCCTGGGTGTAAAGCCCCCAGCGACTGAGGCGCGGGCTGTCATCCACTTTGTAGGGGGTGAAACTACCGCGCTGCACCGGCTGGACACCTACTTCTGGGAACGCGACGGGCTTCGTCAGTACAAACACACCCGCAACCAGTTACTGGGCGAGGACTATTCCAGCAAGTTTTCGGCCTGGTTGGCCAACGGATGTTTGTCGCCCCGGCGGATCTATTGGGAAGTCAAACGCTACGAGCAGGAACGCAAAAAGAACATATCGACCTACTGGCTGGTGTTTGAGCTGATCTGGCGGGATTATTTCCGATTTCAGGCCGCCCGGCAGGGGTACCGTATTTTTCGGGCCAGTGGCCCCCGCAACGTGCCAACCAAGGGTTGGGAAAAAGACTATATTTTGTTTACCAAATGGGCCGCTGGTCAGACCGGTATCCCCTTTGTCGACGCGAATATGCGGTAGCTTAATGCGACAGGTTTTATGTCCAACCGGGGGCGTCAGAACGTGGCCAGTTTTCTGCTGCACCGGCTTGAAAAGCCCGATCTGAGCGTGTGGTGGCCTTGGGGAGCAGCGTATCTGGAGAGCCAGTTGATCGATTATGATCCGGCCAGCAACTGGGGGAACTGGAACCAAGTTGCCGAGGTAGGGGCGGATGCACACGGGGACCGCTATTTCAACATTTACACCCAGGCCACACGCTATGATCCCCAAGGGGCGTATGTCAAGCGCTGGTGTCCTGAACTGGAGCAGGTACCCGCGGATAAGCTTCATCTGTTATCGCTCAATAGTACCCAGGAGCTGGCCAGTTGGGGCGTCGAGTTGGGCGTCACTTACCCGTTTCCATTGGTGAACCCCTTGAAATGGACGCGTCGCAAACAAGAGTCAGGGGATAACTAATACTCCTGTCATTCATTTATTGAAGCGTTTTACTGAAAAAAGTAGTTAACAGCTAGAATAGTTGCCAACGGTGTCTAGAATCGTTCACGAAAAGTTCGCCTTTGCTTAACGCTTACTATGATAAGTACAACTTAATTTAATAGCCTACAAAAACTATATTATAGCTAGTTTAACGGTAAAATACAATTTGTTGCAATATGCATGAAATGGGCTCGTCCGTAATGGAATAAGCCAAAGTATGTAAATAATAAAGGGAAGATCACTTGGTAAAAAATTGTATTTTATTTAGTTAAGTGGCATAAATTATCTTATTTTAAGAGAATATTCTAAGATTGATCGCACTATATGAGCCGCGAAAACAGGCCGGATTGTACGCTGGAAAGGGGAGACAAAAGTCCACTAGCATGTTAAGTGAATATCCCTAGATGAGTCTTCCAACTGCGAGTAAAAGACTCCTAAAAGCGGCTTCTGAGTTATCATAACGTTTGATTATGCAACAGGAGAGTCGTTTCTTCTGAATCATAGCTCCATTAACTGACCCTTTTTGATGGCCAAAGCTAAATTAACGCTCCAGAAACCAAACCATTTACTGGTTGACTATCTAGAGATGCGTCGGGAAACGATCCTTAACAAATGGCGTACCCGCTGCTTAGAAGACCAAACACTCAACACCAAAACCAGCTTCTCCCGCGAGGAATTTAACGATCAGGCACCGGCCATGCTTAACATCCTCAATCAGCGCTTACGGCAGGAGAAGGAAGAGTCAAGCCCCTTTGACCTCGCTGGTGAACACGGACTCCACCGCTGGCAACGCGGCTACTCGCTACCCGAACTGCTCGCCGAGTTAGAACATTTGTACTGGATAGTACTCGACGAAGTGCGCACTTTTCAGCAAGTGCATAGTCAGTTTTCGATGGATAGTCTGGGCGAAGCCCATCGACAGGTGTTTAAGATCTCTGTTGAAACCAGCCGAGGCAGCGTGCTCTATTATGACCAACTTCGTCAGACCAATGCCGCCGAACAAGCCAACACCCTGCAGGAATCCCTGAACACGCTTCAGCAGTTGAACCAACAACAGGGTAAACACCTGCGCGATAGTTCCCATGACCTGCGCTCCAGCTTTGGGGTGCTGATGGGTGCAGCCTCCCTCCTGGAACTGCCCAACACGGCAGCCGAGCGAGAGCAATACGTGGCCATGCTCAATCGCAATTTGGTCTCTATTCGGGCTATGCTACTTCAACTAACCGACTACGCCCGCATTGAAGCGGGTCAGGAAAAAGTAGATAGTGAAGACTTTGATGCCGCTACGTTAATTCGGGAATACGTTACCCTAGCTCAACCCTTAGTCCAAGACCGGGAGCTAGTCTTGCAAGCAGAGGGACCGGACAAACTGCCTGTGCGAGGGGATGCGGTCAAGGTCCAGCGCATCTTACAAAACCTCCTCTATAACGCCCTGAAGTACACCCAATCGGGTTCGGTATATGTGTCCTGGACTCAGGAAAACGAAACGCGTTGGATCCTGAGTGTGCAGGATTCAGGACCCGGTTTTGCTCCCAATAGCCCAACGGGTTTGTTGGCCGAGCAGCTAAAACCGCTCAGTCAACCCAGTAGCACCCACCAAGCGGGTGGTCCGGCTGAGTACCCTTTACAAGAACCGCCTACAACAGAAGTACTAAAGGAGCCTTTTGCCCGTCACCAGAAAGAAAGTGAGGGTTTAGGTTTGTTTATTGTCAAGAGGCTCTGTGAGTTGCTTAGAGCCAGTATGGACATTGAAAGCACACTGGGTAAGGGGACTTTGATCCGAATTCGGTTTCTATCCGATTAAGCACTGAGCACCCGTGTCAACATCCCTAAATTTTTGTTTTAAGCTTAACATATCAGTAGTGGCTGTTGCAAAAGTCGGTACTCATCTGGATTATTCGGCTCAACGTCTAGTTTTCAAGGTAAAATTTGGCTAAGCAGTGCTCATCTATTGAACCAACCGAACCACTTTTCGACTTTTGCAACAGCCACGTTAGTTATACAACAGATCCTAAAAAGATACCATTTGTGGCATTGTATGTTATTGACGGCATTTTGTACTTTGTCTATTCCTGTAGAGTCGTTTTCTTTAAAATACCGCTTTCTACACTCTCACTTAATAGCTGTTCGGCATAGGCCCAAATGGACTCAGAACCATACTGAATAGCTTGCTTTTTTTGATAAACTTGATCAAATCCAATCTCGAATTCTCGCCACGTACCCCCATTGTTTGACACGTTTTGCAGTAAGGGCTCTAACCGGTCCATCGCTCTGGCAAATTTCGCTTCAGCCGTTTTTTGCTCTTCGAACTCTTCCCAAATGGAGAGTAGCTCGCTGGCTTGGGAAGAGGGCAGTAAACCAAAAATGCGTTCTGCCGCTACTCGTTCTTCGACCGTGTTATCATGGCTTTTTTGCGTATCGTAAATAAAAGTATCGCCGGCATCAATCTCAACGATATCATGGATAAGCAACATTTTTACGACTTTTAACACATCAATAGGAACATTAGCATGTTCAGATAACACGATGGTCATCATAGCCAAATGCCAGCTATGTTCAGCGTCATTTTCGTTTCTGTCGCTGTTGAAGAGTCTCGTTTTACGCTGGATATATTTAAGTTTATCAATCTCCTTGATAAACTCAATTTGCTTTATTAGTTGACTGGCTTGCATTTGGCTGATGGTTATTCTGACTAGCTCAAAGATAAGCAAAGAGACAGGGGAATAAATACTTCGGAAGTTTTGAGAGTTTTGTCTTAACCGGTAACTATCTGACTACCTGATAATCTCCTACGAGAGTAATAAAGTACAAAATGCCGGTAGTAACATACGTTGCTACAGATGGCATTCTTTCAGGATCTGTTTTATAACTCCGATTATGTAAAAAGAAAAATCTTAGAAGTATTTATATACCATTATTGTAACTGTACTTTGAAAAATACAAAAGCTATCTCTTTAAAAGTTGGTCTAAACTTGTTTTAAGTTCTTGAATTGACAAGTCACGACCAATGACCGTTCTTTTAGCGTCCAACAATACGTTGTCAGGCAAGCGATCTACATGATAGGTGGCTAATACACCATTTTCTTTTGTATCTAGTGTTACCAGCCAAGGAAGTGATTCCTTTTCTAAGTCGACTTTGCCTGATTCTTTATTAAACTCCTGGGAAACCGTTAGCACTTCCAAGCCTGAGGAATGATACGTTTTATATAGTTTTTTCAATGAAGAATGTCTCAATTGGCTAGAGAATAGGTGCGTATGCTACTGATTGAATTGGACAGATATTAAAATCACCGTAACAGGCCCTCGTATTGCACATTTCCGTACCTCACCTTTTTATAAGGGTATCAGCGTAACTTAACTTTACGCTTTCGCTGGTGCATTTGGTGCGGTGTTAAATAATTCAGCGAAGCGTGTGGGCGAACTGTGTTATAAGCCGTAATTGCTCGTTCAACACCCTCGGCGGCTGCGGTAAAAGAGGTAAACGTACGGCTTAGCTTGCAGTCGTCTTTCAGGGACTGAAGCACCCGCTCCGCTAGGGAGTTCTCATTCGGATCACCCGACTCGGTCATACTGATCGTGGCATTCACCTGGCGCAATCGTTGAACATAAGCGTAGGAGCAGTATTGGACGCCCCGATCCGAATGATGGATTAAGGACTGGCTGATATCTTTTCGAGCTAACAAAGCCATATTTAACGACCTTAATGCCCCTTTTGCATGCATGGTCTTCTCAAATGACCAGCCGACGATCTTACGCGAAAAAGCATCCATAATGATGTAGAGATACGCATAAGTTGGCCCAACCGAGATATAAGTCAAATCACTCACCCACAGTTCATTAGCCCGAGAAGGTATTAAATTTTTGACCTTGTTCGGGTATTTGAAATGGGTATGGTTGGACTGAGTCGTGGTAACCTTATTGGCTTTTCGTTTAGCTAACATCCCGTTCTCTTTGAGCAAAGCATGTAAGCGATCGCGGCCCAGTTTGATGCGGTGTCGGGTTAAAAATACCCGCATTTCATGATGCAGTTTGTGGGTACCCATGCCCGGAATGTCACGACGTATTCGCCTGACCTCCTGCAAGATAGCATCCGTCTGGAAACCCACTTTTTCTTGTTGCCGGGTAGCCGCATACCAGGCTTGTCTTACTCGGCCAAACAACTTACAAATTACCTCCATGCCCACTAAGGGGTAGCGACGAGTTAATTTTTCGGCCGCCTGGCGCCAGGCTTTTTTACGATTGGAATGTTAAACTGCTCTTCGGCGATCTGGATCACCGTTTGGTAAGCCTCAGCCTGTAAGCGGAGAAATTGATTCTCCTTCTCCATGTCAGCTAGTTTTCGCTCTAGCGTTTTGACATAGTCCGCGTCTCGTTTCATGGTTTTTCGGCGGTTTTTGGGTTGTAAAAGGGGAAGTAAGCGGAGTCTGAAGTAATTGCGGTTAAGACGGCGCAGCTCCCTCATCGGGATACCCAGGGTTTCTTCCAGTTCGGAAGCCTGGACTCGTTCGGCCCGATAAGCTTCGACAACCTTCCATCGGAATAGGTGTCGAGTTTTCTTTTTCTTATAGCCTAATAAATCATTAAGATAGGTATTCATACTGGATTTTGACTAGATTTTCCAGTAGCATACGACCTGTTATATAAGTGGCATTATAGTACGTTTGAACTGGTTGGAAAAATACTCAAAAAAGCAGTCCTTCCGCTATGAATTGAGCCACTAGCAGGGCAAGTCCGAGGCATTATTAGCGAAACCTGTTTAACATGTGTTGACTCCTGCTAGTGAATTTTAAAGCCTGAACAGTTCAATTGGTGAAAAACCGTGTATGCTATGCTAGGGTCAAAAAATTCAAGGCTTCACTCCCTGTTATTCCTTTTTCTTTCCCCTTTGTAAACACCCTTCTGTATGACCACTTACATTGGTATTGATGTGTCCAAAGATAGTCTTTCTGTAGCGGTTCCAAAACCCAACTCTGGCTGGAAAGTAAACGAATACACCAACTCTCCAGATGGTATTCGTACACTTATAGGTCAATTGCCTGACCAGGCTCATTGCGTGCTGGAAGCTACTGGCTCTTATTCGGTCCTGGCCACTTACATGTTGACTCACTCGGGTGTGACTATCTCGGTTATTAACCCCAAGCAGAGTCACCACTTTGCAAAAATGCATTTGTCGATTACCAAGACTGACCCACGCGACGCAGTCTTACTGGCAGAGTACGGCAAAGCTATTCAACCGCCTGTCTATCAAATGAGTAGTGACAGCTTATTATTGCTTAGACAGAAACGAACGCTCCTGCGTCAGTATCAAAAACAACGGGTGTCCTTACTCAATTTGTTTGCTTCACTCCAGCCTCTACCCTTAAAAGACTCTACTGTTCAGCAGAGCTTACAGCAGATGATCGCTCATTTTGTAGCGGCTATTGCTCAACTAATGGCGGAAATTAATCAGGTTTGTCAAGCTGATTTCGCCGAGCAGTACAAGCGATTACGGTCTATAAAGGGTATTTCTTATGCGGTCGCCACCGCCTTAATTGAGACCACGAATGGCTTTCGTGATTTTGCTTCGGCCAAGGCCCTGGCTAAGTTTATTGGCGTGGCTCCAGTGATTTATCAGTCAGGAAAAGTAGGGATTACAAAGGGAATTAACCGTTCGGGTGATGCCCATTTAAGAAGCCAATTATATATGGCCAGCTTGTCGGCCATTCGCTATAATAAATCTTGCCGCGAGTGCTATCAACGCTTAAAAGCTGCAGGTAAAGTAACGAATGTGGCCTTAATGGCGGTCGTCAACAAACTGCTTCGCCAAGCTTATGCAGTGGTTAAATTCAATGAAGACTATGATCCGAATTATCAACCAATTTTACGCTCGATGGCTTGACTTTTAACACAGTTCATGTTAGTTTAAGAAGGGGAGGAACATTAACTCCTTTGTTTAGCTCATGCCTTAATGATGTTTGAAGAAACAAACGCCATTAACGCATGAGCTAAACGTTCTGGCGACAAAATGTGAGTCGGATGATCTCTTAGGATAGCTGACTGGGGCATACTGGTAAATTCAGCCGTCTGGGGACCTTGTACCATTACTAACCCCTGCTCGTTGTGAATGGCGATGGCCCCTAACGTACCGTCTGAGCCAGCACCCGACAGAATAATACCGATTGCCTGCGCCTTTTCCCCTTTGGCTAATGACTTAAAGAAAAGGTCAACTGACCAGTTCGCTCGTTGGTCAACGAGCCGGTTCTCTAAGTGCAAGAGGCCATCCTCAATACTCATCATCTTGTTAATGGGTAGTATGTAGACACAATTGGGTCTAACTTCCTGCCCTTGGGTTGCCCAACAAACGGGCATGGTTGTATGCCTGGCTAACAGAATGTCAGCCAGGCTAGTATAATCCCGGTTTAAGTGGGCAATGACCACAAAAGCAATGCCTGAGTCGGGTGGTATCTGTGAAAAGAAACTATGTAAGGGGTCCAATCCACCCGCTGATACGCCAATGGCTACGATGTAGAATTTAGTTTCAGTAAGCATAGACTAGAGAATAGTATATACGACCCTTTTCTAACGTTTAGGACCGGGTACATGAAAAATAAGGCTAACCACAAGGAGACAGAAATTCACCCCTAAAGCATTCGTGAAGACCCAACTAGGAAATAGAGTTGGGTCTAATCAGCTCCAGAAAGCACGAATAGCGAAAGGGCCGCTGTATAACGAAGTATGCTAGCTACTCGAAATGCGCTCATTACCTGTTGTTTACTAGCAATTACGCTAATTGATTAAGCCTATCAAACAATATAGTAGCCCAGTTGCTTACCCTTATACAATGATAGAGTGAGATGCCCCTTTTTGGTGTAGATAAAAGCGAAAGCAGACTGGCCCTGTTAGTCTGCTTTTTTGTGGCATCATCAATCTTATGGTAACTCCAAAGCCATCTTCAGGGGTACTTTACTCGCAGTTGATTGGCTCGATCTACGAATATTCTCTTAACATAATAGCGGCCTTTCTTCTCCCTTTCCAAACTGCAATTCGGCCTATTTTCACTGCTTCTATTCGGCAGTTGATCTTGGAATAGTTTCTTAACATAAGATACGTGGCTGTTGCAAAAGTCGATAGAGGTCTTGATTTCCATTTAAGCCGCCTAATTCTGGGGCGAATTTTAGGCAAAATCGACTCCTTTATTGAGCCAGAAGAATCCCTTTTTGACTTTTGCAACAGCCACTGGAATTATGTTTAACTTTTCGCCTGGCTTAACATATAGATGATTATACAAAAAAAGCAGACCAACAATGTCAGTCTGCTTTCCGCTTCTATCCACACTATAGGGAAATAGTAAATTCCCCCTGATACAGCGGAGATAGCGTTAAAATGGTCTAATGACTGATTTTAGCTTTACATAGCGTCACTTATACAACAGAGTATTTGCAACGCTGTCCGTAAAAATCCATCTTTTGTATATGCATGTACGTACGTTTTTAGGGATTGTTTTTACGCTACTGAGTCTTACCGTCTCAGCCCAATTTAGTCAGCAAGAGCGAATACTAGCTAAGCACTATTTTGCTGAAGCAGCCCAAGCATCACGCCAAGATGCAGGGATGCTATGGGGCATCCCGCTCTATGGCCCCATGTTGTTTATAAATGCTCAGACCCGATCAGTAATGGCTAACGTGCCTGATAGTACAGGCCTTTTCGTTCATCAGGATTCGGTTTTTGTAGGCCAACTTCCTGACTCCCTAAATGTGGCAAATACGGCTGTTCAGTGGGCTGGTAAACGCTGGACGATGATCATGTGGCCTCTACCAGATTTGAAGCCCGATAGACTCAACCTGATGATGCACGAATTATTTCATCGAATTCAACCCCAACTTGATTTCACGAATGGTAAAGAAATTAACCCACATCTTGATGAGAGAATGGGGCGCGTATTGTTGCGCCTTGAATTAAGAGCACTACAGCACGCCGTTAGCGGCACGGGGAAAGTTCGTGTCCATCATATTCGTAACGCTTTGTTATTCCGGCATTATCGACGTCTGCTCTTCGCTGGGGCTGACTCAACAGAAGACAATTTGGAACGGAACGAAGGATTAGCTGAATGGACAGGCCTATTGCTGAGCGGGCAGACACCGGCCCAAATGCAGAACCATCTCACGCATCTACTTGCTCAAAGTCAACAAACAAAAAACTTTGCCCGATCTTTTGCTTACCTAACTGGTCCAGCATACGGCTTCACCCTTACCGAGATACAGCCCGACTGGAACCGTAAACTACGAAAAACAGGCTTTATTACCGAACGATTAGTTAGTGCGTATTCGTGGCGAATGCCTAATGACCTAGTTTTAGCTTATCGCAAAGCGAAGAAAGAATACGATGGGATAACCATAGACAAACAAGAGGCTCAGTTTGAAGAGACTCGACAAGTTGAATTAAGGCATTTGAAGGGGAAGTTTCTGAGTAACAATCGCTTATTGATTGCCCTACATAAAATGAATATTTCGTTTAATCCAGGCACCTTGAAAAGCTTACCTAACCAAGGTACTATTTACCCAACTATGCGACTAGTAGATGAATGGGGGGTTCTTGATGTTACGAATGAAGCATTAATATCGACCGATTGGAGTCAAGTAACGGTTAGTTTCCCTAAAGGCGTTAATTCATCCACTCAACTTATCAAAACGCCAGAATGGACATTGACTTTAGAAAAATCTTGGTCCGTTCAATACCAACAAGAAGGTATATGGACATTAAAAAAGGGGAATGAATAAGTCTGGAGTGATAGCTGCGACTCATTCATTGAATTTCCTTGAATATTCTCATAACATAATTCGTAGGTATAGAACGACTCTCGAACATGTACCGTGTTCATTCCCGGACCAAGTTGCACCAATGTTGTACTTTATCACTAACCCATGTCAAAATCACTGTTAGTAGGGGTGTTGTTACTTAGTATTCAGAGGCTCGCCCAGATTCAGCTGCCAGCCGCTAGTCCAGCCGCCACTGTCGCCCAAGCAGTAGGCTTAGCAACCGTTTCAGTCGAGTACAGTCGTCCAGCACTGAAAGGGCGTACCATGTTCGGCGATCAACTCCCGTATGGTAAAGTGTGGCGGACCGGGGCGGACCGTTCGACCAAGCTCACAGTCTCCGATCAAATTCTGATCAATGGGAATAGCTTGCCAGCTGGTAGTTATGGTTTATTTACTATACCCGGCCCGACAGAATGGGTTATTATTCTCAACAAAGATGCTATCGGCAGTGGAGCCTTCAACTATAAGCCCGAAAACGACCTAATACGCGTTCGTGTGAACGCACAAAAGACCGCTCCGACCGAGTATTTCACGATTGAATTCACTGATTTTACGCCTACAACCGCTAATTTATCATTACGCTGGGAGACTACAGAGGTTAAGTTACCCTTGAAGCACGATGCTGATGCTCAGATCATGGTACAATTGCAGGCTGCCTTAACTAACCCAAACGTGTCATCAGCTATTTACTTAGAGGCAGCTGAATATTACTATCAGACAAACCGTGACCTAAAACAGGCCCGGGCTTGGGCTGACCAAGTAATCGCGGTTGATAAGCATTATTGGACTTACTACACGCGCGCTAAGATTGCCATTCGGCAGGGTGACTGCCTAACCGCCCGGGCTGATGCTGAAGCGGGGCTAAAGCTAGCCCAACAGGCAGACGATACTGCATTTGTCAAAAATTATCAGCGGGTGCTCGTTGAGTGTAAACCTTGATCACATCACCGTAGTGCTGACACAAAAGTGGTGGTAAGAGCATCATTTATACTATTTGGTCTGAGAATGAACACTGTACATTTTCGAGAGTCATTCTATAACCAAATTTATACTAAGATATTAAGACAGTAAAAGAGCCTAGTAGTGTGCGTTGCTTGCTTATTGAAAATAGCTACTTTGTAATAGCTCTACTCTCACAACAGACAAGCGAGCTAAGAACCGTTCAAAAGAAGGTCGATGTCCATTTACTTAACCCGAGTAAAGGTCTGGTCTAAATCTTTTCCCCACGTTTTACCGTCCTCACATAATTCGCCTTTTCCGATGATCGTATTGCCATTATCTGTAATGGTCCAGTTGTAGCGTTGCGAAAAACCAGGGACATTCCGCCACCATTTCACCACATTATCTTCCACCGAAACCTCATACTTTCTCGACACCTTTCGTTCGTCAAAGAAGAGCATCACTAATTCGCCCGTCGCATCGTCACTACCAAAGATGCCCATGCCAGCCGGGAAACCTTCTTCGTCTACCTCTAAATACCACTTCAGGAAGGCACCGCCTTCGATCCATTCGAAGGCGGATCGACCGGCTAACACTTTATGGGGGACAGCGGGATGGGTGCTGGCCGTTTTCCATTCGCCCACCAATGCATTGAATTGGTTTAGGGCAGGGTTGGCAATTTGTGCGTTGATAACACCTTGTTTTTTCATGGGCATTCTAAGCCGTTAGTGTATAGGGCGGAGCGAAGCCCTGTAGGCCGAACCAAAATAATAGGTGACCAGCTAAAAAAGCAGTTATATAAGTGAGTTTATGTGCAGCAATCTCTTTCGAGAAGTAATTTAGTAAAATAATAGACGACAACAGCAATGGGTTAAGCCTTAAAAAATGGAGCCAAACACTATATACCAACACGCTGGCGGATGGGACGCTTTATATCGGTTAAGTGATGTATTCTATCACCTGTGTTTACAGGACCCACTCTTGCAACCCCTTTTTGGCCATGAACAGCCAGGACATGTTGAAAAATTTACCGCTTTCACGGCTGAGACGTTCGGAGGCCCTGATCGATTTAGCAAAGAGATGGGTGGGTTTAGGCATCTAATTGAAGCGCATCGAGGCTTTAACATCACGGAAGAACAACGGCAACGTTTTGTCGAGTTGTATTTGCAAGCAGCTGATCAAGCCCAGCTATCAGCTGATGAACCTTTTCGAAATGCGCTTAAATCTCATGTTGACTTCGGATCTCACGTTGCCACTCAAAACTCCCATGCTAGAACCGATGCGGAGTTACACCCCCTACGTGAAGTACCAAAATGGCAATGGTAACTAACGGATAAGCATCCTACTATTAGTCAACTTATCAATTAAAGGGTATCCGATTGGTATTGTCTGAAGCTATACAGAGGGCGTAATCTATAAATAGTTTCTTAACATGTTACGCATTTTTTCTTTTCCTTTCTAAGGTGCAATCCGACCTTTTTGTGTTGCTCATATTGGGGGTTTGAACTTAGAATATTCCCTAAACATAAAAACTCTTATACCACTTGACTGGGAATTGTACAATTTATGATTCTGTAAAGATTCCGTTGTAAAACCTACTTAAACAGCTTTTTTATTTACAATTAGCCTACCACTACCAGTCAATGAAGAATTTGACTAATCCGTCAATACGTCCCTCAGAATTCTACCAATCAATAACCTTGTTTTGGTAAGTTGGTCATTTCTGTCGTCCTTGAGTCAAACTTTAATCCCGTTACAATGTGTCCTGAACCCATAAAAGTGAGCCAGTGAAAAGTAGAGTAAAAAACTTAAATTTCACAGGTAATTGGAAAGGGAAATGAAAGCAACCGCATCGGCGGTCCGAACGATTCATCGAATCGCAGATCGTGGGGATTCTCAAACAACAGGACAGCGGCCAAACCGTCGCTCAAATTACCCGTGAACACGGCGTCAGCGAAGCCACATTTTATAACTGGAAAGCTAAGTACGGTGGTATGCAGGTGGCCGAGGTAAAACGCTTAAAGGACTTGGAAGAAGAAAATCGGCGGTTGAAAAAGATGTATGCTGAGCTAAGTTTACAAAATGACATTTTCAAAGAGGCCCTCACAAAAAAGTGGTAGGGCCTGTCGAGCGCAGAGCGTTGACCAAGTGGATGATTTCAGAAAAGAAGCTGAGTCAGCGCAAAGCCTGCCGTTGGACAGGTCTTACGGGGCCGCCCGTGCGGTCGGAATGCCATGACGGAGCCCGTAGCCGTTAAAGAAAAAGATAAGGGACTTCAGGAGCGCATCAGGCAGGTAGCTAAACGCTACAAACATTGGGGTCTGTTGAAAATTCATCATAAACTGCGTAAGCAGGGCGAAACTGCCAACCATAAGCGTGTCAGGCGGTTATATAAATTAGCTGGCCTGACACTGCCTCGTAAGTTAAAAAAACGATTGCCGGAAGCAGTTCGCCAGCCGTTGCCCAAAGCGACAGCTTGTAATAGCTGCTGGTCTCTGGATTTTACGATGGATAGTTTAACGGATGGTCGTAAGTTTCGGACCTTAAATGTACTGGATGATTACAGTCGGGAAGCATTGGGTATCGAAATCGACTACTCCTTACCTAGCCAACGGGTGATTCGGCTACTGGATCGGTTGGTAGAACAACAGGGTAAACCCGAGCGATTACGAAGTGACAATAGTCCCGAGTTTATTAGTCAGGCGTTGCAAGACTGGTGTGCGGCTAAGCAACTTATCTTGCATTGGATTGAGCCGGGTAAGCCCACGCAGAATGCCTACATTGAACGATTCAATGGGACATTTCGCCGGGAAGTCTTAAATGCCAATGTGTTTAAGAGTCTGGCGCAGGTGCGCCGAACGGTGGATGCCTGGTTAGTCGAATACAATACAGAGCGACCTCATCAAGCATTGGCGTTTTGGCCACCAGCCGAATACCGGCAAGTGGCTTAAACTCCAGGTAAAACTGGCTCACCAAAGGGGGCAAGGACAAATGCCTACAGGTAGCGTCAAATTTTTCAATGAGAGTAAAGGCTTCGGCTTTATTAAACCCGACGATGGCAGCGACGATGTGTTTGTGCATATTTCAGCCACCAGCGAAGAACTCCGAGAGAACGACAACGTATCGTACAACGTCGAGCAGGGCAAGAAGGGCTTGAATGCGGTCAACGTCAAACGGACATAAGGCCATCCCGTATCAGATTGGTCCGCATTGAGTAAAGAACAGACTGCCAAAGTCTGTTCTTTTGATTTAAGGGCAGAGGGGCTTGGGTTAATTTGATTTTAGGCTATACATGTCTATGTTATTTGAGCTTATGGCATTTTACGAACGACCGTTGAAATAACGCCCTGCATGGATGTGACGGGCCTTATCGGCTACCCCTCATTCCAAGTATAACTCGTCAAAACTGCGTTTGTCCCGAGCCAACACCACCAGGTACGTCAGGGGAATCAGCGCTAAGATGAGTAACCCTAACCAAGCCTGTAGATAAGAAATGCCAATGCCGATGAGCTGGAACACCAAACCCAGTACAATGTAGCGCTGATGACCTTTAATGACTCCTGAGTTAAGCCCTAAGCGCTGTAAGCGGGGCGAGCAGGCCAGCTGCCAGTTCCAGTAAAAGGCCAGCTGACAGCACACTAAGTTAAGTCCATAGAGTCGGGTCGAAAGTGAAAACTCGGAGTACTCACTAATCAGGCTCGTCGAGAAGGGAATCAGGGCAATGAAGAACAAAAATAACAAGTTTGTCAGCACAAAGGGCCGGTTGATCCGGCGCACAAAGTAAAGCTGTTCGGCATGACCCAGCCAGTAGGTAGCCAAAATGGCAAAGGATAACAGGTAGCTCAGAAACTTGGGCGCTAGCCCGAGCAAGTACTGACATAACCCTTCGGCATCCACAAAATGCTGATTGCGGATAAATAACTCGAGTACCAGGATGGTAAAGACAATGGCAAACGTCCCATCCGCCAGTGCTTCCAGGCGGGTTTTAGGTTTTTCCTCTCCAGGCGAGTGAAGCTTCATATACAAACGGGTTTTGCCCCGGATTCCAAGCGGTTGGCTCAAGATACACCCTTTTTGCTTGGCTTATTCACTAGTCTGGGCTGAAACAGGATACCCCAAGACCGTAATTGGGCTTGCTCACCCATCCCACTCTCCCTATTGAACCATAATTAGCTTCTTGAGGGAGCGAGCTTGGCCATGAGTTGTTGGACCTGCACTCGCTGAAAGAAATGCCCCTTAGCCGTTCGAAAGCCGGACGCATTTAATTCATCGGCAATCTGTTGCAGGGTCTTCTCTTGATTCAAGTATCCCTTGATGGTCAACAAAGCCCGCCGGTTATTTTCATTGGTAGCTGCTTTGAGCTTGATGGCTGCGACCCCTTTTTGCTGGGCTTGCGGCGTCAAATTCTGAGGGGAGCCTAAGAGAAACCCTTGTTGCTTTTTAGCGGCCAATGCCTTCTTAGTTCGTTCGCCAATCAGTTCTCGCTCATGCTGGGCCAAGGTAGTAAAGATGCCAATGGTCAGCGTATTGGCATCGGGCATATCGGCACAGACAAAGTCAACCCCACTATCTTTTAGCGCGAAGATAAAGCCAGCGTTCCGGCTGAGCCGATCCAACTTAGCAATGACCAACCGGGCTTTGTGTTGTTTAGCATAAGCCAAGGCTTCCAAAAGTTGAGGGCGGCTATTCCGTTTCCCGCTCTCGACTTCGATAAATTCTCGCACCAACTGAGCCTGGCCACCAATGAAACCCATGACCTGGGTACGCTGGGCCTGAAGGCCTAGCCCACTTTGGCCTTGCTGTTTAGTCGAGACTCGGTAGTAAGCAACATGAGGTATTGGCTGACTTTCCATTAAGAAGTGAATTATCAAGCCAATATAAGGGGATTTTGGGGTTTGTTACAGATGTTAAATGACCGTTGTGAACATGTTACAAATAATCACTTTCCCTATTTTTGCCACTGGAACACCTATTCAATAGATAATTTTATAGAAAAGGGGAAGAAGATTTCATTTTTTCTCCCTGTTCAACGCACTCTGCATACAGTAAAGAATCGAATGAAGTACGTACCCTATTATCGGGTCTCGACCGCTGGTCAAGGCAAGAGCGGGCTGGGACTCTCCGCTCAGCAGGATATTGTCCGACGCTTCCTCAAACAGGGCGATAGTGTGCTCGACGAGTTTATTGAAGTTGAGTCGGGTAAACGAGCCGACCGGCCTCAACTGGCCGCCGCCATTGCTCTGGCCAAACGACACAAAGCGCGCTTACTGATTGCCAAACTCGACCGACTCAGCCGTAATGTCTCGTTTATTTTCTCCCTTCGTAACGCCGAGGTTGACTTTGTGGCTTGTGACATCCCTGACGCCAATACGCTTACTGTAGGCATCATGGCTGTGTTGGCCCAGCACGAGCGAGAACTCATTGGGGACCGAACACGTGCCGCCCTGGCCGCCAAAAAAGCGCAGGGCCATAAACTGGGCATGCCCAACATCACCTCCGAGGTTACCCGGCGGGGGTTAGCGGTCCGTCAGCAGAATGCTCAGACAAATCTAGCCAATCGCCAAGCCGCTGAATTAATCCGGTTGTACCGCAAAGACGGGTTGACATACCGGTCCATTGCCGAGCGGTTGAATCAGATGGGGTATCGGACCCGACGCGGGCAGGAATTCTTCGCCATGAGTGTAAAACGACTCGATGGTAAACCGTGACAAGGGGGAATGCCTCGTGCTGAAAACAAGAAAGTCAATGAAAGAACCTTTAGCCGCACAAGGCGTCAGCCTATCATCGGTACAACGCACGTAGGCTTTTTTACTGGTAGCTGCCATTCACTAATAAATTGCCGTCCTCCGTTACCGAGTAGCTTTTCACCAGTTTATATTCGTTGACTTCATAGGTTTGCTTTGGCTGAAGAGTATACTCTTGCTTAAAGAGGTTTTCGGCCTGCTGGCGGGTTTGATTCAAGAAACGGCCACATAGGGGTAGGGCTCTTGTCGATAGACAATAAGGATAACTGGGCTCGGACTCGGTAAATAAGCGGCTATTTGGTTTGACCTGGTTGCTGCTGACAGTAGATTGGTTAGGTAGCAAACTCCAATAATTGAGTCTTGTTTGGGATGTCTTCACCCACTGATGGCCTATGACCCGACGTATACTAATATCTATACCATTCTTGCTGTATAGATCGGCAAAAACGGCAACTAGCCAGTTTCTCTTGCCACCAAGCTAACCATAACATAAGTTGAGAAAAATAAGGGGTTTAAAGCCGGTTATTTAATGCGAATCACGCTTCTCCATCCGTAGTAAACTACGGTCAATGAGCCTATCTTAGGCGCAGTTGTGCAATTAGAATGATGAAGCGTACGGCTGCCCAGCAGCTCGAGAGCCAAGCGAGTCGGGATGGTGGTTGGAATGGCATACCGAAATTAAAACATGTAGTTTAACCAAAATGCCCATACATCGGAAAGGCTAACACGAGAAACGACATGATCAAACCAGCTCTTTTGTCATTCAACGGCAAGATGCCATCAGGCTAGGCTAAGCCTATTCGTTCTGTTTAAATAGATCCCATTAACGCCTACTCAAAATGCAACGTTGACAGTAGTCCGATCTGATCATCGTTGACTTATTCGTGCGGCTATCGGATGCGTCGCTGACTACCTTCGTTCTCCACTAAGTTGACCAGTAAATTTCCACCGGTAAATCACCCCCGTAAGCATACTGGTCAGATAGGTATACTTTACCAGGTTAGCTGATGAAGATTTATCCGACTGCACCGGCAATCAGACTAGGGCGGGCTGCTTACGAAGCCTGCGGAGCCAGGCTTTATTCAACTGGCGGCAGCATAGACACTCTACTTTACCCCCCATTCCCATTCGTTGACTAGCCTGGGGAATATGGCGGGCGTGAAGACACGCGCTGTTGCTGTGATAGACTAGTTCTTGCAGACAATGAACAGGAGCTATTATAGCCATAATTAAGAAGGGTAAATTAAAGGAGTAAGTGCTTGTCAGAGATTGTCTCCGATTTTTACTGCCGATGAGCTGAGGCGATCTTTAGCCTGTCAGCCGTACTAGAATCGCTTGCTGGTTGACCAAATTCCGGCGGGACAACTACTGTCGGTTCAGTGGCCGCTATCACTTGAATTGACCGCTGGTGGCGATGAGCAACACTCAGCAGCCAACTGATCGGATGCTGGTTGAGGAAACAGGCCTGAGGTTCATTGACTGTATTTCGCTCGACCCACAGCGTCTGAAAAACTTCCCCCAGTACAAACGCCGCTAAAGCAGAGTCGGTGGTCTGGCGGAGCAGATGCCCGTACAGCAAAGGGGCGTAATGATCATAAAAGCGGCTAAAATCCTGGCGACTATGAATCGAAAGGAAGGGGGCCGGAGACGTTTTACGGAGGGAAGGAGCGGAATCGTTTGGCGAATGCATAGTCAGGACTGAAAGCAGACTGAGTAAGTGGAGAGATTATGTAATTAGTTGGGGCACTAGCTTTTCTATCCGTAGGAAAGGACTGCTTAAACACTGGACTGACTCGCTTAATTTGGAAATTTGATTTTCATATAGATAAGATAAATATATTATATGTTTACCATATATAGATATAGTAAATATATAAATTTATTAGTCGGTACAGGTAGTAAGTTATCCCAAGGGTAGGAACCCCGCTAGACATTTATAAATGACTGCCTCCCAAGCGCTCATCAGTGGGGCCTTTACCTTAGTGGGCGAAGCCATGCGGCTCAACTTCTGGCCCCGTCAGCGAGTGACCTACCCCTCCGATCAGCGGGGACAGCTCTACGTGCCCTTCGTCAACTGGGGCCTACTATCGGCTGCATTCTGATCGTGTTGCATTTCAAGGAATCCAAAAATATGGAAGCTGCTTATGGACTCGCGGTCACCCTGACAATGCTCATGCCCACGGTGCTGATTAATGCCTATCTGCGTATGAAAAAGACCAATGCCGTATTGAGCACGCTCATTACCGCCTTGTTTTTGATCGTGGAGACCAACTTTTTACTTGCCAATATGGTCAAGGTCGAGGAGGGGGGCTGGATTTCGATTACCCTGGGACTCCTACTGATGGGCATGATGGTCTTCTTGTATCAAGGTGAAACCATTACGCATGAATTCATTCAATACGATACCTTACCCGGTAATTTGGCTGTACTCAAAACCCTTAGTAATGACTCAAGTATACCTAAGTTTGCCACACACCTAGTCTACTTGACATCGGCCGAAGACTATCAACAGATTGAAGCTGAAACGCTGTTTTCGATTTTGAACCGAGCCCCCAAGCGAGCTGACATTTACTGGTTTATCCATCTGTGTGTACAGGATGAGCCCTACGGTATGCGCTATAAGGTGGACACCCTAGCGGCCGAAGAAGTGTATTTTGTCACGTTTTACTTGGGCTTCCGCGTCGAGCCCAACTGAATTTTTTGTTCCGGCAAGTGGTTTTGGACATGGTCGCCGATCAGGAAGTGACGATTGAGACGCCGTATCGCTCCTTGAATGTCCACCGAATTGCGGGGGATTTCCGGTTTGTTATTTTTAAGCGGTTTCTCTCCAATGACAATGAGTTGAGCACGTATCAACAGGTGATTATGCAGGGCTATTTGTTATTGAAGCGAATTGCCTTATCGACGAAGGAATTCTATGGCTTAGACACGAGCAACGTTGTGACTGAAGCGGTTCCACTCATGCTGAGCCCGATCAAGCGCTTGGATTTAGAACGTTTGCCCTCCGGGCTGCGCCACCCCTTCTCCCCACCAGTTTAGTCCTAGCTCCTGAAGAATCGTTAAAAGCACATACAAACCAAACGGCTTTAGGGAGAACTATAGTTATCAAGTGATTCATACACAGCCCTTAAAACAGGTATCACGGCGCAGACGCCTTTATACCTCATTCGTAATCCGAGTTGAGCCCAATGAAGCGATTAACAATCGGAGAGATCATCTGTACGACTCTCAAACGACGACCGGTTACCATTCGTAACGAGACCTAATTAGCCAATTAAACCACCCCATGTCTTTTTCCAAATTTAGATCAATATCAAAAAAGTCTTCTAAGTACGAGATTGGCTGGACTACTATGTTGGCTCAACAGAACAATCTCTACTTTAGTACTATCCTGCCAAGAGAACAGTCCCACCAAGTGGCTTCAGTACTAACTCAATCCCCTAACGTATGAACAAGACGATTTACTTACTAGCACTTCCAATATTGTTATTGACCGCATCCTGCGCGAGCCTGCGTCAGCGAGACGACACCACCCAGCTTAACCAGGTCTTTCAGATTCCCAAGCATCAGGACCTATTCGCCTATGCTAAAAAAGGAGGGGTCAAAACCAAAACCCTGCTCCATCCGGCTAAGGCTGCCCTCTACCAAAAGCACGATACCCTCTACGTCGAGTTTCTGGCCGAGACACTACAACCAACTGACGCTGATCCAAACACCCTTGATCAGGCCGATTCGCTCGCCATCTTCTTTCTGCACTACAACCCCACTCTAAAGAAAATTGAAGAAAAAAGCCCCTGGTTTCGCTACCAAACCACAGGCCTCGACGTTGATCTGTTCACCCTGCCCTTTAAATATCGCTTTAAAACGGCCGATCAACCGGGTCAATTGGAGGACAAATTAAACGTGGGTATCCATTTTGGAGGACGCTACGATCTAGGGCGGTATCGAACCGTCTATTTCCGGCGTAACCACCGATCCGAGATATCGACCTTCAGTTTGGGGCTAGGCGGTTTTTTCTGCGTGGGTCCCGCCAGAGTGGATCCCTTTAGTACTTTAGGGAGACTACAGGATGAGTACTACGGGTTGGGCCTTAATTACGGGTTGGCCACCACGCTAAGTGTTGGCGGCTTTTCGGCAGGCTTGGCTCTAGGCCTTGAACAACTAGCTGACCGCAACCGACATTTGTGGATCTACCAGCATAAACCCTGGTTGGGCGTGACGTTCGGCCTAAATCTTAATTAATAAACGCTTTGGACTTGCAACAGTATAGTGGAGATTTTTTAGGCGGCCATTGAGGAAGTGTAAAAATAAGATTCCTGTTGACTGGGCGTGCGGTAATTCAATACTGAATGCTTCCGTCGGCGGTTGTACCATCCCTCGATATACTCGAAAGTAGCCAACCGAGCCGCTGCCCGCGTGGCAAAATAAGTATGATTGACCATCTCGCACTTGAGGGTCTTAAAAAAACTCTCAGCAACCGCATTATCCCAGCAATTTCCCTTGCGGCTCATACTTTGCGCCACCGGTAAGTCCTTTAGTTCATCCCTACTAGCTAGCTAGAACTGGCCCTGTTACAGATTATGGAAGACCGGTATGGTCGCCACTCAACGATCATAACCTCCCAGCTACCGGTTGCTCAATGGTATGATTATCTGGCAGAACCAACGATTGCCGATGCCTTCCTAGACCGGTTATTACATCAGGCTCACCGTATTGAGTTGAAAGGAGAGTCTCAACGAAAACAGGGAAAAGGGGAAGAAAAATCAGTATAGCGCTTACCTTTATGTCCTTCTTCTTACACTTATCCACAGTGGCCTGATTTGCCGGAATACGTGGTCTTCGATTGCCGGAATATATACTTTAATTCTTAAGTGCCTCGTCCGTCTTTTTAATCGCCCGTTTATTGGTCCATTAACTTGGCAGGCAATAAATGGTAGCCAGAAGAGAACCACAACGGCTCGAGATGATCACTCGCGATCCTAACCGGGCACGTGTCATTGATTCATTAGTAATGGCTGCATCCCAACCACAACCCTCCTCGAAGATATTTCCGACTAGCAAGCCGTGCTGATTGAAAAAGCGAATTCCGTTGCTTATGCTTCTGGCAGAAGGTCTGCCGCTTAACCCGTGGTCGCCATCGGGGGAGACCATCAACAGGTCCGCCGTTGTCTTTTTTCCTTTTCTACCTGGAGCGACTACCTTTACCGCAGGAGATCAGATCGCGCCACCAGCTTGTTAGCGTTATCGGTGGAAAACCGCAATAACCCCCTATGAAATGAATACACGAAGTCTTGGTTTTGTTGAGCGGCTAAGAATCGCCGTTTTGCTGATGGGCGTAGGGATTGGCGCGATCCAAGTACCATCTCTGGCTCAAAAGCCCACGGCGTATGCCTCCTTTAAGCCCGGTGCCGTGTGGCTGGCCGATGATGGGTTGCCCATTGACTGTCACGGGGGCAATATTATTTATATTGATTCGCTCAAAACGTTTTATTGGTACGGTGAACACCGGGGAGAGCCACGGGGAGCCGCTTGTTATTCATCGAAAGATCTGTATAACTGGAAAAATGAAGGTGTCGTCCTCAAGAAAGGAGCGATTGACGTCTTTGAACGACCCAAAGTCATCTATGATGCTACCCGCCATCGGTATGTGATGTGGTTTCATTACGATGGTAACCGCTATACGGTGGCTGAACTGGGCGTGGCCATCAGCGATAAACCCACCGGCCCCTTTGTGGTTCAGCACCATTCCCGGCCCAATGGCCATGAATCACGGGATATTGGGTTATTTATGGACCCCGAAACCCAAAAAGCTTACATTGGCTACGCAGCTGATCATGTTAACCGCACGATTCGGATGGTCGAATTGTCGGGCGATTACCTGAGCACCACGGCCCAGGACACCGATATTGAAGCCCATTGCGAAGGACCGGGTATTCTCAAGCAAAATGGCGTCTATTACCTGCTCACCAGCGGGTGCAGCGGCTGGACCCCTAATCCGGCCACCTATTACACGGCTTCCAGCCTTATGGGACCATACACCAGCCAGGGCAACCCGTTTATTGGGGATGTGGGTAACAACTCGTTTAATTCTCAGCCCTGTTATATTTTTAAGATTCCGGGCTACAAAAACGCTTACCTCTACATGGGCGACCGGTGGAACGGGGGCGGTCATGCTGACTCGCAGTATGTCTTTCTGCCCATTACCATTACCCCAGCTGGTAAGATGGAACTTCACTGGTATGCGGAGTGGAATCTAAACCTGTTTACCCCGGAGAAGACTGCTCGTTAAGTTGTAGTGACCAGGGGCAAACTGTGTGGCTTGTCAATGGCGAGTCAACTCATCTTCTGTTTTGTAAAGGGTTTCAATTGAAGTAGCTGCCCGACCAACCCGCCTCCTTCTCACTTGGAGGAGCGAATTGTGAGACAGTGATTTTTTTAATATTTGTCCAACGCCATCAGTAACATACGGAACTACCCACCTTATGAAAGCGGTTCCGGTTTTGGTGGTGCACCATATCTGTCATCCGGTAGCGGAGTGAATTCCTTGTTGTCAGTTGGCGGCAAGACAATACGGCCTTGCTTCCAGTCTTCTTTGGCCTGCTCAATGCGTTCCTTGCGAGAAGAAACGAAATTCCACCAGATAAATCTTTCCCCCAACGGTTCGCCCCCCAGCATCATTAGAGTGCTGTTTTCCCTGGCCAGGATTACCGGATCGACGCCTTTGGTAAACACCAGCATCTGTCCTGCAGGGTAGGTGACACCCGACAATTCGACACTGCCTTTTACAATATAAAAACTCCGTTCAGTATGTTCTATTGGAAGACCAAACCGTGCGCCCTGTTCGAGTACCACATGCAGGTAAAACAGCGGAGAGTTTGTCTTTACATGGTTGCCCAGCCCGTAGGCATTCCCAGCAATAAGCCGCATCCAGACACCTTTGTCAGTAAATATTGGCAACTGGTCCGGCGTATAGTTGTTAAAAGTAGGCGCTGATTCTTCGTCTTTTTCGGGTAGTGCGACCCATGTTTGTATCATTTCCAATTTCCCTTCTGCCAATGCGGCAGGATCTTCAAATCTTTCAGAATGGGAGATGCCGCTGCCAGCGGTCATCCAGTTTACTTCACCCGGACGGATAATCTGTTCAACACCCGTACTGTCGCGATGTACGACCTGCCCGCCAAACAGGTAGCTTACGGTGGAAAGCCCTATGTGTGGATGCGGTAATACATCCAGCGATGATACGATCGGGGGCGTATTCAAAACTGGCCCGGCATGATCCATGAAAATAAATGGGCCTACCATCCGGTGCAACCTGAATGGAAGGATGCGTTTCACCTTAATGGCCTCGATGATAGCGGCATCACGTGCCTGAATGACAATATCTACCATGAGTCGTTGATTTACTATTGGCTAAATCTAGATTATAAGCTATCCTTGTTAATCAGGGGGATAACCTTCGTCCCGATTAATTCTATCGAATTCATTAACTGGGTATGGGTCAGCCCTGCGTTATCCATTTGGAAAGTAAACCTTGAAATCCCACCCAATGCCTCGCTGTGTCTCAGTATTTTTTCAGCAACCTGTTCGGGCCCGCCAACTGCCAGGACCCCTTTTGGCGCAATAAGCGAGTTGAACTGTGGTCTGGTGACCGGTGGCCATCCGCGTTCCTTTCCCAATCTGGTCCACAGTTCCGCATAGCCGGGAAAGTAGTCAGCGATTGCTGTCTCATTGGTTGCCCCAACATATCCGGGCGAATGCAAACCCACTTTTAGTGCCTCGGGTTTGAAGCCGCCCGCTGTGCCGGCCTCCCGATACAGGTCAATCAGCGGACGAAACCGGTGTGTTTCACCGCCAATTACAGCCACCATTAACGGCAAACCAAGCGTTCCGGCCCTGGCAAAAGATTCTGGCGTACCGCCGACACCCAGCCAAACCGGTAACTTTTCCTGCAAGGACCTCGGATAAACCGGAAGGTTATTCAAGGCAGGCCGGAACCTGCCGGACCATGTAACAAATTCATTGTCCCGAATTTTCAGCAATAAGCCCAATTTTTCCTTAAATAATTGGTCATAGTCCTTAAGATCAAATCCGAATAGGGGGTAGGCTTCAATGGATGATCCACGGCCAACGACAATCTCGGCCCGTCCTTTAGATATTAAATCAAGGGTGGCGAAATTTTGATAAACCCTGACAGGATCAGCAGCGCTTAAAACGGTTACCGCACTTGTTAAGCGTATGCGTTTGGTTCTGGCAGCAGCAGCGCTCAGGATAATAGCGGTCGATGAATCTAAAAACTCTTTTTTGTGGTGTTCACCTATACCAAAAACAGCAAGTCCGACCTGATCGGCCAGCTCAATCCTATGGAGCAATTGCTCCATAGCATCCACACTGTTTAATGTGTTATGGGTACCATACATTGCCGAAGCAAAACTGTCTATTCCTATTTCCATGATAGTAAAATTATTTAATTTCAATAGAGAATTAACAAGAAATGGTTGCTCCTAAAAAAGCAACCATTTCTTGTTGGCGAGTACCTAACTAGAAGACGCCTGATAAATAAAGGCTTTATCAGGCGCATTGACTATCCGGAAACCGGTTAATCGGACAACTAAACCATCATTTCAATACAATTAGAAAGTGTTTCTTGAAACGCCCCAATTAAGAAACAGTTACATGAACACGGGTTCGTCTTATTTCATGGGACAAGCCTTAAGCGTTGGTATCGGGGAGCGGACGGTTACTTTTTATGAGCCTTCAACCAGCCATCCACGACGTCGGTTACATCAAATCGAACCCGTTTGTCGCCTTCGGGGTAGGGCCCTGGGGTGTTCAAGGCCTGCTGCACCTTCAGCACGTTGGGGTAAAACGTAACAAGCTGCCCCCCAAACTGGGTATCCAGGGCCCGCAGTAGATGCTCGATGTTGTAGGACCCAAAGGTCCAGTGCTGAAGATTCGTTTCGCGGCCGTTTACATCCGCTACTATATCGTCCGACAGGAACGCAATGCTCTGATTCAGCGGCTGAATAAAGTCATCCGGATGTGCGACCGGGTTACTGCCCAGGAATGAATAGACGTACGTATAGGAAGATTGATTGGCCAACAGGTCCAGCAGTTGGGTTTCCCAATCAGGATGGGATTTAATTTTGGCCAGGGCCGCCTGCCGAACATCATCGTCCTGATACTGATTCGTAAAGCCTAATAAACCAAAAATGGAGTCGTCGGGTTTATGGCCAGCCACTTGCGCTAAACGCTGTTGATGCCAGCGCGTTTGGTCGTCGATTCGGGTCGCCACTTGGGCCGTCCTTTGCTGGATCGAATCGTGGATATAAACCACGACGAACCCGGCGGTAAACAGGGTACTGATACTAAATCCAAGCCAAAATGGAATGTTAAACCAGCCAAGCGATAGGGTCGATAACCAGCCTGGATTCAGGGAAAGCAAACACACCATCAGCCACAGGAAGGGGACCCACAGCTGAGGTTGGCCAACCGCCAGCGCCTGTAAAAACGGGGGAGAGGTAGCCTCCTTAAACGATTCGAGTTTGAGGATGGCCCCCAAAAAGGTGGTTATCGACATGGCTAGCCAGAATACAATCAGAAGTGTTGTGCGCGTGCCCGCTTGCTGAGCAACCCAGTCAAGTCCACCTGTTGACCGAACAACAAGCAGTAAAATCAAACTGCTGAGGGTAAACCCCAGCGATAAAATGATCGCCCCCCACCCGTAGCCCATGCTGCTATCTACCCCCCTACTGGGTTCAGAAACCGTCAGGATGGCCAGCCCCATGAAGAAAAGGGCGGTAATGACAAAGACAATGTAGGCGAGTAGTTGCATGGGGTTTGACCAGTACGCTAAATCGGTTCTGTGGGGTTGCGGCACCGGTTGACAAAAGTGGGTAGCGAGTAGGCAATTTGCGCATTATTTGTGGTCCAAGTGTGCGTAGGAGGGAATGAATCGTTGGTGGCGCAATTTGAGGGGTAAAGTCCCCCGAACAGCCTAGGTACTGAGAAGTTGTCATCCCCACACGGGTAGGTTAAAACAAGTGCTTGACGCTTCCCAATTTTGGTTTGTGAGCAATGCTGAATAAAGGGGTTTAGTTGTGAACTTGCTTTGCGGGCTATGTGCCCACTCACGGTTGAAACAACTTTCTGTAATTCCGCTAGGTGCATGGGTTTTTGCAAATGGTCCATAGCCCCCAGCTGCAGATAGGCTGCCCGCTGCGTCTCGGCCACCTCTGCGGATAACATGATCAGACAGGCCTGCTGACAACTGGGATGAAGCAGCAGGGTGCTGAGCCACTTCGTTTCTTCCCCATTAGGCATAACCCCATCAATCACTAACGCTACCGGTTTGTCTTTGCCTAGTGAGGTCGCCGACAGAAATTCAGTCACTGAGCTAAACCAGTACAGATCCAAATGCTGTGCCCAATTGCGAAAGCCGTGCTACCAGTATATATAATCATCTTCATCTTCATCCTCGTCCAGAAGGGCAACCCAGGGTTTTAGCGTGTCCATACGAAGTGATGTGTGTTAGTTGTGAGGATAGTTATTTAACTTAATCTCAAATAAAGGACATTTGTTTAATTCGATTTTAGCTAAGCCTGACAAGCCAAGTAACTTTGGACAGAATTGCGTATTATTACAGCGTTAACAGCATATTGGCTGTTTTTTATTCGTAACAACTTAACCATGAATCAAAATACGTACCCTTGCGTCTTCATCGCCGATGATGATGAGGACGACCGTTACCTGCTAAACCTGGCCTTTGCCCGGCACAGCCCCCAGTGCCGACTGGTCTTTGCTCATGATGGGCTAGCCCTGCTTGATGCGTTGGCTCATTATGAGATGGTCCCGGAGTTGATTATCCTGGATATGAATATGCCCCGGCTCAACGGCTTTGAAGCCCTTGAGGCGCTTCGGGATCACCCTTTTTATCTTACAACACCCGTTGTCATATTAACCACGTCGGACGCGGAGACTGACCGGCAGCGGGCGCAGCAACTAGGGGCCAATGAGTTTATCACCAAGCCAATAAACTCCGAGTTGCTAGGACAAATTGTCACCCGGCTGCGAGTCGACTGGCTGGAGGGAAACTGCTGCTGAATAGCCACGAATCCATAAGATGGTTGCCCACCACGTGCCAAAACAAAAGCCCAACTAGTTGAGTAGCCGGGCTTAAAAAGTCTGTGGTTTAGTAAGTCAGTAAGCCATAAACGGCCAGGAGTACGTATTGTTCAACGGGCAGTGTGGGCTGAATACGTCTATTTTTTTTGACTTGACTCAAATCTATTTTGCGGTGGGTTGCGTAAGAACAGTATGCTTACTGTTTAGTTTATACTGTTTGCGTGCCTTACTGTTTCTATCCTAAGAACAAATAAGCCCGGTCGCAATGCTGCCGGGCTTACTGCTTCTATCCACACCATGGGAATGTACCCGTAGGTGCATGTCCCGTTCACAAGGGCTAACTACCGTTTAATCAACTTTGTTTTACATTGACCGTAGGGGAGCTGCGAGGTACTTCGTTGACAGGAACAGGTTGTAGCAGGTGCCTGCGTCTTAAGCTTGAAGAGATAGCCTAGTCGTATTAAGGGCCGCTTGGTTCCCTTATACTAGGGCACAATAAGCAGATAAACGCATATGGCCAGGAACACGGCCGTTAACAGTAAGGCGATACCCATCATAATGCTGAGGCCTTGACCAATCTCCAAAAAGGGCTTTTTCTTCTCCATATTGCGATTTACAAGAAAATGAAGGTAAAGCTAATACCGATTAGTGAGTTCACTGATTACCTGTTACTTATAGCCAATCATATACTTATAGCCAATTATAGGAAAATAATTAACCGTTTCTAAATCAGAGACTTCACAGAAACGCTCTAATCATTACAGATTGGTCCGTTTGTGGCTAAGAGGGGTTAATTTGAGCTTAGGCAGTGGATTATAACTCAGGTAGGGGAATAGTTACCACATAACCGCCGAAGGGCGCATTCTTAGGGCGTTGCTGAAGTGGCACCACCCTAACCTCTGCCTCAGTAAGACCAAACCCGATCAGGTAGGCTTTCAATTGCGACAGCGTAAAAGCCCGGCTGGGGACAAACATAGCTACTTGATCTGAAGCAATAGAATCATCCTGAAAGAGTAAACATTTGTGCTCGTCTTTACAATTAATTACCAGCCTGCTGTATTCATCTTGATTCATCACCTAAAGGTAAGGGTAATCTCTGAAAATGGCCTTATAGATATTATGGAATTTTTAGTGACTTTTCGCCACCTTCTTTTTTTGCAGCCACCGGTTAGGTGTTGAGGGTGCTACGGAAAAGTATTTGAGGGTCTGTTCAAACGTCAGAGATAACCATTACCTCTCTTTTAAACTCATTTTTACGCCATTTTTAACTTAGGCTTAGTCGCAGGGTTAGCGGATGTGATGATTTGTGCAAGTGCTCGGCCACGAACTAGTAAACCCTACGGTTATGATTTTAAAAATGGACCGGCTTCCCATCGAGTTGCCCAAGCCTAATAACCCCTCCGCCAACGATGCCGCCGCCCTGCAAGAACTGCTGGGGGGCAAATTTGGGGAAATGTCTACCCTGATGAATTACACCTTCCAGTCGTTCAACTTTCGGGGACGCAAGAAAATCAGACCCTTCTACGACGTCATTGCCAGCATCGCCGGTGAAGAATACGGCCATATCGAGGTGGTTTCCTACGCCATTAATCTGCTACTGACGGGCGTCACCAAACGGGGACATGATCCCGTTACGGCACCGCTGGCCGATGCCACTAATTTTCGCAACACGTATCATACGATGGCCAGCGGACAAGGATCGCTGCCTGTCGATTCAATGGGCAATTTCTGGACGGGTCAGAATGTGTTCAGCAGCGGCAACCTGAAACTAGAATTGCTGCATAACTTCTTTTTGGAATGTGGCGCCCGGGCCAATAAAATAAAAGCCTACGAAATGGTATCCGATCCAACCGCCCGTACGATGGTAGGCTACCTGCTGGTCCGGGGTGGGTTGCACGTTGTTGCCTACGCCAAAGCGTTGGAAAAGCTAACGGGCGTTGAGGTGACAAAACTATTACCCATTCCCAATCTGAGCAATAATGCCTTTCCGGAAGCTAAAAAGTTCATGGAGCAGAAGCTGCACTTGTCGTTGTATACTTTCAGCCCGGACGACTACAAACAGGCGGGGCTGATCTGGAATGGTCCCCACCCCGACGATGGGCAGGAGTGCTACGTAGTGGAAGGGGGTATGCCAGGGTATCCCGCACCTGACCTGGAGGAAGAGCCTCAGTTAAGTGCGCCGGGTGATGAGGACTTCGATCCCCAGGTGTTTGCCGATATGGCCAAAAAGATGGGCATTAAATACGAGTACTAATAGAAACCATAAACTATAGTCAAGAAGATGGATACTACGTTGAAACACAGCTTGATTACCTTGACGATCCTGGCGGGCTTAAGTAGAGTTCCGGCCGCTTCTGCCCAGCAGGCGAGGATGGCGGGTGGGTCCTCAACCATGGTAGGCAAAGAAAGCAAAGCGGAATTTGACGCCCAGAATCAAAAAGGAGCTGCGGCCGTAGGGGCGGTAAAGGCGACGCCCGCCAAACTCTCGGCAGCTGACCAGAAACTACTGATGGAGGTGGCCAAGGGTGGCCTGATGCAACTAGAAGTGAGTAAAGTAGCGGCTCAGAAAGCGACGAATCCAGCGGTACGGCAACTGGCTCAGGCCGAAGTAACGGAGCAAACGGGCCTGTCAGCTAAATTGAAAGAAATGGCGACCGCTAAAGGCATCACGCTGCCCGCAACGCCCGATGCCAAAACAAAGGCTTTGGTGACGGAACTGCAAGCCATCTCGGGCAAGGCTTTTGATAAGATGTACGTGCTGGAAAGCGGGGTAAAAGGGCATGAAAAGCTGGACAAAGTGATGACTACCGTTGAAGCAAGTTCAGCCGATGCCAGCTTGAAAGGAGTAGGAAAAGCGGCTCATCCGCTGGTGAAGACCCATTTAAAGGTGGCTTATCAGATTATGGATACGTTGTAGGCTAAATACAAGGTAGATGTCCCTATTGGCTCTTGAGGTTATACGCGCTTAAGGTCAATGGGCAAATTAAGGGGGCAAGTAGGAAATTGCCGTGACAAGCGTGACCTTAAGTACTTCGCTTCGTCTTGAGAGCCTAGTCCATTTACTTTACGGATTAACAAATGGCCCTGCCTGAAATGGTGGGGCTTTTTGCTAGCTAAGGTCCGGCCCGTACCCAGTAGCCTCCCAGAAGTGTGCTTTATCATCCAATAGCCGGATTCGTTTAACCGGCCTAGTTTGTTCATAAAAGAGCGATGAGAGGCAAAAAAGACGCTGCGCAGCCAGACTTCCCCTTCCTTATTTCTTCTCATTCACTAAGTCGGAAAGATAGGCGCCAAGAATTACTGGGGCAAACCCGCCGAAATTTTCAATATACAGCTAATTGGAGACAAACTTAAACCGCCAGCCACGCTGTGTTCGTTGACCCATACGCTTGGGCCAGATGAGTTTAGTCGATAAAAAGTAGAAGGCACTGCCGACAAGTACACCTGATACTACATTGACCCCCAATTGACCCGTCTTTGACCAAGTTGGGTAATGGGTGAAGAGATAACGGGGCAAAACAATACCTCCCAGCGTGAAGGCGTAATTATACATAAATCGAGCGGTCGAGCTACTGAAGATCGTCGTTTTCTGCAAGCCTGTCACTTGATTGAGCGCTACCCAAGGGCGGGTTGAGCCCCAGAAACCGTCATCGAGTTTGACGCGAATAGAATCGGCCTTCAGGTCAATAAGTCGACCTCTGTACGTGTCGGGGGGGCTAGTTAAACTGATTCGGATCGAATGGCCTACTCGCAACGTATCCTGACTGGTGCTATCAGGCCGAATACAGATGAGCCCTTGTCCAAATGTCATCGTAGTCACCATCAGGAAGCCAAGGGAAATACCAAGTAATTTCATGGGTCAATAAACGAAGGAGTCAGTCAAAGAACCTTCTTTTATTGACCCATGAAATTAAACAGGGCTTAAATGTTCTACCGGGCGTTTGTACTATTTTATCCCCCATCCAATCCCCTACTATTGGCTTTCTGATGACTTACCGGAGGCTTGACTTAGGGGTTGATTAGGCCATAAAATAAACCGTTTTTAACGTCAGTTATTTAAGCACTAAGTTGCCCTGTAATTTTGCTTCCCTAACGCTGATCTCCATGCTTCATCTGGTCAACCTTACTGCTTTCCGCATTCTCGTGCTAACAGCCATCAGCTTGGTGGCTGGTGCCTGTTCCCAACTTACACCGCTGGCCCCGCCCGCCCCTGCCATTCAGAATACCACGGTTTTTGTGGGGGATGAGAACCGGACTCTGTATGCGCTGAACGCCTTGACAGGAAGCCAGCAATGGCAAGTCAGCACACAAGAGCTCATTAGCTCCCCACCCACTGTTAGCCAGCGCATCGTTTATGCCCTGAGTGACCATCAGGTCTACGCCCTCGACAGCCAGACAGGACAGAAAAAGTGGACTTATACGTCGGAAGACACGGGGACCAATACGCGCTCGACGCTGATTAGTAGTGGCGACAAGGTGTACTTTGTGGGCAACAATGGCCGTAAATTATATGCGCTGGACGCTTTAACAGGAACCAAAAAATGGGCGGTATCGGCACCCGGGTTTGATCCATCTGGCTATCCCCGTGTGTATGGATTACCGACCGCTGCCAACCAGAAGGTGTATATCGGTAGTGGCAATACGGTGTATGTACTGGATGCCCAAACGGGGCTTGCTCAACAAGAATTGCTCTTTGGGGGCGGCATATACGGTGCTCCCCTGGTTGCTGAGGGGACACTCTTTGTGGGCTGCTATGATGGAAAGCTCTATGCCCTGGATGCGCTAACAGGTCAGGCCAAATGGGAATCTAGCTTAGGGGGGTGGTTAATCTATGTCAACTTGGTGGGCCGAACCCTATACGTCAACAGCTGGCAGGAGGTGTTCGCCCTGGATGTCCGAACAGGCGCTCAACACTGGCGCTTTAAGCCCGCCATCAGTGGGAACACTGGCGCTCGCTCGATTGCGAATGGAATTGTTTACGGGTCCTATTCCCTCCTCGATTCCCCCGAGGCTCAGCTCTACGCCTTAGATGCCGCAACGGGCAACAAGAAATGGGATACGTGGACTTGGCCTGGGGGCTTTAATGGTCGGGCTAGCCGAGCAATCGCGGCCAATGGGTTGGTGTATGTGGCGGGGCGGGATCATACGCTTTATGCCCTGGATGGGACCACTGGGCAGATTAGATGGTCTTCACCAACCAGTGGCGATATAACGACTTCCCCTTGCGTGGTCACCCAGCAAGGAGTTTTCTTCTAGTTGCTAAGGCTAGTGTTTCTATGAATTAACCGTATTTTCGGTGTTTCATGTAAAGCTAGGATCATCACATTAAAGCTCTACTTTTTAGTACAGCTTGCAAAACGAATGCGAATACTATACACCTCTTGTTGATCGATTATGCCTATTGACGTCGTTTTGGCGAAGGTGTTATTCTTAATAAACTTCACCACCTCTAACGAATCGCATACTTCTTTGTAAGCAGTACTTCTGTTACTTAATGATTGGTTGGTGAGTTGACTGGTTTCTACAATTTGGCAGTCATAACAGGGCCCCGGTAGTTTAGGAAAGCAAGTAGATAGAATTATACTAGTCAGCAGTGCTAACGGATACTTTATTAATACAACAGCTTTCTTGAAAATTGGCATGATATATTAGAATTGAAACCGGAGTGCTGAACAGGTGCTTTCCCGCTAATTGTTGTATAAGTTATGTGGCTGTTGCAAAAGTAGATAAGGACTTATTTTTTGGTTTTCAGCCAGCGTTTTCCAGCTCAAAATCGTCCCCAGTCTGGCTGGCTTCTTGACAAACTCAACAGCTAATGGAATTTTGCAACAGCCACGTTAGGTATACAACAGGTCAAATCTTAATGCAATTATTCGTGAATTCATTCACTTAGGAAAAATTGTATTATTAAGGTTTATGCTCGATCAAGGTTCTTCTATCAGTGAGGACAGAAATAATTTGATTACAACCGCTGGGTGATACATCTAATCCGGAACCGCTACAGATTGTAGAACCATCGCAATGATAAAGCGCTATATAAGAGCCGTTAAAACAACGCCCACAGTTGCTAACAGCATAGACGGTTTGCCCTTGGTAAGTCCCTTGAATAATACTGGAGCCAGTGCCGTTATCTCTATCCAGTTTCTTTAACCAAGGTAGGTCTTGTAGAGGATTATTTACCCCACAATTATTGGGGATAAATTCTGCATGATCGCAAGAAGTAAGGAGCACTATCAACACAAGCCATTTCATAGAATTCCTTTTTCTAAAATAGACCTTAAACTTGAGTTTAGAGTTGGAAAGTATCTAATTGAATTACAAAATGCTACTGATAGCATGGAATGTCACCAATGGCATTTTTTTAGGTCTACTATAGAAATCGGATTATGAAAAGGGAATAAAATTAGAAAAGTTGTTTCTCCGTAATTTGGCCTACTTAAAATAAGTCAATATTTACTGTGCTCGAATAGAAACTACTTTGATCCTAGGAGCGCCCCCGCATTTGTTGGCCGTATAAGGCTCAAACCGAAGCCTTACTGCGACTGGATAATGAAGGGTAGTGTAATCATCGTATGGAGCAGAGAGCACAAAGTCAGTAGTTAAATAGGTCTCCTTGGTTTGGGTTTGAATCAAATATCCTCCCGTACAAACATAGCCATCCGGTTCATGTTTCAGAATGATCGCTTCTACTTCTTGAGGTTCAACTGGATTTTTATGACAGCTTAGGAGGCTAACCAGAAAGAATAGAACAGCTATTGATTTCATAACACTGAGGCTTTTTTAAATGACCCAATTAGGCAATGATCCGTTGTAATGCCTCTTCTGTCGTATGCTACGGATAGTACCGCGGTGGCGTACAACTTGTGTACGTCGTCAACCAAAAGTGGACAGCTGCGGGTGAAAAGAGAAGAGATACTTTTAAGTACTTTCTAAACGCTGGAAAATATGATTTTTCCGCCGTTGGGCCATTGTTCGTTGCTTAATTTTTTTTCGTTCAGCTAATATTTGATCTTGGCGACCCCAGTACGCATCTGCGGGACGTACATTCTCGAGTGATTCATGGTAGCGTTGATGATTGTAATAGTCTACCCACTCCGTTAAGCGTTCTCTCAACTCATCGGGACTATAGTAGTGCTCCAATAACAGCACATTTTTCATCGACCGGTGATAGCGCTCGATTTTGCCTTGCGTCATGGGATGATACGGCGCACTACGAGTATGCTCAATGCTTTCTCCTTTCAGGTACTGCTTCAGATGCCCAGACACATAAGCCGACCCATTGTCCGACAGCATGCGAGGTCGCTGGCCAGCCTTCAAACTACTGGCTTGCAAAGCTGCCTGCACTGTTCTCTCCACATCCGTAGCCTGCATACCCGGGCATAGTTCCCAAGCTAGGATGTAGCGCGAGTAGTCATCCAGCACCGTCGAGAGGTAATACCAACCCCAGTTCTTGATCTTAAAGTACGTGAAATCGGTCTGCCAGAGCTGGTTAGGGGCTGTAGTCGGATTATAGAACTGGTCGGCTGCTTCCATGAGTCGGTAAGCGGGAGTTGTAATTAAGCCCCGACTTTTTAGAATACGGTAAACCGTTGATTCCGAGACAAACCAACTCTCATTATCAACAATATAGCAGGCTAATTCCCGACTGGAAAGATCTGGCCGTTCCAAAGCTAACTCCACAATACGACCCTTTTCAGCCAATGGCAGCTGATTCCAGGCACTGGTTCGTCGACAGGGGTAATCGGCCAATCCATCGTAACCATCTGTCAGGTACCGTTTATACCACTGATAAAACGTCGAGCGATGTATACCTAACTCGCCCAACGTAGCCTTCACACTCAATGGTGACTGCTCCACCAGGGTGATGATCTCCATTTTCTCCGATTGGGTCATGTGATGGTAGCGATTAGTCGTCGGCCTTAAGGCTTTTTTTTAATACCCGATTCTCTAGGCTCAATTCGGCCACTAGTTGTTTAAGGGCTTCATTTTCTGACTTGATGGATTGTACTTCGGGAGCGGTGGCTTCCCGGGTGGTATCACCCGCTAATCGCTTTTTACCCGCTTCTAAGAACTCCTTACTCCAGCGGTAATAAATGTTGGCATTGAGGCCTTCTCGCCGACAGATCTCGGCTACTGACTGCTCGCCTTGCAGGCCTTCCAGGACAATACGAATTTTTTCTTCAGCGGTATACTGCCGACGAGTTTGACGCTGAATGTCTTTAATAATAGATAGCGCTGGTTTGCGCTCTGGGGAAGATGAGGTCGATTGAGCCGTTTTGGATTGGCTAGGCGATTTTTTGGTTGAATTAGACATAACCAAGGTGATTTGAGTGAAACAACCGGGTCGCCGGTGCGATTACTGAATTGTCTCTTCTCATTTTCACCCCCTTTGTCCACTTTTACTTGACGACGTACAGCTTTTAGAACGTCAGTTTCCAATCGATTATATATCGAGATCTTTCCCGCTTCGCTTAGCCTCTGATTATGCCAGTCAGTTGAATATTCATATTAATCATTTAAACAGGGCACTGAAGAAAACTTCGAATAAAACAACATCACAGCAAATCATTGAACGAACATTGCAGGAAGCAAAAATCCTGCTGATTGAAACCTCCTGGACTGTTTCCGAAGTCGCTTATACGTTAGGCTATTCACAAGTAACGCACTTTAATAAACTCTTTAAAAAGTATTTTGGCATAACCCCCATGAATTTCAGGAAAGGTGATATGGTTTGATTTGGATAATCTATTGTTTGATTTACATAAACCTATTCATTCGGTTGTCTCCTATCTTGTATCGGTAAATAAAACGCAAAACAAGAAACTGAGGTAGTCCTTTTAATTACTTATTTGACCGACACGAATGGATAGCCTGCACGAAGAAACAAGCAAGTCGGAACTTACCGACGAAGAAAGGGAGCTTTTTTCAAAACACATGCCCGAAGAGTTACCCGAGATCCAATCAACCGGTATTAAGCGTCGGCACTTTCTGAAACTGCTCGCTATTACAGGGGGTGGATTTCTGACGCTGCAACTGGTTGATGCACACAACTTGCTCGCCCAACCGCTGGTTGACCAGGTACCTGTTAGCCCTGCCAGCCTGGAAAATGCCGTGAAGGTTTCGATGAGGATCAACGGTGTCAGGAAGAGCCTGGATGTAGACAGCCGAATGACATTATTAGATTCGTTGCGTGAACGTCTTGGGCTTACTGGCTCCAAAAAAGGGTGCGACCATGGTCAGTGCGGTACCTGCACGGTACTAGTAAACGACCGGAGGGTGTTAAGTTGCCTTACGCTTGCCGCCACCTGTGAAGGCAAAGAAGTAACTACAATTGAAGGGCTTGCTAAAGGGGACGATTTACATCCCATGCAGGCCTCCTTTCTTAAACACGACGGCTTTCAGTGTGGCTACTGCACACCCGGACAAATTTGTTCCGCCGTGGCCCTTATGAATGAAGCCAAGGCCGGCGAAGCAAGCTACCTGACGGCTGATGTACGCACGATCAGCAAAAACCTTCAGCTTTCCGATGATGAAATCCGTGAACGCATGTCAGGAAACATCTGTCGCTGCAGTGCTTATCCGAACATATTAGCTGCCATAACGGAGGTCCACACCGGTCATGACGTTTCCCAGAATTGGCGGCTACAGTAAGAAAATCAGTACATTTTTAGTACACCTGCGGCTTGAGTTTTAGAAATAGATTATCAATGATGGTAAAGGCTTAGTGACTACTTGTCAACGGCCCGAAGAACTTACCATCCTAAACCATAAACCATCAAAAATCGATGAGACCTTTTATTTTTTCTACCGCATCCGATGCGGTTGGTGCTTCGCAGGCAGCCGCATCGGATGCTGGCACAAAGTTCCTGGCCGGAGGCACCAATCTTGTTGACTTAATGAAGGAAGATGTCGAACGGCCAACCAAAGTAATGAGTGTCGTCGGATTACCCTATACAAATATTGAAGAGACAGCCGGTGGCGTGACCATCGGGGCCATGGCTTACAATTCGGATACCGCCAATCATCCCCTGATACGTCAACGTTTTCCTCTGCTCACGCAGGCGATTCTGGCCGGAGCTTCCGCTCAAATCCGTAACATGGCTACCAATGGTGGCAATCTGAATCAACGGACGCGCTGTTCCTACTTTTATGATACGGCTATGCCGTGCAACAAACGTGAACAGGGCAGTGGCTGCGGAGCTTTGGAGGGCATCAACCGGATGCACGCCATTTTCGGCTGGAGCAATAGCTGTGTGGCCGTTCATCCTTCCGATATGTGCATCGCCCTGGCGGCACTGGATGCTCGGGTAAAGGTGTTGGGAACGACCGGAGAACGTTCTATTCCGTTTTTGGAGTACCATCGGCTGCCCGGTACCCATCCGGAAAAGGACAACACTCTGATGCCAGGTGAACTGATCACAGCTATTGACATTCCGACCAACAACTTCGCGGCCCATTGCTCCTATCTTAAGCTTCGTGATCGTAGTAGTTATGCGTTCGCGCTGGTGTCCGTTGCTGCTGCCCTGGAGATAAACAACGCTTCTATCAAGTCTGTGCGTATTGCCATGGGCGGTGTAGCACACAAGTCCTGGCGGGCTACTACGGCAGAAAATTTTCTGGTTGGAAAAGCCCCCACCGAGGCCAATTTCAAACAGGCGGCCACTCGTGAGATGGCCGCGGCCAAGCCCCTATTGCACAATGCGTTTAAAGTCAAGTTAGGGTCGAATGCAATTTATCGGGCCTTGAGTAGTGCCCTCAGCGAGAATAGCTAACCCGTACGTAAAACCCTTATCAACACATTGATATGACCGAAATTGGCAAACCGCTTAGCCGAATTGAGGGCAAGCTGAAAATATCGGGTATGGCACAATATGCCGCCGAGTTCAATCAACCGAATATGGCCTATGCTTTTGCGGTACAAGCCACCATTGCCAAAGGCACGATCACGAAGATAGATACTACAGCAGCGCTAAAAAGCGCCGGTGTTATTACCGTGCTCACCCACCAGAATATGGCGCGCCTTAAGAAGTTTGAGCCAATGGATCTTTTCAAATCCGGTGGAAGCCTATCCGAGTTTTTATTACCACTCCAGGATAATAAAATTGAGTACTATGGGCAAATAATAGGAATGGTGGTCGCTGAAACCTATGAGCAAGCCCGCAGCGCTGCCAGGTTGGTTCAGATACGCTACTCCAGGCAGACTCCCGTTACAGATCTGAAGAAAGCCGCAGCAACCGCCGTATTACCCAAAATGACGGGCGAAGGCGGGCCGGCGCAACTTAATGAAGGGAAAGCGGCTGCACCACTAGCCAGTTCGCCCCACCGTATAGAGGCTACTTACACCACCTCTATCGAGAACCATCATCCCATGGAAACCCACGCGACCATTGCGGTATGGGAAGGGAGTGATCGTTTAACAGTTTATCACGGCACGCAGGGCATCTTGTTCACACAAAAAACCTTGTCTTTTATATTTGATCTTAAGCCTGAAAACGTTCGCGTGCTGTCGCCCTACCTGGGTGGCGGATTTGGCTGTAAACTGGGTTGGCCTGAGCTTTTATTTGCCGTGATGAGTGCCAGGGCCGTGCAGCGTCCGGTAAAATTTGTTACTACTCGTCAGATGATGCAGACCACCGTAGGCCGTCGGGCGTCAACGATCCAGAAGGTGGCTCTTGGAACGGATACTGGAGGCAGGCTGACCGTCATTCGTCATCAGGTTACTACCTTCAATAACCTTACGCAGGTATTTGAGGCAAGCGCTTCTCCCAGTAAAGTTTTATACAAAGCACCGGCAATAGAGGCAACCAATGCGATTACTAAACTTAATATCGGTGCACCGACCCAGATGCGGGGACCAGGCTTCTCATCAGGAAGTTTTGCGATCGAATCAGCCATGGACGAAATGGCTTACAAACTCGGTATGGATCCGATTCAATTTCGAATTCTTAACTACACGGCAACGGATCAAGTGGAAAAGCTTCCGTTTTCAGCGAAATACTTGCTGGACTGTTATCGCATTGGCGCAGAGGCCTTTGGCTGGAACCGGCGAAAGTTGCAGCCTCGCCAGAATCGTCAGGGCAACTATTTTGTAGGCTACGGTATGGCCTCCGCTATATATCCAGCCCACCGGAGTGTCGCTACGGCAAAAGTACGACTAACCCAGGATGGGAAATTAAAGGTCATGAGCGCCACTCAGGACATAGGCACAGGTACCTATACCATTATTGCGCAGACCGCTGCTGATACACTTAGAATACCCGTCGAATCGATCAATGTTGAAATAGGCGACTCTAATTTGCCCCCCTGCCCGCCTGCTGCGGGTTCGCAAACGGTGGCAAGCGTGATGCCAGCGGTGATGGCTGCGGCAGAACAAGTGCGAAATGAACTGATGCAATTGGCGATCAACGATAGCAAATCGGCTTTACACGGGAAAAGTGTGGAGGCCATTGGATTCGGCGGTGGAACGTTTTTTTTGAAAGATGATCCAGGAGTGGCGGATAGCTTCACAACCATTTTACGTCGCGCCAACCGGGATGCCATCGAAGCATGCGTAGGAACCAAACCGATTGGTGATATGGGACTCGGACCAAAATCTCCGCCCTGTATGATTACCAATTTTTCAGCAGATGCCAACGATGATGATAAAAAGTATTCTTTCTATTCGTTCGGAGCACAATTTGCCGAAGTATGGATCGACGAGGATTTTGGTACGATAAAAGTAAAGCGCTTTACCAGCGTACAGGATGTAGGCCGCATCATGAATGAGAAAACCGCACGTTCGCAGGTAATGGGCAGCGTAATCTACCACATTGGTCAGGCGCTGATGGAAGAAACGCTCTTTGACAATCGGTTTGGCAATCCTGTCACGAGGAGTCTGGCGGACTATCATGTTCCTGTCCAATTGGATATCCCAGACATCGACGTGCATTTCATCAATAAACCCGACCTGCATGTTTCCCCAATCGGCGCAAGGGGTGTTGGAGAAATTGGTGGCGTGGGTGTGGCGTCCGCCATTGCCAATGCAGCATTCAATGCCGTTGGCAAACGGGTACGTAGCTTACCGATGACGCTGGATAAGCTTTTGTAACAATGATTGTTTATACAAGGTCTTGATTAACAAAGCTCAGGATTGTTCTTTTACTTGTTAACCTTTCAGGCTACTCTACCGGTTTTTACAACCTGTCGAGCTGGATCGTGAAGACCACATGCTTTGAGCATTTACAAGTAGGCGTATTGGCTCAGGCTCAATGACCACAAGAATAGTAGTAATATAAAATCCTTTCACACGTGGGGTTTTATCCACCAAGAAAGAAATCACGTGTATTCTGGACAGGCTAACTAAGTCGACTTCACTCAGCGCTAAGCCGCCTTAGCTACCGTAGTTCGGGCCGAAGGCTCCTCCTACCGCCGACCTGGTGACCGGATGCTCATCACCGACGATGGCCGCCGGGAAGGTGCCATCAGTAGCGGTTGTCTGGAAGGCGACGCCCTGCGCCGGGCCCGGCAGGTCATGCGCGACGGTTCGCCGGTTGTCGTTACATATGACACGATGGACGATGACGCCAACAGTTTCGGCGTGGGCTTAGGCTGTAACGGTATTATCGACGTGCTGATCGAACCCATCGACCCGGCAGACGCGCAAAACCCAGTCGAGGTACTGCGCGAATTCGTGCAACAGGCGATGTATGGGTGCTGGCCACCGTGCTTAGGAACGACAACGAGTGCGATTGGCAACCCGGGCAGAAATAGAGTCACTTTTTTCAAACAGCTAAAGTAGTTCGGTGCCGCAGAGAGAAGTGGTTTTGCCGACAGGAACAGCCCGCAGCCGTTGGTCAGGGCTTAGACCAATGGCTGTGGGGCCGAGAAAACCATGAAATTGGTTGTTCAAATAGAATTGGTTCGACATCGCCAAACAACTACTGGACTGCAATGGCTGCGCTTTCTTTTGACGTTGCCAACTTTTTCTCATTTCGACTACAAATTCCCTCAGTTAGACTACCGATAGCAAATCGTATAGCCTGACCTTTGACTTACCATTAACTATCAGGCTATCATGATACAACAGAAAGAAAATGCAGGCGTTCAGGCTGCGCCAGGTTCGGTAACTACTCCTAAGGTCTGGTTCATCACGGGCACTTCCCGTGGATTTGGTCGCGTTTGGACCGAGGCTGCCCTGAAGCGAGGTGACCAGGTGGCAGCGACCGCACGTACCCTAGAAAGCATTGCCGACCTCAACGAAAAATATGGCGAAAATGTGCTCACCCTGGCGCTTGATGTGACCCGGCCCGAACAGGTAAAAACGGCCGTAGAACAGGCACACGCTCACTTCGGTAGGCTTGATATTGTGTTTAACAACGCCGGCTATTCACTGGTTGGCACCATTGAGGAAGCCAGCACGGATGATATCCGTGCCCTGTACGAAACCAATGTCATTGGCTCAGTCTCGGTTATTCAGGCGGCCTTACCCTTACTCAGAAAGCAGGGGAGCGGTCACATCCTGGGTACATCGAGCAACCTGGGCCATGTCACCTTACCCGTGATCGGCTACTACTGTTCGTCAAAATGGGCCTTCGAGGCCATCCACGAAAGCTTAGCCGCCGAGGTTAAACTATTTGGTATTCATGTAACCATCATTGAACCGGGTGCCTATGCTACCGAGTTTGGAAGTCCCGAATCGCTGAAGTTCTCGCCTGGCCTCGACATTTACACTGACTTTAAGGCCGGGTTTGTCGATAGTTTAAAAACCCAGGAACGGGGTGATCCCAATGCAACCCCGAAAGCGCTTTTCCAGGTAGTTGATGCCCCAACCCCCCCTTTACGGTTCTTTCTGGGTAGCCATAATTTACCTTCGGTGCGTGCCGCCTATACGGAGCGTCTGGCGACTTGGGAAGCTTGGGCAGACGTTTCCAACTCCGCGCAGGGCTAGTCCGGGCAAGGAACCCGAAACCAGGAAAATGACTTAATAATGCAGCCATGATAACCGATCCTTGAACGGGTATCGGTTATCATTTTTCAGGTACTCAGCGATGAACAAAGTAGCCAACAACCCGCATAAAATTGACTCGATAACCGATGCGCACCGGGAATGTGGTTTGCCCACCCCCCGGCATCCGCTGGTCAGTCTGATCAACGGCTTCACTACGCCGGTTGACGGGGACAGGCTTCCCCAAAACCATGTATTGGGCTTTTACAAAGTATCGTATAAACCAAAACTTGGCGGCCGCTTAAAGTACGGCCAGCGTTATTATGATTTTGATGAAGGGGGGTTGTTGTTCGCTTCGCCGGGCCAGCTCATCGGCAGCCAAGATAATGATGCCAGCGTGTGTTCGGAGTATACGTTGCTGATTCATCCGGATTTCTTTTTAGGGTATCCCTTAGCAAAAACTATTAAACGCTATGGCTTCTTCTCGTATGCAACTAATGAAACCCTGCATCTTTCGGACGATGAAAAAGGGACGATCCTGGCCATATTTAAACTGATCGAAACGGAATTAAACAGTCGAATCGACGATTTCAGCCAGGACGTTATTGTCGCTCAATCAGAGCTGCTCCTAAGCTATGCCAATCGGTTCTACAAACGTCAGTTCCTTACCCGCAAAGCCGTAAACCACGATTTGCTGCAACAGCTGGAAGAAGTACTGGACCGTTATTTTACCGACCAAACGTCGGTCAGCCAGGGACTACCCACCGTGGGCTATCTGGCCCAGCAGGTACACCTGTCCCCTAGTTATTTAAGTGATATGCTCCGGGCCTTGGTCGGACAAAATGCCCAGCAGTATATTCATGACAAACTGATCACAATCGCCAAAGAACAACTGTCTACCACCGGTTTATCGGTGGGCGAAGTAGCGTACGCGTTAGGCTTTGAGCACTCGCAGTCGTTCAGCAAATTGTTCAAGTCAAAAACCAACCAGTCCCCTGTAGCATTCAGGCAGTCTTTCAATTGAATGAAGTGGTTTTGGCCGACAAGAAAGATATTGGATGAAGCAATCAATTAGAGTTTTGGCTAAGTGGTAGCCTGTAGAAGTAGGGTTTCAACCAGTAGGCGATCGTAGTAGTGGAAGCAGACGGAAATGTAGACAACAATTGTGCTTCCGTTTTGCTTTTGTCATTCTCTTCAGCTTCGGTTTTTCATCGAGTTTCGGTTCCATAACGGATAGAATGCTCATTCACCGCCAACCCATGCAATGTTGGCGCTAATTATAGAACCAAACAAACCGCTAAGCGCCAACCATGAAATTAATCGCCGTAGAAGAACATTTTCTGACGAGAGCAGTCAGCGAAGCCTGGGAAAAAGACCCGGATGCCGACCCTAGCCAGACCCTGAACCTGGGCCAAGTCGAACACCGCTTAGCAGACTTCGGCAGCACTCGCCTTCAACTGATGGATGAAACTGGCATAGACGTGCAGGTGATTCCCTTAACCAGCCCGAGCCTGCACAACCTGGGCCCCGAAAGCGTTGGCCTCGCCCAGCAAACCAACAACCTGATCGCCGACATCGTAAGCAAAACACCGGACCGGTTTCAGGGCTTTGCCGCGCTGCCGATGCCTGTACCAGGGGAGACAGCCGCCGAGCTGGAACGAGCCGTAAATGTCCTCGGCTTAAAAGGCGCCATGCTCTGCGGACGCACCCGCGAAAAAAACCTGGACCATCAAGATTTCTGGCCGCTGTACGAGCGGGCGGAAGCGCTCGGTGTTCCCCTCTTCATTCACCCGCAGATTCCACAAAAAGCCGTCCGCGACGTGTATTATTCAGGCTTTGATGAGGCTACCAATCTGGCTTTTTCCACCTACGGGCTGGGCTGGCACTACGAGGCCGGCATCCAGTTTGTGCGGCTGGTACTGGCCAACGTATTTGATCACTTCCCTACGCTGCAAATCATTCTCGGGCACTGGGGCGAGGTTATTTTATTTTATACCGAACGGCTGGCATCCTTAAGCAAAGCCGCCGGCCTCAGCAAACCGTTTATCGAGTACGTCCGCCAAAACCTGTATGTGACGGCAAGCGGCATGTACAGCTCCGCTTACCTGCAACGCACCGTTGAAATTATCGGCACCGACCGGATCCTGTTTTCTTCAGATTATCCGTACCAATACCGGCCCGGCAGGGATGCCCGCAATTTTCTGGAAGGGGCCGCATTAAGCAAAGAGGACAAAGAAAAATTTGCCTTTGCCAACTGGGAGCGGCTGACAGGTGCAAATCATCCATAAATCAGGTGCGGAAGGAAAACGGAGTCCACTACAGAGAGCAAGCCCATTGGCATACATAAAAACCCATACAAGCCTTTTGATTTCACTGAAAACTACCTGCGCGCCATTCTTAGTTTCATGATAAAGAAGGCCATTTAGTGTTGCGGTTGATGGGGACTATGATGCCTGAGCGCAAAGAATCAGCGGTGACTAAGGTCATGAAAACGGCGAATCAGTGTTCGGTTATGACCAATAGGGGCCATTGACTAATTGAGTCATAATAAGCTGCTTCAGGAAAATGTAGAAAAAGGCATCCTTAAAAAGTAAGCGTTGTCGCGCGCCGAAGTCAGAATTGATTAGATATCGGATAGATTTGAGGGTAACCGGTCGCTTATTTAGGCCGATTTTTGCACTAAAATTCCAATTGTATGACAGGGCCGAACAATATTTTGAATGGGAAAATAGTTCTGATCACCGGCGGCAGTTCCGGCGTAGGAAAAGCAACCGCCATCGCTATTGCGCAGCGGGGCGCAAAAGTGGTGATTGTAAGCCGCAGTGAGGCAAGAGGGCAGGTAGCGTTAGCGGAAATCGCCCTCAAAACTGGCAATAACGCTGGTGAATTGATAACAGCTGATCTGTCCTTGCAGTCGTCCGTTCGCGCGCTGGCCGCAGCCGTCAAACAGCGCTACGCCCGGCTTGACGGGCTGATGAATCTGGCCGGTGGCATTAACGTCAAAAAGCAACTCACCCAGGAAGGCGTAGACCCGTCTTTTGCCATAAATTACTTAAGCCATTTCCTGCTCACGCAGGAGCTCTTGGACATTCTACAAGCCAGCACACCGTCTCGGGTAGTCACCGTAAGCGGCAACCCGGCATTTATAAAACGCGCCAAGCTTGATTTCGCTGTTTTGCAGGGAACGGCCAAATACTCAGGCATGAGGGCGGCAGCGCAGGCGATGTTCGCAAGGGTTTCTTCGCCTTTGAGCTGGCCCGCAGGTTGCAGGGCACCGGGGTGACATCGGTTACCTTTAATCCCGGCGTTATAAAATCAAACCTGACAGCGGGCGCGCCCCTCTTCATGAAAGCGATTGCTGGGCTGTACAGACCTTTTGAAAAGGACGTTTGCGAGGTCGGGGGATGGCTGGCGTTGGACCCGTCTGTAGAAGGAATAACTGGTGTTTTCTACAACGATAAAAAACGGATTGTGCCCTTTCACGAAAGCTTTGACGCTGCCATAGGAAAGCAGCTCTGGACGCTTAGCGAACAGCTCACAGGAATCAGCAAGCTATGAAACGATCGCTGCCATTCCGCGTCAAAACCATTGAGGAGTACCACCGGCTTTTCGGGCATGACCGTCCGTTGCACCCCTTAATCAGCGTCATTGATCTTTCAAACGTTACGCAGCTGCCGGACACCGGTGCGGGCAGTTTTGTGTTCGATTTCTATTGCATCGTGCTAAAGAAAGTCGCAGGGCTGTCTTACCCGTACGGGCAACGGGATTACGATTTTAGTGAGGGTACGCTGTTCTTCATGGCGCCGGGCCAGGTGTTCGGGTTTCGTGCCGACGAAAAGGTCGCGGGTCCGCCAATGGGCTGGGCCATCCTTATTCATCCCGACTTTCTATGGGGAAGCAGCCTCGCTAAAAAGATTAGCGCTTACGATTTTTTCGGCTATGCCGTGCGTGAAGCCCTGCATCTCTCGACCCGCGAAGAGCAGACTTTGCAGCAGATTATTGGCATCATCAATTTAGAAGTAGAAGCGGCTGTTGACACCTTTAGCCAGGCCATCGTGGTCGGTCAGGTTGAATCATTACTGAGCTATGCAGACCGGTTTTATCAGCGGCAATTCGTTACCCGCAAGGCAGCGAACCACCGGATTCTGGAACAGTTTGAAGCCCTGCTGAACACCTATTTCCAGAAGCATCTGGCCACACAAGGCATCCCGGGCATCGCGTACCTATCCGATGCGCTTCACCTGTCGCCTAACTACCTGAGCCGGCTGCTGCACACGCTGACGGGGCGTAGCACGAAGGATTTTCTGAATGAGAAGATAGTAGAGCTTGCCAAGGAGCGCTTGTCCCTGACGAATCTCAGCATCAGCGAGATTGCTTACGAGCTGGGCTTCGGCCATGCGCAGTCCTTCAGCAAATTTTTCAGGGATAAGGCCGGGCAGTCGCCTTCTGCTTTTAAGCAGTCGGTGAATTAATGTCGCAGAGATTTTTAAAAATTACTGCGACAGTTCAAATAACCTTCTGGTGGTGTAATGCAGGCAATCAGCTGTACAACCGGCATTTTGGCTAAGACAAAGAGCGTTTTCACTAAATAAGCTACCGCGTAAGCGATGACCTTTGTAGCATCAAAAACAAAAATCAGCTTATTATGAAAGCAATCAGAGTTCATGAATTTGGCGGACCGGATGTGATGAAGTTAGAAGAGGTGGAACGCCCGGTTCCTGCCGCCGACGAAATCTTGGTGAAAGTGTATGCGAGCAGCGTGAACCCGGCCGATTACATTATCCGCGAGGGCGGCAATGAGGTGTTACGCTCATTTTTGAAATTACCCCTGGGCCTGGGTTTGGATGCAGCAGGCATTGTAGAAGAAACCGGCAGCGAGGTGACTGGCCTTAAAAATGGCGATAAGGTGTATGGCGTGCCTAATTTTCCGGGCGATGGCAGCTATGCCGAATATATTGCGGTAAAGGCAAGCCAGTTCTCTGTGATGCCACAGCATATCGCTTTTAACGAAGCCGGTGCCCTGCCTTCCTGCGCCCTGATCGCCTGGAATGGCATTGTGGATTTGGGCAAGGTACAGCCGGGCCAGCGGGTGCTGATTCATGGCGCGGCAGGTGGCGTAGGCAACCTGGCGGTGCAGTTTGCCAAGGCTATGGGCGGCTACGTGATCGGCACGGCATCGGCTCACAACGTTGATTTTCTGAAAGAACTGGGTGCCGATGAGGTAATCGATTATAATACCCAGCACTTTGAAGAGCTGCTGCGTGATATAGATGTGGTATTCAATGCCTCACCTGTCCGCGATGAAAGCGTCCGGATGAAGTCGGTTGACGTCCTCAAAGAAGGGGGCATCTTTGTGTGTACACATCTTGACCAGCCCCTTACGGATGATTTTTTGACGGCCCTTGCCCAAAAGAACGCCACCGGAACCCTGGTAGGCGGTGGTAGTGTAACCACGTATACGTCATCGCTGAGCGGTACCACCCGGCTCATTAATGAGGGTAAAGTAAAAGCGGTGGTGAGCAAGGTATACCCTTTGAGCCAGGTGGCAGATGCACACCGCGACAGTGAAACCAGACACGTCCGCGGTAAGATTGTACTGGAGATAAGAAAGGAGGACTAACCCCGTGAAGCGATTCAAAACCATCAGCGAATTTTTGCAGTTCAGGCAGCTGCCCAAACCGGATCATCCGTTGATTGCGGTGTTTAAGGTTGAGAACGTTGCAAGCTTACAGCTGAGCGAGCCTGCTTCCTGGTGTTATGATTTCTATTGCATTGGCCTGAAACGGGTGGCCAATGCGAACGAAGTCAAACTGAAGTACGGGCAGCAACTGTTTGATCATGATGAGGGCATCCTGTCATTTGTAGCGCCTAACCAGGTACTGGCCCTTTCCGTTGACAAAAACACCGTACAGCTCAAACAATCAGGATGGATGTTGTTGATCCATCCTGATTTTCTGTGGAACACACCGCTGGCCATCACCATTAAGCACTACGACTTTTGGCATTATGCGGTCAATGAGGCCTTGTTTTTATCGGAAAAGGAAGAAACCGTACTGGTTGATATCATCAGGAATATTCAGCAGGAGTGCCAGTCAACCATTGATACGTTCAGTAAGCACATCATCACCTCGCAAATTGAGACGTTGCTGCGCTATTCAGAGCGGTTCTATAACCGCCAGTTCATCACGCGGGAAAAATCTGCCCACCAGGTGCTTAGCCGTTTTGAAACGCTGCTGGATGCGTATTTTAGTAATGCCGGTCTAAACAAGGAAGGCCTGCTGACCGTCCAGCACATTGCAGCGCAGCTGCATCTTTCCCCGAAGTATCTGAGCAGCTTACTAAAGACCCTAACCGGCCAAAACGCCCAGCAGCACATCCACGAAAAGCTGATTGAAAAAGCGAAGGAACGATTGTCGACGACAAGCCTTACCGTGAGCGAGATTGCTTACGGCTTAGGCTTTGAGCACCTGCAGTCATTCAGCAAACTGTTTAAGGCAAAAACAAGCTTTTCGCCCCTGGAATTTCGACAGACATTCAACTGAGAAAAACAAAGCAGCGACAATGCTACGGGTTAGGCCCGCGTCCTTTTTGGCGTATACCACTTCGCCAGCTTACGTTGGCTAAAGCTTATCCTTAATGCTGAAATACAAGGACGATAATTCTTAGATTTGGTTTAAGGTTTCGTAGATTCTGTTGGGCCGGGCTTTTTGCAGTGCAGGATCTTTGTAGGGCAAAAAAAGCCCTATCATGAAGATCACTGTAACGGGTTCCCTTGGCTACATTAGCACGCCACTGGTAGAGAAACTGGTAAAAAAAGGCCATTCCGTTACCCTTATCAGCAGCAATGCCGATAAACAGACGGATATTGAAGCGCTGGGTGCAATGGCTGCCATTGGTGTCATGGAAGACGTTGATTTCCTGACCGATGCTTTCACGGGTGCCGACACCCTTTATTGCATGCTGGCGCCGTACGGTAATTTCGCCGACCCGGCCAACACGGCAGATGCAGTTATCAAAAGGGCGGATGCAGTTGTCAATAATTATGGGCAGGCTATCCGGCAGTCTGGGGTAAAGCGTGTGGTTTACCTCAGCAGCATGGGCGCAGCTATGGACAGCGGCAGTGGTCTCATTATTATTCATCGCAACGCAGAAAAGACGTTGAGTAAGCTGCCGGCTGATGTCCGTATATCGTTCATTCGCCCGGCCGGTTTTTACAAAAACATGTTCGCCTGTATAGGGTCTATTAAACGTCAGGGTGTCATCGCGGCAAGCTATGGTGCGGATGACCGGGTAGCCTGGGTGTCTAACTTAGACATTGCGGATGCCATTGTGGACGAGCTTGAAACCAGGCAGGTCGGCAGAAAAGTCCGTTATGTGGTCAGCGAGGTGCTGACCTGTACTGAAGCGGCCCATATCTTAGGCGATGCGATCGGCAAGCCTGATTTAAAATGGGTGACCATCCCTGACGAGCAGGAGCTGGAACACTACCAAGCTTTTGGAATAAATGAAAGCCTGACCAGCGAGTTTGTCGCCATGAATACCAGCATCCATACCGGAAGATTCTATGAAGATTATAACCGCCACCGGCCAGCGCCCGGAAAAGTGAAACTGAACGAATTCGCCAACGAGTTTGGGGCTGCTTACGGCGGTTAATAAATACACGATAAGATGCCTGTAGCACAACCATACCGGATCAAAACCATTAGCGAGTTTCATCAATTACTGGGTCTGCCCAGACCGGAGCATCCGTTGATCAGCGTGATTAATCTGGAGGGGATACAAAGCCTGCCGAAAGAACTGTCGGGTAGCCGGACGTTTGATTTTTATACCATCTCGCTGAAGCGCTACGGATACGGCCGTTTTAACTATGGCCAGCAGGCCTATGATGGGCAGGACGGCGTGATGTACTTCATGGCACCCGGGCAGGTTTTTAGCCCACCGCTAAAAAATGAAGAGACAAACGTGCCGCCCATGTCGGGCTGGGCCCTTTACGTCCATCCGGATTTTCTTTGGCATACAGCGCTTGCCAAATCCATCAAAAAGTATGACTATTTCGACTATTCTGTCCATGAAGCTTTATATCTGACGGAACGAGAAGAAGCGACCATCATTGGCATCCTGCAAAGTATTCAAACGGAGTATTTTGCTAATACCGATACGTTTAGCCAGGACATCATCATCGCGTTGACTGACGTATTGCTGAACTACGCCGACCGATTTTATAGCCGCCAGTTCCTCACCCGCAAAATTGAAAATCATCAACTACTTGACCGACTGGAAGCCTGCTTAACCGGCTACTTCAACAGCAACGACCTGATGGAACACGGGCCGCCAAGCGTACAGCTCGTAGCCAGCCAGCTAAACATTTCACCGAACTACCTGAGCACCTTGCTGAAGCTGTTGACAGGCCGTACTACGCAACAACACATCCAGGATAAGATGATTGAGAAGGCCAAGGAAAAAATAGCGGGTACCCGACTGACAGTCAGCGAAATTTCCTATGGATTAGGCGTTGAACATCCCCAATCCTTCAGCCGGCTGTTCAAGGCGAAGACGGGTCTTTCGCCGGTGGAATTCCGGCAATCATTTAACTGAAGGGGATAGTCAAACGTGATGTGCGGTATCCCAGGGCCGGCAAAAATGGCATCGTGCCTACACGGCTTTTTCTGTTGATGAGAACGCCCAGAACACCCACATGCAAAAGCTCAGAGCCAGCCCCATCAGGGGAACAAAGAGGGTGATGATAAATATGACGGAACACAGTAAAAGACCAATGCGTAAGCCCTGGCGAATACCTGTTATCGTTTTTGAGGAAATACCCGGTAGCAGCAAATCCCTCTTGCTGCTGGTGATTACCCGCATTAGGAGCAAAAACAGCATGGCAATGACCACCGTGTAGCCGACATACAATAAGATGGCCGTTTTTTGAGCGTCGGTACCTAAAAACTCGCCCATCGTTTTGGTAGGAAACGGGAGCGAGGCCACTACCAGCAGCAGCAAGCCATTGGCCAGGATGAGCCGGTTGCTGGTGGTGCGCAGTAGTTTAAACATCCGGTGGTGCGACATCCAGATGAGCAGCACCGAGGCAAAGGAATTGACATAGGCAAATACTTTTGGCCACAGCGCCATAAGCCGTTGCTCTAGCTCATCAGCCGTCGTTGTCTTCAGGCTATGATGCGCTTCAATATCACTGATATCCAGGCTGAGGTCAATCGCCAATAGGGTGATGGCTACGGCAAAAATACCATCGCTGAACGCCTCTATCCTTGTCGTATCTTTTTCCATTTATTGACGTGTTCCTGTAGCCGCCCGGTTAGGAAGCCTTGTTCAATCAGGCTCCACAAAAGGTTCGGAACTTTCAAACAGGCGTGCGAAAGTAAAGTTTTTTCTACTATGACTCGTAAGGTAGTCAATTAAACCCGCCGTTACCACGATAGCTATTTGGGGGGCCCAACCAATGACATCCGATTTTGCGTTCCGGACGTTATTTAGTGGTCGTTGGCCTACAGTGGTACTCAATTTCCTCCAGGCCAAAAATAGCTTTATAACCCCTTTTCAGACTTCTGGTGTAGGTTGCGTCGCGTTTTATTTACGCAACTTACCTGTTTATATCCGTACTGGCTCACTGCCTACTCAACCGGCCGTTTTCGGTCAATAAATGCCGGGCCGATTTCTATGGATTAAGCAAGGGTAAACGCATAAGCTTTGTCATATTTTTTACCCCGCTTGACCACTGCATAAACCCGGAGGATCGAAATTATGACGAAAAATATAAATATGCGCTTGCATATATCATAGAAATCGACCCCGCATAGGGCATAAACTTGGCCGGAGACGGTAGGGAAGCCCGATCGGTTGTCTGTCTAGTAAGCTAGCTAAATCTTGGTTTCTTATCAGCCCTCAAACCTAAAGGCTGGAGCGATCAGTGGCAGTTCACGATACAACAATAGGTCTGTTTATCAATCAGTTTTTCTTTGCCGATAAACGCAATTAAGCCACTACCGACACGCTGGTTCACACGATGGCAGGTTTAATAGCCTATCTTTTCTAGGATACTAAGCTCCGTCTATAGGTCAAACCGGTTAAAGCCTAATCCCGAATTCACAAGCAGTAAAATGAACAGTCGACTTGTTATAACTTGCGTTGATGCGAACCTTTAGTCAAGCCATGCCCCCGATTTTACATGAAGGCCGGGCTTATTTTTGTGTCTAAGAATGGAGGAAAAGTTAAGAGAACACATCCAAAAACGAGTACCGCTAACCGATGACGAGTTTGCGTTCGTACTCGCTCATTTTACGCTCAAAAAGTATAAAAAGCATCAGTTCCTGATTCAGGAAGGCGAACCGGTAAGCTACTCCTATTTTGTGGTCTCGGGGCTTTTAAAGCTGGTCTATACCGATGAATTGGGCAAGCAGCACATCGTTTCGTTTGCCATGGAAGATTGGTGGGAAACCGATTTTCAGGCCTATTTCGCCCAGACCAGAGCGACTATGTCGTTAGACTGCCTGGAAGATACAGTGGTGTTCTGCCTGTCGCTGGAAAACTATCATAAGTTATGCGCCGGTCTGCAAAGGTTTGAACGCTTCTTCCTGCAATTAACCATTGCTGGTTCAATTGCGGCCCAGCGACGCATCTTGTCATTGCTCACTACCCAAGCCAAAGAGCGGTATGAGCAGCTATTCAACCAATATCCTACCTTAATTCAGCGGGTGCCTAAGACTTTACTGGCTTCCTACTTGGGGGTATCGCGTGAAACCTTGAGTCGGCTTTCTGATTAGTGTGATAAATATCACTCGATAATTGTGCTATAGGTCACGGTCAAACCCTGGTATACTTCCCAACTTTGCCCAGTAAACTTTACCCGGCAGGCATGAAACGCATGGCAACGATTTTAGCCAAAGCGCTCATAACTACGATGCCTGCATGGGGACCAACTAAACAAGCAAAGCAAATGGAAAAACGAATCATCAATCCCTGGCAATGGCAAGATCAGCTCAGTTATGTCCAAGCGGTAGAAGTAAAACAGCCAGTCGGCACGCTCTATGTTTCGGGGCAAGCCGCTGTACACGCGGACGGGCAATCCAGTACCGACGACATGAAAGCCCAATTACTTCTAGCGATCCAAAATTTGGAACAAGTTGTCAGCGAGGCTGGGTACGAATGCCGGAATATTGTGCGGTTAACGATTTACACCACGTCTCATGAAGAGTTTTGGCCCAACTTTCCTATTTTTCAGCATTGGATAGCCCAGCACGGTATAAAGCAAGCCACTACGTTACTGGAAGTAAAGAGTTTAACTGAAACCTTAAAAGTTGAACTGGAAGCGACGGTAGTCAAATAAGGATTGACGTAGCCTGAGACCGTCGGATGTACCTAAAAAAATGGGTTAAAACCGTCACGGTCTGCGACGCTTTACGGCGAACAGATTGGTATCCAATTAAAAGCGTTCGTCGTCAAAACCGAACCTACGTGGTTCAGGGAATAAAATAGGCTGATAAAGAGTGGTGATTACAGCAGCCCACTTTTCCGCGAGTTGAGGCCGCCTTCCGATTCAACGGACGCGGCTTTTTAGTTCAGTACAGCTTGCTCCTCTAGATACTTTGTTACCTTTTCGGATACAGATAGGCCCACTCCGCTTCGGCTTCGGCACCGTCCGCAGGTTCGCCGGTACGATATCGGCCGTGGTGACCGGCCCCGGCTGGGCTAGGCTGCAGCCGGGGCCGGTCGCCGAAGCGGTCGGAAATTAGTCAAAAGAGGCCAACCACCTTTTTATTTGGTTAAGCCCAAGAGTCTCACAAAAACGCTCCATCCTGAGACAAAGGAATAGCTAGGTATCTGCTCCATAAATAGGGCACAACTTGTTTGACAACTTTTCAATTGCAATCCCTAGCATACAGTTTACTGTTTTGCTTTTTTAACCCATTTTCTCCAATAAATAAGCTGCTTTTAACTTGCCTTCACGCTCAGGTTTACAAGTGGTTTGCTTTGATGATCAGGAATTTTACTCGACTACCATCCGGGCTGAGGGCTTGTTGCTCAATCTTGGCTATCTCCCCGTAATAAGCCAGTGTACCTTCAATTAACCCATAAGCCAAGTCGGCCATCTTGCGGCTAGATTGGTAAATCATTTGTAGGGTGGACCCATCAAGCCGAGTAATCGTAAAGTTGGGTAGCTCGGCCTCGGGATAGAGTTTTTTGACCTCGACGTGAATGTAGGCATCGACCGAGCTCAAAAATGTAAAGGCGTCGGGAGCCACCTCAAGAAAAGGGTGATAGGTGTTAACGAACGTTTGAAAGAGATAGCGTCCATATTCTCGCAAGATATCTGACGCGCTTCGGTGGGTGGCTTGGCTAAGGTTAGCCACTAAGCCGACCATCTCCTGGTGGTCATAGGTACCGGCAGCTGTGTATGTACCACCGGAAGGCAGATCTGTCGTTAACAGTAAGGAATCGACCTGATCATACCCGTTGGTTTGCTCGACCATCTCAAGAAACTTCGTGAAGACAATGCCTTTCATTAGTATTTTAAAACAAATTAGGCTGGATGCCCTTACGTTAATGATATTAGAAGCTGTTTGAGTTAGCCAATTGCATACTTGATAGTACGCCTGATGTGAGCAATCCAGATGAAACTTTGGGCCGATAGGATCGTCCGTTCGTAGTCTTTAGCCAATCGGCGATTATTGCCCAGCCAGCTGATCGTGCGTTCGACAATCCACCGCCACTTATGAATAACTAGCTTGCTATCAGTAGCTTGATCTTCGATTGGCGTCTTTGAAATCACTACTCGCATATCATAAATGGTTTCTAGCTGTTCTTTAAAATGACCGCCAAACGTACTGTCAGCATACATCAATACCAAATCATCCAACAACGGATTAAGATGTTCGGCCTGTTCCCAAAACAATACACCTGCTTTGCCGTCCGCGACATTAGCAGGCCGCACATCGGTCCACAATAAGTGTCCCAGCGTGTCTACCATCAGAAATCGTTTACGGCCCTTGATCAGTTTGCCGCCATCAAACCCAATCTGCTGGGTAGCGGTGGCACTGTTTTTGACGCTTTGCGAATCAATAATGGCCACTGTGGGCAAGGAGTTCTTGTCGACTTTACGCCTGTGATTCATCGTCAACTCATTGGCAATCAGTATCCAGGTGTCGTTTTTGCTCCATTTTCTAAAGTACCAATAAACGGTTTGCCAAGGCGGGAATCCTTCGGGCAAATCTCGCCAGATGATGCCGTTTTTTGTCAAATAAAAGATGGCTTCGACAATGCGTTGAAGCGGCCAAATACTTTTGCGTTTGACGCAAATGAGTTTTTTGATACCTTGCCATTGAGAGGCCGTCAGGTCGGAGGAATAAGGTTGCTTCACACAACTTAACCCCGATGGACGGCTTTCTCGTTTCAAACACAACCTAACTCAAACAACTTCTTAAAGTATGTACATGACGCATGACAAAAGTAACATTTAGTTATTGATTAGTAGTTCAGGTAACTTCATTTATTAATAGGCGTATGCGATTGATTGAATTGAAAAGAGATTAAAAATCAGCATCTCAACAAACGCTCGTGGCTGTTGCACAACTCCGCTTTCTAACTTGACTTTTGATTGTTTAACCAGCCTGATCAGATTTTCTACCTTCGGTTCCCTATCTCAGTTAAGAAAAAGCAGCTCAAAACCTCGAAAAGTATCTTGGGATGCCAAAGACCACTCCACTTTCAGCGCTATGGCCTGGCTGATGGTGGACTTAGTGGTGAACTTCATATACTTCTTCAAGTTGAAGGCAACGGCTGCCATCAGCATCACCTTGTGAGCCCCTGATTTTCCCCGTACATTCACTTTTCGCAGGCCACAGTACTCTACCAGACTGCCTAAAACCGGTTCTACTGTTTGGTGGCGAAGCCGCTTCATACGCTTTCCCCGCCGACTTTGCTGGCGTTCCACGGCTCGCCGGTAGAAGGGATCATAGGCCGTCCGAATAATCTCTTGGGCACACACGCGGGTTTGAGGGGGCACTGTCGGCAGTCTTGGTAATCCGCCCGGTAGACTTTCATCCAGCCGCCATCGACATTCTTGTCAAACGTCTTAAACACTAAACGCTTACCTTGCGAACAGGTAAAGTAATCGCCTTCAGGGGCATAGGGAAAGCCTTCGATTTGGGGTTTGTATTGACCGAAGACAGGTATCCATCCCGTGATGTTCCACCCCTCCAGCAAGGCGTAGTTACTCCCATTGGAATAGCCAGAATCGGCCAGTAGCTCCTCTAGACGCAGTTGATTATCTAGCTAGCTAGGGTTTTCTGCCTTGCCCTTTTTGGCGCATGAGCCCGACCAAACCCAGTTCTTGCCAGGCAGAAAGCCACTTGCCAACCGAATGCTGGGAGACTTCGGTGTGGCCTGCTACCTCTTTGGCCGAGAAGCCTTTATGACTCCAAAGTAATGCTTGACAAGCCCGTCTAAACTCGTACTTAGGGTGGTTTTTGATGGCTTCCTGTAAAGTAAGTTTCTCGGTGTCAGACAAGGAGATGCAGCGTTTTGGTCGGCTCATACTGCAAGTTAATAAATGAAAGTTAAATTTGCGTGATTACTTAATTCAGCTGTAATTATTGCTTTAGTGCAAATATCAGTCCAACTATATCCGTTCACGAAAACCCTTGGCCAGATGAACGCCTGTCATAACTCAGGGAGACAGTCAGACCTTTGTTTAAAAGTCAGCAAGCGTTTATGAATTAATTCTTTTATTGGGGAGTGGCCAACATTTGTACGAATGTTGGCCACTCCCCTTTATTGGATAGGGGATGTAACAGTAGAGAATGCATTTTACCTGCTGTCCCAGTTTAGCCCACCTGTCTGCTAACCTGTCTGATCAATCAACTTTCTTAATCTCGGTCGCACTGAGGGTGATCGTAAATTCGCGCCGTTGGCTGTTCCAGCAGTGTACTCGTTGACCATATTGACTGATTACTGGCACTGGCCAGTCAATAGCCCCATTAGCCGCTTCTAACTCTTGAGCAGCTTTTGGGTTAATGAGCGTGACTAGATCGTTCACCTTGAATTCGTGATTTTTCTTCATTCAATCCTTAATTTCCTACCTTTGTTTTTTTGTAAAAGTCTTAAAACCAAGTGAATGAAAGCCATTAACATCCATTTTTTTTCACCCACTGAAAACCAGCAGCCTAAGGCCAAGGCCGAAAAAGCCGCCAAACCAGCTAAGCTACTTTTAACCGGTCACATTTCTACTACGGGGAAACTCGTTTTACCAGCCAAAACCGTGGCTCATTTAGGTGTCGATCTAAATAAAACATCTTTTAAAGTAGGCATGGACGAGGGAAAACGTAAAGCCAAATCGCTCTATCTAGTACCAAGCAGTAGCAATGCGGAAACCTTCGTCTTCGAGCAAGCCGCCAAAAGCTATACGTTGGCCCTGCCCTTTATATTGACGGAGAGCGGAGTGGATTTCGTCAAAACAAAATACGACTTTACCATTCGTCTTTTCGAGTATGAAGGTACGACCGCCTTTGCCTTACAACTAGCTCCTGAAGCCGCCGAAGCTAAAGTGCCTTACACAGGTAAGCCCCGTGGCCGAAAGCCCAAGCAGGACCAGGGTGCCGAATAAGTTTATTAAGCCCTGACTCGACAGGGCTTTTTTATGCCTACTGTTTTTAGCGTCGACTTGGTATATCCTTATTATTTCCCCGCCGTTCAATCTAAGCCTGAGTAAGCTCATCTGATTGAATAACTCATTGTAGCTTTTCTCTATTAACAAGACACTTACCGGTAAAGCTGTCAGGTTGGCAGGTTTTCAGCGTTAAGGTTGGGATTAATTAATTGTCAATTAGCTTTGACACGAATCATAAACGTGCGTTTATGATTCGTGTCAAATCAATTAAATTACCTATCTTGTGGCCATTATGCGCTATATCGCTTACTACCGGGTGTCTACCCAGAAACAAGGCCGCTCCGGCTTAGGCCTCGATGATCAACGGCAGATGGTCCAGCGATTTCTTCGCCCGGAAGATCAGCTCGTGCAGGAATTTACCGAAGTCGAATCCGGACGCAAGAAAGACCGCCCCCAGTTACAAGCCGCCATCCAGACCGCCAAACAACACAGCGCCCGACTCCTGATTGCCAAGCTCGATCGGCTTAGTCGGAATGCCTCCTTTGTAATGGTCCTTCGGGACTCGGAAGTGGATTTTGTGGCCTGCGATCTACCCGATGCCAATACGTTAACCATCGGCATCATGGCCAGCTTTGCCCAGCATGAAGCCGAGCAGATTTCCAAGCGGACTCGGGCTGCATTAGCCCAAAAGAAGGTGCGTGGTTTTACCTTGGGTAAACCCGAGAACTTGACCGATTCGCATCGAGCCCAGGGCGTCATAGCCATCAAGGCGAATGCGGTGTCTCACCCGGCCAACCGGCAGGCCAGTGAGCTGATTCGACTCTACCAACGAGACGCGTTGACGTTACGGGCCATAGCTGAGCGATTAAATGAGCATGGGTTCCGCACCCGCTATGGAAAGCTGTTTCAATCTGAAACGGTTCGGCGAATGTTGAAACGACAAGATCAGAAATCGGAATAAAGAAGGGATTAATCGGACGGTCGGCCGTTGCCGCCACTTTTCTAAGCCAGCGGCAATCCGTAAGGCTCGTTGCACATCTTCCCAATAATAGCCGCTGTCATAACCCGTCGACAGACGATCGCAGATAGTCAGAAAATCATTCGCGGCATCAAATCGCGCCGCGGACGGTCGCAGTTTCTCAGTAGCTGGTTGCTCGGGTTGAGCCGGGAGTTGATCAGACACGCCTTCCATGCCAGAAATAATAAGTAGTAAAGAATACGAAAAAGCCCCACGGGTCGGACCAATGGGGCTGAAGTAACGTAACAGATTTAAAACGTCTGTGTAAACTTTTTATTGTGTATCCAGAAACAGAAGAGACCTTATTTAGCACTTTATTTCTACCCGCTCGTTTACTAACCTAGGGTAGATCTAAAAAAAGGGACCAAATTCGTCACTTGAGAGAAAAATCAGTCTCACAAACTCAGCTAAACTATGAGATTTTGAGTTTGATTATTGAGATGACAATTTGAGACTGAAGCTCATATAGAATACTTTGCCGTGACAATCATTGCACCCATCGCTTAAAATGGGCGTTTAAAGAGATCAATAACCTCGCTACTTCTTTCCTTCATCCTGGTGGTTAGCGCCCCAGTCAAATAAAGCATCTAATACATCCTGTAATATCATATTGTAGATTCTTATGCTCTATCACCTTTTAACAGGGAAAAAATACCATTCTTACTAATATGTATAGCACACTACCATGCTATACATACATTCGTTCGAATATTTATCTTTATAATCATGAATGTCTTCCGAAAGTATCTAATTATAATTCTTTTCACTTTGATAGGCCATCCCGATCTGTTTGCCCAAGTTAACTCCGTAGATAGCTTAGTTCAGGCTTATGTGAAAGAACACCAATTCAGTGGCACCTTGATGGTTCAACTTAAGGGGAAGCTTATCTATCAAAACTCGTTTGGATTAGCTAATCGCTCATTTGATATTCCTATTCACCAACATACTGCCTTTAGGATCGCTTCCATAACTAAGTTGTTCACTTCCGTTATCGTCATGCAACTCTATCAAGAGGGCAAAATAGACCTAGATCAGTCAATACATACCTATTTACCTAACTTGACGGATGAAAAGTCATTTCAGATTAAGATCCATCATTTGCTTAATCACACCTACGGAATTGACAACATTGAGAATCGGGGGATTGAGAACATACAAAATCCATATACTGTCGATGAGCTGCTTTCAAAGTATTACAACAATCCATTAAAGTATAGTCCAGGTACTCACTTTGAATACAACAATGGAGACTTCCTAATGCTAGGTAAGATTATAGAGAATGTCTGTCATCGACCTTATCCTGAGGTATTAACGGAGCGAATTTTAACTCCACTTCATTTGAAAGAAACCGGGATTTTGATTGATCAACGAGTCATTAAACAGTTAGCCAGCACTTATTCCCTGAACCCTAAAACCAACCAGCTCTATAATGATATACCTTATTATATCGAGAATTTTTTCACTGCCGGAGCAATGTACTCCACGGTTGACGACGTATTGACCTTTGCCAATGCCTTGCTTGCCAATAAGCTGTTAAAGCCAGCAACTTTGGCCTTGCTCTTGACTGCCTCACCGAAGCTAGATAGCTATGGGTATGGATTGTGGATTAGAAAGTATACCGTCGAGGGCAAGACTTATACCGTGGCCGAACGCCCCGGACGCATAGCCGGCGCGAACGCCCTATTGTCACATCTACAAGAAGAAGATCTCACAATTGTAAGCCTGAGTAACACAAATGCTACCAATCATGAACATTTTCACAATGAGATTAGGAAATCGTTGGGAATAAGGGTTTGGTAGTAAGTAACCGTATGCTGCTAACTGGAGTTGACAATTAGTAACAAACAAGCGTCCCATAAAATGCTCCTAAAAGTGAAATAAAGGAGGAGCCACGTATCTACTTATAAAATGGGGCGTCTATTTAAACACTTGTAAACGGCTCTGACGGCCGCCCCACTTATAGTACCGCGTTGACCGCGTTGAAATAACGGATTAGATCGCTCAGTAGACGGTTATTTTTTCGGCTTATCGGCGGGGGATGGACCAGTACTACTCGGGGCTTGTAAAGCCACTAATTTTTTTCGCGTTGCCGATGCCTCTTTCAGCGAAAGCGCTTTCTGGAAATTGGCGATGGCACTGACGGTGTCTTTTTTGGCCACAAAGTAATCGCCATACGAGTCATAGGCGTTGAAACTGGCTGGGTAATTCGCCACATTGAGTTTGAACAGGCTTTCGGCTTTTTTAAGCTTCTTCTGGGATACCATGTAAGAGCCCAGTTCATTGACCAGACTTTCCGGGGGCTTCACCTTATAGCCCAATTGCCTAGTGGCGGCCCTAAAATGGGTTGTCATTTTATCCGCTAACCCGGTATTGTCGTCCTCATAGTCCTGGTCGGTCAGCTTCAATCGGTAAGAATCAAATATGAAATGGAGCGCGTCATATTCGGTGATGAGTGGCACCGAACTATGGTCATCGAGGTTGTAGTATTTCCCCCTGTAGCGTAGGCCGGTTTGTCCATTGGCTTTCAGTAAGCGATTCAAGGCTAAGATGGAGCGAATGTGTCTGGTAGCGCCACTCGTATCCGCCTGTACCCGTAAGGTATCCATCGCCGACGCCATCGTATTGGCGATGCCGACAAACAGGGCTTTGCCCGCATACTGCTGGCTGGCGATGACCTGCTGAGCGGTATTGAGCAGCTTTTGGTTAGCCCACCACATACTCGGGTCGATGGCCACGTAGGCGTTGAACAGGTTTGGGTGATGAATGAGCGTGTTGATGACCAACAGCCCACCCAGCGAATGGCCGATGAATACTTTGTAGGGCTCCGTGGGATATAGGGAGTCAATTCGGGGAATCAGTTCGCGTTCGATGAAGGCGGTGAATTTCTCCCCTCCGCCCGAGTTCTTCAGTCTGGTCGTGTCGGCAGCCGATGGAATCATTCCGCCCCCCGATGTGGATGTCAGATCCCGCAGCCGGTTGGTATTGGGAATCCCCACCACGATCATCTCCGGGCAAATCGTATTGCCATTGACGGTGCTTAGTTGGTGGATCATGCCCACCACCGACGGAAAGTGGCTATCGCCATCCAGCAGATAGACGACCGGATACCGTCGTTTGGCGGACCCTTCCTGTCTATAACTGTCTGGGACATGCACCCATATTTTACGCTTCTCCTGGAGAATTTTTGAGGCTAGGCTGTCAATCTGACCGATGACAATTTGCGTAGTCGATTGAGATCGTGTTAGTAGGGGTAAGAGAACAGATAGGGTAAGTAGAAACCATTTTTTCATTGAGTTCAGGGACGAGGATGATTGATGGGGTAAAAGGGGGCAAGCCAATTCCTAAAAGACGCAAGACCACTTGTAAGGGCGCCATGATTTAAGTACAACCGTCTATTTTATAGTAAGTTAGCGCTATTCATAGCCGTGTTGTCAAACCAGCGAAAGTTTAGCTAAAGTACGAAAAACGTTAAACTAACTACGCATGGATTATTCGTCTCAATAATCGCTCCAACTTGAGACGAAGGAGAGTGTCCAGGAATCGGGTATCTCAAGCGAGGACTTATTTTTAAGAACTGTCAATGACTATTTGTAGCCAGTGCGTCTATTCACTGTACATTGTCAACCGAAAGCGGACGGATGCCCTCACGGATTTAAGAGCATTTCGTTGATTTTAGTATTCCATTTTTTTTGTTGCCCTTTATTTAAATGATGATTCGTTTCCTCATCGTACTGTACATCTAGCTGATTGGCTTCAGCTATAGCACCCTTGAACAGGGAATCTATGGTTTGTGCATAATTGTGCTTAAAAAGGATCATATTCTTAACTGCTTTTTTAAATCGTAAAGCGCATAGCTGAGCAATATTGAAATGCCCTTGTTCATGTTCCAGCAGTTCATCGGTTTGTTTAGATGGCACTGCCCATGAATTGCTTTTTAATAACGTAGTAACCTGTAAATCAAGTTGAACCGTATCACCACGAACGAGAATCACCTTGTACTTATAATTAACCCGCCAGTGGGTCGTAGCTGCGTATTTTGACTCTGGATCGACGGGACCGGTAAAATCCTGCCAGCTTAACTTCCTGTCGACAATCAACTTATCCGTGCCTACAACCTGTGCCTTACCGTCGATCAAAGCGATGAAAAAGATTACGAACAGAATATCGCTTTTTTGCATAGCCAGTAAAGTTAAGAATGATTGTGATCTACAATAAAACGCTTACTGGACTTGCTACCTTTTACTGAACAAATGTTAAGATCTTATAATGTAGCGTACCCTTAAAGCTAGCCTATCGTTTAGTTAAACGTCCGAATATTTTCAGGACATGGCTACAATGTTCAGAACGTGAATTCGCTAGGACTACTTAGTTAATTTAAAGGCAAACCGTATCAGTTTTTCATGTTTAAGGAGCATGTCCAGGTGTTGCTTTTGATGCTCAACTTCTTTGATACGAATGATGTGATCAGCATCGGCATTCATGGTCATCAACTGCTCGGCAAAAAAAGCGCGTTGGGCTTCGTTCATTAACCCAGTGTCCACCTGCCCCAGAATTTGTTTTAACTGCTGCGCCATATCGCTGGCTAAACTGGTATTGGCCGATTGGACGGCAGTTTGTAGGCGCCTCAGCGTTTGCTCAACGGGCGCTAGCTGCCGGGGCAACTCTGAGTGAATAGTCGCTGGGGCAAAGTCGATTCGCTGTAAATACATCGCCTCCGTTTCAGGCTCAGCGAACTGATCGTTGGTTAAAAATTGATCATCCGTTAAGGTATGCAAAAATTGAATGATCCGTTGCTTTTCCCCTTTTGTCAGCGGGATGCCTCGATTGCTGGGTGCGCTAAGTAACGGATCGAGGGTAGGGGATTGGGCGATATTATTTCCGTAATGGTCCAGTACTTGTTCGAGTGTGTTGAACCGACCATCATGCATGTAGGGAGCTGTAACGGCCGCATTGCGCAGGCTGGGCACCTTGAATTTGTACCGATCGGTGTCTTTTAGGGTAATCTTGGCCAGGCCGATGTCAACTGGATCAATGATTTTTAAGCCATTGTTACGCAAGGATAAGTCGGTTAGCAGGACTCCGGAATGACACGAAGCACACTTTTGCTCGAATAGCAGGCGGCCTTGATTTTCTGCTTCCGTAAGGTTAGGATTTTCTTGACGAAGAAATTTATCGTATCGGGAGTTAGCCGAAATCAGCGTGAGCATAAACTGACTTAATGCCTGTAAGAGTTGGTCGCTCCTCACCTCATCATTGGCAAACGCATCCAAAAATTGTAACCGGTAGGACTTGTTCGCATGGAGCTTGTCCAGCACAGTAACTAAATTCTCCCCCATTTCGTGGGGATGTTGTAAGGGGGAAACAGGAAATAGATCCAGGGCATGAATGCCACCATCCCAGCCAAATTTATTGTGCCAGGCCAGATTCATGAGTGGCATGGAATTGTGCTCGGTAAGCGAATCGTTAATACCATGGCTTAAGCGGTGACCATGTTGCGTAAAGGCTGAGGCTTGCTGATGGCAACTGGCGCAACTGACGGTGCCGTCTTTTGACAGGAAAGAATCATAGAAAAGTCGGCGTCCTAAGGCAATCTTAACCTTGGTTAAGGGAAATTTGGTGAAGTCATAGACCGGCTCAGGAAAATGAGCTGGCTTAGGAAAAGGCATTGGCAAATAGGGATTTTCTACCGATATGTAGGCGCTCGCTAAAAGCAGTACCGTTGAGAGGAACAGAACGATTATCCTGGTTGACATGGTAGAACAGCGCTGGTTAAGGGGTTTATTGGCGAGAGAACATCGTACTATAGTTATCCGCAATTCTGATCGCAGCAGGTTGCATCATCACATGGGAGTGGTCAGCGATGCGCAGGGCGTGCTGCCCGTCAAATAGCTTCCGCAAGTCGGCCCTAAGCTGTAGCTGGGCCTGACCATTGGCTCGAATCGTTAAGGGCTCTTCAGGAAACGAAATGGAGACCAGACGGGTATTATTGGGCGTTGCTGTGCTCATCCCCCCAAACTGACCAACATGAAACGCAAATTCCCGTTCACCCGAGGTTCGGTCTATCGGCGCCTGGGGCGAAATCCCTTCTAATTTAAAAAATATATACCCGGCATTCCAAGACCAGTACATGCCATTGGCTTCTCGGCCAATGTCTAAACAGCCCTTTCGTTGACTGGGGTGCTTGGTGTTGCGTAGGCTATCGACGCCGATCATGAAACGGATTCCGGTGTATTCACCGATCGGTACGTTGGGTAGCCGGATACGCTGAGAGGCCGGTACCGCTGATTTAATTAAAAAATAACTGCTGTCCTGCGGCACGGTCCAGGTTGATCCGTCGGATCGGACGAGTTGAAAATTGCTGATATAATATTGCAGGAGGGTTACTCGAAAGGTTTCCCCAGTTGCGGTTGAATAAAAAGCGGTTGAGGTCGTTAAATTTTGATCGCCAACGGCGTGCTGAATGGCAATAGAAAGCGGTTGTTGAGCCAGGCCAATGTGACTGGCGATTAGAAAACTCAGCCCTAACAGCTGTGCCTGTAGGCGCTTGGGTAGTACTAAACTCATAGGTTACTAAAAGAAAAAATCAGTTGACAATTCATTGAGCGTCTAGAATGGATCATGATCAGAAGCGTCTACTACTATAGTAGTTACGGCTACTGAGTAGCCAAACTAGACAGTAAATATTTTTTGCCTAAAAAGCGTAATTCGCCTATCGGCAGCCAAACGTTAGACTACCCCAGTAGCTTTGCCAGTCAGCTAGTTTATCATCCGTAACTGGAACCATTTGAACTAAGCTGATCATATTTTGACCGGTTTTCAACCGAAAACGAATCCGTCCCTGCGTATCCGACCGTTGTTGTTCTTCAGTTAATCCCTGTGGTTTGCTATCTGGCAATTCCTGTCCTTTCGTGAAAGGTCGAGTCCAATAGCGCACTAAAGCATTCGCTAAGGGTTTATGATCGAATACGATTTGGAATTGAGCCCAATCGCCCGGCTTTATAGTATAGGGGTTCTGTAGTGGTATAATTTCTAAAGGCATACCCGTATCCAGCGAAAACGTCTTATCAGTTGGTTTTACGGGCCCTACCTGAATCAATGTCTTCACACAACGTCGGTAAAACTCCCGGCTGCGGATTTGCGTTTCACGGCGTTCCTGACGCGCCTTAATAATAGGATCTAGTCCATCTTCCCGCAGGTAGAGCAGGAAACTATCGGCTCGCATGGACAGGTATTTGTTCGTATTGGCAAACGCGACCAAATGAGTACCAGGCTTGGTTACATTGAGGGGTACTGTCCCATAGTGGTCTTCTGTCAGGGAAGAGGATAAGTCTTTTTTGGCCCCTTCAGTCCAGTGGGCATATTGTATCAGGCGATTTTTTTTGCCTTCTGATCGCTCGCCGTTAAAGTGTTCGCCCACTAAAACCTCAATAGTCACCACTTGGCCAGGTTGGGCAAAAAACGTATCGGGTTGTAGCCAGAACTCGTGAGCTTGTGCCCACAAGGCGCAACCACCCATGAAGGCAAGTAGCAGGTAGATTCGTTTCATTCCTCAAAACTACTCGTTAAAATTTATGGTAAAAACTCTATCTGATCGATCAATAGCTAAAACGAAGTACGTCATGTCAAACATGTCAGTTGTGGGTCACTTGGTAGTTGTGGCTAACGCCTAAACGATTGGGGTGAAAAGCGTATTTGTTTCCACCTATGTACTTGATCTTCGTAAATCCTTTTTCCTGAGACGAAGAAGCTTAGGTATAGCACTGCTTTACTAGTTGGGTATTTCGAGAAACAGCTTTTTTTAATAACTGTCAACACATATCCGTAGTACAAGCGGAGTAACGGCCAACTTTCTGTTCACCCAGTACGGGCAAATTCTTACCTATGGCGAGACCGCAACCCCTGGTGAAAATGGTTCTCAACAGACCACGATCAAATTAATATAAGTCGCTGTGAAGAGTTATTATTGTTTGATTCGACTTACTTTTGCGCCATCATGCGTTCCTTATTGACTTATATCTTGTTGATAGCCGTGCTCTTGCCTAGCATTAGCCCGTGGGGAACGATTGCCTATTACCAGCTTAACCAGGATTACATCGCCCGCGTGCTTTGCGAAAATCGCGACAAACCGCAACTGCACTGTGATGGCAAATGCTACCTGGCCAAGCGCTTAAAAGCCCAGCAGGATAAACAGGACAAAGAAACCACGGAGCGTGTGCAGCAAACCGCGCCCGTCCAACTGTTCTGCGATACGCATTTTTCGTTTAAGTGTACACCCACTCTTGTTCTGCCCCATCGTCAAGTCTTCGCTTATCTGATCGCGTCCTACAAAGCGCCGGTTACTGGGTTGCTGCGTCCGCCCTGCGCCTAAAGGTAGCTGCGCTATTTTTATTGTCTCGATTTTTCACGAGTGGCCACTATGCCTGCGCATAGACTCCAATGCGTATGCGGTCATTTTTCGCGTGCGGTCATTCGTAATGGCCAGCCTACCTAGTGTTAAATCATCTCTTCTTCTTTGAATTACCCGTGGCTGTCTGTAGGCCATAGAACGACCGTTTTCATACCCCATGAATCCAATAAGACTTTTTATAACCATCCTAATCGGGATGAGTGTGGTGGCTTGTCAATCCAAACCGACTTCTGAAGCCACTACGCCCCCGACCGATTCAATGGCTCAAACCGCGTCAAAACCGACGTCTGTAGCCGATTTGGAAAAGCAAGTACTGGCCGTTCACGATAGTGTGATGCCCGCCATGAGCGACCTGATGAAACTGAAAAAAGAAGTAACTCAGCAGCTCAGTGAATTGGATAAACAACCTGTTTCCGCTGACATTCGCCTGCGTCAAGCGCAGGGAAAGGCAATCAAAGCAGCACTGGATCAGGCCGATCAGTCGATGATGGACTGGATGCACCACTACAACGGCGATACGCTGGCCAAACTCAAGGAGCAGCAGGCGCTGGACTACCTCAAAGCAGAACAACAACGGGTCGATGCCATGAGCCAGTTGATGCGAAAAAGCATCAATGATGCACAAGCCTATCTAAAATGACATGAAACGACTAATTCAAGTATTAAGTCTGGGTCTTCTTGTTAGTCTGAGCACTTGTGGCTTAACGGATGAAAAGCTGCCCTACATTGGTGAGCCAGAAACCACGACTAAAATCGTAGATGAAAAAGAGGTTACTCAGCGAGAGTACCCAGCCATTCCCGCTTTCTCGTTCACCAATCAGTACGGAAAAACGATCAGCCAGCGGGATTTTAACGGCAAAATCTACGTGACGGATTTTTTCCGCTTCGGCGGTCCGATTTACGACCTGCCCGACCATCTGCCCCATCATGAATCGGATCGCCGAAGCGAAAGAACATGCTGAACGTCTACAAAGCCTATAAAGAAAGCCCCGACGTCCGGATTTTGTCGCATAGTATTGATCCTGACCATGATACTCCAGCGGTACTGAAGCAATATGCTCAGGAACTGGGAATTACGGGTACTATGTGGCAATTCGTAACGGGCGACCGGGAGAAAATCTATGCTATCGGCGAGAATCACTATCTAGTGACGGCGGGTAAAGACGCCACAGCACCGGGCGGCTACATCCATAGTGGGGCATTCGTCTTGATCGACAGGCAAAAGCACATCCGGGGAATGTACGATGGCACCACGCTCGAAGGCACCCAGAAGCTGATCCGGGATATTGACGTGCTTCAACACGAACAGGAGTAACGAACAGAAACTAATTGGACGCCAATGAACACCTTACCGACCCGTCAGGATTTATCTCAACTGCTGACCAACACGGGCATTACATGGTCCGAACCGAAGCCAACTCTAGAACGGGATACTCTCATCTGGACAGCGCTGGCACTTATTCATTTTACGCTGTTGCTGGGGATAGGCGGTCTGCTTGTTCGTCTCTGGCCACTCACGCATTAAAAAATTAAATCCCATGAAAAAGATCAGCCAATTGAGTCTCAGCCTGTTGCTGATGCTGTTAACAGGCCTCTCCATGCAGGCCCAATCCAGCACGAAGAGCGATACAACCCGCGTCGCTATTCTGCTCTTTCCCGGTGTCGAACTGCTCGACTTCGCCGGGCCCCTCGAAGTGTTTAATCACATGGAAGGCGCTACCGTGTATACCGTAGCGGCTCAGTCGGGCCCCATGACCATCATGCAGCGGATGCTTACGGTTGTCCCGGACTATACCCTGTCAACGGCTCCCCAAGCCGATATTTTGGTGGTACCCGGTGGGCGAATGGAAGAGGTCATGCAGGATAGCAGCCTTGTCAACTGGATTAGGCGGACGACTGCCCATCGCAAACTGACGATGTCGGTGTGTACCGGCACGTTTCTGCTGGGGAAAGCGGGGCTTTTGGACGGTAAGACGATTACCACCCACTGGGCGGCCACCCAAATGCTCCAGCAAATGACCCCCAACGCTACCGTGATGGAGCATACCCGGTTCGTCGATCAGGGGCCGCTGATCACGACGGCGGGCGTATCGGCGGGTATCGACGGGGCGCTCCATGTGGTATCCCGGCTTAAAGGCATCGAGGCTGCCCGGCAAATCGCCCGCATCATGGAATATGACCAGTGGAAACCGCAAGACGGATTGGTCATCAGCCATACACGGGTCCAATCAAAGAAGAAAGCCAACACCACCATCACCAGGCCAACGGTAGTCAAAAAAACGGTAGCCCTAAAACAGGCTCCATTGACACTAACCTCAACGATTGATCCGGTCTGCCAGATGTCAGTAGACGGACTCGTGGCGGATACGGCTCGCTATATGGGTAAGACCTATGGTTTCTGTTCGAAAATCTGTAAAGAACGATTCCGCAAAGAGCCCACGGCCTACCTCAAACACTAACGTCTCATTCGGTCCAGTAGGTCAGGTTTATCTTCTGTGAAGCTGACCTACTGGACAGTACATCAACCCGACTATGAATCTTAAAAATACGTTATCCATCCTGCTTTGCCTGTTGACAAGCAGCAGTTTTGCCCAAATAATAACCGGAAAAATTAACGCCAGCTCAGGCCAAGCGGTCGGCTTTGCCAACATTTCGGTCTTAAACGGTGCTGACGGGACTAAGGCCGACAAAGCCGGAAATTTTTCACTGGAGTTGAGCAACGGAAAATACCAATTACAGGTCAGTGCGATTGGCTATGCCACCAAAATCCAACCCGTGACCGTAGCCAACCAACCGCAGACGGTGGTCATTACGTTATTCGATAATACCAATGCCTTGAGTGAAGTGGTCGTTACGGCCGATAAAACCGAAGAAAGACTGCAAAACACGCCCTTGGCGGTTACCTCGCTCAATGCCAGGCAGTTAGAAGAATACCGGGTGTGGACAATCAGCGACCTCACCGCCTTGGCTCCCAGCACCTTCATCGTGGAACACGGCAACAGCACCGGGTCCAATTTCTTGAATATCAGGGGCGCTATGGGGTTTTCCAATGACCAATCCGTCGCTACGTACGTGGACGGGGTCTATCAGTTTGATTATTTTTCGGCCCCCTTCAATTTCAGCAACATCGAACGAATCGAAATCCTGCGGGGCCCCCAGGGGACGCTCTACGGCCGGAACGCCTACAGCGGCGTGCTGAACGTGATTACCAAACGACCGACCAACCAACCCAGCGCCTTCGCCGAAATGGATCTGGGTAACTACGGTCAGCAGCGGTACAGCGTGGGACTCAATGCCCCCCTTATCAAGGATAAATTATTTGTCAATGCCGGGTTTCAGTCGAACAATCGGGGGGCTATTTATTCAAATCCGACGCCGCAGACCCGCTATCTTGACCGCCACCACGCCTTTAGCGGTAATGTGAACCTGAAATATCTGGCATCGGCCAAATGGACAATCGACTGGAACACCCGCTACGAAAACAACACTGATAAAGGCGCTTATCCCTGGGCGGCTACTGACAGTGCGGCCCGCGCTACTCCCTATACGGTTTATGGAAACTGGGACAATACCGAACGCCGAACTAATCTCAACACGGCAGTAGCCGTAAAATACTTCGGCCGTCATGTCAACTTCACGGCCATCACCGCTTTCGTCGATTATCATATTTGGCTGCCGGGACGATTTGATTTTGATTTTAGCCCCGCCCAGTTAATCAGCTTCACGACCTGGACGAAACAAAACGAATTGACCCAGGAGCTCCGCTTTTCCTCGCCGGCGGGTGCCGGAAAATGGAAATGGACCGTCGGCTCGTATTTGTTCGGCGAAAAAATAAAGAATGGCAGCACGACGTATTATGATACCGATTATGCCACCCTCGATCCGAATGCGCCCTACGCGTCCATCGGTACTGGCAGCCGAAAGGGGTATGGTATCGCCTTCTTTGGGCAGGCGGCCTATTCCATCACGCCAGCGTTTGATGTGACGGTTGGGGCCAGGTATGACGTAGAGCGCCGGGAACTGACGCAAAGTTCTTCGCTTGAAAAAGAGAAGGTGGTTACGCTTCTTTCACCCGATAGTACCTCAAAAAAGACCTTCAGTGCGGTTACGCCCAAGGTTATTCTGAGTTATAAATTGACGGGCAATTCGATGGTCTACGGGTCGTATGCCAAAGGGTTCCGGGTGGGTGGATTTAATTTCGGTAACCCAACATCCCCCATCTACAACCCCGAAAAGTCGGATAACTACGAAGTAGGCATCAAAAACACGCTCCTGAATAACCGGCTCAAACTGAATCTGACGGCGTTTTATTTTCAACAGAAAGACCAGCAGGTATCCACCTCCCGCGACGGGATAAACTACGCCACGCTGAATGTGGGCGATATGAACAATTACGGATTGGAAGTGGAAGTATCGGCCCTGCCGGTCAAAAATTTGCAGATCGACTGGACGGCCAGCACATCGCACAGCGCGTACAAAAAACTGGTGCTTTTTGATGCGGCCACCAATGTGGTCAGGGATTACAAAGGCAACAAGGCCATTAACAATCCAGCCTTGCAGTCGATGCTGGCGATTCAGTATGGCGTGCCTTTTTCGCACTCGGCTCAACACGTCAGAGCCTTTGTCCGGGGGGAATTCAGGTACATCGGCGAATACCAGTTGGATTTCGTCAATGCCTACCAGCAGCCCGCGTATGGCATGGTCAACGCCCGGGCCGGAGTGACCAGTAACCATCTCGATGTAGCCCTGTGGGTTCGCAACCTGGGTGATGTGCGCTATATGGCGTTTGGGTACGGCAGTTATATGATGGGCCTTCCCCGGATGCTGGGCGTAACGGTGACCGGTAAATACTGATTTTTTTGACCGTTGGGCCACCTTTAATCGCTATCGCCAACGAGGTTTACCCTTTCTTTTGGCGAAGTAGCCCTTTTTTTTGTTTATTTTTGTAAGCGCTTTCGACTTGTCCATGCGAACCTGTATTCTTTATCTATTGCTGATGGCTACGTTGCTACCGACGGTGAGTTCGTGGGGCATTATTGCTCAGTATCAGCTGGATAAGGACTATATTGCTCGTATCCTCTGCGAAAACCGAGACCGCCCTGAACTGCATTGTGATGGTAAATGCTACCTCGCCAAACGGCTGAAAGCCCAGCAGGACAAGCAGGATAAGGAAACGACCGAGCGGGTGCAGAAGACGCCGTCTATCCAGCTTTTCTGTACGGACGCTACTGACTTTAGTTGCTTACCGGCCTACCTAATTCATCGCGAACGCACCGCGTTTGTCTACCAGTTCACGGCCTATTCAGCCCCGCTTTCTCCCATTTTTCAGCCCCCGACAATCGACTGCTAGTCTTTTCGGGTAAGCCCGCTTTGGCTTTAGTGCCTTTCCCAACCGGTAGTTGGTGGAGGTACTTATCGTCTTTTTTTCTACTTATTCTTCATTGGTCGATCAATCGAGATGGACAAACGGCTAGTCACTAGTCGTTTCATCTGGATTCGGTATGGCCGTTATCAATCCAATCATGCGCAATTATTTCGCCCGTATACTTTCGATTCTACTGATCAGCTTTACGTTCGTTTCCTGCCACAAAGAGGCGCTGGATAGCATCGACCCCAACGCCAAAAACTCGGTCTCTATTGAGTTCGACAACCGAGTTGGCGATCAAAAAATGGTCTTAGGTACGACTCCCTATAAAAACGGTTCCGGGGAAACCTTTTCGCTGACGACATTCAATTACTTCGTGAGTAACATTGCCCTCAAAAAAGAGGATGGAACCGTGGTCAAATTTCCGAATCAGTATTTTCTGGTGCGCCAAGCCGATGCCAGGACGCAAACGATCCAGTTGACGGACGTACCAGCAGGCAATTACGGAGAATTGTCCTTTATGATCGGGGTGGATAGTCTCAAAAGCGTTGGTGGGGCTGGCGACCGTACCGGTGTACTGGACCCAACCAGTTATGGCGAGGATGGCATGTATTGGTCGTGGAATTCAGGTTACCTGTTTATGAAGATGGAAGGTACGTCAGGCTCTGTACCGGCCACGGCCAACATCGACCATAAATTCTGGCTACACGTGGGCGGCTACGGGGGCGGCTGGAATGGATCGGCTAAAACGGTCAATAATCTGCGCACCGTGACGCTGCCGATCACCAACCAGGCAACCGTGCGGGGCAACGTAGCCCCCGTGATTCATCTGTTTGTTGATGGACTGAAACTATTGGATGGCCCCAATAAAATCAGCCTGGCCGCCACCAATAGCGTACATATGCCCGCAGCGGCTATCCCCCTGGCTGACAACGGCAAGACCATGTTTCAAATCGATCACGTTCATAACGACAAGCAGTGATTCACCTGGCCCGGTCATTTGGCCGGGCCAACTAGCTACGTATGAAAAACAGCACCGGTATACAGCGGCTGACTTGGCTCCTGGTTTCAAGTGGGTGGTTAGTGAGTTGTCAGACCACGGACCCCCAGGCGCAGCCAGAAGTCCTTTTCACGCAGCCCGCGAACTTTCCCCAGCCCGTTTACGCGCTTGATCAGAACGCCCCGACGAAAGCCGGGTTCGTATTGGGGCGGGCCTTATTCTATGACGGTATGCTATCACGGGACGGATCAATCTCCTGCGCCGAGTGTCATAATCAAGCCTACGCGTTTACCCACCATCAGCATGAGGTGAGCCACGGCATTGATAACCAAGTAGGTACACGCAACTCCATGCCGATTCAAAATCTGGCCTGGGCGACGAATTTCTTCTGGGACGGTGGGGTTCACAATCTCGATCTGGCTCCCATTGCGCCTATTGAAAACCCCGTCGAAATGGACGACAAATCGAGTAATGTGATCGCTAAGTTGCGTAAAAGTAGCCGGTATCCGCCCCTGTTCAACGCTGCTTTTGGCAGTGAGGAGATCAACGGCCCCCGCTTTTTACAGGCGCTTTCCCAATTCATGCTGACGCTGGTATCGGGTAATTCCCGGTATGACAAATGGGTCCGTAAGGAGCCAGGCGGAACGCTGACCGATGAGGAACAGGCCGGTTTAACCGTGTTCCGGGCCAAATGCAGTAGCTGCCATGCGGGGGAGCTATTCACCGACAATAGCTTTCGGAATAATGGGCTCTTCATTCAGGGTAGTAACGATATAGGCCGGGCCCACGTAACCGAACTAGAGGAAGATACCTACCGGTTTAAAGTGCCCAGTCTGCGAAACGTGGAGAAGACGTTACCCTATATGCATGATGGCCGCTTTTATTCACTCGACGCGGTATTGACCCATTATACCGAAAACGTACAGAAGACACAGAATCTTGACCCACTGCTGCAACAAAATGGACGTCTGGGCATTGCTCTCACCACGCATGAGCAGCAGCAGATTATCGCTTTCTTGAAAACACTGACCGACGAAGCGTTTCTGCGTGATCCGCGCTTTGTCGAACCTTAACATGAATTATATGAAAAACTTTATTCTGGTTGGCCTGATGGCGCTATCGACCTTTTCCGGGCAGGCCTGCGATTTATGCGGGTGCAGTAACGGCGGATCATTTTTTGGCATCCTACCCCAGGGCCACCGGGGATTTCTGGGGGTACGTTACCGGTACAACAGCTTTAACTCGCATTTGACCAGCTTGAATTTAAGCAGCCGGGAACAGTTTCGCACGGCTGAACTCTGGGGGCGATTTTATCCCGCCAAGCGGGTGCAGGTTATGGCCTTTGTCCCTTACCAGTTCAGTCAGCAAACCCTGCTTAAAACCGGAGCTGTAACGCCTTTGAGCGGTTTGGGTGATATAACGATAGTAGCGCACTATAACCTGATCAACACGTTTATGGATGATTCAATCGTCCATGCCGTCAATCATAATTTACTGGTCGGTGGTGGTGTTAAATTAGCAACCGGGCGTTTCCGTTATGACGAAAATAGCCTGTTGGATGTAGCGAACGCCAATTTCCAGTTAGGCACGGGAAGCACCGATTGGATCGGGAATCTGATCTACACCGCCCGCTACAAAAATTGGGGCCTTAACACCGACGTTTCCTACCGGGTAACCACCACGAATCCCAATGGGTACCGCTTTGGGAACCGACTCAACACGTCGGCTTCCGTGTTTTATCTGACCAGTTTAGGCAGCCGATCCATCATGCCCAATGCGGGGGTGTTTGTCGAGCAGGCTGGCCACGACATCCGGGAAGGCGTGATGAACAAGCAGACGGGCGGGTATGCCACTTATTTAAATTTGGGGACCGAAGTGTATCTGAACAAACTTTCCTTCGGCGTCAGTTACCGGCATCCCCTATCGCAGTATCTATCAGAGGGTGAGCTGCTGGCTAACGACCAGCTAACCACGCACGTTACGTTTTTATTCTGAGCCCATAAACGTAATGCCTGCCCGATTATTTCGTTACTAAACGAGTGATTAGCTGGCTACTACATTGACTTCATTCCAAACCCTCTACGGCTATGAAACCATTTATTCTCTGGAGTCTTTCGCTGGGCGTTGTCCTGAGTAGCTGGCTGATGGGCTGCACCAATCAACAGCCAGACCCCGATACAGGAACCCTGCAACTTACCTTTAACAATGTCGTCGGTAATCAGGATCTACAGTTGGCTACGGGTAGCTATACCAACTCCTCGGGCGAGCCGTTCGGGGTGAGTCTGCTCAATTATTTTGTCAGTAATATCCGGCTTCAACGGTCTGACGGTAGCACCTACACCGTACCCCAGGACAGCAGTTATTTTCTGGTTCGCGAATCCGATCCGGCTTCCCAGACAATTACCCTGCACGGGGTGCCAACTGGAGCCTACACGGGCGTTACGTACCTGGTTGGCGTGGATAGCCTGCGCAGTACAATGGACGTGAGCCGTCGCAAAGGCGTGCTCGAACCGGGGGGCGGTCATAACGGCGGTATGTACTGGGATTGGAACTCGGGCTATATCTTTTTTAAGCTTGAAGGAAGCTCACCGGCGGTGGCTCCCGATCCGACGGGCGAAAGTCGATTTCAGTATCACGTCGGTTTGTTTGGTGGCTACGATTCCAAAACTATCAATAACCTGCGCACCGTCAGCCTCCCCCTGTCGGGGGGCGGCCTTCAGCTGGGCGTTGGTCAAACGGCTGGGGTAGTCATTCAGGCAGATGTGCTGAAGGTCTTCGAGGGTTCAGCCCGAATCAGTCTGGCCGCTAACCCGACGGTCATGGTTTCGACCTTCTCGTCCACCATCGCTTCGAATTATGCCGGTATGTTTCGCGTCACCCATCATTCCGCTCAGTAGCTATGAATCGTTGGGCATTTGTCAGTCTATTGCTGAGTGCGGGTATTTTCGGGCTGGTGGCGGCTTGTCAGCAGACAAAAGGCGTAGAATCAATTAAACCCGATCCGTCGCCGGTGGTCGATTATCAGACGACGCCCTACCCCTGGAGTAGACCGGCTAATTTTCCTGATCCGGTCTATGATCTGAACAAAAACCCGCTTACGTATGAGGGGGTGGCCTTGGGGAAAACGTTATTTTTTGACGGCATGCTTTCCCAGGACGGAACCATTACCTGCGCGTTCTGTCACATACCCGAAACCGGATTTGCCCATACCGATCACGTGCTGAGCCACGGCATCCGGGATCAGCGAGGCCCCCGCAATGGTCTGGGCCTTCAGAATATGGCCTGGAACAAGGCGTTCTTCTGGGACGGTGGCGTTCATGATCTGGATCTGGTGGCTATCTCGCCCATTCAGAATCCGGTCGAAATGGGCGACACCTTAACGCACGTACTCGACAAAGTTCGCCATAGCGCCAAATACCCGGCCTTATTCAAAGCCGCTTATGGTAGCGACACCATTACCTCGGAACGCTTTTTAAAGGCCCTCTCCCAATACATGCTGACGCTGGTGTCGGCTAATTCGAAGTATGACAAATATCGACGGGGCGAAGACGGGGGCCAGTTCACGGAGCAGGAGCTTCGGGGCCTAACCTTATTTACCCAGCACTGTAGTGGCTGTCATACGGGTGAGTTGTTCACCGATCAGAGCTTTCGCAACAATGGTCTACTACCTAATCCGAATGCGAAAAACCCAGATTTAGGGCGTTATACTATTACGCTGAATGAAACCGATAAGTACAAATTCCGAGTGCCCAGCCTACGCAATATTGACCGTACATTACCTTACATGCATGACGGTCGGCTGGCCAGTCTGGAACGTGTGCTGAATCACTATGCTACGGGTGTTCAGGATAATACGTCATTGGACGCTTTGCTTAAAAAAGGGGTTCAGACTGGTCTTCCCTTAAGCAAACAAGATCAGAAAGATATCATCAGTTTCTTGTACACCCTGACGGATAACACATTTTTAACGGATCGTCGGTTTAAGCCATACTAGGAGTTTATCGCTGAACATCAAAATAGATAAACGGCATTCAGTGTAAAATCATGAATTACTAATTCTCATAAAAACGCTCCTTCCTGAGACAAAGAAACTTTTCAAGTATCGTCTCGGATAACCGGGCGTTTAAAGAAACGCTTTCCTGAAAATTATTCTGGGCTACCCGTCCGTGTACCTTATCTAGGTTAGACGGCTTGAGTAGACTGCGCTCGGTGCGCATAGAATGAAAGCATGGCGGGCAATAGACTGGATTCGGCTAGGTACGGAACGGCAAACGTTTGGGTGGCCAGGGTTTCAGCAATGGTTTTTATAATGGTTCCCTCCGCTAACGCCCGTTTTTTTAGTAGCGGGTCCTTCAGGCCCGATAGAGCTGACAGACATTGGTTGATCACCCAGGCAAAGGGCGTAATACCCGCTCGTTTCAAATCGGTTTGTAGAGCTTCGGCTTCGATCATGGGGGTCGTTTCGGGCAACGAAATCAAGAGAATCCGCGCAAAGTGGCTATCCTGTAGCGACATGTAGGGCGTAGTTATTTTGCCCGAACTGCGCCCGGTATTTTTCATCACTTCCCGATGGTAACTCCCCGTTGTATCCAGCAGCAACAGCGTATGGCCCGTGGGAGCCGTGTCCATCACCACAAACTGGCGTTTGGCCCGGTGAATGGCCGATGAGAACGCATGAAACACCGCCACCTCTTCGGTACAGGGCGACTGTAAGTCTTCCAGTAACAACGCTTTTCCCTCCAGGCTGAGGTTGACTCCTTTTTGGGCAACGACCTTATCGATATAGCGCTGGGTTTCCCACTTGGGATCTATTCGCTCGACAGTCAAGGTGGCGGGTAATTCGGTCAGTTGATTGATAAAATCCTGAATATGGGCCGCCGGATCGGTGGTGGTGAGCAGGACTTCATGCCCCCGGTTGGCTAGCATCGTCGCGATTGTAGCCGCTAGTATCGTCTTGCCAACCCCGCCCTTACCCATCGTCATAATTAATCCGCTGGTACGGTCTTTTTCCAGTTCGTCAACCAGCACCGTCAAATCAGGAAAGGTAGGCTGGCTTTCCATAGACAGCGAATGGGCTTCCGTACTGAATTGCGTTTGTAAACCCTGATCAAACAAAGACCGCAGTTTTTCCAGCCCCAGCAGGTTATAGGGTAATAAGGGAAAGGTCGTTACGGCTAACCGGCTCAAATCCGAAGGCAGCGCGGCCAGTTGGGTTGCCGCCATTGTTTCCATTTTTCGGGCGACCGGATCGGTTTTGTCAATCGTCTTGAAAACCCCGTTGATCAACAACCGTTGGTTGTTCATCCCTAAGTCAATGAGCTCTAGACTAGTTCTGGCAGCTTCCTTCAGCGACGCGGTTTCGGCCCGACTGACCAGGTAGAAGGTGGTCAGAGTGCTATCCCGTAAACTGGTTATCACGTGCCTGTAGCGATCTTTGCTGCTTTTCAGGGCCGAGGAAGGCCCAATGCAGGAGGCACCGCCGGGATTATGCTCCAGAAAGGTATCCCAGGCGGCCGGTAGTTCTAACAGCCGCAGGGTATGGCCCGTGGGGGCGGTATCAAAAATGACAATCTCATACGAATCGGGTCTTTCTTCACCCGTGATAAAGCGGGAAAATTCGTCAAACGAGGCTATTTCGGTGGTACAAGCCCCCGATAAGCCTTCGTTAATTTTTTTCAGTTCATCTGGTGAGTGCATTTCCCTTAGCGGCTCCAGCACCCGACTTCGATAGTCTTCCGCCGACACCTCCGGATTGATGTTGATGGTAAACAGATTTTTCAGGGCTTTGTGCGGGCTGATCTGATTGCCGACTTCCGTATCCAGAACATCGGCCAAATTAGAGGCAGGGTCCGTACTGATGAGCAAGACTTTTTTACCCTGATCGGCCAGGCTTACCGCCGTGGCACAGGCCAGCGACGTTTTTCCGACGCCCCCTTTTCCGGTGAAGAAAAGGAATTTAGTGTAGGTTGTCTCCATGTTACTGATCGTAGCGGGTAGTGCCGGTTGGTATACGGGCACCGGATAAATAGATAAAAGTAGGTGGATAAGCCCGTCCAATGACTGATTTTCCTTAACCCGGTACCTGTTTCTGATCAGCAGAAACCGGTTTTGAGCCAGAATCAGTTGGACTTATTGCCGGAACCCATTACCACAACACGGATTAGGAAAGCGTTCGTACGCAAGGTCACTGGTAGAATAATCACGATAGGACCTCCCAATAGCTCTAGCCGAAGATATCGCTAGCAGGTATTTATATCGTATCTTTACGATAGAAAATAAATCTTTACCCCATTTTCTTCATGTCTGCTATGACTGTAGTGAACCGATTAACCGTGCTCTTCCTACTGGCAACGACCATCGTACTGGCCAGCGACCCAGGTAAAAAGACGATTGTGAACGAGGCTCTGGTCCCGTATATCAACACGATCAAAAAAGAGTTTGCCGCCATACCGGTTGATCGCAAAGCTGAACTGGACAAAATTGCCGGGTTCATCCAAACCAAAGTAAAAGCGGGTCAACCCGTTCAATTGACCTATATCTGCACGCATAACTCCCGACGGAGCCACTTTGGCCAGATCTGGGCCGCCACCGCAGCGACATACTACGGCATCCCCAACGTGAAAACTTTTTCCGGGGGCACCGAAGTGAGTGCTTTTAACGAGCGGGCGATAGCGGCCTGTAAAAAAGCGGGATTTGATATTGCTAAAGTATCAGAAGGACCGAACCCCATGTATGCCGTCACTTACGCTTCTAGGCTAGAACCCATCAAAGCGTTCTCCAAGAAATACGATGATGCCAGCAATCCCCAAAGCAATTTCCTGGCGATCATGACTTGCTCACAAGCCGACAAAGCCTGTCCCATTGTGAAAGGCGCAGCTCTACGGGTAGCGACGCCTTATGACGATCCGAAAGCCTTCGATGGCACACCCCAGGAAACCGTTAAATATGACGAGCGGTGCAAGCAAATTGCCACGGAAACTTTTTACGTTTTCTCAAAAGTAAAGGTGGCCATTTAACCGGCTCAAAGATTTTATTCATCGCAATATTGCAATGAATAAAAAACGGGCTACCTTTGGGATATGGGACTGACCAAAACCGAAATATTCACCGAGGAACAAAACCGCATCGCGGATCTGGCAAAGGCATTTGCTCATCCGGCACGGGTGGCTATCCTGCAATTGCTGGTGGCCCGGAAAGCATGTGTCTGCGGTGACTTAGTAGAAGAACTGGATTTGGCCCAGGCGACCGTTTCCCAGCATCTGAAGGAGCTAAAACGCATCGGTATCATTCAGGGCGAAATCAACCCGCCCCGCGTGTGCTACTGTATTAATCCCCCCGTATGGGAGGAGGCCCAACGCGCCTTCGGAGCCATCTTTGATACGTTTGTGCCCGCTACGTGCTGCTAATAAGTAGCGCGTATTTTTTTGACCGAATCAATCGTAATATTACATTATACCAATAGAAAAACAAATGGAAACTGCCGAGCAAATCAAAGAAGTCGTGCGCCAGAAATACGGCGCGATTGCCGAACAGCCAGAAGAGAATAGCTGCTGCGGCCCCACCTCCTGCTGTGGGCCTGAAACCGTCGCTAATGTACCCATTGATATGACCGTGGGCTATGACGAGTTGAAAGGCTACGTCGCCGAAGCCGATTTAGGATTGGGTTGCGGCCTACCCACACAATTCGCTCAGATCAAACCTGGTGATACGGTGGTGGATCTTGGATCAGGTGCAGGCAATGACTGTTTTGTAGCCCGTGCCGAAACTGGCGAAACTGGCCGCGTGATTGGCCTGGATATGACCCCGGCCATGATTGACCGCGCCCGCAAAAACACCAAGACGCTCGGCTTTACCAACGTCGAGTTCGTCTATGGTGACATCGAGGACATGCCGTTGCCAAGCAACTTGGCTGACGTGGTAGTAAGCAATTGTGTGATGAATCTGGTTCCCGACAAGCAAAAAGCTGTGGCCGAAACCTTTCGCATTTTAAAGCCCGGTGGTCATTTCAGCATCTCCGATATTGTGTTGAAAGGTGAATTGCCCGCAGGCTTGCAACAGGACGCCGAACTCTATGTGGGTTGCGTCTCGGGTGCCATCCAGAAAGCCGACTATTTGCAGCTCGTGCAGGAGAGCGGCTTTACCAACATCACCGTGCGAAAAGAGCGCGAAATTTCTTTGCCAGATGATGTGCTGAAAAACTATCTGTCAGTCGAAGAAATCGCCGATTATCGCCAGCAAGATAAGGGCATTTACAGCGTCACCGTTTTTGCTCAAAAGCCCGCTGATGCCCCAACGGCAACGGCTTCTTGCTGTGGCCCCGATTGCTGCAACTAAATCCGAAAACGACGAATCATCATGAAAAAAATCCTAGTGCTTTGTACAGGCAATTCCGCCCGTTCCCAGATGGCCGAGGGCTATTTGCAGCATTTCTCGGGCGACCGTGCCCAAGTCTATAGTGCAGGTGTTGCGCCCCACTGCGTCAATCCATTGGCCATTCAAGTGATGGCCGAAGACGGTATCGACATTTCACACCATACCTCGAACCATGCCGACGAGTATGTGCAAATACCCTTCGATTACGTCATCACGGTTTGCGATAATGCCCGCGAACAATGTCCGTATTTTCCCACGGCGGGCGAAATGATCCATCACAGTTTTCCCGATCCTGGCCACACCGCATCGGCCGGTACGCCGGAGCGGGACCGCCCAGGCGAGGATAAATTGACTTCCTTCCGCCGGGTGCGTGACCTGATCAAAACTTACAGTCAGGAATTCATCAAAAGCCGGTTAGGCGAACCCGTTCCGCAATAACCTATGGCCCTCTACATCGAACCTGCGCAACTGGCTGATAAAGCGGCAATCATTGCCCTGCTAGAACAAGGGCACCTATTGACTGAGGATTTACCAACCAGACTTGCTGATTTTGTCATCGCCAAAGAGGAAGGCCGCCCGATCGGGGTAGCTGGTCTGGAACGCTTCGGCCTGGTCGGTCTACTACGTTCGGTGGCCGTCGATCCACAGTACCAGGGCCAGCAGATTGCCGCCCAACTGGTCAGCCGATTGATGGAAACCGCTCAGGCATCAAGCCTGGAAAACGTATATCTAATCACCAATACGGCTGACCGTTATTTTGAGCGGTATGGCTTTCAAATCGTTAACCGTCAGGAAGTGCCTGCGGCCATTCAACAGACGCAGCAATTCAGCGAACTATGCCCATCATCGGCCATCGTCATGAAACGCGCGCTAACTCAGGATCAATCATGAGTGTCCCCCGTCTTTCGTTCCTCGACCGCTATTTAACCCTTTGGATCTTCCTAGCCATGCTGATCGGCGTGGGCATCGGGTATTTCTTCCCGCAGTCGCAGGGCTTCATCAATCAGTTTAATTCCGGCTCGACCAATATACCGCTGGCCATTGGCCTGGTGCTGATGATGTACCCACCGCTGGCAAAAGTTCGTTATAGCGAGTTGCCGAAGGTGTTTGCCAACACCAAGATACTGGGCCTGTCGCTGTTTCAAAACTGGATCGTCGGCCCTTTGCTCATGTTCGGCCTAGCCGTGGTGTTTCTGCCCGATAAACCCGAATACATGACCGGCTTAATCATGATCGGCATTGCCCGCTGCATTGCCATGGTGATCGTCTGGAATGACCTCGCCAAAGGCGACCGGCTTTATGCCGCTGGCCTGGTGGCCTTCAACAGCATTTTTCAGGTGCTGTTCTATTCGGTTTATGCCTACGTTTTTATTACCGTGCTGCCGCCCTTATTCGGGCTGAAAGGCTACACCGTCAACATCACAATTGGCGAAGTAGCTAAGAGCGTTTTCATCTATCTGGGTGTGCCGTTCCTGCTTGGATTGTTCTCGCGGATCATTCTTACCAGGCTGTTCAGCCGCCAGTGGTATGAAGAACGCTTTTTACCCGCCATCAGCCCGATAACGCTCATTGCGCTGCTGTTTACCATCGTCGTCATGTTCAGCCTCAAAGGGCAGTTGATCGTGTCTATCCCTCTTGATGTGGTGCGTATCGCCATTCCGCTGACGATCTATTTTGCCATCATGTTTTTTTCGGCCTTCTACCTCTCGAAACGAGCTGGGGCCGATTACGGCAAATCCACGTCGCTGGCCTTCACCGCAGCGGGCAATAATTTCGAGCTGGGCATTGCGGTAGCCATCGCCGTTTTCGGCATCAATTCCGGCGCGGCCTTTGCCGCCGTGGTTGGCCCCCTGATCGAAGTGCCGGTGCTGATTCTGATGGTCAATTTTGCGCTGAAACAAGAAAAGAAGTTTGCCCCCCACTACACAAAAGCCTTTCAAAAACACGCATGAAAATTGCCCTGTTTTCGGACATCCACGCCAATCTGCCCGCACTCGATGCAGTATTGGCCGACATCGACAGCCGCCAGCCTGACGCGGTGTATTGTTTGGGGGATCTGGTCGGTTACAACATCTGGCCGAACGAAGTGATCCGCACCATTCGCAAACGAGGCATTCCCACCATCGCCGGGAATTATGATTATGGCATCGGTCGCGGCTCCGACGATTGCGGATGCGCCTATAAAGAGGAGCAGGAAAAGGCCAATGGCAAAGTGTCCATTGCCTATACTAATGCTCAGGTAGGTAATGATGAGCGGCAGTATCTGCGCACGCTCCCAACTCATAGTCGGGTTGAATTTGAGCTAGGCAATGACCCCGAACACCTTTGGCAGCAACAAACCCCATTCACGCTGCTGCTGGTGCATGGCAGCCCCCGGCGCGTAAACGAATATCTGTTTGAGGATCGGGGCGACCGCAGTTTGGGCCGCGTGATCGAGGGCGCGGGAGCCGATGTGATGTGCTTCGGCCATACGCACAAACCCTTTCACAAAGTGGTGAGTGCCGAAGCAGAAGGCCAGGAAACCTATTGGCGTCATGCCATCAATATTGGTTCTGTGGGAAAACCTAAGGATGGTGATCCGAGGGCCGGTTATGTGCTGCTGACCATAGACGAAACAGCGCGGCCAGGTTCGCGCGAAGGGGTTGCCGTGGAATTCGTGCGCGTTGCCTACGATGTAGAAAAAGCAGCCCAAGCGGTTGAGCAAAGCGAATTGCCGGATGCCTACGCGGAAGCCTTGCGCATCGCCCGTTGATCGACTTACTCGACCGCTCCTAAATCTCCCAGCGTATGAGAAAGATCCTCTGTTGGTTCGCCATTGCCGGGATGCTGTATTTTATGGCAGCTCCCGGCCTTGCTCAGTCGAGCAGTCATTTTCTGATCGACAACACACGGGAGGGCGCGTGGCGCTATACCAGCGTCAGGGAAACACCCTACCAGAGCAACGGGCGCGTAATTCAGCACCAGTTAACCACGCTGGGAAAGAAGCTCAATCATTTGTCGGTAGTCGATGCCCCGGCCTATTCGCAGCTCCAGGGCGAATTGCACGGCTACTTGCAGCGGCTCGAAAACGATTCCCCCGATTATGGACGCGTAGAGGTATACCATGCCGTTTTACTACGCCTGATGCAGTTCGAGGAGTCGATTAAAGAAATCCTGGTCGAGAACAGGCAGCGCGATTCGCATCTACTAGCCCCCGACGCTATAAAACCGGATGAAGGCCAGCAAGCCGCCGTGCTGCCCTATGCGCTGCTTTTCCGTCGCCAAGATCACCGCTCTAAGCTGGTGCATATCGTCACCAATGAGAAAGTCACGGTTCTAAAGCATGGCCCCACTTACTGCCTGGTGCGATGCGGCCCCTACGAAGGATATTTGCACAAAGGAATGATTGTTCGGTAGAAGCCTCTAATTGGGCTTTGCAGCCCTGTTTTATTCACAAGCAAACGGTCGTTAATAATTGAATGAGTTGAAAGCGGATCTCACAAAATGCTCCAGCATGAGATAAAAACACCTTTAAGTTTATGCTATAAAATGGGGTAGTTAATGAAACGAATCATCAACGGGTACTGAGTCTGGCGTTTCCCACTTTAGCGACTATAACGTGAGAGTTTACTCATTCAGAGATGTATTCCTTCCTTTTACTACTTCAGCTTGGTGCGTAACCATGCTCGTACCGGTTCATCGTACCACTTCAAGCTGGCATAAGCTAATACAATAGCGCCTGAAAATGTCAGCAGGGCATAAGGCCAAACCTGCCACAAGGTGATGCCTTTGTGATTGCTTACCCAGGCTACGTAAAAATAAACTAGCACATAATGGGTCATGTATAAGGGATAGGATAGATTGCCCAAAAACTGACAAATTTTCGCTTCCCTTTGATTATGCACGACACCACTGGCACCGATATAGACAATGAGGGGAAAGACCAGGATGATGCAAAACGCTTCGTATAGCCCATTCACCCAAAGATGGTCGGCTCCACCTAATCTGGGCATTAGCAAAACAGCCATAACCAGCCCGCTGCACCATACGAACGCGTGGTTGATATAAACTGGCCGGGCTACCCGAGAAAGGAGCAAACCGGCAAAAAATGGGAATAGTGTACGTGTCAAGCCAACCCGCATATGCTCACCATTCAGTGTCCAGCCACCGGTAACATCTCCGTTGAGATTCGTAACCGCAAAATGCAACAGCACGGCACCGGTTAGAACCACGAAACAAGTCAATGCTTTCGTTGACAATTTTCTCAGCCCCAGCCCGTAGAGTATGTTGGCGATATACTCGAAAAATAAGGACCAGCCCACACTATTGAGTGGATGCATTTCTTGCCAGCCGCGTATATCCATTGACAGGGGAATGGGTACAAGCGTACAGCCGATAAGCCAAACGACGATCAGCTTCCACACGGGAACGGTATGAATAAGAGGCCATATCGTTGAGTCGGTAAAGTAAAAGCCTAGGGCACCCAGCGTCATGCCCAGGACAACCAGTGGTTGGAGTCGCTCGAAGCGTCGCCGTAGAAAGCCGCCGATGGTTAACTGACCCCATCGGTCGTCGTAGGCATACCCAATGACAAAGCCAGACAGAAGAAAGAAGAAATCAACGGCCAGGTAGCCATGATTTACTATATTGTCCAGGTGGCTGCTGGCCAGCGGCTCGGTCAGGTGAAAGCAGACTACGATCATAGCAGCTACCCCCCGCAGTCCATCTAAGAGTTGATAATGCGGCTTAGTGCCAAACGGGTTATTATTCATTCGCTCAGGCATTACGCAATGCCAAGTGATTAGGCGGCCAAAAGTAGGTCAAAGGGAAACCAACTCGATAACTTATCTCATTTCTTGAAGCCACTCATCCATCAGACGAACCAATCATCGACGGCTAAAGAACGGGGCATCAAGTTATTAACGATGAATCTAGAATCATCTTATGAAATGCTCCGATGCGAGACGCCAAGGCTTAGATGCATCTGCTGCTTAATTGGGGCGTTTTACAAAACTATGATCAGAGTAGGTCTCCGAGCAGAATCGTACCGGTCCGCCGTGGTCCGGCATTCCGGCGCGGGGCAGTAGCCGACCGACGCCCAGCACGGTCGAGATGCCAAGCGTGGCCCGGACGCACTACCGCCTTTGTGGACCTGGATAAATCCTGATACTGGAGTGAAGTACTCGTAGCGTCTCAAATAGACGACAAGTGCTTTAAGCTAAACAGGCAAATAAATGGTAAAGGCAGCCCCTTGCCCGGGTTGACTCCGGGCCGAAATAGCACCCCCATGATTGGTGACTACCTTCGCACAGATAGCCAGCCCAATCCCCGTTCCGGCATACTCGCTCTTCCCGTGCAACCGCTGAAACACCTGGAAGATACGGTCCAGGTACTTCTCATCGAAACCGATCCCATTGTCGATGACCTCAAGCTGGTGATAAGCTACCGCGCGCCGGGCTGGTTTGATCGTTGGCGGGAGGTGTTCCGCAGCGAGCCAACGGCTCCGGATCTGAACCAGGGGGACCACGCCAGGCTTACGAAACTTAAGGGCATTACTGATCAGATTCTGGAACAGTTGTTCTAACTGGCTGCGGTCACCTTCCAGGGTTGGTAAATCGTCCACCTCGATCCGCGCGCCCGTCTCATCAATGACCAGCTCCAGATCGGTCAGTACGACTTGTATAACGGCGGGCAACGCCACGGGTCCGCTCGTGTCTCGTTGCGTTGAGATGCGCGAGAAGGTGAGCAAATCGCGAATGAGGGCCGACATGCGCGATGCCGCGGCCTGCATCCGTTCCAGATACGGCAGGCCATCTCCCAGGGTAGAACCCGACCGCTGACGCAGAAGATCGCCAAACTGCTGAATCTTGCGCAGGGGCTCCTGCAAGTCATGCGAAGCCACGTAAGCAAAGGTTTGCAAGTTGTCGTTGGAACGAATCAGCAGCGAGTTGGCCTCCTCCAACTCTTCATTCAGGGCCGCATATTCTTCATTACTGGCTTCCAGTTCTTCGTTATTAGCCGCCAGTTCTTCGTTGGTGGCCGCCAGCTCCTGCGTACGTTGCAGTACCTGTTGCTCCAAATCTTCGGACAAGGTTCGGTATCGGGCTTCGCTAGCCTCCACCTGCTGGCGGGCCAGCACCTGGGTGGTCACTTCAATCGCCGTAATGACCACCCCCGTGGGTTGATCCAACGCATCCCGAAGGGCCGTGTAGATGTACTGGTAATAGCCCGTATGGGGCTGGCCGTAGCGCACCAGCTCAAATCGTTCTTCGGGCTGCTGAAAGGCCTCGCCCGTGGTGAGCACCTGCCGGAGACGACCCAGCAGAGGAGTCGGCTCAAGCTCGGGCATGGCGGCTATAAATGGCATTCCGATGATGGAGTTATCCCGACCCAGCATCGCCAGCATGCCTTCATTGATGCTGTGAATGAGCATATCTTCCCCCAGCAGGACCACATTGGCGACGGGTGAATTATACAACAGGTTTTGGGCGAAGGCTTCACTGACTTTTAGTTGCTGCTGGGCTATGACCGCTTCGGTCACGTCAATGGCGATATCCAGAATGGCATACACCTCCCCAGCCGCATTCCGGATGGGACTGTAGGAAATATTGTAATAGTTATCCGTCAGCACCCCGTTCTGCACAATCTTCACCAGCGAACTCGGTGAGATAAAGGAGTTACCCGTGGTAAAGACATCGTCCAGAATCTGCAGGAACGGCTGGACTTCGGTGAGCAGTTCGGGCATGACCTCCCGTAAAGGTAACCCGGCGATGTGGGGTCCCTTGCCCACGATGTCGATAAAGGTTTGATTGGGATTTTCAATCACCAGATCCCGCCCTACAAACACGCCGATACCCGCCGGAGCTGTCGCCACAATGGCCCGCAGCTTACTTTCGCTTTCTTCAATTTGTTTACGCGTCACTACCTGCTGAGTCACATCCGTAGCGACCACCAGGATCGCCTCTACAGCACCCAGCGCTCCCTTCTGAGGTTGGTAAGTCAGGTCCACGTAGATGGTTGTCAACTGGCCATCCCGCAGGATACCGACCGCCACCTCAGGGGCAACAAACGGGTTTCCCGTCGCAATAACGTTTTTGAGGATCTCATCGAAGCCCTGGCCGGTTAGCTCGGGCAGGGCGTCCAGCAAGGGTTTACCCACAATGTCCTGGGGTGGGCGAGCCACTAATTCCCCGTAAAACGAATTAGCCCACTGGAACACCAGTTCATCACTGGCACTGATGGTAGCCAGGCCCACCGGTGACTGCTCAAACAAAGTCAGCAGTTGCTGTTGGCTCTGTTCAACGCGTTGCTGAGCCAACACTTGCTCGGTGACATCCTGAGCCGTTTCCAGAATGGCATAGACCTCTCCCCCGGGAGTGCGCAGGGGCTTGAAATCGTAATTAAAGTAAAAGGTTTGTAATTGACCCTCGATCACTAAGTCGGCCCGACCCCCCTTCGCCTGGTAGGTTTTACCCGTGGTGAACAACTCATCCAGGGTGGTTAGAAAGTGTTGATCTTTCAGTTCGGGTAGGGCTTCGGCCAGCGGCAAGCCAATCACGTCGGGTCCTTTCCCCCACACCTGGATCATGGCTTGGTTGGCCACCTCAATGACCAGCTGCCGCCCCACAAACAAACAGGTGGCTACGGGTGCTTCTTCAATCAAGACACGAAAGCGGTCTTCACTCTGCTGGAGAGCCGCTGCCTCCTGTTGCTGAGCCTCTACCTGCTGCGTTAGTTCCTGGGATACCCCCGCCAAGCGGATAGGCTGACCCCGCTGATCGAGGTAACGCCGACCCGTTGAGCGAATCCAGTGGGTACGGCCGTCCTGGCCAATGCTGCGGTAGGATACCTGATAGTTTCCATCTGATTGGGGATTCAAAGCCCATTGCATGGCCTGATTGACCCCCTCGACATCGTCCGGATGAATGTGGTGCAGTGTATCGGAAAAGGAAAGCTGATGGCTGGTAATGCCGAAGAGTTGACAGCACCGCTGGTCCAACAAGACTTGGTTCGTGGGGAGGTCAATTTCCCAAACGCCCAGATCCGCCGCTTGCAGGGCCAAATTAATATCCAGTCGCTCGGTGAGTTGTTTGCTTCTATCAAGTGGCCGTTGATCGCCGGTCATAACTAATCAAAGAAAATACAATGCAAGTTAAACAGAGCTTACAACTTAATTATGGCAAAATAGTAGTCCATACTCGGCACGCACTCGATGATTAGTGCTATTAGCGACCGCATGGCTGGTCTGCTGGTGTTAGACTATGGCTACATCGGTTATCAACCTTGAACAAGAACTGCCCAACTTACATTGCAAAACATGCATGAGGGTTATCCGTGGGAACGTGCCGTACAGATTCTGCCTGGGGACTCAGGAGCCGAGTTTGTAGGCGATAATGGCGACATTATTCCTCTGTGTCGTGGGAAGGTTGTTGAGGCGTTTAGTATTGTACTGAGTAACTAAGTGACAACGATCGTTCCTGCTTTTCAGCACTTGTTTGCTCCTGTCTCACCAAACCCTGATTTTGAGGATCAGTAAAGAAAACGGTCGTTTTCTTTACTGGCTGGTTACCAAGCAGAATACAGCCTATTTTGGCCCATTTAAAGGCAATAAACCCGGTAAACCTATTAAAGTAAGCTTAGCTGCGTCGAGTACTGAGTTTTCTAACTCTCTATTTTCATTTTGGCCCCGTTTTGCAGTGCAGACCTTTGTTCTCAACGCTCTCGAAGATACAGGGTTGTAATGCCTTGTCGGAGGTGAATCGGGTAGTTTTTCAACTCCCGGTCAATTAATTTGTGATCATGGGGCACCGATTCATTAATGTACTCGGGATCAATGAAGATGATGTTGAGCCGCTCATGTACCTGATGGCCAACTCGCTCGGTGTGCTTGAGTAAGTGTTCACTACTGGTGGTCGTTTTCATACTGGCCAGATCATCAAAATAACGGTAGGTACAATACCAGTAGTAGTATTTATGGTGATAATTGGAAAAACAGGCCTGGTAGGCATCCGGCTCTTGCCTCACCCTGCGCAGGAGTTCGTCCGTTTCTCGAAGTTCTTTGAGCTGGCCCACGCTAAGCTGCTCCATCAGGGATCGGTTTAGCAAGTCATCCCGATAATTCTTGATATGCTGTAGCACGTCTCCATGAATTACTTGACGTTCAATGGAATATTTGTGCTTGTAAAAAAAGGAAAGCGATATGGCGGGCTTGTCATAATTAACCAATTTTAGGTTTTTCAGGGGCTTGCCGGGTCGGTTGTAAGCCTGATACTGGGTCATAAACTGCATGGGAATAAAGTAGTATTCCAAGTGTTGATCCGGCGGTGGCGGGTTACTGATCTGGTTTATTCCCGGTGAAAGTTGAATAGCTTGGGTTTTGAGGACGGTACGAAGGGCTGCCAACGGGGCCTCATCCTCTCGTTTCGTGGGTTTTTTAGCCATAGTCATTTAGAATTATTTATTTACTATAAAAGTAAATAAATAATTCTTTAAATACTAGCGGTTTTCATTTCCCTTTCCGAAATTTTTTGCATTGATCTCTTAATCTCTTATCAATAATTTATTTGATTGATTTAGGGGACTTATAAACTACTAAATATCAGTTCTTTATAAGCATAAAACGGAGGTTCAGTAAGTCTATAAAAGAGGTTTGGTAGGTCAAGATTCTTATGGGCAAATCCCTTCTTTTTTACCTTGAAAAAGCCCGAATAGGAGGTTATTGTGTGACAAAAACACATGTATTGGGTATCCAGTATAACTGATACAATACTATATTTTATGAAGCAAAATGACATACAATTCAATTAGTTAGAGCCATGAATTCATTTTAACGGTCGATTGAATGAAACGGATAGAAAACGACCCTTTCAAATGTTTCATTCACGGTGGCGGAACACTTGCCGTTCGCCTAATCAAATTTCACGAAACCTTCCCATCTAATGAGTTTCCTGAAATGAATTATACGTTTTAAGTAGTTCAGGTAGGATAGCCCTGCCTTTTTGACTGTAAATAGTTCAAATACAGTTATTTATAATCACAAGTGAAAGTAGTATACCACTGTTACACTTTACTTGAATACTCTCATACCATCTAAATGCTATATCACATTAAACACCTTTGCCGTATAAGCGCCCATGGACTGAATTCTTCTGGAAGCATTCTTGACGACAATCTCATGAAGCTTTCTGTGAATAAAGACAATCTCATAATTTTCAATCACAAACTTCGCCTGATCGGGACGAAGTTTAAATTCACTGATTAACTTCTGTTCCAACTCTGATGGAGTGGGCGTGATAATATGCGTTTCCTTTTGCTTTATGGTCCACTTGAGCAAGACAATTCGACGATTCTCGCGCTCTGGATAAAATTTAACGAACAAATCTGAATGCTTATTCACTTCTGCTACTGCTGGCTCAAGAACCCGGCGCTTGAGATTATCCCAGTCTGGATATTTATCCTCTAATTTTAGTGCAGCGCGCAGATTGACAATAGTACCCTTCATAAGTCCCATACTTTTCCATTGCGATAACATTTCATATAACCGCTTGGAGTATTTACCTGGAATATTCATGGCCTCGTTATAACCAAAAATAGTTATACGATTTTCCAGATTAAACAAATAGGGACGCAACTTACTGTCTATGCAAATCGCTATTGTTCCTTCATTTGTATTATATTGTACAGAGGAAAAAGGGGCTACCTGGATGAACCCGTTTGGAACAGCAATCGTCATGATCTTCTGCATCATGTTTTCAGTGGCCTTCCGCAAATCTTCATACGGGTTCTTAGTATTGGTAACACTCATAATATCACGAACCCGAACAAGATATTCTTTCCCCGGCAGGTCATCGGCTCCCAACTGTGATTGAACAGTATAAAATATATTTTTCTGGAGAGCCGTCATCTCATACTGAGCCGTCGTTAAGGCATTGCTCTGAAATAAGATCTCACTCATCCGCTTGGGAGTGAGCAGGGAAAGTTGGTTTGAGGGTGTCCGCATAGGTGTGTTATCCACATTTAATGCCGAAACCTAACAAATAAAATAACATGTACGGAATTGACGAGGTTTTTGTACGGGATAAAAAATTGGCTACTAGGTTAGTGTACGGACTTGAGACAAAATGTTACGAGGTTTTTGTACGGAGATAGCGAGGTTTTTGTACGGGAGTGACGAGGTTTTTGTACGGGGATACCCCTTGTAAACTATTGATTGACAAGATATTAGAAGAGAGTTAAAGTATCAAAATAGATTAAAATAAAATTGATTCACAAATAATTTGAAAAAGAAGCGTCTAGTGTAAACCAAAGAAAAAGTAAATTCGATATAAGAAAAAGACAAGAAATCAGGAAGCGAGGAAAAAAAATCATCAATTACAGACTATTGAATAATACATTCACGAGGTTTTTGTACGGTTTTAGAGTTAACTATCTATTAAACAGTTAGTTGGCCATTTATTTATAAGTTTATTTACAAAAATAACGAGGTTTTTGTACGGTTTTAGACATTAGTATATTGATAATCAACAAGTTATTTTACGTTTAATACGGTTAAACAGCCACAAGACATAGATCTAGTAATACATCCATGTCTTGCAATAAAAGAAAAAGAAAACGAACACGAACACCAGTTTTCTATTTTGTGCGAGGTTTTTGTACGGTTTTCGGCTAAATATATGATAATCAATTAATTATAATTTTGTTTACCTGATTTAGTAGTCAATAACTGAAAATCAACAATTACAAAGACTGGAATAAACCTGCTAATACGAGGTTTTTGTACGGTTTTCAAGGCAACTTCTGAATAAGTCAACTCACACAATCTTCTCTCACATTACCGAAAAAAATTGGTCAACTATCCGTTCACCCGTGAGTACATACTCTGAATCGCATAAAGACGCTCTAGGGGATTATTCAGTTGATTGGTGGTAAACTGTCATTCATATAAGAAAAGCTTACAGTAGCACTTATATAGCTTGATATAGGATACCTTCCCGGAAATCAGAAAAATAACTACTACCACTCAACAATAGGCTAAAAACAGATACTCGACAAGGTCTAAAGATCCATTATCGAATCAATACTAATATTCCCTTCTTAATATTTCTTATGCCGTTTTGAGCATGCCACTCCATCTGATAAGTATAAACACCAGGACTCACTAAATCGCCTTTGTAAGTGCCGTCCCAATATTGGCGCTGTCCTTGTTTAGAATAAAATATTTTTTCACCCCACTTATTATAAATATTAATAATAATGTCCTCTAAAACCCTGCTTTTAATCTCCCAAGTATCGTTTACTCCGTCATAGTTTGGGCTAAAAGCATCAGGAACGTAAACCTCTGATTCGCATTCCTCAGAAATAGTAACCGCTTGTCTCTGCAAACACTGTTGCCCATCCCTGACCTCAACTTCGTACTCTCCTTTGGATAGATCGTAGAATAAAGGTTGCTCCTGGAATACACCTCCATTCAACGAATAGGTTAATGTACCTTGGCCATCAGCCACAACTGTTAATCGACCTGTATTCGCTCCACAGGCCGCCGACTCACTTAGTAATTGGTCAATTCGGGGTGCAGAACTTGCCAGAACCTGAGCATTTCTGTCGACGGTACAACCATTGCCATCTTTTATATAAATTCGGTAAGTAGAGGCCTTGAGATTAGTGAAAGCAGGATTCTCTTGGAAAGTCAAACTATCGATGCTATATAACAGGGGATTGGTTGTCCCTAATGCGGTAATCGTCAAACTCCCATTGGCTTGGCCACAGGTAGTGGCCAGAACCTCCACATTCTGAATGACAGGAGAGGACAATTGAACCAATGTTACCTTGCTGGTAACCAGACAGTTATTAACATCTCTAACCTGTACTAAATAATCTCCAGCTTGTAACTCTTCAAAATCAGGAGTTGAGCGAAAATGTATTCCATCAATTGAATAAGCGAGCGGTTCACTATTCGATCTGGCTACAATGGTTAATGCTCCATTCGTCTTGTCACAGACTGGATTTCGGCCTGTCACCATGGTAATGATAGGCGAACCTTGCTGTGATATAAGTAATTGAGCAAATTTATCTTAGATTAACTACCTTAGGTTCATGAGCCGCAAAGAAAAGCATATCGATCTAAACGAATCAGAACAAATAACTTTACGGGAAGGGGCAAAATATCATCCTAAACCTGAATTTAGAGAAAAATGTCGAGCTCTTTTGTTGAACCAAGCTGGTGTGACCATCAAACAAATTGCCACTCATCTAGATGTCAATCATAATACGGTCGGAACATGGATAAACACCTGGGAAACAGCAGGCATTGTTGGCCTAAATCGAAAACTAGGCCAAGGGCGTAACCCCTAGCTAGCTAGTGATTTGGGACGGCGCATCGATCCACCGCAGTGAGGTGGTAAAAACCTTTCTAAAAGAGCGGCCAGGTCGGATTCATTTGGAGCGTTTACCGGCCTACAGCCCTGAACTTAATCCAGTCGAGTTGGTCTGGAGTCAACTAAAACGAAGTTTAAAAAATCAAGTATTTAGCAGTTTAAAAGGACTCGCAGTAGCCGTTTTGGAACAGGTACGGCTTTTAGAGCAAGACCCAAAACTGGTTAAAGCCTTTTTCCGTAAAAAAGAGATAGGCTTTATTACAGGCTAATGCACGGCTCTATAAGCCAAACTATTGGCTATCTTTTTTGAGCTGTACTTACCTTTTGTATGGTGGTCAAAGGACTTTACCAACTATTTTGTTAAGGCAGAACATGCAGAGTTGAGAGGTAAATATCGTCTACCTCTATCGTACGTTTGGCTCTTTTCGAAAGGAACGGGAAATCTTGCCTCTGTAAAAGCACTAGCGATCTGTATTGGAGGATCGGTCGACAAACACGCATAAGCACACAAGCCTGAGCATATGTATGCTCAGGCTTGTGTTATACAGTGAGAGAAGAGTTATTTTTAAACAGCCTTGCTCTTTATGGCCTTCAATTGTCGGATGGCGTCCGGTAGACGTCGGTTACTAACGGGTAGCCAGGCTCCCGCAATTAAAGCTTCACCACGCTTGTTTGGTATCGGACGAATTTCGTTGATGTAATCGGGATTGGCTGCACACATTCTGTGCAGACGAACAAAATGAGGAAGTTGTGCCGTACAATATGATAAGGTTCGGCTGATCAATAGCGTAGGGGCATCCGTGAAATAGATCCGGGTATAGTTCCCTTCGCCGATAAGATGAGTTATTCGTCCCGCCTGATTACCTAACGCTGAGTGTCTCATAGCTCGAATATCGGATGATTATCTATAACCTACGATGTGAGTAGACTTTTGGATTTTTGATTGGGAGATTTAGTGTGTCGCAACTGAACATAATACCTGGAAGTTTTCTGAATAAAGAAGTACAGATGGATAGGTTTACAACACTACAAAATAGGAGATATTTACTCTGGTCGAAACGGACATAAAAAAGCCACTCACATGGTTGTTGCTGTAAGTGGCTGATTAAAGGTGGGCGCTATTTAAACGCTTAGTCGTCTCGTTTTTTTAGCGTTTGTACGACTTTGCCGTTTTCCACGAGCCGGGTTTTCAGAACGGTTTGTTTGGGTATTGTGAATACTAACATTGGCTGTGTGGCTTCAGGTAAGGGAGATTTCGTGACTGTCGTGTCGGCTAAGCGAATGTAGCGCACCGTAAGCGTTGAGTCCTGAACGAATACTCTGCTGACCGAAAGTTTCGGAGGTGTTTTTGTCGATGATAAGACAATACCAATTGCCATTTCCTTGTCAAAATTAGGGGCGTCGCGCTTGCGGAAGGAGCCGTTTGTTGCCGGGTCGAATATTTGACTAAAGGTAGCGGCTTGCTCGAACACAAAAAGCGTAGGCTTTCCTTTGTTTACGGGAGCGTCGGCATGTAGCAAATAGCCGTTGAGCAGACGATATTTCAGGTTGGTTTGAGCCAGGGCGAGTAAGCTGAAAAACAGGCCAATAGCTATAAAAAGAGGAGTGCGATAATAACGTTTTAACAAAGCAAAAAGAGGCATAACTGGATAACAACTAAAGGATAACTCTACTTTGCTAACGTCAGATGGCAGGATTCGGTGTATGTATGAATAGAAAAAGATAAGTTATTCTATGGGGAAGCTGACTTACGACCAACTATTTACCTGATTAGTAGCTAATGACTACCTAAGGTTGCTTGGCTTCTGAATTCTGGGGATTCTGGACGGTCATACCCGCCACGTTAAAACAGGAGTTCTGATTGTCGCTCTTACATTCGAATAGGTCAAATGATTCGACACCCTTCTCTAATCGCTCAAAATAGAGGATGAAAGGCACTTTTTCCTCGTTCTTAATCTCGCGGGTGTCGGGCGACATAGGGATGCCTTCCGTTTTTAACAACGCATAGGTGCGTTTTCCGTCCGAGGAGGTCAGTATTGCTTTGGGGTTGAACGATATGTTGCTGGTGCCAAAATAATTGTTGTCCCGAGCGTTCTTGTCTTTGCCGAATGTTATGTACAAAACCGTATAACTGGCCGTCAGGCGAATGTCGGTTACACGAATATCGGGGTCCTGCGAATGACCAAGACCACCCTGCGGGTCTGGATAGAGCCGGGGTAAAACAGCCGTTACGGGCTGGTTGGGCAGGTAGTATTCGGCACCATCGGCGGGAGCGTTTCCCACCGGGGTTCGGTGCGTTGCACAGGCTGAGGCCAATAGGAAGAGGGCGACGAGGGCTTTCATAAAGTTAAATTACGTCCTTTCACCCAAATAACCAATAACTTAACTCGTCTGTTTTGCCGGAATTTCTATAGATAGCGTTTCCCAGATTTTATCGTACACATCAATAGCCGACAGGGTTTTGCCCACGTTCTGGCTGCTCACAAAAACAGGGTGATACTCGGGAGCTGCACCCAGGCGGCCATGCGATCCTTTTACCAGCGTAGCATCCAGCGAAATCACGTTCATCAGGTAGCGGAAGCCAAGAAGTTTACGGCCTAATTTATAGCCCGCTTTTAGCTTGATAAGCGGATTCGTCTGATCCATGAACATTTCGGCTGGGTCGTAGCCGGGCTTCTGGTGGATGGCCACCAAACGGGCGTAGTCGGGGGCACGGGCATCATCGAGCCAATAGTAATAGGTAAACCAGCTATCGGCATCGGCAACCACAACCAGATCGCCGGAGCGTTCGTGGTCGATGTGGTATTTCTTCTGTTGTTCTTTATCCAGTACCAGCTCAATGCCGGGTGTTTTTTCGAGCAGGGCACGCACCTTATCAAAAACCGAAGCATCATTGATGTACACATGGGCAATCTGATGGTCGGGGGTGGCGAAAGCGGGCGAAGCACCGGCGTCGAATACCTCCAGGCCGCGTTCTTCGCGGTAGCGAATCATCCCGGCTTCGCGCAGGATCCTGTTTATGTGAATGGGTTTACTCACGCTTGTAATGCCGTATTCCGACAGTACAATGACTTCGGCACCCTGCTTTTCGTAGTACTGAATCAGGTCGCGGCAAACGTCGTCGATTTCGCGCAGGTCATTGGCGATTTTCGAAAAATCCTGTCCTGACTTCTGGAGACAATAATCCAGGTGAGGCAGGTAGATCAGCGTGAGGGTTGGGTTGTGCCACTTGTCGACCAGCATCGAGGCATCGGCAATCCAGCGACTGCTTTTGATGGTGGTAGCGGGTCCCCAGAATTGAAACAACGGAAAGGTGCCCAGTTCCTGCTGAAGCCGGTCGCGTAGATCGGCAGGTTGGGTGTAGCAATCGGCTATCTTCATCCCGTCTGACGGATACTGCGGCCGAGGTGTAGCCGAATAATCGGCAGAGGAGTACATGTTGTACCACCAGAACATTTTTGACACCGTAAACGCAGGATCGATCTGTTTGGCCCGTTCCCAGATTTTCTCGCCCGCCACCAGCTTGTTGGACTGTTTCCAGAACTTCACTTCCGAGTCGGTACGGTCATACCAGCCGTTGCCAACAATGCCCGTTTCGCTGGGCCATTTGCCGGTTACGTAAGTAGATTGTACCGACGTTGTCAGGGCCGGGAGCATGGGGTCGATAGTGGCCTGGTGCTTGCTGGCAAACCACTGTTTCAGGAAAGGCGTGTGTTCGCCAATGAGCGAATACGATAAGCCTACAACGTCGAGTACTACGGTCTTTTTCATAATAGAAAGTTAAACGCAACGAGCGCCATGACTAACGCAAAGGCGCGACGGATTCGCAGCTTTTACGAATCCGTTTCGCTTGTTGTGTTTGACGAAAATTGTTGAACCCACTTCATTTCTCGTTCTATCGAGTCAACTAACTCTTTTTTCAACTCATTGGGCAGCACGCCCCAGGTATAGGTTTCGACTTCCAGTTGATTCGTGAACATACGATCGGACTGCAACCGGAGAACTTCCCGAATGTCATCCTGTGTAGACTTGAGTACGCCATAATCGGACACGAAAAGGGGCACATGAAAATGAGCCCGCCACTCGGCATGCGTGTCGTTCAGGGCGGCCAGCGCTTCCGGTAAATCCGGAAAACGAAGCAATTCGCCATAGTTGGTTCTAGCCACCACCTGGTGCAAATAGGTTGGTTCGTTGAACTCCTCAAATGCCTGTCGAACAGTCTCCCGCTCTTCGGGATCCGTTGGAAACTCAGCTTTTAAAGCGGCACTGATCTGAATTTTACCGACACGCAAGCCGTAATTTTTCAGTTTATCAAGTACCTCCGCCGGGCGTTCGTAATCCACCGCAAAATGACAAACATCGTAGCATAACCGAACGTGTTCGCAAATAGCGGCTTCGGCTTCTTCATCGGTCAGCCTGAACTCTTCGGTTAGTTGCTCAATGCCCATCGGCAGCAGGTAGTCTGTAAACCAGCTGATAAACTCGTCGGCGGTTTCGATTACGCCGTCTGGTTCGGGTTCCAGATCGAGGTGCATCAGACGATCGGTTTGATGGTGTAGCCGAATTAGATCGGCCACCACTTCGAGAATGTTTTGCGTCGTCTGCGACAATATATAGTCGCGGGCGGCTGGTTGCTCCCACTCAAACCAATGACGGTAGGAGAGGGGCGAAGTCGAAACACCACCCTGAATGGGATTGCCGAGTTCATCGACCGGTAACAAAACGGATAAAATTCGAAACAGCCGTTTGGTATATTCAACCCGTGCTTCGGTTGTCCAGTCGGGTGTGTGAACCTGATCTTTTACAACCGTATCGTGAAATCCGCCAAACGGGAAACCGTTCATTGTGAATACGTAACAGTCGTTTTGAGCCAGCCAGTGCTGAAAGGCTATCAGGTTTTCGGGAATTTCCAGTTCTTCACTGGCTATATTTGACAGACGCAGGCCCAGCCCAAAAGCCTGATTCGGCGACAGTCGCTGTTTTAATTCGGGAACAGCCTGTTGAAGGGCCGCAAAGTGATCTGTCCAGGTTTCGCCCGGATGAATATTGGTACAGTAACCCAGGTGGCCGATGAGAGTTTTCATAATCAGAGACTGGCAAGCCGCGACATCGGTCCGACTTACTGGCCTGATAAAGCTGGTTGAAGCGTTAAGGACTCCTGTTCTCGCAAGGTGGCAATTGCCTGCCGAATGCGGTCGGCATCCATCTCGTGGACTTCGACACCCCGACCCAGATCTTTGAGCAGCATGATTGTCAATTGCCCGCCCAGATGTTCCCTGAATTCAGAAAGTCCTTTCAGGACACCCGCACTATTGTCGGCGTCGAGCATAGGCTGGTAAAGGACAAAGCCAAGCGTTCGGAGGGTAGTCAGAATACGGTTTGTATCGGTTTCGGAGAGCCAGCCGAGTTGCTGCGAGTAGAGACTGTCCATGGCAATACCAATGGCAACTGCCTCGCCGTGACGAATCTCGAAGTTGGTGAGTTGTTCCAGTTTGTGGGCGCTCCAATGGCCAAAATCCAATGGTCTCGACGATCCCATTTCAAACGGATCGCCACCCGCAATATGCTGGAGGTGCATGTCGGCGCACCGATGAACAAGGTATTGCATCGCTGTCATATCGCGGGCAGCAAGTGCTTCGGCGTTTTGCTCGATCCACTCGAAAAAAGCCTTGTCTTTGATGAGTGCCACTTTCACGGCTTCCGATACACCCGCCCGCCAGTCACGTTCATCGAGTGTTGTTAAAAACTGACTATCGTTGAAGACGGCCACGGGAGGAACAAATGTTCCCAGAAAGTTTTTCTTTCCCTTATAATTGACGCCATTTTTAACGCCAACTCCCGAGTCGTTCTGCGAAAGTACGGTTGTTGGAATGCGGATGTGTCGAATACCACGGTGCGAGATGGCCGCTGCATAACCAACCAGGTCAAGCACCGAACCGCCCCCAATAGCCGCAACATACGAGTGCCGATCAATACCATGTCGATCAACGGCGTCGACAATTTTCTCAACAGAATCAGGGTCATTTTTGGCTATTTCGCCCCCCGGTAGAATGAGAAAGTCAGTTACAAGCTCAACGGAGTCAGCGTGTTGAGAAAAGTATGATGTAATGGTAGCCGGTAAGTTCGGGTGCGTTGATACAACGCCCGAATCAATGACAACCAGAAGTTTTTTTCGCGTCTCGGCAGTAGCTTGTTGGCTGAAAAAATCGGCGAGTAAGGAATTCGTACTATCGAAAAGCTGCTCGGTGAAATAAACGCTGTATGTAAACCGAACGCTAAAAGTTTGATGCAGGTGATCCATGAAAGGATAAGGACAATTGAGTAATATTATCCTTATCCCTCAAAAATACAATCAAATCGCTAATGGTTCCTTATTGTGTTATTTACACACAGTTAAATAGGAAATTTATAACATATAAAGTTGCTCTGGCAGTTTCTACAGGTACAGCACCCGGTATTTTATGGCTCCATAGAGTCGCCAGTAAACCGATAAGAACGGTGTTGCGAGAGCCATCAATACGGCGTGCTTAAGCGTGAGCCAGGTTAAAGGCGAGTTTGGTAAACGATGTACAACCAGATCTGCCGATAGAATGGCCCAAATGAGTAACCCTGTAATCGCTATGTTTACCTGACCGGTGAACCCACCAATCAGGGCAATGACTATGCTTATCACCGAGGCATAATAGCGGAGTATTTGCCGCCGATAGCTCGGAATCCGCTCCCGAAACAGCCCCGGATGGCGTTTGTACAATAACGCGTCGTAACTGTTATTTCGCTCGTCCTGAAGAAGACCATACCAGGGATATGGGCGAATAGGATAAACGACAATCGCTTCGGGACATTTCCCGATGGGAATTCCGGCCTGAATAAACTTGAATTGCAGGTCACTATCTTCCCGCCAGTCAATATCAAAGGCTTCTTCGAATCCACCGACACGCTCCAGTGTTGCTTTTCGGCAAAAGCAGTTCGAGGCTATAAATTCGGCACGTTTAAGAAATGTGGCCGTACGGTCGAGCGGTGTGGGCTGGTTGGGTAATAAAACGCGTAATTGTCCACTCAGAACCTGGGCTCCTCGCTGAAAACAGGTTAGAGCTGATGAAAGCCATGTTGGCTCCGGCAGACAATCATCGTCGGTAAAGGCGATAAGGTGCCCACGGGCTGCCCGCCAGCCCCTATTTCGGGCCGCTGCCGATCCACGTCGTTCGGGTTGGCCCAGGTAGCGAACCTCAATTCGGGCACTGTCGCGGGCTATTTGTTTGGCGAAGAGTAAAACAGCCGCTTCGGTTTCGGGTGAGTTGCCTTCATCAACGACAATAATCTCAAATTGATCATGGGCAAGCCGTTGACGACCCAGGGCGTCAAGGCATTTTAGCAGTAAAGCGGGCTGCTTATACGTTGGGATAACAACTGAAAATGCAGGTAACATAGCACCAGTAGTGATTAAATTTTTTATGATAAAAAGAGGTCGATACTGATTCTGAAAGGTATTTATGTGCCCGATACCCGGGCTACACAACGCACTGTTTTCTGAATCAAAGCACAATCAACTTGATACAAAAACCCGACCAGAATTACTCTATCTCTTTTTTGTATATCAATAATATTTAATAAGTAAATAGATATGGATAGTTTGAATTATTATAAGTATACAGAATACGATAAATAATATTTACTTGTAAGAAGTGGTCTGAAAACCTATTTCTGCCCGTTTATCTTTGTGGAATCATCTATCTATAAAATTAATATGTCTCGTATTGCTCTCATTACCGGTGCCACCTCTGGCATAGGCCGCGCTACGGCTAAGGCCTTTGCCGACCTCAGTTATCGGCTTATTCTTTGCGGTCGTCGGCAGGATCGTCTAAGTGAGCTGACCGATGAACTTGGTGGGCAAACCACCGTGACTACGCTCAACTTCGATGTACGCGACTGGGCAGACGTTAATGACGCCATCAGCACACTACCCGATGAGTGGAAAGCCATTGATATTCTGGTCAATAGTGCAGGCAATGCGCATGGTATGTCGGCTATTCAGGATGGCGAACCTGCGGATTGGGATCAGATGATCGACGGCAATGTGCAGGGATTGCTTTATGTGTCGAAGGCGGTTATGCCGGGTATGGTATCCCGCCAGCGGGGGCATATTGTCAACTTGAGTTCGGTGGCAGGTAAGCAAACCTATGCCAATGGCGCCGTCTATTGCGCCAGCAAAGCCGCTGTCGAAGCCCTCAGTACAGGCATGCGGCTTGACCTGACTCAGCATGGTATCAAAGTGACCAACATTGCACCGGGTGCCGTTGAAACGGAGTTTTCGGTCGTGCGCTTTAAAGGCGATACCGAACGGGCCGCCAAAGTCTACGAGGGGTTTGCTCCCCTCACCGCCGACGATATCGCGGATTCAATTGTATATGCCGTAACCGCTCCCGCCAATGTCACCATTGCCGATATGACCATTCTCGCTTCGGCCCAGTCGGCAGCTACAACGATAAACCGGAAGTGATTGGTGGTTTACCACCCCCAACCCCCTCCTAAAACAGGAGGGGGCTATGCCAAAAGGTCATCTTTTTTTAGCCCCCTCCTGTTTTAGGAGGGGGTTGGGGGTGGTAAACCACGCAGTTGCTTTATCTATATTGACTACGTATCATTCTGAAAACTCAACTACATGGCAAAGACTATTTTTATAACGGGCGCGTCGTCAGGCATCGGAAAGGCAGCGGTCATACTATTTGCCAGCCACGGCTGGAATGTGGCGGCTACCATGCGCAATCCGCAAAACGAAACGGAACTGCAACAATATCCAGCCATCAAGGTCTACGCACTGGATGTAACGCAGACAGATAGCGTTAATCAGGCGGTTGCGCAGGCATTAGCCGATTTTCAACAGATTGATGTGCTGCTCAATAATGCGGGCTACGGGTTGGCCGGACCACTGGAAACGGCTTCTGAAGAGAAGATCATGGATCAGTTCAACACCAATGTGTTTGGTGTCATGCGCACCATCAAGGCGCTATTGCCTGCTTTCCGGCAAGCGGGCGGTGGTACGATCATCAATATTACGTCTATTGGAGGATTGGTTGGGTTGCCGTTCAATTCAATTTATCATGCTACCAAATTCGGGCTGGATGGTATGTCTGAGTCGCTGAACTATGAGTTACGTCCCTTTGGTATCCGGGTTAAAATTGTGGCTCCGGGTGGTGTGATTACTGATTTTGCTACCCGTTCGCTGAAACGAACAGTGGACGGCCCGAGTGTGTATGACGCGAGTCTCGAAAAGGTATTCGCAGCTTTTGGCAAGAACTCGTCTGGCTACTCAACCGCCGAACAAATTGCCGAGGTAATTTATCAGGCCGCCACCGACGACACCGACCAAATTCGTTATGTGGCCGGACAAGATGCACAGGGTACCTATAACGCCTGGAAGGGCATGAGTAATGAAGACTTCTTTTCGATGATCAACCAGCGATTCGGGTTAAGTGAGTAAGTCAACTACATTGAATAAGAATCGGGGAGGGAGCGTACGCTTAAGCGTTATACTCCCTCCCCGATTTTTGTTTCAAGAACCAGATACTCATCTTTTCCTGTGGTAAATACAGTAAAGAACCGCCGGTTAATCGATATAGTATAAGTTAATATGATTTTAATGATATTTGTGTGGACTCAACAGTTTTTCATATATACATTGCTTTCAATCACTTAGCTAAACCATCGTTATACGGGTACGAATGATTTTAGAGAATATACCCTACCCTTTGATGCATTCCCAGCCAAAGCTATCAGTATGTATATCCTCCTATTTTATCTGCTAAAAACCACTGGTACTGTTTATTTTGATGACGTATCGTTAAGCGTAAATTGGTGAAAATCGGGATTTTTGTCTGTTTTGATCGGTAATAGCTTACTTTAAGGAGTGACCCTTTTGCTCCGTAAACTGTAGTAAGGCTATGGTGGTATCATGAATCAGGAAACGGTACAGATGAACATTGTGGTACTTACATACTGGAAAAATTATGAAGACCCTAATTGGTATAATGATCCTCGTTTTCCTGGCAAACGTAGTAAGTAAGGGGCAGTCATTGCCTCCTGCCAGGATTCATTTTTTAAACGTGATGGTGGGTATCAATGCTGAAATAACGACCACTATCGACAAGAAAAAACCGATACAACTCAAGTCGCGTAAGTGGGTTGTCGTTCAGGTAGTGGGTGATAGCTTGGGATTCGTTATTGACGGTAAACCTTACTTTGTTCATTTTGAGCCCAATAAGCAATATTATTTTGTTGTTCAGGCAAGCTATGGTTCTCGTCCGGTAATTACTGAAAAGTCAGAGCGAGAGTTTATTTTAACCGCTGCAATGAATTCAGTTAAAGGGCCGGAAGGTTACGATTTAGCCAGAGTTGCTAATTGACTAGTTTAATAATAGGCAATCGTCCTTAAAGTGTTCGGATTTTGACAACGCGACATCTCACTATTAATACACCTTGCCATGAATCCTGGCAAATCATGAAAAGCGAAGAAGCAGGTCGTTTTTGTGATAGGTGTCAAAAAACGGTAATCGACTTTACCAGCATGAGCGATCAACAGATCGTCGCTTATTTTGCAACTGCGGAACAGCATGTATGTGGTCGATTTACAGCTAATCAGTTAAATCGAAATCTGGTAAGTACACCGACCTCACCAACCAACTCAATAACGCAGCGATGGTTGGGGCTCATAGCTACTGGATTAATAAGCTGGAGCACAGCGCATGGGCAGTCTGGTCGTTTGCCGGAGCCAAATGAACCAGTTTCTGAGAGCATCAGGCAAGAATCAACCGTCAAGACAGTTACTCCACCGACTTTGGTTAATGAGACTATTGATTCTGTTTGGGTTATTGAAGGTCGGGTTGCAGAAAAAAACGGCGACCAACCCTTGCCCGGTGTCAATGTGTTTGTAAAAGATATAGCTAAAGGAACCTCAACTGATGCCGCTGGCCTATTTAAACTTACTCTTTCTGATTATCAGCCTGACAAACTCGTTCTGACTATTAGTAGTGTCGGGTTTATTGCCCAGGAAATAACGATGACTGCAACAAGTAAGAGGCAACTGACTATTGCTCTTGCCGAAGATTCAGCAATGCTGGACGAAGTAGTCTACATAGGCTATGCGACGGTCCAGAAAAAGCCAACATTCATTCAAAAGTTACGTCGTCGCTTCAAAACCCGTCAGTAAGGTTTTTAATACGGCTGGCTCTACCCGATGCCCGCCCTCAAACGCAGTTATTTTTAAGGTCGGTACTTCCGTTTGTAATCGGTTTATGAACTCTTGTGCATCGGCTAGCAGGGCAATGTATTCGTCCTGTTGGCCATACACATAATGTGTTTCAACGGCCGTTAATTTGACCGGATCAATCAGGTCATGAAAACCATGTGGGAAATAGCCTGCCCATAAAATCAGCCGGTCAGCACGAATAGGACCGCCAGATCCACCGCTATGACCGAACCACCGGCAGACGGTGGCTGCTCCCTGTGAGAAGCCCAATAAGGTAATATGAAGTTGCGAGGTGTCGCGACCATCCAGGACAGTAACATAGAGCGCGTCCAGATAAGCCAGAAAATCGCTGATTTCGTGTTCCCGATCTTCGCGCGTTAGCCACGATGCCCCGATTCGGTTATACGTACCGTCAAGGTAAGAACGGGATAACCCCTCCGGCACAACAATCAGCGTTTCTCCGTCATCCAGATTCGTAAATTTTCGACTGAAATACTGCGCCAGTTGGCCGAAGCCATGCAGGCAAAACCAGACATTTTTTGTCTTATCGCTTAGCTTGCCTATTGTGTAATAACGGGCCGTTCGCTGAACGGTGAGGTGATGTTCGGTCGTCATGGATGCTTAGCGCTGAAATCGGGATTTCTGGTTGTCATTTTTCCGTTCCTGATAGTGTTGCTTGTCAGCAATGTAGCAGAGTCGTTCAATTTGGGCATGAACAACGCCGTTGCTATCTACCCAGTCGATTTTAAACGTTTGCTCGGTTTGCCCATTATTTGCCACCTCCCGTCGAATGGTATCAAGCTGTTCGTCCGTAATTTCAAAGCGGGCATAAAGCGTTTGGCGTCCGGGTTTCCGAAACCGGATACTGCCCGTTTTATCCCACACTACGTAATCAGTGCCCAGATTTCGCAATAACATGAGCATGTAGAACGGATCGGCGGCTGCGAACATGCTGCCGCCAAAAATGGTGCCCACGTAGTTGTATGTCCACACGTTTCGACGCAAGCGAAGGTGTACCTCGCGCCAGTCGCCCGACCAGAACAGGATTTTGCCACCTGTTCCAAAATACATGGGATACCAATTCATAAGCTGGCGAAATCGCCAGGATTTGACCGATTCTGTACGATTGGTTTGCAGAAAAGCTGGTTTCATAACGGAGGAGGTAAGTGATCAAATTGACCGGCGTTTGCTGATTACTCAGACCTGTTCCGGTACAGCAAACGTTGTCCCTTTTTTGATGGCCTGAGCTAATTGCCCGGCATGATAAGAGTTGTGGTGCATGAGGAAGGTAAGCAACTGCATACGCGATACGTCGCCAAAAGGTGATGGAACGATCCCGGCCCATTGCTCATCTGTCGTTTGCTGAATGTGGGCGGTAATCATGGCGAAACTATCGTCGAACAATTGCCTTACCAACGCCAGATCGAGCGGCTTACCATCGTCCGAAACGCCCCCAACTGCCTGTAGAGGAATGGCGACTTCCCGGCCAAACAGCATTAACGCAAACCGGTGCATAACCTCGGCAGTATGCAACGCAATGAAGCCTGCCGAAGCGGTTTCGAGTGTCAGGCGATTCCGGTAATTATCGGGTGTTAACTTGTTGACAGGGCCGGATGCGGAAGCCTGATTGAACTGCCAGAGTTGGGTTAAAAGTTCTGTTGTCATGGTCGTAAGGGATGGAACGCAGATTGTTATGATTTTTATGATCAACGATGATCTTAGAAAGCAATAAAACCACTGTTGATCATAAACGTGCGGTTCTATTTGTTTGGTAAAAGCTTAGTCAATACAGTATCTGAAAAGGTAGTCAGGCCGTTCACCGCATCCATACCAAGGTCTTGGTGAATCTGCTCATTGAGCACCTTCCATATTTTGTGGCATCGTTTGGCCAATAGCCGTCCCTCTTCAGTCAGAAATAAGCCGTTACGCAGGTTATCCGTCAACCAGCCTTTCTTTTGCAGCAGTTGTACATCCCGGCTCATAGCCGATTTTTCGATCTGAAACCGTTTCGACAATTCGGCCTGCCTCACGCCCGGTTGTGCGAAGATGTGCATAAGCAATCCCGCCTGTGCAAACGTGACGTTTTCCGATACGAAGGCTTCGTTGTAGCGACCCGTTACAACTCGTGCCAGCATCCGGAGTCTGCCAGCAATACAATAGGTTTCGATTGAGTTAGCTCCTTGTTGATCATGCCCGGTGTTCATGCCCGTAAATATACTTACCGGAGTTGTATATGCAACTTTGCGCGTCAAAATAATAGCTCATCGAATTCGATGAGCTATTATTTTGAATTAGTTAACTCAAACGTCTCGCGACGATACTCCCTGAGCAATAACTGTTTCACTCAGCCTAATTTCTTTGGGTGGGTTCTGACTCCAGTAGGTCGCCAATAGCGAACCCGTCGTGTTCATGACAGAACTGAAGAGAACAGGGGCCAGCCCAACCGTAGCCACTTTACCCATTTGAACAGCGATGCCAGACGCCAGTCCGCCGTTTTGCAATCCAACTTCAAGTGCTACTGTTCGGCAGCTTTGTTCGTCCATACCGAATATACGGGCACTCCAGTAGCCCAGCGTAAAACCCGTCAGGTTGTGGATCAATACACACAAGGCCAGTGTCCAGCCCACCGTGAGCAGGCTATCGCGGCCGGTAGCCGTAATAATGGCCACAATCAGCACAATGCCCGCCATCGAAATAACGGGCATGATCCGGTTCAGGACAACGGTCGACTTGTGGAAAATACGGTTCAGTGCCAGCCCGATCAGAACAGGAAAAATAACGATCTGTATAATTTCGACCATCATCTTCCAGAACGAAATTTCGATGAACTGTCCCGCCAGTAAGGTCATTAGGGCGGGCATCAGGAATGGAGCCAGCAGTGTAGATATCGTTGTGACGGTGATGGATAAGGGCACGTTCGCTTTGGCAATAAAGCACATGACGTTGGAGGCCAACCCGCTGGGCGAACACCCTATCAATACAACACCAGCGGCAATTTCGGGCGGAAAGTTAAACACGTTCGCCAGCGTAAAACCCAGTAATGGCATGATAAGAAAGTGGCACGCTACACCAACGAATACCGCTTTTGGCTGTTTAATGACCCCCTCGAAATCTTTGACCGACATGGTGGTACCCATCCCCAGCATAATAATCTGAATTAAGGGTAAAATCAGCTTTTTCATGGGGAAGTCGCCCAGCCTGGTAAAGGGGGCGGGAAACACCATTGCCAAAACTGCCGCTATGATGATTAGGGCCGTATAAATCAAATTGCTATAAGACGAGCGGTCATTGGTTTCGGCTTTCATCTACTGGAGGTAAAGGGTAGTGAATATGGATAATGTAGAATGAATAATGTAGAATAGACAATGAATAATGAAAAGCTCATTTGATTCAAAACATACCTATTCTGAAGTACTTGTCAACAATCCACTTTCCATTACCCATTGTGCATTATCCATTTTACATTACCAATTACCAGTCAACCGTTAATAGAAGCCATCACACCTTCTTTTAAGGAGTAGGTCGAGGTTCTGATCTGCGAAATATTGTATGTTTTTAGTACGTAATCAATCAGGCAAACGGCTACCACAATCATATCGACGCGCAGTTCGATCATGCCGGGAATCCGCATCCGGTCGGCATGATTACGCGTAATCAGCAGTTTGTAAGCGCGGTAAAACTCTGATACGGGCAAGGAAAACGTAGCCTTATTGGGATCGGGCAGGTGGTCATGTTCGTGCATGAACCACATATCGACCAGAGTATCGAACGAACCCGACGAACCGACCAGAACAGTTGGCTGGTACTGGTGAATGGCATTCGCCAGCGGCAACAACTGTTCCTGGAAATAATCGTGAAGTCGACGAATACTACCCGGATTGATTGGCTCGTCACGACCCTGCGTTCCCGGCATAAACCGCTCCCGAAGCCGTTGACCACCTATTTCAAAACTCTGTTTCCAGAATATTCGCGACTGATTACCCAGAATAAACTCAACACTACCACCCCCAATATCCATCACCAGCGATGTGGATTCATCCAGGGCACCGGCTGCACGAACACCCTGATAAATATAATCAGCCTCCTGTTCGCCCGAAATGACGGTAATCGGAATGCCCGTAACGGCTCTAACCCGCTCAATAAACTCCGCCTGATTGCGGGCCACACGTATAGCGCTGGTGCCGGTGGCAATAACCTGTCCGGGATCGACCTGGTGCTGGTCGAGCACTTCCCGAAAATAAGTCAGCACGACCAACGCCCGGTCAATGCCTTCTTCGGTGATGAGGCCCTGATTGATACCGGCCTGGCCGATCCTGGCGGGACGACTTTCACGAAACAGCGTTGTGTAAGTCGAGTCGGTTTTTTCAACGATCAGCAGGTGAAATGTATTGGTACCTAAGTCGATAATGGCTTGTTTCATAGTTGCAAATCTATTACCTTTGCCGTCCGGTTTTTAGCTAAAACAGAAAATTTAGAACATGCTTATCATTAACGTAAAAGACAACGAGTCGATTGACAAAGCCCTGAAACGCTTCAAAAAGAAATTTGAGAAGACGGGTGTGTTGCGGCAGTTGCGGTCGCGGACGGCTTTCCAGAAACCATCCATCAAGCGTCGCACAGAAATTATCAAAGCCACCTACAAAGAGCGTATGTACGGCAATCACACCGAGCAATAGGATTCGATCCGGCTCAGTGGTATGAAGATGGTTGTGAATGGATCGTTGAATGCGCAGTCAACGAGAATAAATCGCCAGATAAGACACGACACAAAAGCAGCAAACAGAGATGTTTGCTGCTTTTTTTGTCTGAACCGGGATTCTTGGGATTTGAAGGATTTTTAAGATTGTCGATGACAAAAAAGAGTGTCCATTAATAGGTCTTAACTGCACTGGCGACCCAACAGAATTTTTATGCTTTAAACATGTACATGATTGCTAATTTTTTATAATTCGACTGTTATGAATTGTAAAGTCAGGTAGATAAAGATGATCGATATGATTAGCTTTGGTAAAGCAATATCCTGTGAATACGTCAAACTCCACGAATCCCGGTCAGGACTTCCTCCAGCACATCCGGTACGAAAAACGGCTGAGCCATCACACCCTGACGGCCTACGCGAAAGACCTGGAACAATTCTGCACCTTCCTCAGTACCGAATGCAATATCGCCAAGCCCGAACTCGCCGACTTTCGGCATGTGCGCTCGTGGATTGTAAGTTTGGTTGAGAGCGATATTGATAAGTCGTCGGTGAACCGGAAGATTGCCACGCTACGGGCTTTTTTTGGGTTTCTGCTGCGTCGGAAAGCCATCGATTTCGATCCAATGTCGAAGATAATGGCATTGAAAACCAGTAAGAAACTGCCGCAGTATGTTGAAGAGAAGCCGATGGAAATGCTGCTCAGCGACGTTGAGTTTGCCGATACATTTGAGGGGCTTCGCGACAAACTGGTCCTCGAATTACTCTACGGAACAGGCATACGCTTAAGTGAGCTTACGGGGCTGAAAACCGTTGATGTGAACCTCTATGAGAAAACGATAACGGTACTCGGAAAGCGAAACAAACACCGCATTATACCGTTGACGGACCCCTTGTTTGCGCTTATTCAACAATACAGCCAACTGAAAGAAACCGAATTTTTGGGTAAGGCCGATCCCGTTTATTTTATTGTGAGCGATAAAGGTATTGCGGCCTACCCGATGCTTATTCAACGCATTGTGAAACAGCATCTTGCGCTGGTAACAACGCTGGAAAAGAAGAGCCCGCACATA